>DALS01000032.1:0-96227 GCA_002499445.1 Methanosarcina sp. UBA293
TGAGGAAATAAAGAGGGGGCTAAATGAATAATATTATCCGACTCACAATTACCATAATTTCATTAATTCCTGATACCATTTTACATCCTTCTTTATATAAATCTTGAATTGAGTTTATCTAAAATTTAAATTTGCTTTTTAAAATCTTATTTTTGAGTAATCAATCGAATTTCTGGAAACTCTCATGATTAAAGTAATGGATTTTGGGGTAAGCTCGAAGATTAATGGTAAATTAGCCTTCCTTGATGCTATTTTACTCTAGAAGTTCCATCAAGATCAGAGAATCCGAAATTAGCCTCAGAAGCAGAACCAAGAGAGCTTGAGCTTGTATGAACTTCAAGAAAATCTTACATAGTATTCTTAAAAAGAGTCGAACTTCTATAAGTACTGTGTGAAAATTTAACTTTTTGGAATATTAAAAATTAACTTTTAATATAAAAATGACAAAATGACAAATAATAAACTTATTTACTACTAATGTATGACATAGAATCTGAGTCTTTCTGCCTCTGCTTCGACTTTGCTGCTGGCATCATTAGAAAGGCAGCGAGAATTGAATAACCCACATTCAGCAGGTAGACGCAAAAATCCATTTAATTTTCCTATTAATTATCGATTTAATTAGAACTTTTCGAATTAAATATAAAAATCAAAAACCTCTAAATGTTAACCACGTCATTATTAATATATAGGGATTACGCAGTTGCCTGCTTTGCAGGCAACTTTTGAATTTCCGTAATTTTTATCCTAAGGTATAGATTGGCTTTTTAATGAATTGATTAACAGCATTTCTTGTAATACTCACTTTTGTTTCAAACCATGAAATTCCTGTTTTTATTCTTTGGATTTCAAATCTGAGAAATGCTCGTAGTGCCATCATAATATGTGCTCTCTGCACATTATTTCTCCTTGCCTGACACTTTTCTACTCCACAAAACTGTTTTATTCCTCTATGATACTCTTCAATCTTCCAAGCTTTCTTTGCTAACTCTTTCCTTTTTTCTTCTTGCATATCCAGTACATCTGTAGTCCAGTATTGCGTGAAATCCAGTTTCAGAAGTAACAAAATCCTTGACTTCTTCCCACAAAGCCTCCGTATCTGGAGTCTGTCTTAGAAGTAGATGAGTAAAAGAGTCGTGAGCTGGACTATTCGAGTCTATAAAACTGCACCTAGATTCTTAGTTTTTGCTAATTACCCTTTTATTTTAAATTTTCCTTATTTTATTAATTTTAAAGGTCTGAGTTAGCTTTCTTATAGTCCATCTAACTATTCTAGTATCTCGTCTAAGAATATAATCACAAGAATAGTTTTATTAACCTCATTGCCGCCTTGAATGAAAGAATAATCTCTAGAACATCCAGAACAGTATCAAGAAGGGAAATGGGATAACTAAACAAAACTGAGGCTAACAGGTTTATAGGAAGGCTTGTGAACAGACTTTCTAAAGATAAGAAACAGCATTAGACTTAAGATATTTCTTGAAGTAGAAAGAAAAAGCTTTCACTCCTTGAATCTATAATATTAGCAGCAATAAGGTTAAAGTTTTTGGACAAGCTCTATAATAACAAAGAATTATAGTAAAGCACCTAAAAATGCTAAGAGGGGAATCGAGCGCAAAAAAGTTTAAAAGCAATAGAGGATATTGCGAAAAGAAGGACTTAAAACTAAAGGGAGAATAAAAACTGAAGTTTATAGACTAAATTAAAAGGAATTAGAAAGGGTTGAAGGGAAATTAAAGAGATTCAAGGAATATTTAAGAAAAGCTTAAGGAGAATTTAAGGAAAAATTAAGGAGAATTAAATAGAATTAAGGCGCTTCCTGCTTAGATTCAGGTGAAAATATGGAAAAATATGATTATAATGAACTTGGGCTGAAAGCCGGGCTTGAAATTCACCAGCAGCTGGATTCGAAGGAGAAACTGTTTTGCAGGTGTCCTATCCTTATAAGGGATATCAAAGATTCGGATTTTGAGTTTTTCAGGTATCTCAGGGCTACTGAAAGCGAAATGGGAGAAAAAGACAGAGCTGCGGTAGAGCAGACTAAAATCAGGAGGAAATATATCTATAAGGCTTATGACACCACCTGCCTTGTAGAGAATGACGAGGAACCTCCAGGAGAACTGAATAAGGAAGCCCTAGACATTTCCCTTGAGATTGCAAAACTCTTCAATATGAAGCCTGTTGACCAGATGCACATTATGAGGAAAATCGTGGTAGACGGCTCAAACACGAGCGGGTTTCAGAGGACAGCTTTTCTTGCAAGTGATGGGTACATTGAGACCTTAGATGGGCGCTGTGGGATTGACAGTCTCTGCATAGAAGAAGAAGCTGCCCAGAAAATAGAGGAAGTCGGAGACTCGATCGTTTATTCCCTGGACAGGCTGGGAATTCCGCTTGTAGAAATTGCAACTGCCCCGGATATCAAGTCTCCCAGCCAGGCAAGAGAGGTTGCCGAGCAGATAGGAATGTTTCTCAGGTCTACAGGCAAAGTAAAGAGAGGGCTTGGTACAATCAGGCAGGATGTAAATATCTCAATTGCCGAAGGCGCAAGAGTCGAAATAAAAGGCGTGCAGGCGCTTGACCTCATAGAAGAGATTGTCCGCAAGGAAGTTGGAAGGCAGCTGAATCTTCTTTTTATCAGACAAGAACTTATGGAAAGAAAAGCCTTTGTCTGTGAAGAAATCTATGACATAACAGGGCTTTTCGTAGACACAAAATCCAAGGTCCTGCAAAAAGGCGTGAAAAAAGGCGCGATACTTGCTGCTCTTCTCAAGAAATTCGAGGGGCTTGTAGGCAAAGAAGTCCAGCCAGGAAGAAGGTTAGGAACTGAATTTTCAGACAGGGCAAAGACTGCTGGAGTAGGAGGGATTTTCCATACCGATGAACTTCCCAACTATGGGATTACCGAAAAGGAAGTCCAGGCAGTCAGGGACGCTATAGGCGCATGTCCTGGAGATGCCGTAGTAATGGTTGCGGACGAGCCCGAAAAAGCCAGGCTTGCAATTGAAGCGGTTATTATAAGGGCAAAAGAAGTTATAGAAGGAATTCCTGAAGAAACCCGAAGAGCTCTTCCCGACGGAAATACTGCTTATATGCGCCCTCTTCCTGGTGCTGCAAGGATGTACCCTGAAACTGACGTGCCTCAAATCGAAATCTCGCAGGAATACTTTGATTCAATTGAGATTCCCGAACTCCTTACCGACCGGGCAAAGCGTTTTGTCTCCGAAACCGACCTGAATAAAGAGCTTGCAGAAAAAATAGCTTATTCAAAGTATCTTCCTCTCTTTGAAAGCTTGATAGAAAGGTACAGAAATGATGAAAATGTAAACTCAACTCTGATTGCCAGAACTCTTGTCGGGATCGTTCCGGAAATCCGGAGAAATGGGGTTGAGACTGAAAACCTTATTGATGAGCATTTTGAAGGACTTTTTGCAGCTATTTCAAACCAGGAAATTGCAAAAGAAGCTACCCAGGACCTTTTGACTGCTCTTGCAAAAGACCCTGAACTGGGCACTCAGGAAGCGATTTCAAAGCTTGGACTCAGTGCCTTTGATCCTGAAGAGGTCGAAAACTTCATCAAGAAAACAGTAAGGAAAAAAGGAGACTTTATTAAGGAAAAAGGCCCAGCAGCTCTTGGTCCCCTAATGGGCATTATCATGAAGGAGTACAGGGGCATGGTAGATGGAAAAATCCTTAGTCAGATGCTGAAAAAAGAATTAGATAACTTCATAAATCAGGGATAATTCCCTTTTTTATTGTTTTCTTTATTTTTATTCTTCATTTTTCATTCTTTTTTGTTGTTTATTTTTCGTTCTTTATCCCACATTCTTTATCCTTCACCATTTATTTCCTAAGGAATACTACTTTCCATCGCTTTTTCACACCAGTATATTTTCCTCAGGAAAGTTCTCGATGAGACTGGAGAAAAATGACAAATCCCTATTCTTCAAACACAAAATTTTCACTTCTGAAGTACAAAAGTTTTCATTCCTACAACATAGAAACTTCAATTTATGAGGCATAGAAGATAACTTTTTATATTAATTAAAACACTTATACTAATAGTTTTAAACGTGGGTAAATTTGCTACTTCTTGTTAAGAGATGGTAAGTGGTATAATGATCCACAAGAAGGTTATAAATAATAACCTCAGGAGAAGACTCCCATGAAAATACTGCTTGTAGACGATGATCCGCTGTTTCTAGAACTATCAAAGACTTTTTTAGAAGTCTTCCATAATATAGCTTCTGATACTGTGAACTCTGCAAGGGAAGCTCTTCAGAGGCTGGAGAAAGACTCTTATGATGTGGTAGTTTCAGACTATGACATGCCTTTTATGGATGGCATTACGTTCTTAAAGACGATCCGTGACAAAAGGATTAACATTCCCTTCATCATGTTCACAGGTGTGGGCAGAGAAGAAATTATGAACCAGGCAATCGAAAACGGTGCCAACTCCTTTATTCAGAAAATAGGGGATCCAAAAGCTCAATACTCCGAGCTGTCAAAAAGGATCTGGCAGGTCACCAGCAGCAGTGTGAGCTACTAAAAGTAACAAAAGAAGCTCTTTGAATTCCTGCAGTAACTTTCAACGGATTCAGATTTTTATACTGTCTGCAGCTTTTGCTAATTGTAAGAGGGCTTTAATTTGCCTATAACTATTACTATTTTCTCATCAGTCTTTGCCAATCAAAGTTTCAGATCCTTTTTCCCACAAGGTGTTACGTAGCTTGATAATTGATTTCACTTAGCCTGCTCAATAAAAAATAGGAATATCCAGCAGGCTTTGGAAAGAGTTTCTGGAATATATTTATCTTTTTATGGAATATATTTCTCCTTGTATACTCATGCATTAGGGGGATTGTATGGCTCAGAGATACAAATTGTTCATAGGCGGAGAGTTTAGAGACTCGACAACCGGAGAGATTTTTGATGATATAAATCCTGCAACTCTGGAAAACCTGGCTACGATACAGATAGCTGGATCCAAAGACGTGGATAGGGCTGTTGAGGCTGCCGAGGCAGGGTTCAAAGTCTGGAGTAAGATTCCGGCTCCAAAAAGAGCTGAGGTACTCTTCAGGGCAGCCCGGATTTTGCAAGAAAGAAAAGAAGAACTTGCTGTTCTTATGACAGAAGAGATGGGAAAGGTGCTGCCTGAGACCAGAGGAGATGTACAGGAAGCTATTGATATCACAAATTATGCAGCTGGAGAGGGAAGGCAGATGCTTGGGGAAACAACGACTTCCGAACTCAAGGAAAAATTTTGTATGACCATACTTAGGCCGATTGGGGTTGTTGGCCTAATTACGCCCTGGAACTTTCCGATTGCGATTCCAGCCTGGAAAATTATGCCAGCCCTTATAACAGGAAACGCAATCGTTTTCAAGCCTGCAAGTGATACGCCCCTGCTTGCCCACAAGTTGGTAGAGGTACTTATTGAAGCAGGTTTGTCTCCTGGGGTAATAAATCTAGTAACTGGACCCGGAGGGACTGTCGGGAAAGCCATAGTCCAGCACCCACGCATAAATGCGATTTCCTTCACAGGCAGCCTTGATACCGGGAAATGGATAATGGAAGAATGTTCAAAAACCATGAAACGGGTTTCTCTCGAACTTGGAGGCAAAAACCCGGTAATTGTCATGGATGATGCCGACCTTGAACTTGCTCTTGAAGGTGTGTTGTGGGGAGCTTTTGGAACTGCAGGACAGCGCTGTACAGCAACGAGCAGACTGATTCTGCATGAAAAAATAAAGGACGAATTCATAAAAAGGCTGCTTGCAAAAACAAAAGCTCTAAGCGTAGGCAACGGGATCCTGCCTGAGACCGACATCGGACCTGTAATCAACAAAGCCCAGCTTGAGAAAATCGAAAGATATGTAAGAATAGGAAAAGAAGAAGGGGCAACTCTCCTTTTTGGAGGAAATAGAATAGATCCTGGGCTTCCAGGTTATTTCTTTGAGCCTACAATATTTACTGATGTCAAACCGAAAATGAGGATTGCACAGGAAGAGATTTTCGGGCCTGTGCTTGGGATCCTTACAGTCTCAAATCTTGAAGAAGCAATTGAGGTTGCAAATAATACCAAATATGGGCTTTCCTCAGCAATTTACACTGGGAATATAGGAAATGCTTTCAGGGCAATCGAGAAAATCGAAGCTGGAATTACATATGTAAATGCTCCCACAATAGGCGCCGAAGTCCATCTTCCTTTCGGAGGCGTGAAAGGAACAGGAAATGGTTTCAGGGAAGCCGGGACTGAGGCTGTCAAGGAGTTTTCCGAAATAAAAGCCGTATATATAGACTATAGCGGCAGGCTGCAAAAAGCCCAGATAGATTCAGCGGAATAAAATTCATCGAGATAAACTTTGATGCGGGAGAAATCTAGGAGGAATGCATTCTGGCTCAGGAGAAAACCAAAGAATTTGAAAAGGCGCAAGGGAATGAAAATCCGGAAAAAAGTACGGCACTGGATCCGGAAAAAGATCTTAATTCTTTTGAGTATGAGATCGAACTGCTTGATATCACCGGTCCAAATGCCAGGGAGATTATTGGGCAGGACTGCAACATAATGTCAGCCTGTGAAGCCCGTCCCTATCCTCTGGTTGTGGACAGCGCAAAAGGTTCCATAATTAGAGATGTCGATGGAAGAGAGTACCTTGATCTAGTTGCCGGGATTGCTGTCATGAATGCAGGCTACTCCAACCCTGAGGTTAAGGCTGCGATCTCAGCCCAGCTTGAGAAAATAATTCATTGTGGATATGGAGATTTTTTTGCTGAACCCCCGTTGAAGCTTGCAAAAAAGTTAGAAGAGGTTTCTGGCTACTCAAAAGTCTTTTACTCTAATAGTGGGACTGAAGCTGTGGAGGCTGCAATCAAGCTTGCCTTCTGGAAAACAAAGGACAGGGTCTTATCTCATTTTATAACGCCTTTCATGGCAGGACTTTGGGTTCTCTCTCCCTTACCTGCTCAAAAGTCAAGCAAAAGGAACATTTTCCCGTAATACACACAGCCCATTCCCACTATGCTTACTGTTATCGTTGTTCCTTAAATCTCGAATATCCTTCCTGCGGGATCGAGTGTGCAAAAGAACTCGAAAATCTAATTTTCAAGAAGGAATTGAGCCCTGAGGATACAGCTGCTGTTTTCGTGGAGCCGGTTCAGGGGGAAGGTGGATATATCGTCCCTCCTCCTGAGTTCCATAAAGAAGTAAGAAAAATCTGTACCGACAATAATGTCCTCCTTGTAGCTGACGAAGTCCAGACAGGCTGCTTCAGGACAGGTCCCTTCCTTGCAATGGAAAACTTTGGGATCAGGGCTGAGATTTCCTGCCTTGCAAAGGCCATTGGAGGAGGTCTCCCGATGGGCGCAATGCTTGCAGACCGCGAGCTTATGGACTGGCCACCTGGAGTTCATTCAAATACTTTCGGAGGAAATTTCCTGGCTTCAGCTGCGTCCCTTGCTACTCTCCAATTTCTCGGAAAGGAAAATACGAAAGCCCGGGTAAAGGAACTTGGTTCTTATATTATACAACGCCTAGGGGAACTTCAAGAAAACTTTCCTTGCATTGGAGATGTGCGTGGCCTTGGCTTGATGATCGGAGTAGAGATCGTAAAACCTGATAAATCCATAGACCCCATCCTCAGGGATAAAATTCTCAGGGAAACCTTTAAAGAAAGAATTCTGCTCCTTCCCTGCGGGGACTCAGTAATTCGTTTTTCTCCTCCCCTTGTGATCACAACTGAGGAAGTTGACCTCGGGCTCGAGAAGTTTGAAAACGCATTGAGGAGAGCAACGAGGTAAACAGGTCTAATTTTTTAGAAGTGATTCACACGACCCTAGAAAAATTACTGCGGATGAGGAATAAGTTCAATCGGAACACATACAATAATATCATAAAACTTGAAGAGTTTAACGCACAGTAAGTTTGCATCTTTTAGGGACAGGCTTGTAGAAGTTTAGCCGTTTCTGCCATTAACTGGGCACTTAGGCTTCCTACGGGTGCGTTTCAACTTTCCCTATAAGTAATCCTTCTTTTGGAATATCTTCCTTTATATCCGCAGATTATAAAGATGCAGTCCAGTTTTGTGAAGTGTTCACATTTCCTGCATTCCATGAAGCTTATGATTTTTCCAGTTATCGGGCATTTTTCAATCCATCCTTCAAGCAATAATAAACATCCCCTAATGGAAAAAGCGAGTTAAAGTATTTTGTTATTCGTCTAGGCAAATAATATAATAAAGATAGAGAATAGAGTTTCACTAGTTTTTGGTCATCATTTTTATTCTCTGTCCTTCTCAGCTTCAGCCTGCCTGAGAGTTAAAAACCTGCTCGCAAGAGGATACATAGGAAGATCTGCACTGAGAGAACACAGTCTTGTTCCTGTTAGTACTTTACCAGGCAGGTCAGGCTTAATTTCAAACCTTTTTCCTGCAAACATCTTCGGATTTTCGAATACAGATTCTGTAAGAGCAACAGGTCTGATCCCAGTATAGGAGCTGGAAACTAGCCTTGGAAGAGTTTCCGGACTAAGGCGGGGATAACCCGAAGAAGAAAGTCCCAGATCTCTGTCAGACGAGAGCCGTTTGTTGTAATCAGGCATAAGGCCCCTGAACTGGTCAAGAATCGGGCTTGAAAAAGTAGCGGATTCGTAAGTGGGAGTAAGTTTTCCTGCAAGTGCCTTTTCGCGGGCTGGGCTGTTAGCTAAGTGGAAAGATGAAGCTGAACTTTCAGATTTGCTGCTATTCATAGCAGTAAGGAATGTCATGATGATATATCAATTATACGAGGGCAATATCAATTAATGCGGAGGCTTTAATTTTTACACGGTAATTTTCCTTTATTCTTCAATCGGCAGCTCTGGCTAATTTATTGTCCAGAATACCTTGTAAATTTACTGCCTTCAACCCTTTTGAGTTTTTTAGCGGATTTCCTAAATAACCTTCCGGATAAATCAGGATCTGAGACTTGTCCCGGCTTCAATAAGCAAATCAACAATCTCATTGAACCCCATTTCTGCTGCTATTTCCAGAGCAGTTTTGTTATTTTCCTCTTGAATATTGAGATCGGCACCACCTTTAATAAGCAAATCAACAACATCCTTATGCCCGGTTTGTGCTGAATACATCAAAGCAGTAAGCCCATGTTCGTCTTGAATATTGAGATCGGCACTTTCCTCAATAAACAACTTTGCAATATCAGTATACCCTCTACCTGCAGCATAAATTAAAGCAGTTTTGCCATTTTTGTCCTGAGAATTAAGATCAGCCCCAGCGCTGATAAGTGAACCAACAATATTTTTATGACCTATTTTTGCTGCAGCGTTCAAAGCTGTGTTACGATTTTTGTCTTGAAGATTAAGGTCGGCACCACCATTAATGAGCATCTCAACGATATCCTGATGACCTTTATCCGCGGCACAAATCAAAGCTGTTTCTCCATTCCTATCCTGAATGTTGAGATCGGTACCACCTTCAATAAGCAGCTCAGTGATATTCCTATATCCTACTTTTACCCCAAACTTCAAAGCAGTCTCGCCGTTTTTATCTTGAATATCTAAATTGGCACCACTTTTGATAAGCAAATCAACAATATCAGCACGTTCTATTTTCGCCGCAGCAGATAAAGCAGTATCTCCATTTTCATCCTGAAAATTGAGATCAGCCCCGCCTTTAATAAGCAGTTCTACAATATCTCTATATCCTTTATTTGCCGCACAAATTAAAGCTGGATTACCATATGCGTCCAGTGAGTTAATTTCAACTTTATTGCTTTTCAAAAGTTTTTCTACATTCTCGGTCTGCCCAAATTTACAGGCGTCTAAAAACTTTTGAGTCTCATCTTTACCAAATAAATTAGATATAAAGCCCATCAATTTTTCTCCTGAGATTTCTAAATTACTGTACTTTTACCCATAATTCTTGTGTTATTTCCTCATTAATATTATATCATTTTCCAATTATAATAATATCTCACCGTGTAATAACTCCATGTATAACTCCGTGTAATAACTTCTTGTTATGGAGGATACTGCAAGTATCCATTGTAAGAGTTTGTAAGTATCTACTGTAAATTGTAAAAGATTGTGAATGCCTATTCCAAGCACATTCAGGAGGCAAATTTAAGTTGCAACCTGGTTAATCCCTGAGACTTATTTTTCTTCATTGTGGAAAAAATATATTTCAGATTTTAAGCTGAATTTTGGACAAATTTGTTAAGAAGTTCTCAATTTTATCCTTTTAGTTTTGTACTTTTTAATTTTGTACTTTTTAACTTTGTACTTTTTAATTTTGTACTTCTCAGTTTTATACTTTTTAGTTTTATACTTTTTAAATCCTTCATTTTTTCTCGAGAAGCTCCAGCACATCAAATAGCTTTTTTGCGGTCTCAAGTACAGTCTGCATTCCAACAGCATCTTCTTCCACAGGATTCCAGGTAATTCCGCCGAAATGGGCATTGTCCCCAACAACTATCATCCCGTGAATGTGCATCCAGTCATGAATTGATTGAATAGTTTTTTCCTGTCCTCCGTTCCTTGAACCTCCGACTGAGAGAGCTGCTCCAACTTTATTTTTGAGTGCGAAGTCTTTACGACGGAGTAGGACACTCCGGTCAAAAAGGGCTTTGAGCTGGGCAGGGAAATTCCCCATATACACCGGGGATGCCACGATTATACCATCTGAAGCCCTCATTTTCTCGTAGATTTCTTCCATATCGTCTTCGATTACACAGAAATCATTTTCCCTACAGGCTCCGCACGCTTTGCAGGGGTTGACTTCTGAAGTGGAAATAAAAACAGTATCAGTCTCAATACCTTTTTCATTTGCAGCTTTAAGGACTGCTTCTATCATTTTCTCGCAATTCTGTCCCTTTCTCGGGCTACCTGAAATTCCCAGTATCTTCATCAAATCATTCCGGAATTGTTTTATATTAATTTGTCATGTATATTCAGTAATATTGTCTTAAGTATCACATATCTGCTATAAATAGTCTAGATCGTTTCAAATCTCAAAGAGTAATTCATATAGAAAAATATCATGATAGTTTGAAATATATATTTTTTATTTTTATATATATTGGTATACCTTTTACGTAAATTTATATATCAAGACCCAGCTAACTTAAAGCACTCTAAATATATAGGAGGTTGGTTGATTGGTAACATTTTTAGAAAAGATTAGCGAAAGAGCAAAAAAACTCAATAAGACAATTGCTTTACCTGAAACTACCGATATAAGAGTTCTCCAGGCAGCTGCCATGATTCTCGAAAGGGGTATTGCAAACGTTATCCTTGTAGGCAATGAGGACAATATCAAGGCACTTGCAGGGGATCTTGATCTCTCAAAAGCAAAGATTGCAAATCCTGAAACATACGAGAGAAAAGACGAGTATATTCAGGCTTTCTATGAGCTTAGAAAGCATAAAGGCATTACACTCGAAAGCGCAGCCGAAATTATGAAAGATTACGTTTACTTCGCGGTTATGATGGCAAAAATGGGCGAAGTCGATGGTGTGGTATCAGGTGCTGTTCACTCATCTTCAGACACGCTTAGACCCGCTGTCCAGATCGTAAAAACTGCGCCAGGTTCAGCACTTGCATCCGCTTTTTTCATTATTGCTGTACCTGACTGTGAATATGGATCCAATGGAACATTCCTCTTTGCTGACTCAGGTATGGTCGAAATGCCCAGCCCCGAGGAAGTTGCACACATTGCTGTGAGTTCTGCAAAAACCTTTGAACTACTGGTTGAAGACGTACCGAAAGTTGCAATGCTTTCTTATTCTACCAAGGGAAGTGCCAAAAGCCCACTGACTGAGGCTACAGTTGCTGCCACAAAGCGTGCACAGGAACTCGCCCCTGACGTAGCAATAGATGGTGAACTCCAGGTAGACGCCGCAATCGTTCCCAGTGTTGCAGCTTCAAAGGCACCAGGAAGCCCTGTTGCAGGCAAGGCCAATGTCTTCATATTCCCTGATCTTAACGCTGGAAACATCGCATACAAGATTGCCCAGAGGCTTGCCAAGGCTGAAGCTTATGGCCCTATCACCCAGGGGCTTGCCAAGCCAATTAATGACCTGTCCAGAGGTTGTAGCGCCGAAGATATCGTAGGTGCCGCTGCAATTACCTGCGTCCAGGCCGCAGCACAGGACAACAAATAATCTCAATGTTTCTATATTTACGAACGTTTTAGGAAGCTTTTTATTAACTTTCATACATAAAATATTCATCATAAATATAAATGTAAATTGAAAGTGATATATGAACTGGGGTTTACACATGAAGGTACTGGTAATAAATGCAGGAAGCTCATCTCTAAAATATCAATTAATTGATATGAGCAATGAATCCCCTCTTGCAGTGGGTCTCTGCGAGAGGATAGGTATCGATAACTCGATCATTACCCAGAAAAGGTTCGATGGCAAAAAACTGGAAAAACAGGTCGACCTGCCTACCCACAAGATAGCTCTCGAGGAGGTAGTTAAGGCTCTTACTGACTCGGAATTCGGGGTCATTAAGGACATGGCAGAAATCAATGCAGTCGGACACAGAGTCGTGCATGGTGGGGAAAGGTTCACTAGTTCTGCTCTGATCGATGAGGGTGTAGAACAGGCTATTAAAGACTGTTTTGATCTGGCTCCTCTCCACAACCCTCCAAACATGATGGGAATCGAGGCTTGTGCCGAGATCATGCCTGGAACACCTATGGTTGCTGTTTTTGACACAGCATTCCACCAGACAATACCCCAATATGCCTACATATACGCTCTACCCTATGACCTGTACGAGAAATATGGGGTCAGAAAATATGGTTTCCACGGTACCTCTCACATGTATGTTTCCTACAGGGCTGCTGATATGCTTGGAAAACCAATAGAAGACACCAAGATCATCACCTGCCACCTTGGAAACGGCTCAAGCATTACAGCTGTTAAAGGCGGAAAATCCGTTGAGACTACAATGGGCTTTACCCCGCTTGAAGGAGTTGCAATGGGTACCAGATGCGGTTCCATTGATCCTGCAGTCATTCCTTTCGTTATGGAGAAAGAAGGGCTCTCAAGCAGGGAAGTTGACACCCTTATGAACAAGAAATCTGGCGTACTTGGGGTTTCCGGGATCAGCAACGACTTCAGAGATCTGGATGAAGCTGCCACCCACGGCAACGAGAGAGCCGAGCTTGCCCTTGAGGTATTCACATACAAAATTAGGAAAGTGATCGGTGAGTACTCAGCCGTGCTTAATGGTCCAGACGCAATAGTCTTTACCGCAGGTATCGGAGAAAACAGTGCAAGCATCAGAAAGAGAATCCTTACCGGACTTGATAACCTCGGCATAAAGATCGATGAGGAAAAGAACAAGATCAGAGGTCAGGAAGTCGATATCAGTACTCCAGACTCGAAAGTAAGAGTACTTATTATCCCCACAAATGAAGAACTTTCCATTGCAAGAGATACAAAGGAAATTGTTGAGACTGAAGCTAAACTACGCAGTTCAGTACCTGTTTGAAAGTAAAGGAGATTTTTTCCTTTACCTTTTCCTATTTTGAGTTTCTACTTTTTTGAATTTAAGTAAGGCTTTTGCTAATAAATTTAAGTAGTTTTTGTTGAATCTGTAATTGGCATTAAGAATCAACCTTCAATGATCAATCGTTTCTATAATTTTAGAGACTATCTGAGCAGAGAATCCTTGTCCTGTTCTTTTCATTTATCCATAATTTCATCCATAATTTTAACTTATTTTTTGGTCCATACCCGGTAGACTTTCTTATTTTTTAATATGTAAGTCCAAAAAATATTCATCATCTGTTGCCAGTGGTCTCAGAATTCTGAGACGTCTTGGGTTCTGGTTAAACTAAAAATATAACAGTTGTTTCGTACATACTTGAGATAGTAAATGAGGTGGTGGTAAGATCCAGGGACGGAAAAGATTCGTGCTGGCTGTTGGTATCCTGCTCTTATCAAGCATTGTTGCCATTGATCTTCTTCTTGAAGACTCCCCGGTAGTAATTCAGCTTGAAGGAGACACATTCAAGGTTGTTGATATTCCATATGTGTATACAGTAAAGGAAGCATATATTCTTCTTTTTTCAGGGTTTCTGGGAGGGCTGGCTCTGGCTCAGATCCTTAGATCTTCAGGGTTTCAGGACCCAATTTTCTCAGTAACAGGCTCTGAAGCCCAGATAAAAGCTCTCAAGCTTGCGGCAGAAAAAGTCGGGGAGGAGAAATTTGAGGTTCTGGAGAGGAGATTTGAGGTCTCCCCTGAGAATATTCAGGTTGAGAAATCCCGGTCTGATAAGCCTAATATTAGCTCTACGGATGTTCTTTTGCGTGCCCTTGAAGGAGATGAAAGAAAAGCTGTTGAACTGATCGCAGCAAATGGAGGAAGAATGCTCCAGAATGAGCTTGTGAATTCCCTTGATTTTTCCAAAGCCAAGGTTTCCCGGGTTCTTATGAACCTGGAAAGAAGGGGTATAATAACAAAGAATAAGTATGGGCTTACCAACTGCATTTCGATCGCTGATGAGCTTAATGATAATGCGGGGATGAAGAATGTGGAGATGAAGGATACAGGGATGGTGGGGGAGTAAAATGAAGAAAAGTACTTTAATTTCCATTTCAGCTGCCTTACTGATCCTGGCTCTGGGAGTTTTATGGTATTATGGAAGTGGGGCTGATGTGAAGATCATCGATATGAATGCCTCCTCTGTTGGGGTTAGAGAGTCAGGAAAGCTGGACATAGTGCTCCAGAACAATGGTTCAAAGCCTGTTGATGTGTGGCTTGAGGTCGAGAATGCTTTTGTGGACAAAAATGGAGAAGCTCGCTCTACATCAAGGCTGATTATTTCCAATGATTCCGTGGATCCATGGGATGCCAAATTTGTTTCGCTTCAGAAGCCGATTCATCTTCTTCCAGGAAATAATTCGGTCAGCGTATGGTTAGGGTATGAGCTTCCAGGGGAATACCCGGTAAATGTAAAGGTTATTGAGAACAGCAGGCTTCTGGACGAAGGCACCTATCTTGTACAGATCCCGCTTCCAGAAATCCACCTTAAGCTGGAATATGAAACTGAGAGCAGGAATACTTCTGACATTTACAGGATCTACGGCTACCTGATTAACAAAGGGTTAGGCAGTGCAATGGACGTGTCCACGAACCTGACAGTGATAGACGAGAGGACAGGGGAACTGGTGTTTACATCTTCCAGAACTTACGATGTGAGAAATAATGACAAGGTTCCTCTGTGGTCCTGGCCGGATTATCCCTATGCAATTGTGGAAATCGTGCATGGAGAACCTTCAGGAGAGTCCTACATGCCTGTTCAGAATGTAGTAATTGGAGAAATTGAAGACCGTTTTCTGATTAATGTGACTTCAACATGGCAGGATCAGGTGGTTTCTGCTGAATTACTAATTCCTCCCAGGGGGGAGAGCAAGTGATGCGTATGACAAAGCTACATGAACTTTTTAGTTGCAGGCATGCAAAGCTTTTGATTCTCTTGCTTTTGCTTTCCGGAATCTGTGCCGGTTGCCTTGGTCAGGATCCTCTTGAGGCAAGGGTAAAGAAATTGACCCATAGCCTTGGGGATAAGGATCAGAATGTAAGTTATGCTTCAGTTTATGCACTTGTAGATATTGGAGAACCTGCAGTGGACTCTTTAATAAAAGCTTTAAAAAATGATAGTCCGCAGGTGCGCAGCCTTGCTGCTCGTGCTCTCGGAGAAATAGGAGATCAAAAAGCTGTAGGCTTTCTTATCGAAGTCCTGGACGATCCTTCTCCTGAGGTTCGTATGAATGCAGCTTTTTCGCTTGGCAGCCTTGGAGCCGCTGAAGCTGTTGAGCCTCTAATTGAACTCTTAAAGGATGAAAATGAAGGCGTAGTTCTCAGTGCGGTGAGTTCTCTTGGAGAATTGAGGGATCCCAGGGCTGTTGAACCCATCTGTGAAGTTCTGAACGATAATAACTACGATGCCCGCTGGAAAATTGCCAGTGCCCTTAGAGGAATTGGAGATCCGAGAGCAATTGACACCCTTCTGGGCCTATTAGGTGATAAAGAGCTGGGACCTTCGGTAGCTAGTATGCTTGGCAACTTTGAAAGTGAACAGGTTTTTGGGAAAGTCATTAAACTGCTAGACAGCAGAGATCCTACAACCCGGGCCAACGCTGTAGCTGTATTTGAATATCTTCAGGATCCTGCTGCTGTCCCCTACCTGGTTGAAATGCTGGATGATAGGGCTCCAGAAGTGCGAAAGGAAGCTGCTTTCGCCCTGGGCTTTTTTAAAGAGCCTGGGGAAGTTGCCCAATCAGAGCAGCCCCTGATCAAGGCTCTTGAGGATAGTGAGCCTGAAGTAAAGGAAGCTGCCGCTCGCTCTCTTGGACGTATTAAAAGCAAAGAATCGATCCCTTACCTTGAAGAACTCCTTCAAGATAATAACCAGAACCTCCAGACTGCAGCCATTGAAGCTCTGGGAAGAATTGGAGACCCTGAGGTTGTGGATGCTCTTACCCCTCTCCTTGAAAATAAAAAATGGAAGGTAAGAACAGAGGTTGTGGATGCTCTCGTAGAAATTGGGGGTCCTGAAGCTGTTAATTCTCTGATTTCTTTACTTGGGGATGAAAACTATAGAGTAAGGCAAGGTGCTGCAGAGGGTCTGGGAAAACTTGGAGATCAGAGAGCTGTTGAACCTCTTCTCAAAGCTCTTGAAACCGAAAGGGAAAGGAATGTCCGGGCTGTGGAGGTCCGGGCTCTGGGGGAACTTGGAGGTTCTGAAGCTGTCGAGGGTTTGCGTCGGATCAACAAGGATATGGAAGAATATTGGAATGTCAGGACCGCTGCAGAAAATATACTCGAAAAAATAGAAGGAGTTGAGGAGGCGAATGTCTCTTCTACTTCTTGATTTGATTGTTTGGACTGTAAAAATCTGAATAAAATGAAATACACTTTGGAGGGGGTTCAGGAGCAAAATCATTTCAAGATAAACCCAGGATAAAAACCAATTCCACAAACACCTCAAATACACATCAAATGCCATAGGGTACAAAGAAACAAAAATATAATTTCCTTACTTTACGTTTTTATTAGTCTAGCAATAATTTAAAACGTTTGGGACCCTGGAGAGATACCTAAAATTTCCCAGGTTTTTAACCGATAGCAGTCAACTGTGAGTGGAAGCTATGCTAGATTTTAAAGGTCCCAAAAGATGTCTAAAAATCTCGTAAATAATATGGAGGAAAGAACAGAATGAAGAAATATACAGTAGTTTCACTTGCTACTCTCACTGTCTTAATTGTAGTTGCAGCAGGCATTGCAAGTGCAGCAGACAATGTTAGCAATGGAACCAGCATTTGTAGTGTTATCGGAACCAATTATGAATGCAGCAGTTGGTCTGACGAACAATATCCGGCAATCGATTTATTTGGAGATACATACGTTCCGCTGCTTGCCAGTAATAGTTCACTATGGCAATCTCATGTTAACAAACTTGCCAATTTGGTTCTTGACAGTAATGAAACGCACACTTTAAAACCCGGAGAAAAAATTGACTTTGGGCATGGTTATGCTTTAGAGGTCATGGAGATTGATATTGACAGTGAGAATGTCTGGCTTGAGTTCACAAAAAACGGACAATGTGTCGCTGATCAAAATGTCTTAGTTGATACTGATAGCAACAATACTTGGACTGTCACCCTTGACAATATTCAGGGCGAAAAAGATATTATTGTCATGAAAGTCCATGTCAAACAATTATTCGTGGGTACAGAAACAAGTGTCATCTGGATTGACGGAATTTGGCTTATTGATTATGCAAATGCCAGAACTCTCAATTTTGGAGACAAATTAGGAGAATTCACACTTGAGCAAATCATCAGCGGGACAGATTCGTCTAACCTGGGAAGTCTTGCTTTCAAAAATGCTTCAGTTGCTGATGACGCTTCAGTTAATGATGACTCTTCAGATGACAAGTCTTCTTCGTCAACCTCTCTTGAAAGGGGACTGGCTAAGTTCACCAACAAAAATACAGAATCGCCCACTTCGTGGTACTGGAACTTTTGGGAATATATTATAATGAGAATCAAATGAACATTTTATGAATTATAAGAACTGCACAAAGAGCCTTTCGGGAAGGGCAATTTCCTTTCCTGAAGGGCCAAGAAAAAATGATGAGCCATTTCCTCCAATACTTTTAGAAGCTATATTCAGAATCTTAAAAAATACAATGATCAGGAAGCTCTCCCAGCCTATACAGGTTATGTCGTGCTTTTTCCTGTCAGGAGGGCCATGATCAGAACTGAAGAGTCTCAGGGTCATGGAGATAATAGCAAATGGCTTCTAGTAAGCACATGGCATAAGGCTTTTAGAAGCTATATCTAAATCCTTAAAGTCTGTAGCTAGTCTGTGATTTTGACGAACTTTGACCAGCGCTTGTATAATGCTCCTGGCAATTACCGGCAGGAAATTTTGGACTCAATCTTCGACAAGCTCAATAGCATCTTCCGGGCAGGCTTCCACGCAGTACCCGCACTCTATGCAGTTTTCCGGACGGGCTACAACTGCCCTTTTTACCAGATCTATTTCTTCGATATCAAAAACTTCTACAGGACAAACTTCATAGCAGGCAAGAGCTCCTGTACACTCTTTATAATCGATTACTGGATGCATCTTTCCTCCATCTTATCCATTTTTTTAAATTTAAAAGCTAAATTAGTGGCACAATAAATAACATTAATAATTTTAATAATATTATAGCATCGATAACGATTTGTTACTCCAGCGTTTTGCTGGGTTACTGGATTTCAATGTTTATAGTTTCCGAACTTTCCCTGTAAGGCACTATAACAAAGAGTTTTCCGTCGCAATATCTCGCAACCGCTTTTTGGGGGATGACCCCACAGCAAAATGCGTAAGTTCCGGCATATTCAACTCCTGTTTCTTCTCTTTTCGCTCTTATGAAAAAACCTTCCTCAACCATCTTTAATTCAATGTTCTCTTTTTTTACTCCCAGCAGATTGATTTGAATTTCCAGGTTTCCCTTGTCATCAGAACACGAAAATACATCAGGCGACATTGTTACCATTGCCATACTAACCCTCCCAAAGAGTCTTCCCCGAAACTGTACAGTTTTAAATGCTATTTGTATATTCTATTCTTGGATAATGCTACTTGTATATTCTTGGATAATGCTACTTGTATATTCTTGAATATTAGTACGAGGCGTTAAGGCGTTTGAGTTCCAGGCGTTCATTGATCTGTATACCCATTCCTTACAGCCATACACCTCCCAATAATCCCAGTATTAAAGTAAGGATCTAGATATTTATAATTTATGAATTAATATTAATCCACAAGAAGGTAAGGCTACCATCCGGAAAGTTCAGCTCCATAGACTACGGTTTTTATCGATAAAAACGTGCTGAGTTTCTACTTTTGAGCGAGTGTAAATTAAGGCTGCAGGGTGATAGAGTTTCAGGATTGTTTTCCCTTCGTGTTCTATAGGGACTCCCCACTCAAGTTTTCGTCCAGGGCAAAAGGATTTCTCGGCGGTATTGCCAAGAAGAATTATAACTTTTGGGTTAAGCAAGATAATTTGGGAAAGAAGGAAAGGCTTGCAGCATTCGATCTCATCTACCCTGGGGTTTCGGTTTTCCGGAGGATGACATTTGACCGTATTTGTTACCATCCAATCCTCTTTTGAAAGCCCCATGTACTCGATCATTTTATCAAGTTCTTTTCCTGCCCTTCCATAGAACGGAATCCCAGTTTCATTTTCGTGTTTTCCAGGAGCTTCGCCTATAAAGAAAACTTTAGGATTACAGGACCCTTTTCCTATGACTCTTCTGATTGCACTTTTATGGAGCGGGCAGCGCGTGCATTTAATAATCTCTTTTGCAACAGTTGTATATCCTGCCCCCACCATCATTTTAATTCTTTCTTCAAAGTCTTTACGGTTATTTTTTTCATATGTCATCCTTTGTACCCCTTTTAATATCTTGCCCTGTCATCCGCTATATTCTTAAATTACATAGTTCTTTTTTCTTCTGATTTTTATATAAAGTTCATAATCCATTTTGTGAGACTAGGATCCAAACAAACTTATTTATGGAAAAAATCCCATGACAAAGGTAATCATAATTTGATGAAGAAAAAATCTCTAAATTTATCTTTAAATTTCATTCTTCAATATATATAAAATTTCATTCACAGAGGCGCGCTGAGGGTATGACTTCTAGAAATTTTCTTACAATCGATGATTTTGACACATACGGAAAGACAATTCTTGTAAGGGTTGACCTGAACTCTCCTATGGATCCACAGGGTAATATTCTGGATGATATGCGTATCCGAAGCCATATTGCCACCTTGAAGGACCTTGAAGACGCAAAAGTTGTTTTGCTTGCGCACCAGAGCAGGCCAGGAAAAAAAGACTTCACTACAATGAAGCCCCATGCTCAACTGATGTCCAAATATCTGGGCAAGCAGGTTCTCTATGTAGATGATATTTTCGGAACTTATGCAAAGACTAGGATTGCTTCTATGGAAAACGGGGATGTTATCCTGCTCGAAAATGTAAGGTTCTATTCTGAAGAGAGCCTGGAAAGACCTCCAGAAGAACAGGCCAACACGTTTCCGGTTAAAAAACTGACACCCTTTGTGGACATCTTCCTTAACGATGCCTTTGCTGTGTCTCACAGGTCTCACCTTTCCGTAGTCGGATTTACTGAGGTTCTTCCGACCGGAGCCGGGAGGGTTATGGAAAAGGAACTCACCTCTCTGGACAGAGGAATTAAAGGAGGTCAAAGGCCAACAATTTTCGTGCTTGGAGGAGCAAAAGTGGACGATTCGCTCAATGTGGCGGAAAATGTGCTCTCAAGCGGAGGAGCTGACCGGGTACTCCTGACCGGAATAGTAGCAAATATTGCCCTTGCTGCATCCGGCGTAAATATAGGGAAAGTGAATCTGGACTTTATCAAATCCCAGGGATATGAAGGCCAGATCGAAAAAGCAAAAGAATTGCTTGCAAGGTTTAAAGATAAAGTTGGTCTTCCCAGGGACGTGGCTTTGAACGATAATAAGAAACGTGTTGAAGTGCCGGTCTCAGAACTCAATTCTGATTCTCTCCCTATAAATGACATTGGGCTTGAAACCATTGTGGACTTTACCAGTGAAATCGAAAAAGCAAAAACTGTTATCTTAAACGGTCCGGCAGGAGTCTCCGAAGTTAGTGATTTCGCCCTTGGAACGCACGAAATTATAAGAGCTGCCACGAAATCTGAGTTCTCGATCATTGGAGGCGGGCATATTTCAGCAGAAGTCGATCATCTTGGGCTTGCACACCGTTTCTCTCACATCAGCACAGGCGGCGGGGCATTAATTGATTATCTGTCAGGCGTAAAGCTTCCAGGTGTCGAGGCTTTGAAGACTGCAGCTAAAAGATATCAGGAAGCTAAGAAACTTTAATCGTCTTGCTTCCTGCAAGTTAGGGCATTTATAAGTTTGTAATAGTGAGTTTTCAATTCGACGGCCTTTTGTGTCGAATTCCTAAATTTACCTCTTTAAAAATATCTTTTCTTATTTTTACCCTTGTGTGATTCTACTGTTCTCCCGAATGTGAAGTTCCAGAAATGTACTTTACCAGCTCCAAGAAACATGTTGTTTATATTAGCTTCCACTTACATTATTATCATACTAACCGATAATATCATAATAACAGGTAATTATCATACTGGTGGGTAATATCATACTGGCAGGTAATTCTATACTAGCAGGTAACTGATAATTAGCTGGCATTTGCAGGTAATACCAGTTACTGTTAATAATTACAGGTTGGTGTTAGTAATATTTACAAACTGACGCTGTAATGCTGGCTAAGATTTGCAGGCAAGAATATCAGAATAATATTGAGGTGTGGTTCAAACATGCTTACAGATATTGAAGGCAGGGCTGCAGTCAAACTTGCAAGGAAAACAATCGAATCGTTCTTATCTGAAGAAAGACTCCCTGAACCTCAGGAACTGGATTTTGAGCTTTCGACGATTTTTGAGGAGAAGAGAGGGGTTTTTGTCACGCTTACGGAAAACGGATTATTGAGGGGTTGTATAGGGCATCCACTTCCTGATTCCACACTTGAGGACGCAATTATGGATTCTGCAATCTCTGCAGCAGTCCGCGACCCGCGTTTTCCGCCTGTGGGAGAAGATGAACTGAAAGACATAATTGTTGAGGTAACAATTCTTACCCAGCCAGAAAAAATTAATGCTCGACCAGAAGAACTCCCGGACAGGATAGAGATCGGCAAACATGGACTCATTGTAAAACAGGGCTACTGTCAGGGACTTTTGCTTCCTCAGGTCGCTCCTGAGAATGAGATGGATTCTATTGAATTTCTGGGTCATACCTGCCTGAAAGCCGGCCTTTCGCCTGACGCCTGGCTCAAGGGAGCTGAAGTCTCCTGTTTCGAAGGGCAGATTTTCAAGGAAAAGGAACCAAGGGGCGAAGTTATAGAAGAAAAATTTTAAGGCTTTGAGAGCTAAAGCTCCTGAGAGCCTCGTAACTTAATTTTCATATTTTTTATTGGCATGCAAACCAATGTGTCTAAAACCCTGTTTACTCATCGGAACCGGTAAAAGAAGCGATTTGAATTAAAATCCAGCAGGCGATTTGAAGAATTTTTGAAAAAACGAAAAACCCGCATTAGCTTATCGCTTCGTTCTTGTCATACTCGAGTTTCATTTCTGGAGCAAGATTAACAAAATAAGCGAATGAGTGATAAATGATTTCAACGTCAGCAAAAATGATTAGCTCAATGCAAATATATAAATATGCTAATCTATGACATTATTTTGGGGTAATATAATGGCGGAGACATTGAGAATATCACCTGTTATTAGTGCATATCCTGATGATAATTATGAAAACCTGCTAATTGAGGTAATTCTTCCGGGAGTGGAAAAGAAAGACATTTCTTTCAAGATTACAAATGACAGTTTTTATGTAAGTGGCAAAAAGGAAGGAGTTACGTATCTAGACAGCTATTCGATCTGTTGTCCGGTAGATCCTGAAAAATCCGTTGCTAAATATTCAAACGGTGTGCTTAAGGTCACTGTGCCTTATCAAGAGCCTTTAGAAAAATTAGTGGATGTGAAAATCGAGTAAAGCTAATCGAATAGAATACTTTTCTAAAGGAAAGGCAGTATTAGAGAATCGGGAGTTCAAAACTCGCAAATTTTGAAGGCTATCACTGTTTTTTGGCTGTTAGCTCTAAGTCCCCATATTTTTTAAAATATTTTAAAGATAACTTTATTTTCTGTCCTTATCGTTTTCAGGATATTCTTCAGGAAAAAGTGTACAAATCGCAGGCAGTATGAGCTTTTTCGTGGGGACAGAATCCGAGAAACTAACAAATGATTTCATTATGCAAAAGGTATAGCGAAAATAAAGTCAGCACTAAGGTAGCAGAAATATTTGGAAATGTTAAATATTTCCCTCGGCTTACACTGTCTGTAACCCTCATTTTTGCCTGGATGTTTTTCCGGAGAGTCCAGTCAACCCCTGTGTTTTGCCTTATGATCTGTACAAGTTCTGCAGCCATGAGCCTTAAGGTCTCATTGCCCAGAATGTCCACTGCGCTTTCATTGTCTGCAAGGGCGTCATAAAATGCGAGCTCCTCTTCACTGAGGCCAGCTTCTTCGCCTCTTCGGTCGGCTTCGCTTATCTTTTTTGCAAGGTCCAGGAGTTCTTCTATGACCTGAACGGTATCAATGTCCCTGTTTTTGTATTTATTGATCGCCTGCTCAAGCATTTCGGTAAAAGATTTGCCCTGAATCAGGTTTCTGCGCGACCAGACCTTGGTTTCGTCGTATAGTAGTTTTTCAGGACTTCACATGCAAGGTTCTTTTGCGGTAGATCTCGAACTTCGGCGAGAAAATCCTCAGAAAGAATCGAGATGTCAGGCTTTTTTTATTTAGACAGCATCAAAAACATCGATTATTTCTTCATTTGCAATCGATTTTGAGACTAGCTCTGCTATTAAATATATTTAATTTTTAGAAATTTTGGCTCCGTAGAAAAACTGTCTACATCAGATGAAAGAGGNNAGAGGATTTCTACAGAGCCGAAATTTTTGTTAATTCAAAACAAAAAATACAGTCCAATTATAATCATGAATACGATAGAACATACAAGGTAAGGGTTTTCCCCAATTTTTTTGTATATAGGCAACGATGTATAGTAATTATTAAAGGCTTCGAGTTCTTCATTAGACTCAAAATACTTTTTAGCGCCAAAAAAACTTTTAGTTATTGAACAATTGGCACAAATCTTTACTTTTCTTAACCTTGTTACTTTAAGATGTTTTTTACAAATAATAGAACCACAATATGTACAATACCACTTGTTTTTTTCGAGTTTGTGGTTGCAAATTTGACAAGTTTTTGTATCGTTTCTTACTGTAAAAATATCTCCAGCCGATTCTGCAAACGATACAATATAGTTCTTTTGTTTAGCTTTGATACTTAAAGTCCATTCGGGATAATACAATGATTTACAGTTATGGATAATAATGTCTTTTGGACTTGGAGTACATGTTTTATTATAAGTAACATTATTTTTTCCAGTGTAAGTAATATCTTTTGTATGGGAATTAATGATTTCTGAAATTGCTCTATTTTTTAACTCATTTTCATTTTTTTGAAAATCTAGTTTATATTGTAAACAATTGCCCTTTGTAATTTTATTTTCATTGTTAATATTTTTTAAAAGAAAATTCATAAGTTTTTTTTCCAATCCGTTACCGGTTCTACCATCAATTATTAACTGTCCATCTCCTGTTTCTTCGTGTATAACTCCTACAGAAGTGGAGCATTGTGAATCTATATCATAATTGATATAGTAAATTGGATGAAATGTAGTTTTTAAATTTTCAACTGAAACCTGATCTTTGTTTATATTATTGATATTGTTAAAATTATATTCTAAGATGTTTGTTTTAATAACTAATTCTGAAGAATAAGATATGCTCTTATTACTAAGTGCTTCTATAACACCATTTTTTAAATTTATACCCAAATCACATGTAATTTCTTTTAATTTTTTGCCGTCAATCAGTTCCAATATCAAATCATCTGACTGTTTGTTTACTATTTGCACGTAATCAACAGCAGAGTCGGTAAAAGTACTGGAAGATACAATATACCCTTTTTTCTTGCCAGAGTATTCTAAGGTAGATACAGCAGAATGTAATTTTTGAACTACAGGTCTTCCTATCCTAGTTTTATGATGCTTACACTCCACTACAACTTTAATTACTTCTCCAGAAAAAGTAACTTCGTCCATTGTAATATCTTTTCCACCATCGTTTGTACGTGGAGTGACTACTACGTTTTTAAATCCTTTTTTCCTGAAGATATCTGCTATAAGTTCTTCAAATTCAAAACCGTTTAGATTCTCAAGTATAAGCTCTTGGTTCATTATTTCATCTTAAACTGTTAATAAGGATTTCTGTCACTAGAGTGAAAATGAGTTCGAATTATAAATTATAAATAAGTATCTTATTTCTACTAGCAAAAATAGCTTACAGAGAACTTTTGCATTTAGTTTTCGCAGGCTGGCTTTTATTTCTGCTTTTTCTTCTTTTGTGACATTAACGGCAAGGCCGCTCGCCAAGCGAGCGGGACAAGAACGATCCGATATAGCTAATAATGTTGTACTGGCAAACTATTTTTAATTCAGTCCTCTTGAGCGCAAGCGTTGCGCCGCTTGACCACGCCGCTACATGACACAAAACTAAAGACACGCTAAAGACAGCTATTACGGCTTCTCTGTGTTTGATTTGCCAGATCTTCTTTTCCGGCTCTTGCACTTATTTTTCTGCCAGCCGAAAATTTATATGATTTCTGCCGGGATTTCACCGAAAAATCATTTTAATTTTTTTATTAGGTTGAGGAACTGAGCTCTTAATACTTCTCTGGCAGTATCCGAGAGTTCGTCGAGTCTATCAAGGGTTTTCAGAGCTTCTTGGAAGTAGGATTTAGCAAGGGAGGGGTCTTTTTCGAGATAGACTCCTCCCATGTAAACATACAGGTGGAAAAAGTCATTGTATCTTTCAGTAAGCTTTCTGTACAGATCCTGGATTTTATCAAATTCACCTCTTTCGGACAGGTCTGAGAGATAGAGACCTACGAGTTCATAGAACTCAGGACCGTTTTCCAGCAGGAAATCAAACTTTTCGTCCTCTGGCATTGAGAGGAAGTTTGTTTCAATTTCGGCTACCAGTTCCTCTTCAGTTAGTTCTTCTCTGCCCTCTGTTCCGTACTTCTCTACGAATTCGAAATAATCTTCCTCTTCTCCTTTCATAAGCATGAGATCTGCGTGTTTGCTGGACAGGCCCACTCTGGCAGCAAGCTTTCTGATGCTTTTCTCGTACTCTTCCCTCTCTTTTTCTGTGAAAAGCCCCATAATATAAGTGGCCCACTTCAAGTACGCCTGTTCGTCTTCCATCCATGACCTGTTGTCGATAACCTCTAGAACGTAGTCGATTGCCAGTTTGAACTCATGATGGCTTATTGGTTTATCTTCAAGAAGCTCTAACAGGTTTTCAATTATTTCTATCTCAAGGTCCTGCTTAAAAAAGGAGATATTTTTATCGTAGTTATTTTTGATGTTATTTAATGCTGCTACTGCGTCTTTGTCCTTTATTTTTCGGTCATTTTCATAAAAATACCTTGCAATCGAATATTCAATAGTTGCCAGATAATCACTGTATTCATACTCCATCCCTTGCAGGCTCTTCATTTCCTTTGTTTCCGAAGTATCAGGTTTGAGATATCGGGAAACTGAGTCATCTCCCCCTTCAATAAATTTGTTCTCAGTATCAGGACTCATGGTCATGCCCTACGCTTAACTATTATTTTATATTATTCTTAATATTCATTGTAGCAGATGTGTTTAAACTTAGTTTTTAAGTTTCGTTTGTAAGTTTAGTTTTTCTTTACTTTTAGTGGGAACCTTTCATAGCTAAGAGTTTCAGATTTTTTCAGCTTGAATTCAAACTTCAAAACCAAGCCCTGCCAGATTTTCCCTGATCTTCTTTTCCAGTTCTTCCGATTTCTTGAACTGCTTCGAAAGTTCAGCAGTCAGCTTTTCCATTTTTTCTTCAAATTCTTCATCGTCTTCTTCGCTTTCTTCACAACCGACATAGCGGCCTGGAGTCAGAATATAGTCGTGCTTCTTTATTTCATCGAGGATTGCAGCTTTACAGAAACCAGGAAAATCTTCGTAATCTCTGCTCTCGATTTTTTCCCCGCGCCAAGCATTGTAGGTATCGGCAATTTTGCGGATTGAAGGAAAGTATAACTACCAATAGAAAAAATGAACGAAAAAAGCTGGATTTTAGAAAAGATAAATGAAAAATGAAAAAGGTTCAATTTGAATGAATAAATGGAGAATGAATAAATGGAGAATGAATAAATGAAGAATGAATAAATGGAGAATGAATAAATGAAGAATGAATAAATGAAGAATGACTGAGTATTTTACTGCGGGCAGTTTGCAAACATTCAAAATTTGGTTTTTGAGCCTGCCCGCAGGTTTCTTCAAAGTTCGTATTCTGAGTGTCGGTTTATTCAATCTGAATTGGTTTATTCAATCTGAATTCTTTTTCCGGTTACCGATTTTGTTTTTGGCAGGGTAACTGTTAAGACTCCATTTTTAAGCTGGGCGATTGCTCCTTCTTCAGTTACGCCATCAGGAAGAGAAATTTCACGGTAATAGCGCATTAAAGCCCGTTCTTTTCTCAAGTAACCTTCTTTTTCGGTCTCTTCCTCTTTTCCTGCGCTGATTACAAGAACATTGTCCTTGAGATTAAGCTCAATATTTTCCCTGTCAATTCCAGGCAGGTCAGTAGTCACAGTTACCGTATTTTCTTCTTCCATAACATCGGTCAGCGGGGAGAAAGCTCGGGTCCCAAACCGACTTTCCAGCGCAGGAAAAGTCCTGAACATCTGTTCCATATTGAACATCTGTTCCATATAATCCTGCATCTTTCTGATCTCATCAAACGGATCCCAGCTATATACATCACGGTCTCTTCTTCTAACTGGCAATTTCATACACAGATTTCTCCATTCTCCTTATTTGGTTTGCATTGGTTTTGTGGTCTGTAAGAAGGAAATAAATCCGTTTTTTGAAGGTGATACAGGTTCACCTTTGGTCTGTTCGCAGGTTATTTAGAAAGCAACTGATGGGCTTTCTTGCCTACAGTTCACATTTTATAATTCTGTGAAACAGTTATTATCACACAGTTACTACCATATAGTTAGTATATGTAATATTTAAATTTTTCGTATGTTTGGGTTTAATATTTACAAAATCAGGAATTATATCGGGAGAAACTGTAAACATTCAGGCAAAAAAATTCCAGAGCGAATTAAAGTTATTGTAATTTATTAAGATAGTTTCGTCCAGAGGTTAAATTATAGCAAAGTAAAACTTATACTCAATTTCTTAATTTCTTAACGCAATATTTTTCACTAACAACGCTTACCTCTTATGGAAGAAAAG
The DNA here is from genome assembly GCA_002499445.1 of Methanosarcina sp. UBA293. Lineage (GTDB taxonomy): Archaea > Halobacteriota > Methanosarcinia > Methanosarcinales > Methanosarcinaceae > Methanosarcina. The sequence continues at coordinate 28,547 of DALS01000032.1, forward strand.
TTTTAGAAACAAAGATTTACGAAGATGGACATCCAAATCATGCCTGTACTTAGCATTGTTGCCTGCAGAATGCTCGAAGATGAGCTTGTACATGTTTTATCAAAAGACCGAGAGCTTCAGCAGCTAATAGTTTTAGAAAATCGGGAGAGTTTAGGGTTCCTTCGTAAGCTCAGGTCAAGAAACTGCACCCCAAGGACAGCTTTTCTGGACCGGGTCCCAATGCTCCTTAAAAGCCGATCCAGCCTTCAGTCCACCCCTGATTTCAGAGCTTCTACAGGATTTCTCTCACGCTTTTCACTACTTAAAAGGCTTTGCAGGAAAAGAAACCACAGAGAAGAGGTTAGCGTTGTTGTTAATATGCTAAGCCTGGACCTGCACACCGATCTTGAGGTTTTGAAGGCCGAAGTATACAGAAACATCCGAGAGATGGCTTCCTTCTCAGATAGAATCCTGGTTTTTTACGGTACTTGCGGGCGTGCCCTTGGAAAACTGGAAGAAGATCTGTCTGACCTCAAATGTCCGCTTTTCTTCCTCAAAGATAAAAACGGGGAAACTATAGAAGACTGCATCAGTTTAGCACTTGGAGGAAACGAAGCTTATGCCAGAGCTATGACTGAATTTCGGGGTATGGGAACGATCTACCTGACCCCGATGTGGGCTTCGAGCTGGAAGCAGTTGGGAAATGGAAGCCGGGACATCAACAGACATTACCTGAAAAATCCAATTTACTGCCAGGCTGCAAAAATCGATAGCGGAGTTATAAATGATCCGGATTTTCATCTGAATGTTAAAGAATTCGCCTGCACCTTTGGTATGAAAGTTGTGAGCCTCAAAGGAAGTACAGAAATTACGGAACAGTCATATCTCAATGCCAGAAAAGGTTCAACTCGAGAATGGTAACGAAGCTGGTTTAAACCCTTATTAAAAGCTTGCTTAAATTTACGTATTAAAAGCTTGCTTAAATTTATGTGGCTCTTTGGTAGAAAAGTGTACATCTTTTATTGAAATCTTGTTGAGAGTTTGTTAGGAGCTCGCTGAGATATATTGGCTTAGAGAATTAGTTTGGCTCAGCAATTTTTTTAATCACACTCAACATCCCAGGTTCAAAAGGTTTTACCATAAAACCCATAGCGCCTATTTTCGTGGATTCGGTTATCAGGATCTGCTGGCCAAGAGAGGAAAACATTGCCATTTTTGCTTCGTGATCTATATCAAGGAATCTATTAAATGATTCTTTCCAATTCGTATTGTCTATCAAATTATCAGGTGCCATTATATCCATTAATACAAGATCAGGCTTTACTTCCAGATATTTCTCAAAGGCTTCCTCCTCATCAGCCACTTCAGCAACTATTTCATGCCCGTGTTTAAAAAGGGTATCTCGGATTGCCATTCGCATAAATTCAGCATTTTCTACGATCATAACTCTTGCCATTTCAGCGCATCCCTTCTTTTTTATATTTAGAAAGATAACTGTAATATCCTACAATTATTATTCATATATTTTTTAATATAGTATTCGCAGCTTATGGAAACTTAAAATAATTACATAATATCTACGCAACTTAACTGTTTTATATATTTTGGTCAAAATTAAGAGAGATATTTTTTCTTGTAGCATTTTATTCCAACCATCTAAACTCCAATAAAACATCCATCTAAACTCCAATAAAAATAACATTCCATTCTCTTAAGCGAAGCAAGAACTACCTATGCTCCCAAAGCAGGACTTAGAATTAGCCTTTTTCAGCGAATAAAATAAGTATTCCTAGTCTGAAGCAATCCAGGCTTCTCCGCCATCATGATAGTCACTCATTAACAATTGTAACTCATCAGGGACTCTCCTCTTAGAGGATAAGAAAATGTCTTATACCAAAATTCCTATTATTGCATCCAGAAGAGCTTCAACCATCACCTCTGCCTAAGGTAGGGAGTAGAAACACCTTAAAACGTCTAGCGAGGAACCTTAATGAACAATCCATTAAAAGTAATAAGAGAAACAAAACCCCTTATACATCACATAACGAACTGGGTAACTATTTATGACAGCGCAAATATGACAAGAGTTTTTGGCGCGCTGCCTGTAATGGCGCATGCTCCAGAGGAATGTGCCGAGATGACAAGGATTTCATCGGCTCTTGTACTTAATATCGGGACTCTCACATCTGAAATTATCGATTCCATGATTCTTTCTGCCGCGGCTGCTAACGAAAAGAAGATTCCGGTTGTGCTTGATGCCGTCGGAGTTGGGGCTACAAAATTCAGAGATGAAATGGCTGCAAAAATCCTTGATTCTGTCCGTATCGACATTATAAAAGGCAATTATTCGGAAATTGCAAAACTAGCAGGCGAAAACGCTAGGACAAAAGGAGTTGAAGCAACTTCAATTGATGGGGATCCTGAAAGAATTGCAAAAGAGCTTGCAAAATTAAATTCCTCAGTTGTCGTGATGACGGGAAAAGAAGACATAATAAGTGATGGGAAAAGGATATTTCTTGTAAAGAATGGACATGAACACATGGGATCTATTGTGGGAACCGGATGCATGGCTGCATCAGTAATAGGCTCGTTTGCTGCAGTAAATCCGGATTACTGTGAAGCGTCCAGAGATGCTTTATGCTACTTTGGGGTCGCAGGAGAGCTTGCAGCTGAGAAATCAAAAGGACCTGGAAGTTTCAAGGTTAACCTGTATGATGAAGTGTTCAATCTCTCGGATGAGAAAGTAAAAAGTATGATGAATTTTGAAGAGAAGTAAGTCCATAATTTTAAAAACGATAAACCGGAAGGATTTAGCGTTATGAACCAGAAAGATTTCAACTGGAAAAAATCCCTTTTAAAAGAAATTGATTTCTATCTTGTGACAGATTCCGGGCTCTCAAAGAAAGGGACTTTATCTGATGTACAGGAGGCAGTCGAGTCAGGCTGCAGGATTGTTCAGTACCGGGAAAAAAATAAAAGTACAAAAGAAATGGTCTTTGAAGCCTCCGAAATCAAGCGGATCTGCAGTGGCAGAGCAATATTTTTAGTAAACGATAGAATCGATGTTGCTTTAGCGGTTGATGCGGATGGCGTACACATTGGACAGGATGACATGCCTATTGAAAAGGCAAGAAGTCTTCTTGGCGAAGATAAGATAATCGGGCTCAGTGTAGGTAACAGAGAGGAAGCAATCCAGGCGGAAAAAGCCGGAGCTGATTATGTAGGTCTTGGTCCCATATTTGATACAGCTACAAAAAAAGATGCAGGAGAAGGAATTGGCCCGCTAAGAATAAAAGAAGTTAAAGCTGCAATAAAGCTTCCTATAGTTGCAATTGGCGGGATAAATAAAGAAAATTATGAGAGTGCTGTTCAAAATGGAGCTGACAGCCTGGTCGCAATTTCTGCAGTTGTGTGCAGTGACGACGTAAAAAGGGAAACTAAATACTTTATTGATACAATCCAGAGAATTAAAAAAGCGTAAAAAGGGTTCAATTCTCTAAATTTCAAAAAACTTTATTTTCAGTTTTGCCCCTGATTTTTGCTTCTGATTAAACAGGAAATTTCTAGAGCCCTTGAAATCGGAATTTAAGTAATTCTAGAATTGGAATCTAATTATTCAACAATGAATCATAAATTCAAAATAATTCTCAGCAGGCCGTTTTCAGACAATCAGAACAGGAAAATCGAAATCTGTAATTTACTCTTTTTATTACATAATTAAAAGGATAGAAAAGAAATCTTGACTTTTTCCTGCATTTTTAGATTTTATAAAGTTAATTTAAATAATATTGAAGCTTTATTTAATGTTAGGGGAGATATAAGAGATAGTTTATCGAAATAACGAATGAGGAACGTATTAAATGCTGCACATTTCCGCTGTGTTTTTTATTGGAAGCTATATGACCTGATTGAGCCTTAATCTAGGAGGCTTTTATTCGATAAGTGCATGGAAATTCAGGTTTTATATGAAAATCATGATTTATTTCAGGTTTCACGGTTAAAGCCCTGCTTAAAAGGATACTATCAAAATCTATCTGGTAATCAAGAGAATATGCATAACTGCCTATGCATAACTGCCAGAATTATTAATTAAAGTCGGGATAAGAGCATGAGATCTACGAAATCTGTTTGCCCTGAATGCAGAAAGATAATTACAGCTTTTATCTTTGAGGAAAATGGAAAAATGATAATGGAGAAAAGCTGTCCTGAGCATGGGAACTTCAGGGATGTGTACTGGTCAGACGCTGAACTATATAGGAAATTCGAAAAATATTCATGTACCGGAACAGGGGTCTCAAATTTTCAGAATCATGGTTTAGCAAACTGTCCATTTGACTGCGGGATCTGTCATGCCCATGAAACCGGGACTTTGCTTGCAAATATAGATATCACAAACAGATGCAATCTTACATGTCCAATCTGTTTTGCAAATGCAAGAACGAAAGGCGTTATCTATGAGCCTGAATTTGAAGAAATTCAAAAGATGATGGAAGTACTCAGAAACGAAAGACCTGTTCCTTGCTATGCTATTCAGTTTTCAGGAGGAGAGCCTACAATAAGGGAGGATCTTCCTGAGATAATTGAACTGGCAGGAGAACTGGGATTCTTGCAGATTCAGGTTGCAAGCAATGGAGTCCGCCTTGCAAAAAGTCCTGAGTATTGTAAAAGGCTGAAAGATGCCGGACTGCAGACCATATATCTTTCTTTTGATGGAGTTACTCCAGACCCCTATATTGAAACTCGAGGTTTTAACGCCCTGCCGCTAAAGAAAAAAGCCATCGAGAACTGTAGGAATTTTGGACCAAGTAGCCTTGTACTTGTACCGATCCTTGCAAAAGGTTTAAACGATTCCCAGGTCGGAGGCATCCTGCGTTTTGCAGCCGAATATCTTGATATCATAAGAGGAGTAAACTTCCAGCCTATTGCGTTTACAGGTAGGATCGACCAGTCCCAGCGAGAAAAGAAGAGGATTACTACACCTGATGTCTTGAAACTCGTGGAGGAACAGACAAATGGAGAGATTCCCTGTGATGCCTGGTATCCAGTATCTTCTGTAGTTCCTATAAGCCATTTTCTATCAGCCATGAGGAAAGTCCCGATTCCAGAGTTTACAGTCCATCAGCATTGCGGTGCCGGAACCTACGTATTCTTTGAAGAAGGACGTTTTATCCCGATTACCGATTTTGTTGATGTTGAGGGTTTTCTTGAATTTCTAAGGGAAATAACTCCAGAGATAAATGGAAATGTAAGCAAGATCCGAATCCTTGCAAAGGTCACAAGGGAAATACCAAGATACATTGACGAGAATCGGTGCCCAAAAACAATAAACGTAGCTCGCATGATTCTTGATGTCCTTAAAACTGGCGATAAGGAGCATACAGCGCGTTTCCATAGAAATACTCTGTTCATTGGAATAATGCACTTTCAGGATTTATATAATATAGATCTTGAAAGAACCAAAAAGTGCGGAGTTCATTATTCTACCCCAGACGGCAGAATAATTCCTTTCTGCACATACAATACACTTTACAGAAATTCGGTTGAGCAAAAATTCTCAATGCCTTATATACCAACGAATAAATCCAGAAGACAGTAAGATAAGTCAAAAAAAACAGTAAAATAAATCCAAAAACAATAAAATAAATCAAAAAAAAGTAAAATAAACAAAAAGGAAGAATATTAACATAGAGCTAAAATCAAAACCAGAAAAAATTATCAAATAAGATATCAAATGAATGATTAAAAAGTTGTAAAAGTTGTCAGAAAAATTAATTTGCTTAGAAGCCTTTTAGATTTTTAAAGTGATCCATAAGGCCTGGTCCAAATTTAATGCAGTTTAGTTCTGTACTCAGTTAAGTTATTACTTATTTAAGTCATTACTCAGTTAAGTTATCTTACTCAAGTTACTACTTATTTAAGCTACATACCTTCTTTGTACGTCTTCTTTATACACCGGGACTGACCCTATGGACCAATTATAACTATGTGGGTAAAGGTATAATAACGCAACGGTGGGAATTTATTTTTTAACGGTACTGTGAAAAAGGCACAATATAATTCTGGGCTTGAAGCAAAGCTATTGTCAGGCTGCAGCCAGAATATTGAAGATAAATTATAAACGAATTAGAAATTTGCTCTTAATAAAGGAAAGACCTGTCTGAGAAAAGTGAAAAAATGTTTTACCAGACTGGACAGTTAGAATATTAATGCGTTAACACATTCCCAGGGCCGCAAAGAGTTTCTTTAAATCCGCTTTTGACTTCTCAACAAAAACTCCTCTCGTTCCAGAGATCATTACTGTCCAGTCTCCGCCACTGTACATCCAATTTTGCTGAGGCACCCAGTTCATCTTGTAAAGCTGAGTGTAAGCACTAGCAAGAGCATCGAACATCATATTCACGGCTCCACAGAATTTAGCTGTCATCTCAGCCATCTCTTTTGGCATTGCGTCTCTGGATTTGTACTCAATAAGCTTTCCTTCGGGACTGAAAATCCCGGCTGCCATTACCCCATCAAACTTCAGAAGCTCATCTAATGATAAATTACATTCCTGTCTGTCCATATACTAACCCCCTAACTAAACTCCATATGATACCGATCATTTTGCATAAAAGAATTAAGAAGGGATTGGTGTGATATTATATAAAAATATCAAATTAAAAAAAGAAAAATGGAAACTTGAGTTTATAGATATCTCAAAGCTCAAAATTATCTTTCGCTATTCCGAGTTTTGAATAAAGAACTAAGTTTCTTATCTTGAAAATTGTTCTGAAAGCTAATTTTTCGCACTCGCTAACCTTTCGTGGGCCCTTATATAAAAAAAGATCTATTTCATTAGGTAGATATTTCATTAGGTAGACATTGAGCAAAAACTCTCATCTTGTTCTTATCTTAGCTATCTGGTTGATGCTTTATGGCAAATATGGAATATGAATCATCTGCGATTGATGAAAAGATAAATTGCCTTGAGAAAACTCAGATAATCAAAAATTATTACCTTATCCTGGGAGGAGGAAAAATCGGCACTGATTTACTTCAATATGCCCGGAAAAATAGGTTTCCTTTCGTGCTCGTTATCGACAGGGATGAAAATGTGCCTGCTTCAAGGGAAGCAAAAATCATCAAAACTGAGGACGAGCTGGTAAATCTTCTGAAAAATAAGGCTTCAGCCTCTCTTCTAGAAGAAAACCTCAGATCCTCTAGGCCTGCAGGAGAAAACAAAGAGGAAAACAAAAGAGAAAATAACGGGCAAAAGACAGTAGGAGAAAATATCGAATCCCAATGCTATTTTTATAAAATGGATCTGGATAGCGTTTCTTTTCTTCTAAACTATGGTATTCCTGAGTATATTATCCCTGCAGTTCCCTGCCATGCGGTTGCATATATGCTTTCCGATCTTCTAAAATTCCCTCTGAGGGCTGGAGAAAACCAAAGTCCAAAAGAAATTCAGAGCAAAGGCCAGGAGGAAAACAGCCTGGTAAGTGAGCTAATTATCAGACCTGAAGACAAAAAGCTTATGTCTTTTTTCGAAAAGCTTACAGCTTCCTTTCCTGAAGATGTAATCTCAGAAAGTTATCCTGAACACGGCATGCTGTTTTTCTCTTACGCCAGGGAAGGGGAAATCTGTCCTGATAGCTGTCCGGGCCCAAGAGACCGCTGTCCTACCTTTGGACGGAAAAAGCCTTAGACTATTACGGAATATACAGGAAAACTTCTTCGAAACCTGCCAGGCTGGGTCTTTGAGAGCCACCAGATGAAGCCAGGTATAGGAGGGCTTAAAGGAATTGAATTCAAGCAGAATCTGCTTGAAATCTTCGAATACATAGGAAAGTTTAATGAGAATAAAAGCAAAGAAACTTTTCAAAACCTTGAGGACAGGACTTTTTTTGTTGCTACTACCTGCACATGCCATGGGGTATTGAACTTGTTTTATATCACCTGACAACTCTCAGTAGATATTTTCTATAAAGGCACTTTTCTTATCTTTCACTTAATGAAAATTTTTATATCGTTTAAGAGTGTTTGTTCTTTTATACTGTAGGTGGAGTTCTAAAGACTATCTTTCAATCCAATCCCAAAAGCCATTTTTGTTTTTAATCGCCAAGGTTATTCAAGATTTTTCATTGGCCATGAGATTGATTATTGAAAATGCCTGATTAGTGAATCCAAGGCTCAAGAAACCAGGATTTAAGAAACAAATTTCGAATTTTGGGATGAACTTAGTTTAACCGTGCAAAATGCCTCAGGCATTGACTCCAATATCCACGTTACAGTCAACCATAATTAAATAAGATAGCATGAACCAGTGATTCAACATTGAAAAATATTTTTTAACTTATATAATAGAGGTAGATAAATGAAAAATCGAAGATTAATATTCACTTTTTTAATGTGTTTTTCTATTCTAATAAATGTTCCTGTTGTTTTGTGTACGACATCTGCCCCTATAGTCTACATATCAGGGGATGGCAGTGGTGATTTTTACTGCAACGGAACAGATGATCATATTCAGATTAACCAGGCTCTTCAGTTCGTAGCTGAAAACTCTGATTACACAACGGTTTATCTTAGAGGTCCATTCACATACATTGTTAATGATACGCTTTTTATTGGTAACAATACCACTCTTGAAGGAGACTCTACTGCTGTGATCAAATTAACTGATCAGGCTGGCTGGCCGAAAGAGAAACCCATGATTACACAAATGGACAGCTCCGGAGACAATAATATTACTATAAAGGGCTTTGAAATTGATGGAAACCGCGAAGGAAACAATGACATTAGCAGTGGAGACGGTTACTACAACCTTATCGACCTGAAGAATTGTCAGAATATTGATGTACAAGATATGAATCTGACTAATAACCACGGAGACGGTCTAAAAACTAACAGCTGTTCTAACATAAAATTCTACGACAATGAAGTATACTTACTTGGACACGACGTTCTATATGCTGCTAACTGTGTAGATTTAAAAGCCTATAATAACATGATAACCTGCAGGACAAACAGTGGACTGAGAATTTACAATACAAACCATGTGAGTTTCTATAACAATAATATCACATCCAGAGGTTATGGAGGCGCAGGAATTGAAATCCAGAAACATGGAACTTCTGTAATGGATGATATTGAAGTATATAATAACACAATATACAAGACCGCACTTTCTGGAATCTGGATTTTCGGATCAGGATCTTATTCCCCTTCATCAGCAAATATCTCTATCCATCATAACCGGATTTATGATACCGGAACTACCTACAACAGTAGAAATATAGGGGGGATCGTATCCGATGGGTTCAATGTCCTTGTTGAGAACAACGTGATTGATGGAGTTTATGGAGCTGGCATTGCACAGAAAAACGTGTACTCTTCTTCAACTCTGGATGGCTCGGGTTATGTTATTACAGCAAGAAATAACATTATAACAAACACCAGACCCTCGTCATCCGGAGAAGACGGCTATGGTTCAACCGAAGGAGAAGGCTCAGGGATATTGAATTTACTTACAGACACGCACTCTTTTATTCTGCAGAATAACTGTTTCTATAACAACTCTGGTGACGATTATTTAGGAGTGGATGTGTCATCTGCGGACATACAGGCAGATCCGCAGTATGTAGACCGAGAAAACCATGATTACCACTTAAAGTCAAAAGCAGGCCGATGGAACGGGAATGATTGGGTAAGTGACAGTGTAAGTTCTCCCTGTATCGATGCCGGATATCCCTTATCCGACTATTCTAACGAACCCGAGCCTAACGGAAACAGAATTAACATGGGCCCGGATGGAAACACACCATACGCATCAAAATCCGAACCAGCAATTCCTGTAGCAAACTTCACAGCAGATCTTACTGTGCAGCTCTCCGACACCTCCACTAACAATCCGACCTCCTGGCTCTGGGAATTTGGAGATGGAGCTACTTCAACCGAGCAAAATCCTGTACATGTATACAGTCGCGAGGGAACATACAATGTTACCCTGATTGCAACAAACGCTGGAGGTTCCAGCTATGTAAGATCAATGGTTATTACTGTAAACCGTGTACTGACCCCTCCTGTTGCAGATTTCACTGCAAATAAGAATGAAGGTTACGCTCCTCTTAAAGTACGGTTCACTGATGTCTCCACCTATAATCCAACCGGATGGGAATGGAACTTTGGAGATGGTAGTACTTCAACCGAGCAGAATCCTGAACATACCTTTAGCAGCGAAGGAACATACACGGTTACCCTGGTTGCATCAAATGGTGATGGTTCAAGCGATGTAAAATCAATGGTTATTACTATAAACCGTGTACTGACCCCGCCAGCTGCAAACTTCACTGCAAATCCAAAAGAGGGTTATGCACCCCTTACTGTAAAATTCACTGACACCTCCACCAATAACCCTACCAGATGGCAATGGAACTTCGGGGATGGCCAAACCTCAACAGTTCAGAATCCAGAGCATACTTTCAGTAACGAAGGAGTATACACTGTAAGTCTGGTTGCAACAAATGGTGATGGTTCAAGCGGTGAAAAATCAATGGATATTACAGTAGACCGTGTACCTACCCCGCCGGTTGCAGATTTCACTGCAAAACAGACCGGACCGCTCACGGTTCAGTTTGAAGACCTGTCGCTTAATGAGATACTGGAAAGGACCTGGAACTTTGGGGATGGCTCTACATCTGTCGACGCAAATACTATCCACGCCTATGCTGCCGCGGGGACTTATGAAGTTAACCTGACTGTAAGCAATGAAGACGGTACTGATGCTAAAAGCAAGACAATAACCGTTACCGGAGAATCTGTCATGCCAAAAGCAAGCTTCACAGCATCACCTCAGTTTGGGCGTGCTCCTCTCACAGTTAGGTTCAAAGATAATTCCATCAATGCAGCCTCGATAAAATGGGACTTTGGAGACAAGAGTGCAATAAGCACTGAATCAAACCCAAGTCACATCTATAGAACTACAGGATTTTATACTGTGAGATTAACTGCAACTAATGGTGATAACTCAAATGTTGCAAGCAAGATAATATTTGTTGCAAGGTGACGTCAACCAATCAAAAAACTGAAAAACGGCCACGACAATCAAAAACTGAAAAACAGCCTCGAAGCTGAAGGTCAAATGACTGCAATGTACTGCCTGCGGAAAAATAAAAGTAATTGCAGGCAGGCTCTGTTTCTTTTTGTAGAATATTTTCTTTTTTGTAGAATAAAAACCAAAAATAGATCTGCTATCAGACCGATTTATAATAGGGAACTGTATGGATGTATTTGTAGGTACAAGCGGCTGGTACTATGATTGGAATAAAAAGAAAAACCTTGATTGGTTTGTTCAGAATTCCAGCCTGAACAGCGTCGAACTTAATGCCAGTTATTATAGATTTCCCTCACCTGACCAGATTAAAAGTTGGAAAAAGAAAGGGACAGGACTCAGGTGGAGCATAAAGGTGCACAGATCTATAACCCACTGGCGCCAACTCAGTGAAAGCTCCCTTGAAATTCTGGAAAAATTCCTGAACCTTTTTGAACCCATGGATCACCTTGTAGATTTTTACCTTTTTCAGGTGCCTCCAAGTTTCGATAATGTTGCAAAAGCACTCAGATTTGCAGAAGCCGCAAAACTTGGGGAAAGGTTTGCCCTGGAGGTCAGGAATAAGGAGCTGCTGGGAAATGATGAAGCATGTACAGAACTTATGAAAAAGGTGACTCTAGTATCCGTAGATTCTCCGGATTACACGGACCGCATCTTCCCCGGGAAAATCGTATATATGAGGATGCATGGGAGAGAAGCCTGGTATAGCTATAATTATTCCCAGGCAGAAATCAGTGAAACTATAGGGAAAATTCGTTGTTTTGAGCCTAAGAAAGTCTACATTTATTTTAATAACAACCATAAAATGCTTGAAAATGCAAAAATGACATTAAAAGCCTTTTCTGGTTTGTAAACCTTAATTTTTTACTTGATTTTCGAAAAACCCCATTACAGGGTAGAATAAAATGGGTCCTATGGAGCCGTTTCCATTTTCCATTAGAGCTGAAAATTTCTTATTTTGTTTATTAACTATATTATAGATAAATTATTATATTAAGAGATATATTCAAAGATTGATATGTAGATTTTGAGAAGTTTAAATCAGAAGACTCAAAATTAAAAACGGTTTTTGAGAACCCAACCAACAACAAAGAAGCCCCATTTTATCCGGAATTCCCTATATATATAAAAAAGAAGTGAAATATATGTTCTGGAGTAAGGAGTATATTGTAGAAAGGCTGAGCAAAATCCCTAGAACCCTAGAAGACATCTCAATAGAAGTTTTTGATGGTGTACCTCCAAAAAATGATTTTTTGCAAAAGGCTGGCCTTTCAAGAGAGAACTGCACAGATGCATCCTGCGTCTGCAGCGACTCGTACACAAATGTGAGCATAGAACAGACAAGTATAGAAAAGGAACTTCTGTATCCTTATGTAGACGGTTCCGTTTCGAGTGAATTTACGGTTCAGTCAACTCAATATCAATTTATGCTGCCTTATGAAATCCTCGATAATAACATAAGTAAGGAATACAGGATAATCCAGCCCGAGGAACTGAAAACAAAGTTTCCTGTAGCCTATAAGCAGCTAATGGAAGTTAGACAGCAGTCAGAAACTGAGGAACAGGAACTCGTTTCTGCCGATTACAGCTTTGAAAATGAAAGCTTCCTGCGGTATATAAATACACCTAAAATTATTGTTACCAGAAATTTCCACCTGCAAGCTTCGTATGATTCAACCGGAAAGCACATTTTTGCAAACGGAGTAGGAGTCGTTCTTGGAGATCCCATACTGTACCACTATATTACGGCTGTACTCAACTCATCAATAACAAGGGCGTTATCTGAGATCTGGAGCCGTGAAGGAATGCAGCATACCAGCAACCTGAACTCACAAATGCTGAAAAGGTTCCCAATCGCATTCCCTAAAAAAGAGATCACTGAAAGCATAATAAGTACAATCGCTCGCTATCTGATATACCTCAACAGACAAAAACAGATGGCAAAAACCTACGCAATACCCGGGTACCAGGAGCTTATTGACTTCTATAGGAGAATCTCAGATCTTCTGATTCTGGACACTTATATTACAAATGACCTTGATCCGAAACTTCTTGAAATCCTCTCTGAAAACATCACTGCATCTGATGGGGGATTTGAGTATAGTGACGATATAAACCTCCTGATTGGATTGCAGGAAATTAAGAAAAACATTCTGAATTCTCCAGATTTCGGAAAGTGTAGGTTCAGTAGTGAGTTTACGAATATTCTGGCAACTCTGAAAAACAGTGGTGTCTGGTAAGAGAATAACTTTCAGCTAGTCCTGTACTTTTTATTTTAAACGCGAAAGAATGTGGATATTTCCATGCTACATCCAATTATTTAATAAAAAGATTTTTTATTTTTTTCTATCTCTTTTTTCCTTTTACTATTCTTTTCCTTTTTCTCTTTTTTCCATCTCATTAAATTTACCATTTTTCTGTATAGTTGACCCGTGTTTTTTACGCGATGCAGGATTGAGAAGTTATATGTCTGGAGAATACAAAATTTAAACTAACACATAGTACCATAATAAATTATCTAATTAAGGTTGGAGGTAGCTATCACGCCAAGAATAATTCATTTTGAGATACATGCAGGGAATATTGCAAGGGCTAAAAAGTTCTATGAAGCTGTATTTGGCTGGAAAATAGAGAGATGGGAAGGCTCAATAGATTACTGGACCATAACTACCGGCAAGCAAGACGAGCTGGAAATTGGTGGTGGTTTGATGAAGAGACAGGGAGGAGAACCCGGAGCAGACACTCCAATAAGCACTTATATTTGCACAATAGATGTCCCTAACATCGATGAATATTTGAATAAGATACAGGAGCATGGCGGCAAAGTAACTATGGAAAAGAGCCCCATACGCGGAGTTGGTTGGTATGCATATTGCCTCGACACCGAAAAAAACATATTCGGGATAATGCAGCCAGACAGAAACGCCAGATAACTTTTATACTTATTTTTCTTACTCGCCAGGTAAGATCTAGACTTTCCTTCCATTAAAAAACTATCTCTTTTTGCAATTTACACCTTAGGGTAGGTGTACCAGCTTGCTAATATTCAGGAAAATGAGCCTGTGCCTGATCTCTTCAAGATTACTTTCGAGACCTTTGTCTTCTATTTTCCAGAAGGAACCATAATTTTTCACATTCACTGGCAGTTAGCCCTATTTGCTTGATCAGATATTCCTCCATCTTCGGGTTCCTTTCTGTTTCTCTTATTAGCCGGCTTATCGTGTCTCTATGGTGTCCTGTTATCCGTTCAATACTTCGTATTCCATTTTTTTCGAGAAAAAGCCGATATATTAGTCTTATTTGGTCTCCGGTAAGATGCTTCCTATAGACAGCAGTACCTATCGTATCCATGAAAAATTTCTTACAATGTTTGCAATAATATCTCTGGTGTCCTGTTTTATATTTTCCTCTTTTTATGATAGCTTTCCCTTCCACCCTGTGATAATATTCACATTCTGGATTTGGGCACACAGGCTTTTGTAGGTCTCCAACTGTCATGATTTAATTTATATGTAGTAACTCTATTAATATATTTCTTTTGCTCGATTATTCCAGATATCTTCTTTATATCTTCTTTTATCCATTGTGTAAACACTGTAAATCCAGGATGACCTATATCTAAGTTCTCAAACCTATTCGAGCTTCGGGTTAGTCTGAGTTTTTAAAGGTTTCATCTTCTATTTCAGCGAATTGGGCAAATTTCAGGGAGCTGAAGCTTAAACAGCTAAGAAAGTCAGAAATGAAGCTCTTGATACAGGTTCACCTAATAAACTGATAAAGCTTTTAACCAGCCGATGCAACGGAGAATGGAACTCGCGAAGAATTCAGTAAAGTAATGGAAAAGAAGCATTCCAGCGCAGATTACGTCAGTGCCGGCAGAGAATATATTGAAGCCGTCCCGTTCATTCACTATGTGGAAAGGATATACAAAGCCGCTTCCGCTCCTGTAGAAGGCCACTATATAGAAGCAGATAACGAGAGTGGAGAAATGCAGATCCATGCTGAAGAAGAGGAAATGGCTTCTGTTAAATAAGCCGGCAAGAAAAACAGAACTAGGTTCCATAAATTACTAGTACCTATTTAGGTCGCCATTAAAAACTACCCAAATAGATACATATGACTTAATTTAAGTTTAATGTGACTTCAATTTGATTTCGTTTATCTTTTTTATTTAATTTCTTGGTTTTACTTTTTTGTACAGGAATAAGCTAATCAGGGAGATGATCCCGTAGATAGTTTCAAACCCAGGTGAGCGTTCGCTCGTTTTTCTTTCAAGTGCATACTTAACACTTGAGCTATTTATTGCGCCAGCGTTTTTTCCGTTAAGATTGGTAACTTTTGTAACTTTCGATTCAGATTGTGATTCAGGCTCGGAGTCAAGTTCCAAATCAGTAACTGGAGCTTCTTTACTCTCAGTCTTACCGGTAATTGCAAAGAATGAGAATTCTGGAGTCTGTCCTGTAAAGTACAGGAATCTATCGTCTTCTTCTGAAAGGTTTACTGGCAACTGTTCCCATTTCCCAGAGTTATACCTGTTGAGGGCAATAGAAGTTTTATTGATATCGTTATCCTCTATCCAATCCTTTTCAACCTTGAAGCATATCACAGGGTTTTCGATGTTCTTTGAGGTTGCAAACCCTGCATTTCCTACCCAAAGATTGAAGTACTTATATATCTCATCTGAAAGCGGCTTTGAAACATGTGAGGATTTTGCTTTTAAGACCTCGACTATAGTGGTTGTCTTACCCACACTCTTCTTTGCATCAAAAGTCACGTAAACAACACAGGTTGCATTATTTCTGAGATCAAACTTTACTTCTCTACCGGCTGTAATGAAGGTCTGTGAAAGTTCTTTGACCTGGACATTTCTTGCAGGTTCAGGGGAACCTCCGCCTCCGCTTCGGTGACTTTTTCCTCCGCTGCTTCCTCCACTGCTTTCATCGTTATTTCCTCCACTTGAACTACTTTCCATTACAGTTACTGTAGCCGCTTTTGAAGCAGTGCCGTTTTCATTGGTTGCGGCTAAACTAACAGTGTAAGTCCCTGCTGTAGAGTAAATATACACTGGGTTCTGATCGGTTGAAGTAGCTCCATCCCCAAAATCCCAGTTCCTTGAAGTTGTGTTTTTCGACAGGTCAGTAAACTGAACCGAAAGAGGAGCATATCCACTTGTGACGCTGATGCTGAAGTCTGCAACCGGATAAACTTTTTCTTCTTTCTGCGCTTCCAGCACAATTACCTCTAGAGTTTTTGAAGCAGTGCCGTTTTCATTGCTTACTGTAAGTTTAGCAGTGTACTTTCCTGGAATTGTATAAGTGTGGACAGGATTTTTATCGGTAGAGTCTATGTTTCCATCACTTTCGAAGTCCCAGCTCCACGAAACTGCGTTTTCGGATAAGTCAATAAACTGGACAGAATAAGGAGCAGGACCACTTTTGTCATCCATTTTGAAATTTGCTACCGGAAGTACGGGCTGTTGAGGTTTAGACGCCAAAACAAGAGGCAATTCGTCAGAGTAGATACTATTCGAAAGCCTATATGAGGATTCTGCAATTCCATCTCCATCCGCATCGATTGCAGTTTCCGAAAAACCTGTGCCATCAGGTTCTGCCCAGAAATTGCCTCCAAGGTAAGGACCACCAATAATGTTTATGCCTTCAGTCTTTGCAGTATGGTAAGCATTTCCAATTCCGTTTCTAATTTCTGCGTTTACTGTGTTATTAAAATAATTGTTATAAACAAGATTATTATTGCTTTTGGGGCAGACGAAAAGGCCGTAAACTCCATTTGAGGATATAGTATTGCCTGAAAGCGTGTTGCCATTGGAAGTACCTATATGGATCCCACGACCTCGATTATCCGAAGCCGTATTTCCTGAGAGGATATTATCAGTAGCAGTTGAGAATAAGATCCCATAATCTCCGTTATTCGTAACCTTGTTGTTTGAGAGCGTATTACCTTTTGATCTCAAAAGATAAATTCCATGACCGTTGTTCTGGATTTTGCTGTTCTCAATGATGCAATTATTACATCCTGAGAGATAGATTCCTGTATAGCTTTCTTTTGTTCCTGTAACCCCAAGCCCACTAATTTTTACATTGTTAGCTTGCAAGGTGATTACATGATTTCTTGAGTTCTTGGCTGTAATTATCGTATCATCAGGATTTCCAGACTCTGAACTTATTATGAGGTTATCCTTATTTATCTCAATGTTTTCAGTATAGGTTCCTGGTTTTAAGATGATTATATCGCCTGAGGTTGCATTATTCACAGCGGTCTGTATCGAGTCCGTTGAATTTACGTAAACATCAGCCGCAGCTCCAATACCCGAGCCTGATGTTAAGAAAAGAAAGGCTGAAAATAAAACTATTAACCTGTTCAATTTGATTCCCCAGTACATTCAAAGTTTGAGTAATACTCTGATTAGTTAACCGGGGATTCATATAAAGTGATATAAGTATATTGGTACTAATACATTAAGTCTAAAAAATTAATATCATGTCTGTTTATAAATTAACAAACTTGTTATTAGATTATTTGACTTGAGCAGAGTTTACCAGATCAAGCTACTCAACAGCTCTTTATCGAGTACTAAAATCTTTCATTATTACTTACACCAAAACTAGAGTTTTGACCAGCACTTATAATTTGTATTTTACTTGAGCAGATTCCCAAACTCAAATTGTTTTTATGAATCCCGCGTTTGAATAATTGACCGAATTTATGACATTGAAAATAGGGTCTAACATTCTTACAAATTTGAGAATAAAACCAGTTTTGGATAAGCTTAAAATGATTATTCATTTTGATATTCAAAAGGAAATACAGCTCGCCTGAGAATTATCCCTCAGGCGAAACTACATGAAAAGATAAATTGGTTCTGATAAATTGGTTTTTATGGCTCTTATTATACTACTTGTCTATCACCCCAAACTGTATAAGAATCTTGAACTAAGTTCACTTTGTAAATTTCGCCGTCATAAGAAGAACGTGAGAATTGCAAGTATAATAAAGATTATAATGAGCCACTTTGCAATCTCCATCGAGAAACCGGCAACTCCGCGTGCGCCCAGTACATACGCAATCAATGCCAATATTAGAAAAACTACAGCAAGTCCTATCAAGTCAGGTATATTTCACTCCCCCAGTGATTAGTTAATTATTAATCCAACTATTATATTAAAAGTATTTATAATTTGACTGTCAAATTAAGTCACTCTCCAATAAATGGGCATCTTTTTTTAATTGAAAGTAGAATAGATACGTGAATCCAAAGCCTCATGAGAACAGAGCATTTATCTTATCTTGAAAATCCAAAGGTAGGACTTCATGATTGAGTAGAAAAGTAAAGATAGAGAAGAAAAATGAAGAAAAAAATAAATTAAAAAAGATTACAGGACAGGAAACTTTATGGAATAATCTTTCTGGCTTCGATATAGTATCTCTTCTCATTTTCCTTTCCAAGGGAAAATGATTTTCTCGGAAGCACACCTTTCTTTTTTATAAGGGAAAAGAATTCGTTCTTTTTTAAGGGAGGAAGAAAGAAACCAATATTATTCTGTTCTTTTCCAAGTTTTTTTACGACTTCAGGATCATGCTCATATTCAATAGAATAATTATCAATGATCTCATCAAGAGTTTCGACTTCAAGATCGTGCGAGGGATTATCAAAAACAAGCACACCGCACCTGTCTTTTGTAATAAACCCTATTGAGTGACCAGTGGCGGAAAGATCAGTATTTGAAGGGCAGACCCCAGTTTCTACAATCTGTGCATTGAACTTTCTGAGCAACTCCTCGGGATCAATTCCGCTTACAACCCTGTGAATTGGTTCAAAAGTGAGCCCTGGATCGTGAATATTTACAAGTTCAACCATTGCATATCTTGCAGGATGATTCGAATTCACAGTCCCTTTAATCTGCTCCCAGAAACTCTTTGCGGCAGCAAGACTGTGATTTCCATCGCCAACAAGAAGGGGTCTCAGATTTAGAATCTTATCCGAAATTTCTTTAATTTTCTTTTCGTCATTTATCCTGTACCCAGTAACATGCCCACCCATTTCCATCAAGTCAAAATCATAAACCTTATTATCTTTACAGATCAACTCATCCGGGTTTCTGGGAACAACAGAGAAATCTGGATCATCATATAATATTAAAACATGCGAAAATTCCAGATCTGCGTTTTCTCTTATCCTAACTCTTGTGGGAAGCCTTTCTTTAATGGTGCCTTCTGTTGGTTTGATAAATGAGTTGGACCCGTTGAATTGGTATTCCTCAAGATCAACTGCAACTACAAGTCCGGTTCTCTCCTTGCCTGAAACCGAGCGCCTTACAAGAATAAAACAGGGGCCATAATCAACAAGAATTTTTTTGCAGTCATTTATAGTTTTATGAATCTTATTTACTCTATTTTCATCTAAAGGAAGATATATTTCAGGATAAATAAGATTAAAAGTAGAGGGGATATTTCCAACAAATCCTTCAACTCTTTTCCAGTATCCTAGATCCTGAGTGTGCTGATCACAGGCAATTACTGCCCATTTTTCCCAATTGTCCTTTGGAAGAAGAATGCGAGGAACATGTAAAACCATGGTATGTTAAAAAAAGAGAGAGAATATAAAGATTTCTAAACTCCTTCTCTCAATGTATACGTTTAAAGTAAAAAAAGCTTATTTTACCATATCATATCCGGCATTTTTCCATGCAGATATGCTGCCAAGCAGATTATACACCCTGTTATAACCATGCTTTTTCAAAATTGAGGCTGCAACACTAGAACGCCGCGAACTGTCACAGTAAACAATTACCTTAGACTCCTTCGGGACATTACCCAATTTTTCTTCAAGCTCGCCAACGTATATATGTTCAGCTCCTTGAATATGTCCTTTGTCCCATTCTTTTTTCTTCCTAACATCTAAAAGTGTCATTTCCTCGTTTTTCTCCAGTTTATTCTTCAGATTGTGGACAGACATAAAACTAAATTCATTTACAGGTAAAGCTTTCATGTACCAGGCTGCAATTCCGCCATTTAAAAAACCCGCTATATTATCATAACCCAGACGAACTAAGTACCTTACAGCAGTTTCAAACTGCTCTTTTTCCTCGAGCACGAGAAGTATAGGTTTATCATAGGGAAGCACCCAGCCAGCAAAGGAAGGTATTCCTCCGAGCCAGATATTGTAGGAGTTTCTTATATGCACTCCTCCAAAAGAATGGGGCATGCGCATGTCCACAACCACTGCCCCTCTTTCCATTTCTGCCTTGAATTCGCCGGGTGAAAGCAGCTTTGGGACTGGCAGACCATGCAGCAGGGGAGGACCCTGAAGGTTATATTGCTCCATTTTCTTAAAGTAAGGAGGAAACTCAAGCTGCTCTTCAAGTTTAAACTTGATAAATTCTGCCTTGTCGGTCTTTTGCAGAACAGGATTCTGGAGGCGCTCAATTCCAAGAGTACTGTAGTCCCGTTTGGCAATAGCTCCTCCGCAAACCGAGCCTGCACCGTGCGCAGGACATAGTATTACTCCATCTCCCAGAGGAAGGATCTTGTTAAAAATGCTATCATAGAGGTTTGCTGCCAGCCTTGGAGCTTCCTCTGGACCATAGAGGTCGGTTCTTCCTACATCACCTACGAACAGAGCATCGCCTGTAAAAATCATTACTGGCTCATTTCCTGTATCAAGGTCTGTCAGAGTATAGGACATGCTCTCATCGGTATGACCTGGAGTATGTAAAGCATTCAGTCTCATTGAGCCAAAATTGAACTCCTGACCTTCACTTAAGTAGTTTCCATATTTGAAATCCACACCCTGACCGTGATAGATTTCTGCGTCTGTAAGTTTTTCCAACTCCAGAGAACCAATTACATAGTCCTCATTTCTGTGGGTTTCAAAAATATATCTTATATTCATGCCTTCTCTTCTAGCAAGATCAACATAGATCTGACAGTCCCTTCGAGGGTCGACAACTATGGCTTCGTCTTCCGAACCAATGAAATAAGAAAGATGAGCCAGACCATCTGACTTAATGCGTTCAAACTTCAAACTAAACCCCCAGCTCTATTTTGTGCTTTCTGAAATAAGTTTCTTTCTGGTGTAGATTCTTTATTTAAGTATATAACTGGCATATTTCATATTTTTTTTGAAAAATCGAATTTTTCAGCTAGATATTAAGAAAGTAAAAGCTTCACGCAAATTAAATAGAAATATTATGGAAAAAGGAAATAGAAATATTATGGAAAAAGGAAATAGAAATTCAATATTAAAAGGAAGTAAAATTCCAGTATAAAAGAAGAACAGAATTCTAATATCAAAAGCAAGTAAAATTAAGTAATGGTTGTGAGTTATTGAAAAGCATATGCGCAACGCTCTCTATATTTTATTCAAACATGATGGATATACTTGCTTTTTCGGAATTATTAATAACTCACATATACAACCTAAAATTAAAATGCAAATACAATTGTAATGCATGGTCTGTTTTAAGACCTGATAGGTAAAAATGTAACATAGCCCAATAATCTAAGCTATTATTATTATTATTATTATTATTATTATTATTGAGCAGTCTGAAAACGCATTACAGTTAAGTAACCTCAAACCCTGAATCAAATTTGCAAAAATAATTTGAGTACTTCTATAAATCCCCATGAGATTTACAGTATAAACCTAATTTTATATATTTGTATGTATTATAGTAGAGTAGGCATCCGTGAACTTTCCTTTTAAACACCCCCTCGTCTTATCCCTGTTCCTCCTCTCTAAAGACGGATGCCACTATTTTTATAAAACTCTCTGAGTTCACTGCTGGAAAACCATACTATCAAAATCCTTTTACTCTTTTTCTTCTCTCTCCATTCTTCCTTGTTTTTCAATTGATTTACATATATCGAATAATCATAAGAAGAGTAATATTGAGGGTAGCTTTAGAGTTTTGGGAAATATAGATTAGTTAGATATATAAAAATAAACTATAAGCTTATCCGTTTTTATACTGTTTTACCAATCAAATTTGACAATATTTTAACCTGTAATTCTGATTAATGTTTCTCATTTTATTAAAAGTTTAATTAACAATTAAGATATATGTATTAATGTAATGGAGGGAGTAAATGGGACTTTTAAGTGAATTTAAAGATTTTCTTTACGAATATAAGGTGATTCCACTCGCAATTGCCTTTATTATGGGTATTGCATCCACAGCTCTCATAAAATCACTTGTGGATAATGTAATCATGCCATTAATTACGCCTTTTATTCCTGGAGGAGCTTGGAGGACGGCAACCCTTGAACTGGGACCTGTATTTATAGGCTGGGGACCTTTTCTGGCAGAATTAATAAACTTCATTATTATTGCATTTGTGGTCTTCCTCATAGCAAAAAAGGTTCTCAAAGAGGAAAAAGTAGAGAAAAAGTAAGAGTAGATTAATTATGAAAAATAAAACCTGACTTTAAATTTAAATAAGCCGGCTTTTTACTTATCGGCTTTTTACTTATTTTATCTTCTGGCTCAGACCAGAGAATCTGAACTCCACATTTTATTTTTTTCTTTTTGATAAGAGTTAACTAATTGATAGGAGTTAACTAATTCTTACCCTAAAAAATATTAAATGAGTTTTGACAGGCCTCTATTAAAATACCACTACTTTGCTCATTTCCATTTTAATCAGGCACGAATCTCCTGCACTCAGCCTCAAGGATTCAACAAATTGTGCAGGTACTTCTGCGATCAAAGTTTTATAATGTCTAATAAGTTTGACTGTAATCTTTTTCTTTGGTCCTTTATTGATAACGCTGCTGACATAAGCCTGATAAATATTTTTATCTTGGTCTTCAGAACCTGGAAGGAGAAAAGTTATGTCTTCTGGATGGATTCCCCAGGAAATGAGGTTTCCTGGATTAAGTTCTAAAGAGTTTATTCTAATTTTCAGGTCTCCGCTCATTAATACTGTACTTTTGGATATCTCATCATATCCAACAACTCTGGCATCATCAAAAAGATTTGACAAGCCAGTTAGCTCAGCCACATGCCGGTTTTCAGGATGATAAGAAATTTCGTCAAGGGTGCCAAACTGCTGAATTTTTCCTCCATGCATAACAAGAACCCTGTCTGCCAGCATAAAGGCTTCTTCCAGGCTGTGAGTAATGAACAATAACGGGATTTTGAGCTTATTTTGTAAACTCTTTATTTTTTCTATAAACTCGGTTTTTATTCCTTTGTCAAGTGCAGAGAATGGTTCATCCAGCAGTAAGAGCTCAGGTCTGGGAGCCAGAGCCCTTGCCAGAGCTACTCTCTGCTTCTGCCCGCCTGAAAGCTGGAAAGGGTAACGTTTTTCCAGCTCTTCTATGTGGAGAAGACTCATCATTTCCATTACCCTTTCCTCCCTGCTTTCTTTATTCCAGTTTTTGAGGCCGCATTCTATGTTTTTTCTCACGTCCATATGGGGAAAGAGAGTATAGTTCTGAAAAACATAGCCAAGATTGCGCTTCTGAATGGGCAGGTTAATTTTATTGTTTTTGTTGTAGTAAACTTTATTGTTCACAGTTATGTTTCCGCAATCAGGATCCGTGATTCCTGAGATGCATTTGAAAAGTGTGGTTTTTCCGGATCCAGATGGCCCGAAAAGTACGACAAGTTCGTTCTCCATCTCAAAGCTTACATCGAGCATAAAAGCTTTCTTGGCTTCGATTTTGGCGCCAGTTTTTGCCCTACCTTTAGCTCTGTCTCTTCTTCTTTTACTATCTTCAGCTTCGTAATAGCTTTTTCTAAGTCTGACCTTAACACCCAAGTTTATACCTCAAACTTTTCCCTGCTGGCAATTTTTCCGGTAAGCGCAATGAACAACAGAGACATAAGAACCAGGATCAAAACCAGTACCTGGGCAAGTTCGTTGTTACCTGCCTGAAAAGCACTGTATATTGAGATAGACATCGTGTTTGTTTTTCCTGGAATGTTCCCTGCCAGCATAAGGGTTGCTCCAAATTCTCCAACAGCCCTTGCAAAACTAAGTACCAGTCCTGCTAGTATGCCCCTTTTTGCAAGAGGAAGTGTTATTAGAAGAGCAGTTTCAATTTCACTTCTTCCAAGAATATAGGCTGCATATTCAAGCTCTTTATCTACGGCTTCAATGGCTGCCTGTGCGGTTCTCACCATAAGCGGAAGGGAAACTGTATAAGCTGCAATAACTGCGGCCTGCCTGGTAAACATAATCCCGGTTCCCAGAACATTGAAAATCAAGTGCCCAATAAATCCGTTTTTTCCTACCAGAATAACCAGAAGATAGCCAATTACAGTAGGTGGAAGGACTAAAGGAAGTGTTACCAGCAGTTCTGCAAGCTTTTTCCCTCGGAAATCACGCCTCGCGAATATATAAGCTATTACTACCCCACTGCACAGCACGAGTAGGGATGACATAGTAGCTATCCAAAGCGTAATGGATAAAGGAAACCAGATCTGGTCCAGCATAGGGATCATTTAATTCTTGTCACTTGGATAACACCGTAAATCCGTACTTTTCCAGTATTTCTTGTCCTTCCTCTCCAGTAATAAAATCGACAAAGTTCTGTGCCTCTTCTTTATGCTCGGACGGAGAAACTACAGCTATCGGATAATTAACAGGGGTACTGACAGGCACACTGGCAACGATTTTGATGGTTCCAGGCGTTGCAGTTTTTGCATCAGTCATGTATACAAAACCTGCGTCAACTTCCCCTCTTTCCACATATACAAGGACCTGTTTGACGTCTTCGGCAAGCACCACTTTCTTTTCAAGTTGATCCCACAGACCTGCCTCAGTCAGTGTTAAACGTGTGTATTTCCCAACAGGGGCTGTATCCGGATTTCCAATTCCGATTTTTTCCACTTGAGGATCTTTTAGATCTTGCAGGCTTGTTATATCAAGAGTGCTTTTTTCAGGAGTAATGAGAACAAGTGAGTTTTGAGCAAAATCTTTTCTTGAGCTGTTAACGATAAGGTTTTTATCGCCAAGCATATCCATCTGATTTTGGTCAGCTGAAGCAAAAACATCAACAGGTGCTCCTCCTTCTATTTGCGCACGCAGACTACCTGAACCTCCAAAATTCAGGTTTACTTGAGCTCCGGGATGTTCTTCTTTGTATTGCGAAGCTATGTCCGTAAAAGCTTCAGTAAGGCTGGCAGCTGCAGAGACAGTTATAACATTGGGATCCTGCTCGTAAGTTGGGAACATTATCATTACTAAAGCTAGTATACCCAGAACAGCAACAGTAGCATAAATTA
The DNA here is from genome assembly GCA_002499445.1 of Methanosarcina sp. UBA293. GTDB lineage: Archaea > Halobacteriota > Methanosarcinia > Methanosarcinales > Methanosarcinaceae > Methanosarcina. The sequence continues at coordinate 53,873 of DALS01000032.1, forward strand.
TCTTTTTATTTTTTTCCATATCTACTCCTCTTATGGGAACGAAACTTCCTCTGATAGTAGTGAAATCGTATTACAAACAATATTGATTATATATGAGGTGTTATGTATGATTAAACATAACGCTTTTCTTCCTTTACATTAGTAGTATAAGAAGATTCCCGGTGAAACCTCAAGAAAGTTTTTGCAAGATTGTATGGCTATAAAAACAGGTGATTTTAAGATTCCGAATAAACTTTTGTGAACTCGGCACCAAGCGTAATCATAATTGAAGAATAGTAGAACAGAAGAAATAAACCGATAATTGACCCTATTGCTCCGTATACGCTTGTAGGGCTACTGTATGCAAAATAAAGTACAAGGGCATATTTTCCAATTGTTACAAGAATTGCTGTTACGGAAGACCCTACAAAAATCGATTTGAAATCAAAACTCTTATCGGGAAGTACTCTATACACCAGTATAAAAAACAGCACAAGAATAAGAAAGCTGGCTATTGAGCCTGTGTAATCAGCGATTAGAGGCGAAAATGGCAGAAATTGCTGGAACAATTTTGAAGCAGTATAAAGAAACCCTTCAACAAGTATGCTTATTACGAGCAGCCCTCCAAAGAGAATGACAATAACAAAAGATGTCACGATATCCTTTATAAAGTCTTTAAGATTATTGGCTTCAGTGGGCTTGATATCCCAGGCTCGTTCAAGGAAAATCTTCAATTGCCTGAAAATATTACTAGCACTCCAGAACAGTAAAATAAGACCGATTAATGCATTTATTGACAGAGAACTGAGTTCGGGAATACGTTCAAAAAGTAAAATTATCATATTTCTCATTGCTTCGTCTATGATTCCCTCAAGATGATTGAGTATGTTATCCTGAATACTTTTTGATTTCAAAAAAATTCCGCCTATAGATGCCGAAAGTAATAGGAGAGAAGGAAGACTCAATACAAAATAGAATGCCAGCGCAGCGCTGTGTGTCAATGCATTGTCTTCCAGCCATTCCTTCACCGTTCTAGTAACCAGATTTTTTACGTACCCCAGACCCATATTTTCTCTGGTAAATAATGTATTACAATTTTATAAAATAGCTCTTGTCAAATTAAAGTAGTAAGCTATGAAAGAAAGAAGCATAGCCAGAGTAAAATCGAACAGACAGGAACAAAAATTGAGCTAAAGATAAGGAGCTGATCCCAAAACTCAAAATTGCTTCTCTGAATCCTGTGTTCTGAATAATCGATCAAGTTTCAGATCACGAAAAACGATTTTAAAAATTTAACAATTTGAGAATAAAATTGGTTTTGGGATGGGCTCAAGTATAAAAGATTAAGACATATTTAAAGACACATAACTGGTCCAAACCGGTTAAATTGGGTAAACTGGAAAAAATGGTTAAGAGGAGGGTAATAGTTGATTCTAGTAAAAAGAGTTTACGAACAACCATCCGATCAGGATGGACTTAGGGTGCTTGTGGATAGGCTTTGGCCCAGAGGGCTGAGAAAAAGTGAAGCAAGGTTTGATCTCTGGATAAAGGAAATAGCTCCTGAGAATAGTCTCAGGAAATGGTTTTCCCATGATCCAGAAAAATGGGAAGAATTCAGGAAATGCTATCTTAGAGAACTGGAGCAAAAAGAAGAGCATGTACAAGGACTCCTCGAAAAAGTGAGAGAAAGAAAAAATCTTACCCTGCTCTATTCTGCAAAGGATGAGACCTTTAATAATGCTGTAGTTCTAAAGGAATACCTGGAATCCAGATTAAAAAGCCAGGAGCTTTGAAAACCTTAATTGGATATAAAAGCTGGATGGCAGAATAGCTGACAGGATAGCTGACAAACTTTTTGCAGGTTATTTCCATCCTTTAGATTTGTTTTTCAGGTTAATTTGTATATAGTTTCGCTTGATCTTTTTGAAAATAGTTTCCTGACGCCTAAAAATAAATTTTTTCACTAATATTATAAAAAATATAGCTGCTGATGCCTTCAAAACGAAGGATCGCCAGCTCCCTGCACCGGAATCAAATTATGATGCAAGGGTTTTGAATGCTTCGGGGACACAGAGGCTGATTTTGTGCTTGATAGTTTTTCGAATCTCCCCTATCATATTCATTTCAGTATTGTCCAGGATTTTTGCCCTGTGGACAATCAGGAAATACCCAACTATAAAGGCTGCGTACTCCCAGGTCGCTCCAGTAAGCAGGTGCACATTCTTGGCTGCGAGCATGAATCCGACCACGAGGATAACGATAAAAGTCAATCTCCTGTACATCGAGGTGAACGGATGCATGTGCTGCTTCCTCCAGGCTCTTAAAGTCATCGAGACTTCAATCGATGCATAGGATACCGCAGTCCCTATAGCTGCACCTACCATGCCATACTCAGGTATAAGCATGAAGTTGATGACGGCATTAATGCCTGCACTTGCTACCGAGCACTTCATAAGGAAGTCCGAGTCTCCAGATGCCAGCAGGGTATGATAGTTAAATCCGAAATATGAGTTTGCTATGAACCCTAGGGCAAGAATACGCAGGGATGTGGCGCCGCTTACGTATTGTGCCCCGTAGAGCTTAGTAATGAAGTACTCAGGGTACACGAATATCAGTGCGAAGAGAGGGAACGTAAGCAGGAAACACCATTTCGTCATTACAGCATAAATTGAACCGAGTGGCGCGGTATTATTTTGACCCCAGAGTCTGGATGTTACAGGGACATACACATAGCCCATGGAAGCAATTACCAGAGACAGGAACCCTACAAGAGGGTACACTGCATTGTAAATCCCAACGACTTCAGCCGACTTGAAGTAGCCAAGCATTATTGTGTCTATCCAGCTCATCAAATTCAGCAGAGTTGCTGTTATCAAAAGTGGGAATGAATACCTTATCAACTGCCTGGTAGTATCACTGAATTGAATTTTCCGTTCCTGTTTAGCTGCCTGTTTAATTGGCGGCTTCTTTATGAAGTATATGGACATTATGACGAAGGTGAAGACCATTGAAAGCAGGTCTGCAAACACAACTCCTTTTAGGGAAACTCCTATGAATACAGCAGCTGAAGCGAATCCAAGCAGGGATATCGGCCTTATAATGTTGTAAAAATACATGTTAACATTGGTACGGTCGAATCCTCTGTAGATCGCTACTGTTAGGTTCAGGAGTATGGTGAACGGAACCGCAAAGACCAGGATCTTCACCACGGACAGGATTTTGCCCTGTGCGTCAAAGCTATTTCCAGCCAAACTCTGGAACAAAGAGGGTGAGACTAGAATTGAAAGTAGACCTGCAATCAAGCCCATAAGCATGGCTGAAACTATTAGTTCGTGTAACTTCTGTTCCTCATGCCTACCCCTGAAGAATGCGATATATCTTGGTACTCCTTCGTTAAGTCCAAGGGTTGCGACTGCGCCTGTAATTGAGATTACAGTAAGTGCGAGAGAGTAGGTGCCAAAATCAGCTGGTGAGAGATGTGATGTGAGTACTTTTTTAGTAATGATATCGAGAAGCATTCCAATGAAGGTTCCTGCAAGTATTACACCGGAACCTGCCACTATCCGGTTGACCGAGTCGTTAACTGACATGTTAACACCGTTTTATTACAGTTAATTCCCGACTTCCAGAGTCAAAGGGCGGGAATAACACTCGGTTGCCTGATCAGTGATGGCTTGTAAGCGGCTCTCAGTCAGCTGCAAGTTAAAGTCTAAGAGGCTTTTTTTTGCGGTTTGCAGGAAAGTTAAGCCTTGCTCTTCAGTCTTGCAGGTATTACCAAATAGGGTATTGGTATCGTATAGGATAAAAAATCTCATTTTAGGGTTTCGGGTTTCAAAATTTGCTGTTTTGAATTCCTTTAAACAGCTGTGAGTTTTTATTTTGTCTGCGGATCTGTATTTTTGCTCAACTTCTTGTCTGGCTGCTCCTTTTTGAGCTTTCAAGACAAGGTCTATCAGGGGTTTCTTGATAAGCTGCATGATTTCTTACGACCTTTAGGGTTAGATCGGAGCTAAATCGTCGATTGGATCCAGGGGTCAATTTCTAGGTTGGATCACAGGTTGAGTCCTTGGTTGGGTCCCGAAATGGCTCGAAAAAGGATTTGGGTTGGATTAATCCTCAATTGGATGTCGAGTTCGAGGCTGGTTTTGGGTTGAATCCGAGAGGACCCCTTTTGGATCGCAGGTTTGGGTTTTGGGCTGGATCCCAGGTAGAGGTTCTCTATGAATCATAGGGTGGATGCCATGTAAGAACCTCTGTATTATAGGGCGAATCCATGATAAGATTCGGAGTTGGATTATGGAAGGTGGGTCTGGGTTTTACCCGCCTTGCGTATAATTATGATTTGCTTCTGAATTCAACAGACTTCTTGCCTGTTATCCGAAGCTGAGAATCTGTTTTTGCTGCTTGAGCCTGTTTACAAAACTGGTTGAGCCATTTTCCTTTTGACTCCACAAGTGTTCATAATCAATTTAACCATTTTATTCGTGGCAAAGCAAATTCTAGATGTAACTCAGTTTTCTGAAACTTGAAGGAAAATAAACTCATCAAATATATTTTAAAATCCCCCCAAGATTTCTATTGAGTAGCTCCACAACTAGATATAAAAGCTTTTCGGAATTATTCTTGACTTACCATAATGAGATAAGATAGTTACGTGAAGGGAAATTGATTTAATAAGTCTCCTATCTGGATTATAGCGGACGTCGGTTCTCGGTTTTTGCAGCTATTAATCTGGAGAAATCTTATAACAATAAAGATCTCAGATTGAGAAAATAAGTCTTTAAAGACCCTAAAATATGACCTGAAAATCTGATTAACCCAATCAGGAAAGTCCTAATTTCTTTTATTCGGAAAGGAATGATCCTGGTTCAGAGGAGTTTTTATTATATTATTTACGTGCAGGTAGGGTAGAAAAACCATTCTCAAAGACAGGGGATAAATAGAAAAGATGATGAAAGGAGTTAGATTAAACTCACTAGCTCCTATGAGAAGTCACAACAGATAAACTGTCAACTGCATTTAAACTGTCAACTACATTTAAACTGTGAACTATATTTAAACTATGAACTACATTTATAAATAGGCATGTGTAACATAACGCCGCATCATTCTGTGACTGTTGAAATAGTAAGCTATCATGCCTATAGAGTTGTTTATTAACCTAACCCACTCGTCCCTCCGGTCATAGTACATAGGAACGATAATATAATACAGTTTATTATAAAGGTCGCTAAGCTCGGCGGCTTTCGCTTCTTCTTCAGAAAAGTTTTCTTCGGGCTGAGGCCCAATTGCCCAGCCGGTCACGCCTTCAATCCAACCTTCGATCCACCAGCCGTCAAGCACGCTGAAATTCACAACCCCATTATGGGCAGCTTTCATCCCACTTGTGCCTGAAGCCTCATAGGGACGGGTTGGAGTATTCAGCCAGAGATCGACCCCAGATACCATTTTTGCGGCCAGGTCTATATCATAGTTTTCCAGAAAAACAATCTTTATTTCTTCCCTTAGGATTTCTATATCTTTGAAGATGTCCCTTATAATCTGTTTTCCAGCCTCGTCACGCGGGTGGGCTTTGCCTGCAAAGATAAGTTGAATTTTGCCTCTCCGGTTTATTTTTTTGAGCATCTCAAGGTCTGAAAGAACAAGAGTTGCACGCTTGTATTCAGTCATGCGCCGTGCAAAGCCTATAGTAAAGGTCTCATAATCCATACCCACGCCTGTCTTTTCATTCACCTCATCAATAAGAGCTTTTTTTGCGTTCCAATGTGCTTCCCAGATTTCGGTGTCCGGAATTCCATCTACCCTTACCAGAAGTTCAGGCTCATTTGCCCAGCCAGGCAGGTATCGGTCATACAGTTTCCTGAAATAAGGAGAAGTCCAGGTATATGAGTGGATACCGTTTGTGATCGCCTGGATCTTGTAGCCAGGAAAGATTTCACTTGAGACCAGGCTGTGTCTCTTCGTGACTCCATTGATGTAGTTCGACAGGTTAAGGGCAAAGAGGCTTGTATTGAAGCGGTCGGCACCTCCAAATCTTCTGAGGATATCTACATCGCTTTTGTCCTGAAAAAGGTCTTCTACAAGCCCATAATCAAATTTATCGTGCCCTGCTTCCACAGGGGTATGCGTAGTAAAAATACAGAGTTCCTTTACTTTCATAGGATCAGTGCCGTTACGCCTCAGGAGTTCCAAACCTAGCAGACTCGAATGACCTTCGTTCATATGGTACTTTCTGACCCTGAACCCCAGAGTCTCAAGCATTCTCACTCCTCCTATCCCTAATATCATTTCCTGCTTGAGCCTGTAACGTTGGTCTCCTCCATAAAGAGAATCCGTAATTCTGCGGTCCTCCCAGTCATTCCCTTCGACATTGGTATCAAGGAAAATAATGGGAACACAGCCTCCAGTAAGGCTTTTACAACTATACAACCAGGCTCTGATTTTAACATCCCGATTCTGAATCTTTACGCTTACATCTTCTACAAGCAACGTCATGAAACGGGCAGGATTCCACTCTTCAGTGTGCTCTACCTGATTTCCAGAAGGATCAAGAATTTGCCTGAAATAACCTTTGTTGCTTACCAGCGTTACTGCCACTAGTGGAATATTCAGGTCTGCAGCCGAGCGAATAGTATCTCCTGCAAGTATGCCCAAACCTCCTGAATAAGTCGGGATTTCGCTATTAAGTCCGATTTCCATAGAAAAATAAGCAATTTTTTGTCCTTTCAATACTCCCTGAAGATTATCCATCTCAACATCCTCTTTTTATTCTTTATAAAGTTATGTCAAAAATATGTAATCACTTATATATGAAATTGACCTCGAGAATTAAATAAAAATTAGATTCAATTATAGACGGCAGAAGTAGGTATTTATACATAATTAATTATATAATTTATAATTCGACCCCTTAAATTCAAGGGATTTCGATTTCAGATATATATTTTTCTCTTAAGTTCCTTTTTTTCTTGTATTCCTTCTCATAAGATTTCCTCATCGAATCAAACTTTCAAGTCTCTACATTCTGGTACTTTCTTAAAGTCAAATCACAAGTTTTTTAATTTATTGGGTACTTCTATGTTTGAGGAGCAAAAAGTGTAAATATGCGAAGTTATTCTCATAGCATCACTACAAAAGACTGAGATCTACGGGGAAAAAAATGTCTAAAGAAGCTTCGAAATCAGCAAAGAATGGAAATAACAGGCAAACAGCCTGTAAATACCTTAACGAAATGGCGTTATGTAATGCTCTGGAAATGGCAAGGGAGCTGATTTCAGTATTAAACAAAGTTCCTGTGACAGTTTTCCTCTGGAGACCAGAAAAGTATTGGCCTGCCGAATTTGTCTCTGAGAATATAAATGAGTTTGGATATACTGTAGAAGAGTTTACTTCCGGAAAAATCCATTATGGTAACATTATTCATCCTGATGACTTTGATAGAGTTGAAAGGGAACTTTTAAGAAGGATAGAAGAAGATTGTATAGACTTTTCCCAAGAATACCGCATCCTGACGAAATCAGGCGAAGTACGCTGGGTTGAAGAAAGGACTTTCATTGAAGCCGACGAAAATGGAGTTGTAAAGTATCTTAAGGGAATAGCCCTAGATATTACTGAGCGAAAGAGAAGAGAAAAACTGCTTTACCTCCAGAGGGATCTTGGCATCGGACTCAGCACTTCCAGTTCCCTGAACGAGACTCTTGAGAAATTACTGGACTCCTGCCTCCAAATAGATGAAATTAATGCAGGAGGCATTTATCTTATTGATGAAGAAACCGGAGACATGAATCTTGCAATTCATCACGGCCTTTCCCCTAATTTTGTCGAGCACGCCTCTCATTACAGTGTGAACTCTCCAAATAACAGACTTGTTATGATAGGGCAGCCTGTTTACAAACAGCATGTAGACCTTATCCTTACCTCTAGAGATGACGCACTCAGGCGTGAAAACCTCAGGGCTACTGCAATTATTCCCGTGAAATCAGAAAAAGATGTTATTGCAGCTTTTTATCTTGCTTCTAGCCTCGAATATGAGCTTCCAGACAGCGTGCGAACTGTCATCGAAACCATTGCAACGCAGTTCGGCGTATTTATTTCCCGTATCCGGGTGGAAGAAAAACTAAAAGAGTGCAGAAAGAAGAATCAGAAGGAAAAATAAGTTATAAATATAAATTACTTTTCAACCTCTCCGTTTTTTATTTCTTTTGACTTTTACCCTCCTTGTCTTTCTATTCTCTCAATCTATCTTAAACTCTCGGGAAAGATGGTGGGCTTTAGAATTAAAGGTCTTATCAGGTATATTTTCACATATAAGATCACTATCTACCTGATTTACTAAAGAGAAAAACGATAGCTATAACACTTAATATTCCCACTGACCGCAGATATAAGTAAAACTTATAAATTTGTCCCTCTAAACTGTATGTGAGGAATGATACGAAAAATATAGTTTTCCTTTTTTATATCCCAGTACTGGAAGTTTCTCACAAGACTGGAGCTTTTGTTAGGAATTGGAAAATTATATTATGGGATTAAACCTGTTTAGGTTTACATTTCCTGACAGACCAGTGTAAAAACAAATTAGATGGGGTCTTAGCTTAGAACAAAATTTTGGTGGGGATTATGGCAGAAGAGACTATAGATAAGATTCAAGAATACCTTTCAAATCATTACTACCTGAACCTTGCAACCGTAAGCCCGCAGGGCAGGCCAATGGCCCATACAATGGCGTATGTATCCGAAGGCGTTGTTGTATATATGACAACCAATAAGAATACTCGAAAAGTCCAGAATATTAAGCAGAATCCTTATGTAGCATATACCGTCGACGAGGATGATCCTGATTGGTTTGATATGCAGGCCCTTCAGATTGAAGGCAAGGCATCGATAATTATGGATGAAAAAGAACTACGAGAAATTGGGGAAATACTGGTAGCCAAATTTCCGATTGCGGCAGATATGCCACCTGACCCGGATATCATTATGATAAAAATTGAGCCAGAAGTTATCTATTATCTGGATTACAATGTTGAGTTTAGGTACAGGGAGCAGGTAAATCTCTAAGATCCTTGTTTTAATTTTTTGAAATGTATTGCTCAAAATAACTGTTTTAATCTAATACAAATTCGGTTTTCATATTAAGGTTTTCATATTAAAAATCTAAAAATAGGTAAAAAATAAAGAAATCTTATGTTTCTTGCTTCTAATTAGATTTTGTTCAAACTCCCGGTGGAATCATTACTTTATCAGTTCCATGGATAACTCCATTGCTTGCAATGATATCAGGATCCATAACTATTGCACTTTCTACCATTATTAGTCCATTGGTTGTGGTACTCACAGTGAGCTTTCCTGTCTCCATAGAAGTAAGATTGTTCATGTTTTTAAGAGCCTCAACTCTATACTCCCCGTTGACCACATGATAAGTCAACGTACGGTTTAGTTTCTCCTGGTCATTACGAAGATTATCAAGCATGCCTTCTGGAAGGCCATCAAAGGCCATGTCAGTAGGAGCGAAAACAGTATAAGGTCCTCCATTGTTAAGGGTGTCTTCAAGCCCTGCATCCCTTAAAAGTGAAGCAAAAGTAGTATATCCTGCCCATTCCGTAGTGTTAACAATTGACTTATTATTGCCTGAAGACTGGCTTTCAGCAGAAGTTTTATTGTCTTGACCCTGCTCCTCTTCATCCGGGATTACAATTTCTTTCCCCCCAATAGGAGAGGTTTCCTCTTGACCTAGAATAAATCCTTCGCCAGCATCTCCGAATTCTGGCTCCGTAACTTTTTCTGTCACATTCGGAGTTGCCCTTTCTACAAGAGTTTCTCTTTGTTCTTCCCCAATACCTGTTTCATTATCCTGAGCATTTTCCGTACATCCGGAAATAAATAATATTCCTGTAAAAAGTATAACTATAAGAACTCCAGGCTTTCTAATATCTCTTCCCCCAAAATATATATTTAATAGATATACTTATGATAAAATTCTATACTATAATGAATTTTCTTTTTATATAATCCTATCTATTTACGCAGAAAGATGACTATTAAAATAGGAATGGGGACGATTAGAGATCAAGTCTTGTGCTTACCTAATTTGACTAATATTAATCATTGAGCACTTTAGAAGTCTCAAATACTTCAGAAAATCTACTTATCCAACTTACAGGCTAAATTAGGTAGAATACACAAGATTATGGCTTATACCTGCACGCTTGCCGTTTATCCCGACAAGGATACTCCCATGTTTTTCGGTATATAGACTTCTAGAATCGCCGAACTTCAGGGCAAGAATGTCTTTAAGTCAAGCATAAGGATCATCTGGCTACCTGGCAAGAAAATTCATTTTGCAGCCAGCTCTTAGTTAATAACGTTTTCGTTTTGAGAGCTAATTTTCTTGAGTATTTCTGCTCCCAAATTCCTTATATTATTATAAAGTCTCAACATTTCCCTCTTTTTGCTTAAAAACTCTAATTAATCTCTTTTTCAGAAGGTTATTAAAATACACAAATTCGACCTTCTATACACAATTCTGACGCTTAAATATATAAATTTATACTGCAACAATCTTGATGGTGTTTACCATGGTAAAATTAAATGAAGAAATGAAAAACGCTTTTTCAAAGGTGAAGATTTTTCCCGTAGCTACGGCCTCAAGAGAAGGAGTTCCCAATGTAGTGCCTATAGGTTTTTGCCAAATTGTAGATGATGAGACAATTTGGATTGCTGATAATTTCATGGCCAAGTCCCTGGCAAACCTTGAAGAAAACTCAAACGTGGCAATTTACGTATGGGGACCGGATACAGGCGGCTGCTTCCAGATAAAAGGTGAAACCGAAATCATCAGCTCCGGAGAAAAATTTGAAGAAATGAAAGCAATTGTGCATACTGCAAAGCCCGGGCTCCCTGCAAAGAACCTTATAGAAGTCAGGGTTACCGAGGTATTCCAGTGTGCTCCCGGCCCTGATGCAGGAAAGAAATTGCTCTAATCAATTAAAGTATATCAAGTCAGTATAATATCTGGATAAGCACCCATAGATGTCCGGATAACAAAATAAACTATAGCTGGGAGTGTTGAAATGGTTGAAAATAAGGGAAAAGCCCCTGTGTTTTGTGAAAAGTTCTGTATAGTCTGCAAGGGTGCAAGACAAGGGAACAAAATTTGCAAGAGTATCCAAAACATCGAATTGAAAATTTTCGGGAAAAACGGCTGTATTTGGGGAGCAGCAAGGACAAAATATTACGGAGTCACCCCTGATAAGAAACTCCCTGGAAATCCAAGAAAGAACAAACAAAAATAAACTGGTAAAAAGAGTTAAGAAAAAAATAAAGTATAAAACTATAAGATTTTATAGTTTTATACTTTATTTTTAATAGTGAATTTATCCTAAAAATCTTTTTATACATAAGGAAAAAGATTATAATTATTCAGCTTGAGTAAAATATATCAACAGTCATTTATTATCAAGATTAAGTTGGCAAATATTATATAATTTTGAACTAGGCTCAAATACAGAAACATCTTTCATTTAGATAATAAATGACTGCGTTTTTTATTATTCTTTTGTTATTTTTCATACTCCTTGACGCAATAAAATTAATGTTCCTTGATATATTTAAATGAGTTGAATAAACATAAATAATTTTGAGTTTTTAGATTCGGCTGTGTAGCTACAGTCAAGTTTTTAAGTGCATCTTTTTCCAAGGAGGCCTGTAACCATTAGAAGCGCTGTTATGGTAAAGATAGTACCAAATCCGGGAGTTTCTTCGTTATCTTCTTCCGTATGGCTGCTTGAGGATCCATCTTTCTCCTGGTTGGATTCAGTTACTCCCTCTGATTGGGTGCTGTTTCCTTCAAGGGGAATCGGCATTCCTACATAAATTACAGGGGTGTCAGAAAAAACCTCTCCTGAATATTCATCGATGTCTATAAAAGTTGCTCTGCAGGCAGGCAGATTAATTTCTCCTTCTTTATGCATTTGCATAACATAAACTATTGTTTTTGAGCCCCCAGCACTTCTGAGAACCTGCTTAAAACTCGTTTCCCCGCTTATAAATTTAGCTTCCGGAGGTATCGTGTCGGTTAATGTTACACTTGCATCAACGTTCCCAGTATTTTTTGCAGTGACCGTGACAGTCAGCTTGTCTCCGGAATTCAACTGCTGCCTATCAACGGTTTTTGTAATTGAGATATCAGGCCCATAAATTTTTACATTTTCTGAACAATCAGAACACGTTTCTCCGCTCTCCCCATTAGGAAGAGTAAAAGTAGCTATAGCCTGTGGGATTGTGAATTCTCCTGGTTTCTCAGGAATGAGTGTGTACTCAAAAACCTTTCCAGCTGTTTCTCCTGATTTAAGGGAAAGGGTCTTTTCGAGTGTCGCAGCTTTTTGTAAGTGCATATCAGAGACAACCGAATCCTTAATTATTATGTCATTTATGTCACAGAGTCCTTCGTTCCGGACGCTGACTAAGACATGTACGGGCTTTCCCATATGATAATCTTTTTTAATACTCTTTGAAACTATAAGACCCCATACCTTCTCAATTTTTATGACTTTTGAGCCTGTATCTTCGTACTTATCTCCCTTTACATCCACACACGTAGTTTTTGCAGTTATCTTTAGGTCAGTATCGACCCAATGAGCATAAGGTTTCAAAGTAAGGTTTATTGGTTCAAGAGTCTCGTCTTTAAGAACCTCTCCGAATGTGTACCTCGTTTTTCCTTTAAGAATTTCCATTCCTGCCGTATCGATGGTTAGAATAGTATCTTTAGCCTTTGACTGTCCATCATTTTTAAGTTTTATCGATACATCGATTCGATCAGTAGATTTGGGGTCATAAGCATCTTTTTGGGTTTCAACTTTGATGTCAAAATTTGGTTCTCCTCTTACAAAGACGTTCAGTTCAGCATAAGGATTCCAGTTACTTCTCTTGAACTCCTTTCCATCCTTCGTGATAGTTTCATAATTTGGATCCACTTTCTGGGCATAGACCTTTATCCTGTCATTATATACAACATCCAGACCTGCAGAAAGTGGAGCCGTCTTCAACTTTTCCCCATCCTTTGAGATTGAGATAAACACACATTTGTCTACGTTGAAATCTTCCGCCTTTATAACATAGCCATCAACTGTTACCGTATCCCCCCAGTATAGTTTCTTCCCTTCCTGTTTCTTTACCCACTCAATGTTTTCTTCTGCAAGGGTGGTCATTGAGAGAACTGAAAAGGAGAACACGGCAAGTAATACAATTAGCACAAACTTCTTAGCCATAGTTACCTTCCTTGAATTTTACACATTTCATACCTAATCTGCGCACTGGATGCATTTTGAGTTCCTGTATGGCTACGGCTCTTTAAATATTTTCATCCATTAATTATAAATAATAACTAAATGATTATTTATAATTGATAAGCCGTGAGGCTCTGTAGAAATCCTCTGAAATAATGAATTTTCATAAATTTAAACTGAGCAGCAAGATCTGAATATACTTATCTTTTTTCAGCCTCTTTCATCTGATGTAGACAGGTTTTCTACAGAGCTAGCCGTGATATGTTATTTAATACATTTTTGCCCCAGCACTCCCGTATAATTAAACTCTTTTAATCCGTTATCACTTTAACAACTTTGACGTCACAGCATTACTATTTAACATCAGCATTATATTATAACTCAATAATTTACTAGTTTTTATTGCTTAGTAGTAGGTCATCTTAATATGAGATTTTTCTGGACTCTATAGTTTAAACTCAATAAAGTATTTTAACATAAGATATTTTAATTTTTTGTACTGATCGCAAAAATTAATAAAAAAATTAATAAGCTTCTAATATCAAATGAGTTTTATTTTTAAGCCTATATATTCATGACAATATCAGTAAAGGAAATTTACAAATCTAGTCAAGAAGTAGTTCCTTCTGGATATTGGAGGTTTTTCATGAAACTTACAAAAGTCGTAGAAATTCTCGAAAAAATTGCACCACCTGAACTTGCTGACGACTTTGACGAAGGCAGGATCGGGTTAATTCTCGACCTGGAAAACAATATAGAAAGAATTGCAGTTGCCCTTGACGCCAGTTCTTATGTGCTTAAAAAAGCCTCAGAAATGAGAGCAAATCTACTGGTTACCCACCACACCCTTATCTTCCACCCAATAAATAAAATCTCAAAATCCCTGGCAGAATCCCTCAGGTTTGCCCTTGAGAATGAGATATCTCTTTACAGCATGCACACGAATTATGATAGGGCAGAAGGAGGCATTAATGACGTGCTAGCCTCAAGGCTTGGGCTAAGGAATATCAAAACTGCAGAAATTGGCAAGATTGGAGAGATCGAACCCTGCACTTCAGCAGAACTGGCATCTAATGTCTCGGAAGCCCTGCAAACTCCTGTAATGTACGCGGGAGAAAAAAAGGAGATAAGCAAAGTAATGGTCCTTGGAGGCAGTGGTTTCAGGACAGAATTCCTTGAAATCGCTAGGACAAATAGGGTCGATGCTTTTATATCTTCCGAACTTAGACATGATATTCTCCGCGCTTATGATGATCTCTGCCTGATTGACGCCACTCATTATGCCACGGAAAATCCGGGTATGGAGGCTTTATGCTCAAGGTTGCGCGAAATTCCAGGCCTTGAGGTGGAATTCATTAAACAGCCTCCTGGACTCAAAACAATTGATAAATCCTGATTATCTTTTTCGGGTTCCGGCCTGAAAAAACGGACCTGAAAAACTCTGATTAAAGTAAGATTCTAATCAAGGTTTTATATCAATTAAAATTATCAAACAATAAGTTTACTTAAGATATAATTACAACAAATCATGTTTCTGCCCTGGTAAGACAAGAGAGATTTTAATATGACAGAAGAAAAGGACCAAAGCAGACAGAAGATAGAGACAAAGGACAAAAGTAGAAAGGAAGAACTTAGTGAAGATTCCCTGGAATCAATGCTTAAGGAGTAGTTAAGAAGCCAGGTTCGTTCGGATTATCGGCGTAGTCTGGGCAATGAATACCGCAGAAGATATCTGGAATGATTTGCCAGATGATTTTTTTCCCTGATTCTCAGCTTGTCCAGTCTGGATGAGCTTTGAATAAGAAAAGATTTCTGGAGGTTTCCATGCATCTGGGATTTCCATGAAGTTATGATATACCAAATCTCAGGATTAAATCATTATCTAATCGAAAAACTAAAAGAAGTCCTGTATTTGATAATAGTTTTATTTCTGTTATTACTCGCTATTATACTCACTATTATAGTGTCTTTATCTTACTATTATTTCTACAACAATAATATACCGTTGCGCTAAATATAGTAAATCCAGGGATTTGTAAATTCAGGGATTCTTTATAAACTACATAAATTTTATATGCTAATACTTCTAAATTTAAATGATAATGTATGAGAATAGCTACCTGACTGAATAAATTATTTACAGAATGAGCAAAAAGAATTTATCTAGTCGCTTTTATTCTTTGATTGATCTCGCTTACTTGGTTATGAAACAGCACAGGTATACGAATATAAAAATAGTGGAAGACTCTTTATGAAAAGTCTCTTTAAGAACTCATTAGAATAGATCGGGGTATTTAATGAGCTCAATAAAAAAAAATAATTTAGTTGTTAATTCATTTATCTTCTTTGCTTTGATATTATATTTCTTTTCAGGTTTTCTACCTGTAGCAGGAGCTATTACAGGTCAAAAACTGGGTATAGAAGATAATGGAAGCACTGGAGTTGCTCCTAACCTTGATAAGGTAATAGCACAGCGACCAGCTTCTGTTCAAGGCCTGATTGAAAAGGGACATGCGTTAAATTCTTTTAAAAAATATGAACTTTCTATAGCTTGCTATAATGATGCGCTTAAGATCGACCCAAATTCCTCACCTGCCTGGTATGGAAAAGGATGTTCTCTAGCTGAGCTGGGAAAGAATGAAGAAGCAATTAACTGTTACGAGAAGGCTCTTTTAACATTTCAGGATTCTTCCGGGAACTGGTCTGATAAAGGTGACGAACATTTTAAACTAAAGAAGTATATTGAGGCTATAAACTGTTACAATAAAAGCTTTGTTGCTGATACTTATCTTTCCACAGTATGGTATCGAAAAGCTCTTGCTTCTGAGCAGCTTGGGCTTGATCAAGAAACTCTGGCTTCTTATGAAAATTCTATTGAGCTGAATTCCAATTCCTCTAGATCTCTGCAGATGCAGGGAATGACCTATGTTGGGCTTGAGCAATATTCAGAGGCAACGGAGTGCTTTGACAAAGCTCTTAATATTACTCCTGAAAATTATGAGCTCTGGTACCAGAAAGGAGTAATTCTTGAAAATACCGGAGATTACGAAACTGCGATAGACTATTATGACAAAGCGATTTCTTTTAATCCTGATATGGTAAGTGCCTGGCATAACAAAGGTGTTAACCTTGAAAAAATGGGAATGTACGAGGAGGCTCTTACTTGCTATGAATTCGTTCTTCTTTCGGAGCCTGAAAACCTTGATGCCCTTCAGAGAAAAGGATTATGCCTTGAAAAGCTTGGGAGAAACGACGAAGCTCTGAAGTGTTATGATGAGGTTCTGGCTTACAATCCAGGCAACTCTGAAGTCTGGTACAATAAAGGTTCTTTGCTTAATAAAGCCGGACAATATGATGCTGCAATTGCTTGTTATGATAAGGCACTTAACCCGGATACAGGAATTCAGGTTGATGAAATCGGAGGAGAATTGCTCGAAAAGTTGAGCGTTTACGAATCAACACTTCCATGCTATCCTGAAACTCCTGAATTTAAGTCTCCTACAGTTAAAATTTGGTACGAAAAAGCTCTGTCTTTTGATAAGCTTGAAAAATATGATGCAGCGCTTGAATGTTATGACAAAGTTCTTGAAACCGAACCTGGACACGCTGTCGTCTGGTACATGAAGGGCATGGATCTTGACAAACTTGGTAAATATGAAGAGGCAATTGGGTGTTACGATAGAGCCCTAAAACTTGATTCCAGTTATGCTAAAGTCTGGTACAAGAAAGGCTTTGATTCTTCAAAAATAAAAAATTACAAAGATGCGGTAAAAAGCTATGACGAAGCTCTCAAAATTGACGAAAATTATTCACTTGCGTGGTATGGTAGAGCTTTTGCTCTAGCAAAACTTGGAGAATACAAAAGCTCGCTCGAATGTTACAATAAGGTCCTTGTTTCTGTTCCCGATAGTGCTGCTGCTTGGTACAATAAAGGCCTTGTTCTTGATCAGCTCGGAAAACATGAAGAAGCTTCAGATTGCTATAATAAAACTCTTCAAATCGATCCTGAGTATTCTGCTGCCCGCTTCCAATTGAACAGAAATACGGAACAAGGTTCAACAGAATCTTCAGGGCCTAGGTCTGTTAAAAACAGTAGTATGGGCAACAATCCTGTTCAAGCGCTTCCAGGAGGTTTCTGGCTTTACCTCATGGATTGCAAAGGTTTAAGTCCGGGAGACAAGTCTGAGTTCTCAGAAATTCTAAAATTATTTAATAAAGAATTCAGTTACGATGCGGCATGGTATGGTAAGGCCTCGACTTACAGTAAGCTTGGAATGTACGAGGAAGCTCTTGCCTGTTATGATATGGTTCTTGCAATTAATCCTGAACGTGCTGAGGCCTGGTATGAAAAAGGCTCGATACTTGACAAACTCGATAGAAACGAGGAAGCTCTTGAATGCTACCAGAAAACTCTGGATCTTGATCCTCAATCAAGTACAGCCTGGTACGGGATAGCCTCTACTATAAGTGATCTTGGAAGGCTCGAAGAAGCAGTTAGTTACTATGACAAAGTGCTTGCTCTAAACTCAAGCAACTCTGAAGCCCTCTTTGGAAAAGCTCTTGCTCTCTCGAATCTGGGTAGGCAGGAGGAGGCAATTTCCTGTTACAATATAATTCTTAATTCCGAGCCTGAAAACCTTGAAGCCCTGAGAAGCCGGGCTCTTGCTCTCTCGAAATCCAATAAATTCGATGACGCGCTAGCCGACTACGATAGAATTATTGAGCTTCAGCCTGATAATTCCCAAGCTCTTGGTGAGAAAGCTTCATTATTTGAGGCACTTGGCAGGTATGGGGAAGCTGCTGCATGTTATGAGAGAATGCTTGAAATCTCACCGGAAAACAGGGAGATACTTTACAGGCAGGGGAAAGCCCTGGAAAACGGCGGAGACTTTGAGGGAGCAATAGGCTGTTACGATAGGATTCTTGAACTGGATCCGGGCAGTGCAGATGCTTACAACAATAAAGGCTTTGCACTCTATAAACTGGAGAGATACCAGCAAGCGATTGAATGTTACAATAGGGCTCTGGAATATAGTCCAGATAACGCTGCAGCTTGGTATTTCCAGGGATGTGCTTATCTTACAATAAGCAGCAATAATGCGGCCCTGAACTGTTTTGACAAAGTTGTCCAGCTTAAGCCTAACTGCATCACGGCCTGGTACAATAAGGGATACATCAACAACATGATGGGAAAAGTTGAAGAAGCAATTCTATGTTACGACAATGCTCTTGCAATCAACCCGAACTCATCTTCGACCCTCTATAACAAGCGTTTCGCCCTTTACAGCATAAAGAAGTTAGATGAGGCTGCTGTATGCAAGGCGCGACTCGAGGAGGTCGATCCCGGTTTTGTGGATGCCCTGGAGAAAAGAGGAACCAGGTTTTTCCTTCCTGAGACTTATAATAGTAGTCTGAATTACTCCTTGCCTTCAAGATGGTACGGAGGAGAAGAAAACGTATCAGGAAACATCAGTAAAAATATTATAGATGCTTCCAAGTTAGGAACTATCCAAGCGCCTTATGACAACCAGAAGAAAAACAGTAACAGCTATAATCCCGAGCTTGATAAAGGTCAGGAAAGTCAGGACTCAGAATACTGGTATGTGCCAGAGCCTGATGAGGGAAAAGCAAACATTAGTGAAGAATGGCGTATTCCGGAAGCCAGCTAAAGCTCGAATTCAGGAAAAGTTAATACTCTGAAGCTTTTTCCGGTATTCGTTTTTTGGTATGCAGTGAGATGAATACCGGAGAATTTATTCTAATGTTTTTAATTAATGTTTTTTAGAAAATTTCTATTAATTTTTACGCCGCTGTCCAGGCTTTAAATTTTTTGCATTCAAGAGTAAAACTCTTTTTTCCGGAAAGTTTTAAGCTCCATACCACCTTAACCGTAAATATCTATGACAGACAATTCCAATGAGATCGAAGCAAAGCTTAAGGCTAATGCCCATACCTCGATAAAAAGAGAAAATGAACATATACAGGAGAGTTGCCCTGAGAGTCAGGGTAACCCGAACTCTTATCTCTCCTCAGAGCCTGAAATTCAACCTGAAGTAATTATAGTCCGCTATGGGGAACTAGCTCTAAAAAGTACAGGAGTCAGGAACTGGTATGAGAAAGTTCTTATAAAAAATATTGAGGCAATGCTGGATTCCAAAAACATTCCATATTCCCAGATCCGGAGGGAATGGGGCAGAATATTTATCGAGACTAAGGATGTCCGTGCAGCCGAAGCTGTTGCTGATGTTTTTGGGGTTGTCTCAACCTCCCCTGCATTGAAAGCAGAACCTACCCTTGAGAACGCAGCCAGTTTATGCGCTGCCCTGGCTAAGAACCTGGTCTTAGAAGGCGAGTCTTTTGCAATCAGAGCCAGAAGGAGCGGAAACCATCCCTTTTCCTCAATAGACGTGGGCAGAACTTGTGGAGACGCTATTTGGGAGATTCTAGAAAAAGAAGGAAAACATCCCAGAGTTAACCTGAGTTCGCCTGATAAGGAAATCTTCGTCGAAATGCGGCAAAATCTGGCTTACGTTTATCTTGAGACATTTAAAGGAGTAGGAGGACTTCCTCTTGGGACTCAGGGCAGCATGGTAGTTTTAATGTCAGGCGGACTTGACTCTCCAGTTGCTGCCTGGCTTATGATGAAACGTGGAGTCATGATAATTCCAGTCTACTGCAATACTTCTCCTTATGCCGAAAATGCAGCAAGAGAACGTGCCTTTGATTGTATTCGACAGCTTCAGAAGTGGGCAGCTGGCTATCAGTTTACGACTTATGAGATCCCTCACGGACCGAGCTTACAGGCATTTATTGACATCTGCAACCGGAAAAATACCTGTCTTCTCTGCAAACGCATGATGTACAGAGAAGCCTATGAGGTCATGAAAAAAGAAGGCGCAAGCGGAATTATTACCGGATCTTCCCTGGGACAGGTAGCTTCCCAGACTGCTGCCAATATGTATGCCGAAATCTATCAGCTTGCTATCCCCATTTATCATCCTCTGATTGCTTTTGACAAAACCGAAATTATAGATATTGCCCGCAAAATCGGAACATATGAGATTTCCAGTCAACCCGCAGGCAGCTGCACTGCTGTTCCCGAGAAGCCCGAAGTAAAGGCAAATTATGACCTAATAGTAATTGAGGAAAGAAAAATAGACATAGAGGCCATGGTTTCCGATGCTATGAAAGCAGCAAAAGTTCTTAAACTCTGAAGAAAGGGTAATGAAAATGCTTTACAGGAAAATGCCAAAGAACAGGGATGAACTTTCTATACTTGGGTTTGGGTGCATGCGGCTTCCGCTTAAAGATGGAAAAATAGATGAGGAAAGAGCCACACGCCAGATACGTTATGCAATTGACCAAGGAGTGAATTACATAGACACGGCATGGCCGTATCATATAGGAGAAAGCGAACCTTTCCTTGGTCGGGCTCTTGCCGGCGGATATCGCGAAAAGGTCAGGCTTGCTACCAACTTCCTTCTTGGATAATAGAAACCAGAGAAGACATGGACAGGATCCTGAATGCCCAGCTTGAGAGGCTCAGGACAGATCATATCGATTATTATCTTATCCACGGGCTTGTGGGAACTTTATGGGACAAAATGGAGAAGCTTGATGTTCTGGACTTCCTTGACAGGGCAAAGGCTGACGGTCGAATTGTCAATGCAGGTTTTTCTTTCCATGGATCAATTGAGGACTTCAAGCAGATTGTTGACGCATACTCGTGGACTTTCTGCCAGATCCAGTATAATTTCCTGGATGAAAAGAATCAGGCAGGTACAGAGGGGCTTGAATATGCAGCTTCGAAGGGGCTAGGTATTATTATCATGGAACCCCTCCGTGGAGGCAAGCTTACAAACCCCGTGCCTCCTGAAGTGCAGGAAGTTTGGAATAAAGCGCCTGTGAAACGCACACCTGCAGAATGGGCTCTCCGCTGGGTGTGGAACCGCCCCGAAGTCACTGTTGTGCTTTCAGGTATGAACGAGGAATACCATATTGAAGAGAACCTGAAAATTGCAAATGAAGCCTATCCAAATTCCCTGGCAAAAGCCGAACTACAGCTTGTAAAAAAGGTCGAACAAAAATACAGAGAACTTATGAAGATCGGTTGTACTGGCTGCAGATATTGTTTACCCTGCCCTTCAGGCGTAGACATTCCTGGCTGCTTTGAAATCTATGATAATTTGTACCTGTCAGGCAATGATAAAGAAGCAAAGTTGGCGTATGCAGCAAAGCCAGGTGGGATAATAAGAGGAGATGTGCCAGGGTATGCTTCCCAGTGCATTCAATGTGAGAAGTGCGTTGAAAAATGCCCCCAGCAACTGGATGTCCCTTTCCTTCTTGAAGCCGTGGTTGAGAAGTTTGAGAGAAATGATCTCAGAGAATGGAGGCTTATGGCTAAAAAAACATTTGGGAATGATTAAAAAGCACTTAAAGAAGCAATAACTGCTTGATTTCTTTTATTATTTATTCTTCAGCATTCCTTGCTTTTTCTTCAGCATTCCTTGCCTATTGAGAAAGCCTTTCCAAGATTACACCCAATACTGTAGTAGCTTCGGTTTCCCGTATCATATATAACTGGCTTGATTTTCTCAATATCCGGATTTTTGTTTTCGCCAAACACAGATTCGTCAACTTTAATATCCACGATTTCTCCTACGAACAGAGTATGAAGCCCTATTTCAAGGGTATGCAAAAGTTTGCACTCCAGAGCAACCGGGAACTCTCCTACATAGGGAGCAGGCACAAGCTCACTTCTTACAGGCGTAAGACAGGTTGCCTCAAACTTATTTTCATCCTTGCCACTTGCAATTCCAAAATAATCGGTTTCCCTCACAAAATCTTCTGACGGGATACTAATGGTAAAAGCTTTATTTTCTATAATACCGGCATAGCTGTAAGTTGCTTTTCTTAAGGATACACTAATACATGGAGGGTTCGAGCAGCAAATTCCTCCCCAGGCTACAGTCATGGCATTGGGCTTTCCATTCATATCGTAAGTACCGACAACCCAGGTTGGTGTCGGAAAGGCAAGTGGCTTTGCTCCTATTGATTGTTTCATGGTTTTAATTTTCTTTCCCAATACAAAACGCTTTCGTGATTTATTTTCCTGTACATTATTACTTAGAATCTTCAAGGTAAAGTTCAAATTCTTTGCACCTAAACTTTCATATGTTTTTATATTTGTAACTATATATTCTCACTCATATTCTTCAGTTCTATACTCTATTTCTGTATCTAACCTACATCCGCATCTCTGATCTACCTCTGTATCTAAATTAGAATTCTCACTTGATATCTGACAGAATCGGAAGTCGGATAACAGTTAAATTTCATTTTTAATTTCATATAGTTGCCGTTATATAATATGTGAGCTATAGGGTAAATACAGGAGTATTAAATTCATTACTCCCCTTTGCGGACGAAAATACAGAATAAAGGGGCAGTCCGGTTAAGGAAAAAATGAGGGGGTGCAGGATTGCGAAATATAAACAAATACGGTAAGTTGCTGCTTAGCGCGTATATAATGAAGAAAATTAAGTCAGGCCGGTCTCCAAGTAGTAAGGGAACATTACGTAAATATGTTAAGTTGGCCCTTGGGGCATATCTCCTTAATAAACTTAAGTCAGGAATAACTCAAAAAGAAGGAGAAATTGAACCGGAAGAAGAAATGGTATTGGGCGAACCAGCTGAGATTGAAGCAGGTGAAGTTAAAGCAGGTAGGGGGTCTTCAATGAGAGTAGGTAAAATAATTCTGGGTGCACTTGCAGGCGCTACACTCATATATGCTGTTAAAAAGCGTGCTGGAAAAAGAAGAGGTCATAAGATTGAAGTAGAATGAGCTTAGGGGAGGATATAAACCTTCACAAAGTGAACAAAATTGCATAAATTCCTACTGGGTACACTTACAGGAGCTGCAATTATAAATATGCTATTAAAATACATATTTGATGCAACACGTTCCTCCTGGAGGCTTTTAAGTTTATCATTCTTTACTTATAAAAACAAGTTGAAGTATAAACTGACTTTCCGCGGTTATATAAGATGTACAATTTTTGTGTACATCTGCGGAAAGTATGTGATTGAAAGTATGTTGAAAGTACGTGGAAAGTATGTGACTATTATTTTAATCGACAATTGCTTTTAATGGACTACCTGTTTTTTAAATCGATCTCAGCTCCAGGGCTCATCAAGGATATTAACGTTAACTTTTTCTATCCCACCAGCACTCAGGACTTTTCGCCGGACCTGCTCCTTAAAGTACTCGATCATGGGACAGGAGCTTGTTGTCAATATAAGGTTTACATCCACATTTGGACCGTCGACTATTACTTCCTTGACCAAGCCAAGTTTTACGATATCCATGCCTACCCCAGGGTCGATCACTTCTTTTAGCAGGGAATAAATCTGTTCATCCTTAGGTATCGTTCCTTGCGGAGTTTTCCCCTGTCCGGAAATTATTTCTTCATGTGCCTAAAGTTGATAATCTAACCTGCTCAACAATTGTAGGATAGCGTTTTGTCCTCTCCAGAACTATTCCTCCCAGCACAACTCCCATATAAATCAAAACGTCGTCACCTACTTCAGCAGTTTCTCCTATTACCACACCAGAACCGTGGTCTATGAAAACTCGTCTTCCAAGCTTTGTCCCGGGATGGATTTCAATACCTGTCAATATTCGACGTCGTAGCCGAAATCTTCTACTCTTTCAGTAATTTCCTGTTTGCTAACCTTGTCAGGATCAAAGGTTACCACAGCGACTTTTTCTGAAAGCCTTATGTCAAGTTTTTCTATACCATTAACGCCCTCCAGGGCTTTACGCACATTCGTTGCACAGTTGTTGCAATCCACACCTAAAACCTTTAAAGTTTCCATCTTTATTACTCCTTTTTTCCTTAAGTTTGTAGATTCAGGTTTAGTCTTCGTGTTTCACTCTCAATAATCTCATTGCATTCAGAGTAACCAGAAGTGAGCTGCCCATATCCCCTATTACAGCCAGCCACATAGTTAGCCATCCTGGAATGACAAGCAGAAGAATTAATCCTTTGACTATCAAGGCAAAAGCGATATTTTGTTTGATAATGTCCAGAGTTTTCCTGCTCAATCTGATTGTATCGGTCAGTTTTGTAAGGTCATCTGCCATCAAAGCGATATCTGCAGTTTCCAGTGCAGTATCAGTTCCTGCAGCTCCCATTGCGATACCGACTGTAGATATTGCCATAGCAGGGGCATCATTGACACCGTCTCCCACCATAGCCACCTTTCCATGTTCGGCAAGTAGATCCTTAATCGCATCCACCTTGTCTTCAGGCAATAGGTCTGCCCGGAAATCATCGACTCCTGATTTTGTGGCGATAGCACGGGCAGTGCTTTCATTGTCTCCTGTAAGCATAATGACTTTCTTGATACCTGCTTTTTTCAGCTTACTGACAGCCTGCCCGGAATTTTCCCGCAGTATATCTGCAACAGCTATGAGCCCCAAAATGCGTTTATCGTCTCCCAGCATCATTACAGTCTTTCCTTCATTCTGCAGACGAGAAACCTCATGTTCTACAGGTTCTACATCTATTGCTTGTTCAGTAAATAATCTGGAATTACCGATTTGATACATCTTGCCATTAACTGTTGCTTTGGCACCTTTGCCGGGAATTGCCTCAAATACTGATATACTGGCTAATACACTGGAGATTTCAGCCCCTCGTTCTTTTGCGTATTTTACAATTGCTTCGGCAAGAGGATGTTCTGATCTGCTTTCAATTGCCGAGGCTATTGCTAAGAATTCTTTATCGGGTAAGCCATCTATCGGGATAATATCCGTCACCTTAGGCTTTCCTTCGGTAAGGGTACCTGTTTTATCAAAGGCAATTACTGACAAATTTCCGGCTTCTTCCAGATACATACCACCTTTAATAAGTACGCCATTTTTCGCCGCGTTACCGATTGCGGATACAATGGATACAGGTGTAGATATCACCAGTGCACAGGGACATGCTACCAGCAGTAAAGCCATGGACTCGTAAAACCATTTTTCAAATGGTTGTCCAAAAGCCAGTGGAGGTACTGTAGCAACTAGAGCAGCCAGAACTATAACAGCAGGAGTATAATATTTCGCAAACTTATCGATAAATTGCTGAGATGGTGCACGCTGCCCCTGAGCTTCCTCAACCATGTTAATAATTCTGGATATTGTATTATCTCTGGCTAGTTTGGTGACTTCAACTTCAAGCGAGCCGCGCTCATTTATGGTTCCGGCATATATTTCGTCTCCAGGCTGCTTCTCCACAGGAATAGACTCTCCTGTAATCGGAGCTTCATTTACAGTAGAGTAACCAGTAGATACTTTGCCATCCATAGCAATTCTTTCTCCGGGGCGGACAATTATATGGTCTCCTGTTATAATTTCTTCTACTGGTAACGTTATTTCGGCCTGCCCTCGCCTGACTAATGCTTCATTTGGGGTAATTTCCATTAAAGCCTGAATAGAATTCCTTGTTTTATCGAGAGTATAGCCCTGCAAAGCGTTTCCAAAAGAGAATAGAAATACAACACCTGCGGCCTCTTCAAACGAACCGATAAGGGATGCGCCGATGACTGCTATGGTCATCAGGAGATTCATGTCAAATTCCCATGCGTTAATAAGGACAGAAATGCCATTCTTAGCTGGTAGAAAACCCCCGAGAATAATTCCGGTCAGAAATATCCCATTAACTGCTAGTTCAAGTGCTCCAAGTTTTCCAGCAGTAAATCCCAAAATGAACATAATGAAGGAAATGACAGTGGGCTTGGCGTACTGGTTTGTTTTCCAAAAACTGACAGGTTCTTTTTTTCTCCTCAGTCCAGCATCTACTTTTCCCGAGTAACCCATTTTTTCAATTGTTGACAGAATTTCTATCACTGATCCGTTATGAGTTACCGTCATTTTAGAAGCGCCGAAATTTACTTGTGTATTTTCGACCCCAGGGACTTTCGAGATGCGCTTTTCTAACTTAGCTGCACAGTCGGCACAATCCATTCCTATGATGCAAAAATCAGTGGCTTTAGAAACTTCTAAAATCTCTTCTAATTTTTTCTCCTCTTCCCGTGCTTCATAACCTAATTTTTTAACTTTATCTATTACCTGAGTAATGCCGGTTTGTTGAGGATCATAGTCTACGTTAAGTCTTCCAGTAGGGAAAGTAATTGTAGCGTTAGTAACACCTGGTATACGTTTAACGGCTTTTTCCACTTTGGCTGCACAATCCGCACAGTCCAAACCTGTAACAAGAAACTTGGATGATATAATCGATTCCGTTATTTGTGCCTCCTGGATCACAACTTATTCTTCGTTTTTTAACTTTTATTCAGTAACATGCTCCAGCCCTTGAGCGAATAATTTCTCAATATGATCATCATCCAGGGAATAAAACATGATTTTACCTTCTCGCCGGAACTTAACAAGGCGCAGAGTCCGGAGGATTTTAAGCTGATGAGATACTGCCGATTCAGAAGCACCAATAACAGCTGCAAGGTCGCAAACACAAAGTTCTCTGGTCATTAAGGAAAACAATATCTTCACTCTTGTCGGATCTCCCAGAGCCTTGAACAGTTCTGCCAGCGAAATAGCTATATCTTCGCTAAATAGAGCCTCTTTTACTGCTTTTACTGCTTCATCGTGTATACAATTGATTTCACACCTGTCTAATTCTACCATGAATAACTCTCCAATATGGCTACTTTTAAATGCTATTATATATGAACATATGATCATATGAATAGATACTTAGATATATTAAAATTTTTCCCTGAATTGAAGAAATTTTTTAAAAGCATTTAATGCAGCTCTGATAAGAATATGAAACTATCATGTTATGCATCCAGAAAATTAGACATTAATGTCTCTGAATAACCCAATAAATTAAGAAAAAATATAACCTGAAATAAAACAAAAAGTCAATTCTCCAAGAAAGTTCTGAAATCCAGTATTGGAGGAATCGATATATACTCTGCTTTTGTATGATTTGTGGAGAAAAAGAGAGGATAAAACTAACTTCACATATTGCAGAACAAAGTTTCTCTGCAGGCATAAATAAAAAATTCATAAGTTATCCAAGTTCAACTTTCTAATGTAAAATCAATTAGTGTGGGAAACAAAAGAAATAGGCTTCTCTAAATGAGTCCCCTTTTTGAGATTACCCAAAAAATGGTAAAAGGCCTCATTTTTGAGGCTTTTTATTACCTTCTAAAATATCAAATTGAAAATTATTTTCTACACTCAATATGCAAATAATCAAAGTTCCGGAGAACAATTAGAATGAGAACAATTAGAATGAGAACAATTAGAATGAGAACAATTAGAATATTGTTTCAAGTTCTCCATGTGTTTTCTTATTCGTTCCAAAATATATGTTTCTGTAAACCAGAGTTACAAAATCAGGGTGCAGTTTAAAAAAGGGTTTCGTAGAAAAGCCCTGTCTAAACTAACTTTAAAACGCTGTACTATAAGTAAGAACATCTGTATCTGGCTGTTCAGCTGTTTACATCAACCGATGCTTTCTAAAGTATGCTCAATAAACACTCTGACCTTTTAACTAACTTATCAGAGTAATAAGCGTTTATTTAACGGACTACCTGTTTTTTAAATCGATCCCAGCTCCAGGGCTCGTCAAGGATGTTAACATTAACTTTTTCTATCCCACCAGCACTCAGGACTTTTCGCCGGACCTGTTCCTTAAAGTACTCGATCATGGGACAGGAGCTTGTCGTCAATACAAGGTTTACATCCACATTTGGACCGTTAACTATTACTTCCTTGACCAGTCCCAGTTTTACGATATCCATGCCTACCCCAGGGTCGATCACTTCTTTTAGCAGGGAATAAATCTGTTCATCCTTAAGTACTGCTCCCTGCGTAGTTTTCCCCTGTCCGGAAATTGACTCTTCATGTGCCCTTAACTGGTCTTCTAACCTGCTCAGCCGGTCAAGTATCTGACCTATCACAATAAGTCCAGGGTCAGGCAGTTTATCATGGTCCAGTTGTCCTGCAGAAGGGGATGGCCGCGGTTCCGCAATTCTTGCAGGAACTCCAACAACCGTAGCTCCGGCAGGGACCGGTCGGATAACAACCGAGCCAGCACCTATTTTTGCGCCTCTGCCAACAGTGATTGGTCCGAGTACGGCTGCCCCTGAACCGATAACCACATCACTTTCAATTGTAGGATGGCGTTTTGTCTTCTCCAGAGCTGTCCCTCCAAGCACAACTCCCATATAAATCAAAACATCGTCACCTATTTCAGCAGTTTCTCCTATTACCACCCCAGACCCATGATCTATGAAAACTCGCCTTCCAAGCTTTGCCCCGGGATGGATTTCAATACCTGTTAACATCCTGGAGATATGTGAGAGCAAACGGGCCAGAAAATAAAAATGTTTATTCCAGAGCGAGTGGGATACCCTATGTATCCAGATAGCGTGCAGGCCAGGATAGCAGCAGATTACCTCAAGCGTAGACCTTGCTGCGGGATCTTTTTCAAAAACGGTTTTGATATCTTCCCTGATTCCCATTCGAAATCTTCCGGTATTAATTGTCAAAACGATAATTTTCAAATTGATAGGTCAGCCAGCTATTAGACGGAGCAGTCAGAAGTCGTTAATAATTCAGTCAAATAATCCGATAAATTAGTCAAACAGGTCAGTGCTCAGATAACGTTCTCCCGTATCCGGCAAGATTACAATAATTGTCTTCCCGCTCATTTCTTCCCTGGATGCGACCTGCAGAGCAGCGTAAGTAGCAGCGCCTGAAGATATCCCTGCAAAGATGCCTTCCTCCTTTGCCAAGCGTCGGGCTGTAGCAGCCGCATTGTCTCCGGTAACTTGGATGACTTCATCGACCAGTTCAAGTCGGAGTACCTCAGGAATGAAACCTGCACCGATTCCCTGGATCCTGTGTGGGCCAGGATGCCCTCCACTGAGTACGGGAGATTCGGCAGGTTCGACTGCAATAGCCTTAAAAGAGGGTTTCCGTTTTTTGATGAGACTTGCAATGCCTGTAATAGTCCCGCCTGTTCCCACACCTGCTACAATGGCATCGGCTTTTCCGTCAGTGTCTCTCCAGATTTCCTCGGCAGTTGTCAGTCTGTGAATTTCAGGGTTTGCAGGGTTCTTGAATTGCTGGGGTATAAAGTAAAGCGTAGGATCATCTTCAGCCATCTGTTCAGCTTTATTGACTGCTCCTTTCATTCCTTCCACACCCGGAGTCAGGACAAGCTGTGCTCCCAGGGCTTTCAACAGTTTTCTCCGTTCTACTGTCATTGTTTCAGGCATAACCAGAATGAGTTTGTAGCTACGGGCAGCACAGACGCATGCAAGTGCAATGCCGGTGTTGCCGCTTGTGGCTTCAATAATAGTGGTGCCTTTTTTGATTTTCCCTTCACGCTCGGCTTTTTCAACCATTGCCAGCCCTATTCTGTCCTTCACACTTCCCATAGGATTAAAGGATTCCACTTTAGCTAACACATCCGCGTAAAGACCCTGTGTTATATGGTTTAACCTGACAAGAGGGGTATTACCAATTGTCCAGGTAATATCGGAATATATTCGCCCCATGTTTCTACCGTCTCCTGATGCTTGTTTTTTTCAGATTCAATTTAATTTTTATTCATTTAGATTATATTATAAACAGCCAATAATGTATGTTTTTCATTCAAACCTTTTTTAAGTCTCATTACAACTTCTCAAATACCGCTTCAATCTGCCTGAAATTCCAGTATTTTGACTTTTGAACCTTTAGTTTCCAATACTACTACACACTGACAATTCGCTGACAATTAGGAGAAGTTCACAATTGTGAATTTATCTTATACTAAATATAGTTGTCGAGGAAAAAACATTAAAAAACATTTAACAGTTGAGAAGAACCAAGAGATAGAACGTAAAAAACCATAAGGAATCTAGAACATAATTAATACAATAAGGAAATTTAGAACATAAAGTATAATAAAGGAATTGATAAAGTCCGATTTTTGCCTCAGATTCTTCTTATTTTCTGTTTAACTATTATCGGTTTGTGCTTCCGGGCCGCAGCCGCTATTACATTTATTTTCAATTCCTCTAGCACTTACACAGATTTCACAGATCCTTACAACAAAGTCAGAGGCATTATTGTCAATTAGATCCTGAGCAAGTTTTTCAATCAGTTCTTTTGTCTCGCCCTGAAACTCAATCCTGTATCCTCTTTTCCCCGAAATATACTGGGAAACTGCCGATGGGGCAATCCCCAGCAACTTTGCCGACGTTGCCTGTGACTGTCCTTTTTTTACGAGTTCGATTGCAAGATTGGCCCTTATTGCGGGAACCAGATCCCACACAATCTTCTGACACGGAGTTTCCATACTTTATCATCACTTTTTGAGATTTTACAGTTGAGAACGAATATATCTTATGTAGGTATATATTATTATCATTTTAAAAAATAATAATAAGTTTACCAAGACTGGCAGCTGGAGAAGTTAACACTTTGAGAGAGCGATTCTTTTTTAACAATTTTTAGAACTCTTCGAAAACATTCCGGGATTTCTCTTACATATTCGTTGAGATTTTCTCAGCAGATTCATAGTTTCTTCCATAGTATCTTATGATAAAACTTAAATAGTCATAATTGTTACTGATATTCACGATTGTGAAGATAGCACCTGCCGTAGTTAAGTGACGTGAACTATATCAAAAAAAAAGTTTGATCACAAACCTTTTGGGAAAAGGTTTGATCGAAAACCCCCTGGTGGCGGCGTGATCAACCGGCGCAACGGTTGTGGCACAATTGTTACTGATATTCACGATTGTGAAGGTGTACGTGTGACCATTAGAAACCAGATCATTTACATGGACAACTCTGCTACAACACCTGTAAGAAAGGAGGTTGTTGAAGAGATGATTCCTTACATGACAGAAAATTTCGGAAACCCTTCTTCTATCTATGAGATAGGAAAAATCTCAAAACATGCAGTAGACAGGGCAAGGGAAAAAGTTGCCTATGCTCTCGGGGCTGAAGAGAATGAGATCTTTTTTACATCCGGAGGCACGGAATCCGATAACTGTGCAATTAAGGGGATAGCCTTTGCAAACCAGAATAAAGGAAAACACATAATCACCTCTTCTATTGAACATCATGCAGTCCTGCATACCTGTGCCTGGCTGGAAGGGCAGGGCTTTGAGGTAACATACCTGCCTGTGGACAAATACGGAACGGTGTCCCTTGAGGAACTCAAGAACGCGGTCAGGGATGACACCATCCTAATTTCCATAATGCTTGCGAACAATGAAATTGGGACAATCCAGCCTGTTGAGGAAATCGGAAAAATAGCAAAAGAGAACCGGATATATTTCCATACGGATGCCGTGCAGGCAATAGGTCATGTTCCCATAGATGTCAAAAAAATGAATATTGATCTTCTCTCTCTTTCGGGGCATAAGTTCGAAGGACCAAAGGGCTGCGGAGCTTTCTATATTCGAAAAGGAACAAAAATAGAACCTCTTCTGCACGGTGGAGCCCAGGAAAGAAAACGCAGAGCTGGAACTGAGAATACCCCTGCCATTGTGGGCCTTGGAAAAGCTATAGAGCTTGCAACAGCCGAAATTGAAGAATCAAACAAAACTCTTCTTAAGCTGAGAGAGCGCCTCATTAAAGGTCTTCTGAAAATCCCAAAAACCCATCTCAATGGGCACCCTACACAGAGGCTTGCAAACAACGTAAATGTCACGTTTGAATACATAGAGGGCGAATCGCTCCTGCTGCTATTGAATGCGAAAGAAATTTTCGCATCTACAGGAAGCGCGTGTAACTCTTCTTCTCTCGAACCCTCTCACGTGCTTATGGCCTGCGGAGTTCCGCACGAAATCATTCACGGTTCACTCAGGCTTAGCCTCGGAAGGATGAATTCAGAAAAAGATGTGGACAGGGTACTTGAGGCTGTGCCTGAGATCGTGCAAAAACTGAGAAATATGTCCCCACTAACTCCGAAAGAGTACAGGATGCTTTAATAAGCACCACTTTACGACGCAGGATAGAACTGAAGATTATTTTATAGGAAAATTTAAAAGAAATTGAATAATTTTTTGAATAACTTAACAATTGAAAAATAGATTGTTTCTGAGAATATGTTGGAAGAATGTATTGGAGGACAACTCATGGATTACAGCCTTAAAGTAATGGATCATTTTTCAAACCCAAGAAATATGGGAACCATTGAAAACAGCGATGGAGTGGGAGAGGTTGGAAACGCAAAATGCGGCGATATAATGAAAATTTACCTAAAGGTTGAGGACGATCGGATCGCAGATGTAAAGTTCCAAACCTTTGGGTGCGGGGCTGCAATTGCATCAAGCAGTATGGCAACCGAACTCATTAAAGGAAAAACTCTGAGAGAAGCCTGGGGGCTTTCAAATAAAGCAGTTGCAGAAGCCCTTGACGGGCTCCCGCCGATAAAAATGCACTGTTCAATGCTTGCAGAAGAGGCAATCCATGAGGCGATCAATGATTATCTCAGGAAAAAAGGGCTTGAGCCGTGGACAGAATAAGAATACAAAAATAATTCGGTATTATTTTGACTAAAGGTAATTAAAAAGAGATATTTGTCAAAATAAGGTCAAAGAGAGATCAAAAAGAGATAATCTGCCAAAACAAGATCGTTATGGAAAACCAGTTAATTATAGAAGGAATAGAAAGGCTTAAAGCCGAAAGGAATGCAGTAATTCTTTCCCACTTTTACACCAGACGCGAAGTTCAGGAGGTTGCGGATTTTGTCGGGGACTCCCTTTCCCTTTGCAAAGCCGCAGTTAATTCAAAAGCTGATGTCATAGTGTTTGCAGGCGTTCACTTTATGGCAGAATCGGCATCAATAATCTCCCCTGAAAAACTAGTTCTCTTACCCGTGCCCGATGCAGGCTGCCCTATGGCTGATATGGTTACTGTGGAATCTCTGAGGAATGCAAAAGAAAAACATCCCAACGCCGCAGTCGTCTGCTATATAAACAGCTCGGCTGCCATAAAAGCCGAATCCGATATATGCTGCACCTCGGCAAATGCGATAAATGTGGTAAATTCAATTGAAGACCGGGAGATTATTTTTGTTCCAGACAAGAATCTCGGAGCTTTCGTATCTCTTCATACTGATAAGAAGATACATCTCTGGCCCGGTTTTTGCCATGTCCACGATAACATTAGGGACGACAATATAAAAGAATTGAGAAAACTACATCCTGATGCCAAATTTCTAGCACATCCCGAATGCAGGCCTCAAGTCCTGAGATTTGCAGACCGGATTCTCAGTACCTCAGGAATCATGAAAGAAGCGGGAAGTTCAGATTCCACAGAATTTATAATCGGAACTGAGAGGGAAATCGTTCGGAACCTGAAAGCGAAATATCCGGATAAGGAATTTTATCCTGTCTCAGAGAAGGCTTTTTGTTACAATATGAAAAAAATCACCCTTGAGTCTATCCTGAACAGCCTTCAGAACATGGAGTATGAGGTTCATGTCCCGGAACATGTGAGGGTTAAAGCCAGAAAAGCGCTGGACAGGATGCTTGAGATTAGCGGAAATTGAAGCACCCGAGTTCCGCTGCCCGAGTTTCGCTGCCCGAGTTCCTCTTTGGGATCACATGAAATCGGAGATTTCATGGGAGTTGCACTGCAAGTGCAACAGCACGGTGTCCTTTTCGGCAGAGTTGCGTCTCTGCAGTGCGGCTTTATCATAATATAAAATAAAAAAAGGATAGTTTCTTGTCCCGTTTTAATAAAAAAGGAAAAATCATTGAATTGTGCCTCTAAAAACCTTTTATTTTATTTTATTTTCATGGTTTTTAGGATTGGCCCGAGCTAGCGCTCGGTGAAAAGACAGGTTCAATATAGCGAATATGGTTCTCGAGGTGTTTTATGACTTCTTTTTTATATTTCGGCGGCGACACCTTCTAACAAATCCCTGACAACTGTTTCTATAAGTTTCTTCTATAGCAGTATCACTTCAGGAAATTGAGATTTGTTGAGCCGAAGCAACATTATTAGCATCTCAAACGGAGCTTTTTGCGTTTCTCACCAGTTATTGCTATAAAATTAAAGCACAGGAAAGGGTTTCTGATCCTTTCCTCGAGTTTTTCACGAAAGATTCCTGGAATTCTTGAATTCACACCTTAACTATTACTGGAGATAATTATTTATATCGATACTTATTAGTATAAGTAATCACGACCTTGGCATTAAATTATGCATAGATAATTATATATACCGAGATCACAATCGTGATGATTGTTCACAATTGTGAATATATGTGAAAAGAGAATAAGTGTCAGGATGGCAGAGTGGTTATGCTTCCGGCTGCAACCCGGAATTATGTGAGTTCGATTCTCATTCCTGACTTTTCAAAAAATAAGTAAAATTAGAATTGAAAGAAATTGAAAGATATTGATAAACAGCCTGGCAGGATAGAAAATATAGCCTGGAGATAAGAAAAAATGACTGACAAAAATAGAAACCCGAACGAAGAAGAAAGCAAGGGAAGTAAGGAAAGTCGGGCAAAAAAGAGGTCTGAAAGCCTGGGAGTTTCTACCCTTGCCGTGCACGCAGGTGCAAAACCTGACCCGGCTACAGGAGCAAGGTCAGTTCCGATTTATCAGACTGCAGCGTATGTATTTAATGACACCGAGCATGCAGCCGACCTTTTTGGACTCAGGAAAGAAGGCAATATTTATACCCGCTTGATGAACCCTACGACCGATGTCTTTGAAAAAAGAGTCGCTGCCCTTGAAGGAGGCATAGGCGCTCTTGCAACCTCCTCAGGAATGGCTGCAATTACAACTGCACTTCTCACCTTTACAAGACCCGGAGACGAGATTGTTTCAGGGGATAAGCTTTACGGAGGAACCTACGAACTTTTTAATTATACTTTCCCCAAACTCGGAAGAACCGTAAAATTCGTAGACTCCAGTAAGTCTGAAGAATTCAAAAATGCGATCTCCGGAAAAACAAAAGCCCTGTATGTGGAATCAATAGGGAATCCAGGACTTGACATTCCCGATTTTGAGAAACTTGCAGAGATTGCCCATACAGCAGGAATTCCCCTTGTTGTGGACAATACGGTTTCTCCCTTGATCTTAAAGCCAATTGAGCACGGGGCAGATATAGTCGTACTTTCCGCGACAAAATTCATAGGCGGCCACGGGACTTCAATAGGAGGGGTAATTGTTGACTCCGGAAATTTTGACTGGAGCCCTGAAAAGTTCCCTGAAATCTGCGAGCCTGATCCCGGGTATCATGGCCTGAAATATAAAGAAGCCTTTGGAAAGGCAGCCTTTATTGCAAAAGCCAGAGTGCAGTTCATTAGGGACACCGGAGCGTGTATTTCTCCCTTTAACTCATTTCTGTTAAGCCTAGGACTTGAAACCCTGCCTCTCAGAATGAAAAAACACTGCGACAACGCCCTGGAGGTTGCAAAGTTCCTGGAAAAACACCCGAAAGTTTCCTGGGTTTCGTATCCTGGACTTGAATCCCACGACAGCCATGAGCTTGCAAAGAAATATCTCAAATCAGGTTACGGTGCACTAATAGGCTTTGGGATCAAGGGCGGAGCCAGTGAATGCAAAAAATTCATCGAAGGGCTTGAGATCTTTTCCCACCTTGCAAATATCGGGGATGCAAAAAGCCTTGTAATCCATCCAGCTTCTACTACCCATGAACAGCTTTCAAAGGAAGAACAGCTTGCCTGCGGAGTAACTGAAGATTTTATCAGGCTTTCAATAGGAATTGAGGATGAAAAGGACCTGATTTTCGATATTGAGCAGGCACTCTCCGGGGTCTGAGCATGGAGATCTCGACCAGGGTTACATCCTTTAAAAACTTTTTTTCAGGAAAAAAAGGCCAGAATCTAGGGATAGTCCATTCAATGAACTATGAAATCCCTGGAATTTTCAGGCTTGAGAGTGGAAAGACCCTCTCCCACGTCAGGATAGAGTACGAAATGTACGGGAAAATGAACGCGGATAAAAGTAATGTTATCCTGATCTGCCATGCTCTTACCGGCGATGCCCATGCTGCCGGATTTCACGCGGGCGACAAAAAACCAGGCTGGTGGAACATTGTAATCGGCCCGAATAAGGCTTTTGACACGGAAAAATATTGCATCATCTGTTCAAACATAATCGGAGGCTGTAAAGGTTCCACAGGTCCATCTTCAATTAACCCTGAAACCGGAAAAACCTACGGCATCTCTTTTCCTGTAATTACTATCGCGGATATGGTAAATGCCCAGAAAAAACTTGTCGACCATTTGGGAGTAAAACAGCTTTTTGCAGTTGCAGGTGGCTCAATGGGCGGAATGCAGGTCCTTCAATGGACGGTCAGTTACCCTGAAATGGTTAAAAAAGCGATCACAATCGCAACAACCGCATCCACGACCCCACAGCAAATCGCATTCGGAGCAATAGGTCGAAAAGCCATAACTGATGACCCGAAATGGAACGGAGGAAACTATTACGGGAAGAAAATTCCTGCACAGGGCCTGGCACTTGCCCGTATGATAGGTCATATCACATATCTAAGCGATGCTTCGATGCAAAAGAAGTTCGGGAGAGCTCAGCAGAAAGAAATAGGCCCGGATTTATCGAAAATCTCTTCAGAAGCTTCTTCAGAAATTTCTTCAGAAGCCTCTTCAGAAACTTTTCCGGATCATTCTTCGCATTTTCAGGTTGAAAGCTACCTGAATTACAAGGGAGATACCTTTACGAAACGTTTTGATGCCAATTCCTATCTTTATATCACAAAAACCGTAGATTTCTTTGACCTTTCAAAGCATGGCTCTCTTATAGAGGGTTTTTCCGGAGTTACTGCAAAATACCTTGTGATCTCTATAACCTCGGACTGGCTTTATCCTCCCTATCAATCTCAGGCAATTGTATCTGCACTTTCTGCAAATGGGGTTGATGCCAGATACGAGGAAATCAGGTCCCAGTATGGGCATGATGCTTTCCTGCTTGAAGAAGGACAGTTAAACTACCTTATAAGGAGTTTTCTCTCACAGATTCTTGTAAGAGATATCATGAATCAGAATTTCTATTCGGTTTCCAGAGATGAAACAATAGAAAACGCCTCAGTAGTCATGGTAAAAGAGAAAGTAAACCATCTGCCTGTTGTATCCGAGGATGGAAAGCTTGAAGGCATAGTTACCTCCTGGGATATTACAAAAGCAGTTGCCTGCAAAATCACCGAACTGGATGAAATAATTACTCGCGACGTGAAATACGTATATTCAGGAGAAAGAATCGAGACTGCCTCATCAATAATGGAAGATTACTCGATTTCCGTGCTTCCTGTAATTGATTCTGAAAGTAGAATTATAGGTATGGTTACAAGTGAAAGCATAAGCGCGCTTATCGGAAGGCTCAGTTAACTTTCAGAAAACGGTATTGGAAGTTATTCATCCCTTCAATACAATTTTTAAGTTCTTTCTTTTAGCTGAAAACAAAGATCTTTTTGTTAAATCGATTTTATACTATCCAGGTTATGCTATCCAGAGCGCCTGAATGGCGTTCTTCCCGTCGTTACTATCCCGCGCAACTGTGCGGCTGGAACCGGCTGCCTTCGACTGAATAAAAGTTAAAATCGCCAGGTGCCCTGTAAAAATGGAATTAAAAATATTAACAATTTTATATTTAGCAAATATCGTGGCGGTTTACTGAAAACCGAAATCGGAAAAAATAGTTTTTAAATCTGACTGTACAAGGCTAGAGTGCCTTTATCGAGTCATAATTTACCGCAGCCATTGTCAGATATCCCTATCTTTTTATTATCTTTCTTTTTTAGATATCTTACTTAAAGATATCACAAATGTTGAGAAGAATATTATAGCAAGTAGTGCTGTGTTTGCAGGGCTGCTTAAATCTGAATAGTTATTGACAAAACCAGCAGTAAGAGCATAATTATTCCCAACACGTAGTCCGTAGTAAGCTGCCTCTATAATTAATGCTATAAGTGATACTAAAATGGCTATTAAAAAACTGCGTACTATGGTGTCAA
Organism: Methanosarcina sp. UBA293; assembly: GCA_002499445.1. GTDB lineage: Archaea > Halobacteriota > Methanosarcinia > Methanosarcinales > Methanosarcinaceae > Methanosarcina. The sequence continues at coordinate 92,177 of DALS01000032.1, forward strand.
ACTTCATTCTTGATCAGCTTTATAACTGCACTCTAGAATATAAATAAGTTTATTCCAGTCGAATACTCTTTGGATTTTTAGAAAGAGAGGGAAAATATCCCACAAGCTGAAGAATTAAGCGATAATTTGTCCTGTGACTTTGCAGAGGCTGGAACCTGCAACTTGGATTAAAAAGAGCAAAAATTGACTGCTGTAAAGGAATAAAACAATATAGAAGAGAACATAATTTTGAGTGATTAAATGTAAATATTTAATTTCGAAACTACAACTGATCTCTCATGAAAATCCACGTTCTCCAGCACTCCTCCATAAATGCCCTCGGCACAATAGAAGAATACGCCCGAACTAAAAATCACTCCCTTGAGTCAACCCGTTTTTACGAAACAAAAAACCTTCCCGAAATTGACTCTTTTGACCTCCTTATAATTATGGGAGGGCCTATGAGAATTTACGATTATGAAGAAAACCCCTGGCTGAGAGATGAAAAAGCTTTTATCAAACAGGCAATCGAAGCAGGAAAGCATGTGCTTGGAATCTGCCTTGGTGCGCAATTGCTTGCCGACGTGCTCGGCGCGCGCGTCTATGAAAATAGGCACATGGAAATGGGCTGGTTTCCTGTAAGGGCAGTCGGGGACGAGAATAAACCCGAATTTCTCAAAGGGCTGCCGGATAAAATCACGGTTTTTCACTGGCACTCGCGGACTTTTGACCTACCGGCAGGAGCTGTTCATCTTTTTGAAAGCGAGGGCTGTAAGAATCAGGGGTTTATCTATAACGACAGAGTTGTAGCACTTCAATTCCACCCTGAGGTGAATGAAGAAAGAATTCTGAATTTGATCAAGCGGTTTGGAGAAGGGATGGCAAATGGGCCGTTTGTCCAGAAAAAACAGGAAATGCTCGGGCAGGAAGAATATCTGGCCGACACAAAGGAATTTATGTTTTTAGTGTTGGATAAGTTTGAGAATAAGATTTGAATGATACTTATCCGCAAGATGAATTACTTAGAAAAACTCGGCTGGCAAAAGACTAATAATTACTCAGCCAACTTTTCCGGCGCCTGATGTCCTCTGTGTCTTGTTGCTCGCTTACTTTCTTTCAAGAAAATCCCTTTCATTCCTCCCGAGATCAGGGCTGCAATATCTTTTAAGACAAGCCCCTGTTTGAGTCCTTTGGGAAGAGCGATATATCTCGGGCTCCAAACGGGGTTGAATTTCTCTTTAAACTCCCTCAGTCCTTTATAATTATAAAATTGTTCTCCATGAGCAAAAACCAAAGATCCCGCTTTATGCCAGACCGGGGCAAACTGCCGATTTTCAAGTCCTGAAAGGGGAGCCATTCCAAGAGAAAAACGCCTATATCCGTTCTCCTTTCCCCAGAGCATAAGCTTGACAAAAAGGTATTCCATCGCCCTTTCCGGCGCATTGGGGCTGTGACGCATAAGGTCGACACTAATCTCTTCGTTATCTGCGCCTGTCCATATATTTGCAAAGGCAACAATTTCTGACTCGTTCCTCACAAGAGCAACTGGAAAGTTACTCAGGTATTTCTCATCAAAAAAACCAACCGAAAACTGCTTTTCTTTTCCTGCTTTTCTTTCCAGCCAGGCATCCGAGATCCATCTGAGTTCAGGCATGAGGCCCGGAACTGCTTCTTCAGAAGCAATTTCAAACCTGTATCCTTTTTTTTCCACGTTCTTTACGGTATAACGAAAATCTTTGCTTGCACTGCCTTCCAGGGTAAAAGTCTCGATGGGGACTTTTGCCTCTTCCCCGATTTTTATAAGGGTCAGACCAAGGTCAAGATAAACAGGAATATGTTTTTCACTTACCTCATAGAAAGCAATCCTGCCCTGATGCAATCTACTCATTTCATAAAAATCCCAGATTAACTCCTTTGTATGTTTGCTGGTTCCAACAAGATCTCCCATTACAATCCAGGTCTTTCCGGAAATCCCATACATCAAAAAAGCTTCCTTTTCTTTGTCGAAAAGTAGGTATTTATCCCCTGTGAAAACCAGGTTTCCCCAGGTTTCCTGACTCCTATTAATTATTGTTTTTGCAAGCTCCATCTCTTCTTTTCCTGGTATGTGAATGTCCCTGGAAAAGGGGCTTAACATCTTTGCAATCCCAAAAATCAGCAACAGGAGAAAGACTCCGACTGTACCTCTTAAAAAGCTGGATGCCTGGGAATTTATCCCAAATTGCCACCAGAGCTCGTTTGAATATTCTACATTCCGGTATGAAAAGAACCCAAGCCAGACGAAGCTTACAAGCACCAGAATTATTGCAATTATGTTCTTTTTGCTAAAAGACTGGTGCATAAGTGAAGATTTTCTGTAAAAATACTTCCTACAGGGAAGCAAAAAGAAAAACAGGGTAAAAAGAACTGCTGCTTCCTGATAATCAAGGTCTTTCAGGAGGGCAAAAAATCCGCCCATTAAAAGAACAGCAAGGGAGAGAATATAAGCTCCATCAATTCTTTTCCAGAGTCCGTTTGCCAGGAGCAGAAGTAACACACCCATGATGCTTCCAAAAAGCCTGGAAACTTCTATGAGAGAAAGAGGAACAACATGAGTTAAATCATGAAGATATCTGGGGTTTGAAGGTAGGGCTCCGGAAAAAAGAAGGGAAACGCCCCCTAAAAATATAAAAATAGAAAAGATCTGAGGTACTAACTGTGACAGGCTTGAATATGTAGCTTTCCCTATTTTTTTCAGGAATGCTTGCTTCTCTTTATATTCATAGAATATAAGGGCCAGGAATCCAATCAGAAAAGGGATGAAATAATAAATTGTCCTGAAGAGAAGAAGCGGTCTAATTATATCGACTGTACCAAAATATGGCTCCAGCATAAACAGCATCAGAGTCTCAAAAACCCCTAGCCCACCTGGAACAGTGCTCATCAGCCCTATAATCTGCGCCAGCGCAAAGAACACAAGTACATGGAGCAGGGTGAGCTGTGGATTTGAGGGCAAAAGGAAATAAATAATGCTTCCCGAAAGCAGAAGGTCTGCTGAGGATAGAGCAAGCTGCAAAAAAGCTGTTCTAGGTTCAGGAATCCTGATCTGGCACCTTTTTATCTTGAAATTCCACTTTCTGAACGAAAGATAGAAGTAAACTGCAACAAACAGCAATAGTAAAATTCCAATAATATTTGACTGGATAGGGATTTCGGGTGCGTAATCTGACAACTTTACAGGACAAAATGTGAAGAGCAAGCCTCCGACAAAACAAAAGCCAATCCAGAATGAGAGGACGCAAAAAGCTATAATCTCCCAGATCTGGCGTAAGTCCAGTCCGTTTCTCGAATACAACCTGTATCTCAGGGAACTTCCTGTTAGAATATTAAAGCCAACACTGTAGCTTATGGATGTGCTGATAAAAGAGGCTCTAGCAGTCTCCTTATAGGGAATAGGGTGATTAATATGACGAACTGCCAGATAATCATAACCTGTTAAAACGAGATAACTCAAGAAAGTTAAAAAGAATGTAAGCTCTATATGGCTAATTGGAATGCTGGTAATACTTTTGACAATATACATCGAATGTAAGTGATGTACCTGTCTATCTAGAGTCCACAAAGCCAGGGAAAGTATAATTGCTGACAAAAGATAGCTTACAAATCTCTCAATTTTAAGTGTTTTTTCTCGCATATTTCCTTTGCCTGTCATTGAGATCAGCGATTTTCTCCATTTTATCGTTTTTTAATTTCTCACCTCAACAGACTAATTGTCTCTCTAAGATATATAACCCTGTTATTAGAAATAACCATAATCTTAACCAATAATCTTAACACTTTGTATATTTTTAAGTTCTGCTTTCAATCGAGTTACTTGTTACAAAAGAGGTAAAACACCAGCCACGTGAAAAAAGTCATTCTAATATTTTTGAGTAGATATAAAAACTAGCAGATGACTAGGCTGTTGGCTCTTTGCTAAAATTCTTTGTTAAAACTCTTTGTTAAAACGGCTCTGTAGGAATCCTCTAAATTCTGTTATTACCCAAAAATTTATAAAAATAAAATTGTAAAAATGCTCCTTATTTTTTGTCCC
>DALS01000032.1:96290-96428 GCA_002499445.1 Methanosarcina sp. UBA293
ACATCAGCTTCTTGTCCTTGTTTTGCTGAAGGAGTATATAAGTACAGACTATCGGGATTTTGTAGAACTTGTTGACCTTATGAGTAGTATAAAAGAAAAACTTGACTTTGATAAGGTTCCTCATTACACTACTCTTCA
>DALS01000006.1 GCA_002499445.1 Methanosarcina sp. UBA293
GAAAAGTAAACCGGCCTTGACAGCGTTTTCTTTCATGATATTTTCCCCAATCAAATATGGGTTGCGCTTTTTTCCTATTTTCTAAATCCGTGTGCGAAATATGCGTAAATGTTATCTACGGCAGGGCTGAGAATTAATATTATCCGTGTTATGACTGAAAAACGGAGCATCAAATGTAGAAAATTCTAAAAAACCATAGGCTCTTTTCTTGATATCTAGTGTTATCGATTTTAAGCGTGAAAAAGAGTTAAAATTTAAAAAATATAAGTCTCTGCTATAAAGAACGGATTAAGAGCCGAATCATTACCATAATCCAAAAGCATTAAAAATAAGGTATTGTCAAGGTCTATGAGGGCTAACAATTATTTCAGCTACATTCAAGCCTATGAATTTGTCTATCCCTCTTAGACCTGATAGTACCGCTAATGCCACATCTCATTATTTAACAGTTACAAAAGCCAGGGATCATTTTCGGGTTCAATGTAAGGATCGCCATTCGTATCAATCTCCCTGCCTGAATCTTTTTTCATTGTAGGTTGATTTAATTCAGGATGTTTATTGTTTGCTTCATAATTGGCTTTTCTTGAAGTACGCGCTGGCAAATTTAAATCAACGGTTGAAATATCTATCTCCAAGGCTTTTGCAACACCTTCACCATATCCAGGATCTGCCTGATAGCAATTGTAAATATGCCTATGCTTGATTTGAAGAGTAGAATCGCCCATATTTCTGGCAGTATTTTCAAACAAAACCTGTTGCTGATCAGGAGTCATAGCTCTGAATAACTCGCCTGGCTGGGTGTAATAATCACTGTCATCTTCTCTGAAATCATATCTCCAAATATCAGTTGAACCTGTTTTTTCAACCGGAAGCGCATATTGAGGTTGATCTTTCCAGTTTCCATAGCTATTAGGTTCATAATGCAGTTGACTTCCTCTATTACCATCAACTCTCATCTGTCCATCTCTATGGAAGCTGTGATAGTTTTTAACACCCTGAGGAGAATTCACGGGTATCTGATGGTGATTTACACCTAATCTATACCTTTGTGCATCCCCATAAGAAAACAAACGTCCCTGCAACATGCGGTCTGGAGAAAAACCAATTCCTGGGACTACGTTAGCCGGTGAAAAAGCAGCCTGTTCCACATCTGCAAAATAGTTTTCAGGATTTTTGTTTAACTCAAATTCACCAACCGGTATTAGTGGAAAATCCTTTTTATGCCACATTTTAGTTAGATCAAAGGGGTTATTCTTCATAGAATTGGCCTGTTCCTCTGTCATAACCTGTATATACATTTTCCATTTTGGGAACTTGCCTTTTTCAATGGCTTCGTAAAGGTCTCTTTGATGGCTTTCACGATCCATTCCGACAACTTTTTCAGCTTCCTGGTCTGTGAGGTTTCTTATACCCTGTTGTGATCTGAAGTGGAACTTTACCCATACACGTTCGTTATCTTTATTTATTAAACTGTAAGCATGGCTGCTAAATCCATGCATGTGTCTGTAAGAAGAAGGTAGTCCACGGTCACCCATAATAATAGTTACCTGTAGCAGAGCTTCTGGTAAAGATGTCCAGAAATCCCAATTAGTATTTGGGCTACGCATATTGGTACGTGGATCACGTTTAATAGCGTGGTTCAGATCAGGAAACTTTAGAGGGTCTCTAAAAAAGAACACAGGTGTGTTATTCCCGACTAGGTCCCAGTTGCCTTCTTCAGTGTAAAACTTCAAAGCAAAACCACGAATATCACGCTCTGCATCAGCTGCTCCACGCTCACCCGCTACAGTAGAAAAGCGTGCAAACATTTTTGTTTGTTTTCCTATTTCAGAAAATATGGCTGCTTTAGTGTAATTGGTTATATCGTGAGTTACAGTAAATGTCCCAAAAGCTCCTGAGCCTTTTGCATGCATTCTACGCTCTGGAATTACTTCTCTGTCAAAATGTGCTAATTTTTCCAAAAACCAGATATCTTGAAGCATGAGAGGTCCACGTCTACCGCTTGTCATGCTATCCTGATTACTTTCCACTGGAGCTCCTGCTACTGTGGTTAATTCAGTAGTCCCTCCCACGGTTTGATTTCTGCTTGGAAGTGGCTCCCCTAATTGATTTTTATCCATTGGATTCTTACGGTTATCGCCTTTCATAAAATACCCCTCAACTATCTGTTCCCACGTAACTTTTTATGTTCACATTAAGACACTATCAAGTCCATTAGAAAAAAATCATTTCCAGCAGAATTTAAACATGTAAATTATTTCTTCCCCGTAGACCTGACAAAATTTCAAAACCTCTTCCCTTATAGAGGCAAATATTTTTACTATATTTTTTACTATTTATAACTTAAAACCATATATTAGTTCTGGTTAATAATTATTCGTTATATCTTTTTCCGGCACTAATGCTGTTATTTTTCAAGGCACCTTCATCTTGTAATTTTAATGCTTTATTCACAGGCTTTACTATGAAACCCAATTATTACAGAAGACATAACTCTAAAAAAAGTAAAAATTAGTGAACTACTGAAATTGAATATGAAGCCCCTACCAGAAAGCACTGAAAATAAAAAATCATGGTGGAAGTGCTGGTAATATCCATTAATTCGTTTTAATAAGGTTTTTTAATAAGACCCTGGTATTTTTCGGGGTATTTCTTTTCTAAGCTTATCCCAAAACAAGATTGGTCCTTAAAATCTTGATATGGAACAGTTAATGGAGCCTAAAGATGATGAAAATTATTCCAAGCTTTTACCAATGTAGGAACAAAATAAGTTTTGGGATGAGCTCATTTATAGACGAGGGGGTGTTTTGGAGACAAAAAACTAAATAAGTATGAATCAATTCAAAAATTATGGATGATGTAAAAGAAGTAAAACAAGAAATGCAAAGAGTTAATGAAGCAATATTTGACATACTTAATTATTACATATGTCCGCCGGAGTGCCACGCATTCTGCTGCAAGCAATGTGCAGTTGATTTATCAGATAAAGAATACAATAAATTGCGCAGACTATCACGTGAAAAAGCAGACAAATTGAAAACTGTAAAATATAACCGTACATATTCTCACCAGCTTGATACACCTTGCCCATTTCTTGGACACGATGAGTTATGCACAGCTTATGATATAAGGCCTGTAAAATGCCATACGTATCCATTCAATATGACAGTAACGTCTTCGTCTCTAGTTATGCTAATTTATCCATGCATGATGGGAAGGTGCTCCAGTTATATTTAGTT
>DALS01000068.1 GCA_002499445.1 Methanosarcina sp. UBA293
GCTGCAAAAGGAATTGCTGCAAAAATGAACATCGAAAAGTTGCTCGATATAAAGATTAATTCCTGCAACCTTTTCAGAAAACAGATAGCGTAAAAAAATTTAAATTAACTTCAATACGGGAAAACAGGTGTAATCTCCTTTATACCTTCATCAGGATATTTCCTAATAAAGAAATACCTACTGACTTTCCCGCTTTTTATCTTTACAAGCTTTTATAAGTCGATTTGTGCCGCAAGAGCCGTGCGAATCGCCAATTCTGCATTAGTATTTAATTATAGGAGTGTGCTTGAAAAATGAACAACGAAAACAGTGAAAATAGAGGCCTCCAGCGGACAATTGACTGGAAGCAGGGTCTTGCAATTGCCCTTGGCGTCCCTGTGCTGATTCTTCCTTCCATAGGCTACTTTGCGAGCTATGTTTGGGCTTTTGCAATCCTTATCTGGGCTCTTTCCGTTTTCCAGGGTTTCATGCAAAACTTTGCCTACGGAGAACTTGCAACAATGTTTCCGAAAGCCTCTGGGCTTCCGGGATACGCTCAAAGCGTTTTTGGAGCAAAAAGGGGGAGCAAACAGTATGACAAGGGTAAACTATTGGGAGGTTTCAGTGCCTGGAGTTATTGGTTTGCCTGGAACCCTGTACTTGCTATCTTTTCAATCCTTATAGGAAGTTACCTAAAAGGGCTTGTTCCGGCATTTGCCGGAGTGCCTGACCTGATCCTCTACCTCGCATCAGGAGCAACTGTGTTTTCGTTTCTGATCCTTGTCAATTATCGGGGGCTTTCAGGTGGAGCAACGCTCGGGTACATTCTTGCTGTACTTTCACTTGCCCCACTTATAATCATCTCTATTGCACCTTTCGCAACCGGGCAGTTAGAAATTAGCAATATCACTGGTGCCTGGCTTCCCACAGACTGGAGCTGGGATGTACAGCACATTCTGATTCTTCTGGGGCTTTTTGCAATGGCCCAGTGGAGTGCCTGTGCCTGGGAAACTGCAGCAATTTATGGACCCGAATACAAGGACCCAAAATCCGATGTCCCAAAAGCTCTCTTTATTTGTGGTTCAATCTGCCTTGTAACCTTTATCCTTGTTCAGGCAGCCTGTACCGGGGCTCTGGGAATTGAAGGAATCCTGGCTGAGCCAATCTCTCCAATGCTTCCCCTGGCTCAGATGACTCTTGGACCCATAGGAGGGGCTCTGACGATCCTTATGTTAGTTGCAGCCATGATTCTCATTATCCAGACAGCTTTTCTCGGAGCTTCAAGGGCTATGTATTCCATGGCTGAGGAAGGAAACCTGCCAGGGTTCTTTGGAAAAATGAATCCGCATGGAACTCCGGTTAATGCAATGCTTGTTATTGCTCTCTTGAATATGGGTTTCATCTTTCTGGAAACCCCTGCAGCTATACTGGCTGCGTCAGCAATAGGTTACGTCTGCGCTAATGGGATAAGTCTGCTCGCCTATGTCAAAGCAAAAACTGACCCGAAGTTCTCAAATCTCGAAAGACCGTTCAAAGCTCCTGGAGGCTGGAAATACGTAGCCCTCTTCTTTGGACTCTTTAACCTGCCTCTATGTCTTATTGGAATAATATACCTGAACAGTCTTGAAGTAGGATGGACTTCAACAATAGTCGGCTTCGTAGTGCTTGCACTTTATATACCTCTCTGGATCTATTCCCAGAAAGAGACTCGGGTGGTTTTATAAAAATAGTTCTCTACAAATTCCACAGCATAATTTGCAGGTAATCTATATGCTTCTATACCTTGAATCCTGGAATTTTATGGACAAAGACGTAATCGAAGCTTTTAAGAACAGTCAGTAAAGAAAAAAAGATTAAAGTAGAGAAGGTTAAATAAAAATTAAGAGGATTTCCATATTTCCTATAGAAGTTTCGATAAAATATTAATTTCACAAGCCTAAATACCAGTGCAGGGTCATGTCAGAGACAATAACCCTGCCTGAGAACTGCTGTTCATTTGACCGTTTTAAATTGGGGTCTCTTAATTGTAGTTTTTTGGTGGGTTTCCTGTTGAAAGACTAATACCACACGTTTTTCCGTTTTAATGAGTTCCCAAACTCATATCTTTCTTTAAGTACTCCTTTCTTGAATTGGAGTTTCCCAAACTCATATCATTTGAGGTTAAAAGCCTCAAGTTGTTCGCAGGTTGGCTTACCTTCAGGTAAGAAATCTACTAGCTTTCAACCACACTGAGATTCTCAGTGTCCTCAGACAACATAGCATATGGGTTAAGCATATTTAGCCCAACCTATGAAGAACCTTCAATAACTTTGTGTCATAGAACCTACCTCTAGGTAATGCCTTCATCATTAGATATTTTAATGGCTTTAAAAATTACAAAGGCGTAAAAAACAGTTCATACACAAGAAAAACAGTTCATACACAAATTGCTAAGTAACTTCTTCAGTAATTTCGGAAAATATAGGTGAAAGTAAAAGAAAAGAGAAAGAAGAAAAACCCAATAAAAAGAAAATAGAGAACTCTTTGTCACTGAAAAAAAATCATATAATATAATAAGATAGTTTAATTATGGAGGCCCCTGAAAGCTATGACATTTCCCACATGTCATAGCTTTCGGGTAAAATTTAATGCAGTTGCCGGGGTTCGAAGAAAAGAAAATTCCAGCTAATTTAGCTTAAGATTTTCTTTCTATCTTTTACGAAGATCTCGTGAGTTTCTGCTGTATTTATATTATCAGCGTAACTTCCGTAATACTTCATATTTTTTCCCTAGGAGGATACAATAGATTTTTAGCGTTCTTTAACGTTTTTTACTTCGTTTTTAATTTTTACTTTCAGTTCGTTTTTCATGCCGCCTTTGTATTCTTATTGCCATCTAGGTTTTTTTAGGGCGGACTTAATTGTTTTAGTGGCCACCTTAATCCGTTTTTATGCCATTTTATTCTTTTTAGGTGGCCACTTTAGTCCGTTTTTATGCCATTTTTAAATTTGTTGTTTGCCCTTTCTGAATTTCCCACTATTCTTTCAGGCAATTTCTTTTGTTGGATTTGTTTTCGTTTACAGGAAAGCAATTTATTATTGGATTTGATAATATATAGCCCGATCCACTTGGTTCTTACAAAAGTTTCAGGCAAATGAATGAATGATATGTAAAATCTAAAGCAAAAGGATTTTTTAATGCCTTTAAAAATTTCAATTGGAGCTAGATTGTCTTAAAACTCAAAATTTTCCCAAAATCAAGACTTTTTGAAATATATTTTTCCTATCTAACATAATCTTTTAATAAAAGTATCTTCAATAAATATAGAATAGCAATGAGCTCATCTTTATGTGATACCATCTGGCTTTCTGAAAAAAGAAAAAATCTCCTTCTCCTGCTTATGGAAGGTTCTAGAACCATTGAGCAAATAAAAACTTCTCTCAATGTGTCCTCAAAATCGATGATGCCCCAGATTAAAATTCTTAAAAAGCAGGAATTGATTCTCCAGAAAGAAGATACTTACATGCTTTCGGAGATTGGAAAAGTTGTTGTAGGAAATATGCTTCCTCTCCTGAATACAATCGAGGTTATCGAAGAAAATAAGGAATACTGGGCAAGTCGGGATACAAATGTCATACCCCATGAACAGTTTATGCGACTTGGCGAACTGGGAGCATGTATGGTAATTGAACCTGATCTGAACCACTTATTCGACCTTCCAAGAGAGTTTACTGAAAATATTAAGAAATCAAAAAACATCATGAGCTTACTTTCCTATTATCATCCTCTCTATTCGTCACTTTATTCCAAACTTGCAAAAAGCGGCGCTGAAATGGAAATCGTGATTACGAAAGCAGTATTTGAGAGATTAAAAAACGATTGCAGGGAAGAACTCGAAATTTTACTTAATTCTGAAAACACGGTTTTTAATGTCTGTGAGGAAAGCCAGCAGCTTCCAACGATTGCTGTTACCGAGAGATTTATGTATCTCTGTCTTTTCGACAAACAGGGGAAATACGACCACAGGAAAGTAATGAGTTTTAATGCTAGCGCTCTTCGCTGGGGCAGGGAGCTTTTCAAATATTACAGAGAACTATCTCAAGAAATTATCGAGATTTGAAGGTTGCCTGAGATCTAAAGGTTGCTTCACAGGCAGATAGAATGAGCCCTCCTCATCTCTCCTTTATAACTGGCTGGAGTTTAGACTATGAGCTTTAAAAATTTCCCCCTGAAATCAAAGCTGGTTATCTATATCGTTGTCGGAGTATTTCTTGTTCTTGCACTCTCTACGGCTGTAAGTATTAGTACGGTTACTTCTCAGGAAGAAAAACTGGCTTACCAGAAATCAATCGAAATGGCAAGCAACTATGCAAACCAGTTTGACTCCGATATGAAAGCTAACAGTGCTGTTTCAAAAACGCTTGCCCTTACTATGGAAAATTACAAAGCTTCCGATAGAACTGAGGTAATTGGAATTCTGGAGAATATCCTCGAGAAAAATCCAAAGCTTATAGGAGTCTATGTGGGATATGAGCCTAACGCTTTTGACGGCAGGGATACAAAATACACCAATGCCTTAGGGTGTGATACAACAGGCAGGTTCATCCCTTATTGTAATAAAATTAAAGGCTACACTACAGTTGAGCCTCTTGTTCATTATAATTCTTCAGACTATTACCAGCTTCCCAAAACAAGAGGGGAGGATATCCTAACTGAGCCGTACTTTTATGAAGGAATATTCATGGTAAGCCTTGTTTCTCCGATTTTTAGAGATGGGAAATTTGTTGGGATAGGGGGAGCGGATGTACCTCTGGAATATGTAGACGAGGTGGTTAGTGAAGTCCGAACCTTTGATACAGGATATGCCTTCATGGTAAGCAATACAGGCGTTTTGCTTTCTCACCCTGTGCACAAGGACTGGATAGGGAAAAAGAGCCTCTATGATTTTAATTCGAAAGAAATAGATAGAGCCGCAAACGACATAAAAAAAGGAACTGGTGGGTATATTGAGGTTAAGGATTCGACCACAGACAAAAACGTTGTAATGTTCTACGAACCTGTGAAAACCGGAAATCTTGCTTTTGTCCTTGTAATTCCAAAAGAAGAGATACTTGCAGGTGTTGTTGATCTTCGGAACAAACTCATAGTCATTTCTGCGATTTCTATTCTGTTTATGGCTGCTCTTGCTTATATGATTGCCTGTTCTATCACAAAACCAATAGATGAAATCGTTCAGGATTTCAAGAGTATCGCCCAAGATGCAGTTAAAGGGAGGCTCGATGTTAGGGCGGATACGGATGTAGCTATTGATTTCAGGGAAATTCCTAAAGGTCTGAACGAAATTCTTAAAGCTGTAATTGTTCCTGTAAGAGAGACTATAAGAGTGACCAATGCGCTTGCAAAAGGCGAGTTAAAAGAAAGAGTAGATTTAGATGTACAGGGAGAGTTCAAGGAACTCGGAAATACACTTGATAAGTTCTCCGAAACCTTGAACAGTATTATTGATGATTCAAACGCAGTCCTTACTGCATTTCAGCAGAATGATTTTAAGCGGCAGATTACTATACACGGGCAGGGCGACTTCATGTTGCTTACTGACGGAATCGAAGAGACTCGCCAGGCTCTTGATAAGGTTACTTCTCAACGCATAGAGGCAGAAAAAGCTCTTTTAGATTATGCAAAAGAACTTGAGCGTTCCAACCAGCTTAAGGAAGAAATGGAAAGGGTTATCAATACAAGTCCTGTAATAGTTTTCCTTTGGAAGTATGAGTCCATGTGGCCTGCAAAGTTTGTTTCAGAAAACATTACTAGGCTGGGCTATGATGTTGAAGACTTTATTTCAGGAAAAATCCTTTATGGGGATATTGTACATCCTGAAGACGTGAAAAAGATGGCCTCCGAACTTAAAAGGCACGTTGAAACAGGCTGTGCGGATTATACTTCAGAATACCGGATTCTCACAAAATCCGGGGAAGTCCGATGGGTTGACGAAAGGACTTTTATCCATCGTAATGAGAAAGGAGAAATTCATCTTCAAGGAATTATCCTGGATATAACGGAGCATAAAAAGGCTGAGAATGCGCTTCTCCAGATGGAAGAAATCCGTAAGAAAGAAATTCATCACCGCATTAAGAATAATTTGCAGGTAATCTCTACGCTTCTATACCTTGAATCTGGAAATTTTACGGATATGGATGTAATCGAAGCCTTTAAGGACAGTCAGCACAGAGTTAAATCAATGGCTCTTGTTCATGAAAAGCTTTACCAATCCGAGGATATGGTAAGCGTGGACTTTTCAGACTATGTTAAAAATCTTGTGGATTATCTGCTTCAGTCATATTCTCTGGACAGCCGCAAAGTAAGTCTAAAGCTTGATGTTGAAAAGGTTTTCCTAGGGATGGATACGGCTGTTCCCCTTGGAATAATTGTGAATGAACTGGTCTCGAATTCACTTAAACATGCCTTTGCCGGAGAGGAAAAAGGAGAGATTTATATTGAACTGCGCAGATGTAAAGAATATTCTATTCGGCAGGAAAAGAACCCTGAGAATTCTGAAAATAGAAAAGCCGGAAATCCAAATAATAAGACTGACCTAAATGGCACAACACGAGATGAAAACGAGAAGTTAATCCTTATAGTAAGAGATAATGGCAGAGGATTCCCTGAAGGATTGGACTTCAGGAACACAACTTCCCTGGGACTTCAGCTTGTGATAACGCTTGTGGATCAGATTGAAGGAGATATTGAGCTTGATACAAGTAAGGGAACAGGATTCGAAATTAGTTTTTTCAGGAGATGAAATATAAAATAAGGTGTGAAAATGGCGGAAGGAAAGAATGTAGCAGAAGGCAGAATTCTGATCGTCGAGGACGAGCATATTGTTGCGATGGGCATTAAAAAAATGCTGAAAAATTTGGGGTATACGGTTACTGGTGTAGCCTCTTGTGGAGAGGATGCCATAAGCAAGGCAGAGATTACTTTCCCTGATGTCGTGCTTATGGATATTATGTTAAAAGGTAATATGGATGGCGTAGAAGCTGCAGGGAAAATTAGGGAAAGATTTAATGTCCCAGTTGTTTACCTGACTGCTTATTCTGATAATAAGATTCTTGAGAGAGCCAAAAAAACCGAGCCATTTGGTTATATTGTAAAGCCTTTTGATGAAAAAGATCTGTACAGCAGCATTGAGGTAGCCCTGCACAGATATAGGAAGGAAAAAGAGAAATCAAAATGATTTAATGATTGCGAGAAAGAGAATCAGAGTGAATCGAGCAGAAAACCAGATGGCACAAAAGAAATTCCCGGTCATGCAGCGGAAATTTGTTTCTCTGTTATTCAAGAGTTCCTAAATTCTCCTACCGCCAAAATTACTTCATTTTGTTTACAGGTTAAGGAATTCTCCTTATCATTCCTATATCATTTTTAAATTTCTCTTATAATGTTCTTCTTATTAACTTTCTTCATAGACTTTTTTAAAGTTATTTTGCCCAAATCTACTTGATTTTAATCAGTTTCAGGTTAAGATATTCTCCTGAATACTTATCATATTTGGCTTTTTCTGACAGTGTGATTGAAAATTTTAATTCAATTAAAAAATCATTTAGTTTGAGAAAAAGCACCTTCCTTCTGCAATGGACAAGGGTTAGTTTAAAGTATCTCTTCTTCGGTATGCGCCATATAGCGTGGGTTATATACCTTAATTTATATAGGCATTTGCTACAGGAAACAATAGAGAAGCTTGCCTTCTCCCGAATTTGGGAACAATTATCCAAATTTATTCATCCAAATTTATTGAACCGACTTCTTAACTTAGAGGTATAAATATACCCAAATGCTTCTGTTTCGGCATGTAACCTTATTGATAGATTAGGGGAACTTGAACATAGCAGTAAACCTGTCCCAAACCGGCTATCAGAGGTTGAAAAAAGGTGTAATAGTAATGGTAGAAGGAAGAATTCTGGTTGTTGAGGACGAACATATTGTTGCAATGGGAATACAGATGATGCTAAAGAATCTGGGATGCACGGTTACTGGCGTGGCTTCGTCTGGATAGGAGGCCATTAGCAAAGCCGAAAGCACTTTACCTGATCTCGTGCTTATGGATATTATGTTGAAAGGCGACCTAGATGGTATAGAAGCATCAAAGGAAATAATAACTAGGTTTGATATTCCAGTTGTTTACCTTACTGGTTCGGACCATAGAATTCTTGAACAAATTTGGAATAAGGAATCTGAATATCTTGCAAAACCTTTCGATGAAACTGATCTAGAAAAAGTTATTGATCTTGTTCTTAGACGACGCAGGCTGGAAAAAAGGGAGAATAAAAGAAGCTCAAGGGATCTTAAAAAACATTTAGAAAGCTCAGAATCCTTTAGGTCACTTAGCCCGTCTGACGGTTAAAAGATAAACTTTCAAAGTACTATTATTTTTTCAACCTATTCTCAATGACTTCAGTAGTAGTTTTTAAGACTTTGATCCTTGAGTATCTTTTATCGTTTGATTCTACAACAATCCACCTAGCGTTTGTTGTGCTTGTTTTTTGGAGCATCTCTTCGACTGCGATTTTATAATCTTCCCATCGGCTTCGGTTCCGCCAGTCTTCGGCTGTAATTTTCCACTTTTTTTCTGGGTCAAACAACCGGCTGTTGAAGCGATTAAGTTGGGTATCTTTATCAATTTGAAGCCAGAATTTTAGTATAATCACTCCAGCCTGTGTCAGGAATTCTTCAAATTCATTGATCTCTCTATAAGCCCTTTTCCATTCTTCCTCACTGCAGAGGCCTTCAACTCTTTCAACAAGCACACGACCGTACCAGCTCCGATCGAAAATTGTTATATGCCCGGCTTTAGGAATTGCTTCACAAAAACGCCAGAGGTAATGGTGGGCTTTCTCGATGTCATTAGGTGAGCTCACAGGAACTACCCTGTAGAGCCTTGGGTTAAGGTTTTCTACAAGGCGATAAATACCCCCTCCTTTGCCTGCTGCGTCCCAACCTTCAAAGACTATGACCAGAGGGCGCTTTTTCTTAAACAACTCATATTGGAGAGCTGAAAGCTTTTGCTGGTAAAGTTTTTTTGATTCCTTATACTCATTGGCGTTCATCTTTTTAGAAAGATCAACATTCTCCAGAGTGGAATTGTTAAGCTGAGGAACTCCCAGAGCTTCCATGTTTAGATACTTAAGAGTCTGTTCGGCTGGAGTTCTGGTTGTATTTTCAATAGAGGTTTCAATTGCATGGATGACCGCCATCATGATTTTGAGAGTTGCAAAGTTCCTATCGTTAGCTTCCACGATTGTCCAGGGGGCATAAGGCATATCGGTTTTTTCCAGCAACTTTTCAACAAACGGCAAATAATCTTTATAATTCAGGATAAAATCAAGATCCTTTCCTGATTCCTTTTCATAGTCATCAAATATAAGCGGGATATTATCTTTTTTGAAATTATCAAAGCGTTCTTTATGCTTTTTTTCACTTATGTGAAGAAAAAATTTCATAATAAGATATCCATCATCGCCAAGCTGTCGCTCAAAGCAGTTTATTTCTTCCAGACGTTTTCCCATTTCTTCTTCATGGCTTTCCAGGCTTTCTTTTTCTAGGCACTCTATTACTGCCCTGCTGTACCAGCTTCTGTCAAAGATTGCAATTTTTCCCCTTACAGGAATTCTGGACCAAAAACGTACTATGAAAGGCTTGAGCAATTCTTCATAGCAGGGCCTGGTCATCATAGCATGGAAACTGTATCCTCTGGGATCAAGAGAAAGAATGAATCGGTTGATATCCTCAGCCATCCCGGATATGTGCCAGCCTTCGAAAACAAGAATTACTGGAATTTTTAAGTCCCAGGCTTTTCTCTGTAATTCTCCTAGTCTGGCTTTAAGTTTTTTCTCACTCTTCTTATACTCAGCATCTGTTATTGTCTTTGAGAGATCAAATTTTTCAAGCATGATGAAACCCTAGGTTTATTTTTGAAACCAATGGTTATTTCAATGTTCGTAGTTTATTTGAAGGTATAAGGTTTTGTGTCTTTAGGAAAAAATAATTACACTGTATATGCGTTTGATTAACTATTTTATTCTTTGCTTAGGTTAGTCTTAGCAGCTGCCGTAAGAATGTAGTATAGAGTTAAAAAGGTTCAATCAATGGATATTATTTAAAAATAATTATTTATTTGGCAACATTTAATTGTGATTCTCTATTTTTTTAACAGGGTATGATTATATATTGGCATAGATTAATAAATTTTATGAAAATTAATTTTTAAGATATGGTATTCGTTTTGCATGAGGTTTGTTCTGTAGAGTCTATACAAACTAGACTGTGAATTATTTTATAAATATACTTAAATAATTATAGTCATCTTTTGCGAAGGCTTGTTGGTTTTTATTAAATGTGGATATTTTTACACATGATTAATTATAATAATAACGTATTTGAAGTGTTATTCGATAACATTTATAGAATTATGTATAATAATACATATAGTAACTACCTAGTATATGAATCTCTCTTATGTTACTATATATTAAAATACATATTCTTATATTAGTTCATATTGGCAGGTATTGTAAATAGTAATACTTATTGATATATCTTATTAGATACACATATTTATGATTATATATATTATACTGATAGCTATTATATCGGAGTGTTCTTATATATATTATAATACATACTAATAGATAGAGCGGCAATTTATAATGATTATAGTATATATACTTATACACACATCTATATATATATAGATGTGTGTATGCCGATACAACGATAAATAAGTATTTCTGTTATATATGCATAACATTTGCTATATAATATCAGTACTACATTTCACCATTACATACATTATGCCTTATCAATCTCTACTTTATATAATATATAACTTGACACTCAATCAATCATTTATGCGTGCTTAAAATTAATATATGTTGTGGATCAACTGTTTTAGGCAAAATTATTCGAGCTATGTCCATTATTTTTAAAACAAATTTCTTATTCTTATACAGTTGATTAATATTAGTCTATATTTATACTACTATTTATTAATCTAATAGGGTATACTATGAATGCTCAAACATAATGAACTCACATAGGTAAATATTAGATAAACTATACTTATTTATATCATCAATTTCGATTAATAAACATGGATAAATTAATATCCAAATACTTGCTTTTCCTATTTAGAAATAAGTAAATGTATCCATTCATATAGTTTATATGTATAGCTGTGTTCTTTCCTTGACTATTTTTCTTTTACTATTTTTTTGTATTTCCGCATAGGTATTTCGGCCAATATTGGTCTATTCCTATATGTTCTGGAATAACCGATTTTACAAAACTAGAGTCTAATTGACAATTTGTAAAATAGGAAAACTTAGACTCATATTATATAGGAATGAGATATGCCTCAAAAATTTCAAGCTATGAACACGATTTGAAAAATAAATATTTTAAAGTAATATTTGCAGCATTGTAAGTAAATGCCCTAGATTAATAAAACTATGTATCAATTATTACAAAACTGAGTTTTTGTTTACTTAACTAATAATCTCAAAATAAAAATTTCCATAATAAAGTAGTAGAATAATAGAATTTGCGTAGTAGGGTAAATCCTATGAATTTATTAGTAAACTTTTCATACTTCATCATCCTAAATATATTCTAAATATTATAATACATTGGAAATATAAATGAATTTCTGTATAATTATTAGAGTATATTTATATAATATTATTTGGTCTGAATAGTGTAGGCAAACTGAATTGAAAAATTGGGGGAACACATAACTAATAATCGAAATATATATTATCTAATACGGTTTTTAAAAGTCAACCTCAGTTATTAATAGTCACATAGATGGTTATATGCTAACCGTCTCGACTAAGCTAATATTATATAAGATGAAATATAATAGTTAATTAATAAATTTTGAAAAAAAACTGCAATAAAAAATTTATAAATACCTTAGTGAGTAATAATATAATATTACTAATAAATAAATACTTAATTAAGACATTTGATTGTCCGATCTAGTAACAGAAAATAGGTAAATTGTAACTATATTATAATGCTAGCTCGAGGTCAAATATCTCTTCAAAAAGTTTATATTTTCTCCGAGCCCGATACAGGTACTGACGAGTAGGAGTTTCATTTTTTGCTCTAGCAAAAAGGGCTTCGATTTCTCCTCTGGAAAATACAGCTTCTAGCTTTTTCATAGGAATTGATTCAAGTCCACTCCAATCATCAATAATCTGGCTGCTTATATGAATGGGAAATGGGAGCAGCGAGATTTGTACCTCATCTACCCAATTCCATTTGGAATCATAGACATTTGCATAGAAAGTCCCGCAACTAATGCATTTCGTTATTACTACAGTATATTTTTCAGCCGCATGATAGCTGAGGCTCACAAGTGTGGAATCGCAGCTAGTGCAATTACCAATCTCATTTTCTTCCAGGCTATAAGCGGGTATCCGATTTTCTCCAATACATAAATCATTTCTTTTAAGGTCATAGCTATATTTCATTTTATATTCTCCTGGATGAGGCTGAGAGAGTAAATACTATTGATCTTAATACTATTGAACTTCAGATTTTCTTCTTGTTTTTCACTTTTTTTCATTATAAAGGATATAAACATATTAATATAATCCCTTTTGTAGAACTCTCTTGGTTTCTTGAACACCTAGCTCTCATATCTTATATTCTCATTTTCTTTAAAACCCTGTAATGAATTTTCAACTTTCCCCTAAGACTCTGATCTTCTTTTGAAATTTTCAAAATTTATGAAAATATACCTCAAGCTTAATGAAAAAAAGGATGTAAAAACCATGCTTAAAATAATGATCGTCTGGAAAACGTAGGGTGAAAAAAATCTGAATAATGTAGTTTTACACAGGGGTTTTGCGATAGACTAATACTCCCTAATCACATAAATAATAAAATTCCAGAGCTCTGAATGAAACCCTAAAATTTCAAATTTTACTTCATAGTATTAGATACTGGACAGTTTTAATTTTAAACGTAAGCTTAATATATTATTATAAATACATAATAAAGTAAGTCAATAAATACTTTGATAAGTATTTAAATTATCCTCCGAGAGAACATGGGTTTTTGTGGTTTATGTACATATAACACGTTTATTAAAGAAAGAAGTTAAAAATAAAAATATAAATGTCCTATGTTTATAATGAATAATTTTTATAATAATTTTAGATTTGGTCCTATATAAATGGGGCAAAAAGCGATATACTGAGAGAAGAATATATACATATAAAATCAGGTTTGAAGTAAAACAAAGTTGCTTAATGGATAACATTTTTTATATCCATCCCCATCAGAACAAATAAATTTACAAATCTATATATAGATCTATAACTCACATAGATTACTACATCAGTAGAGGTGGCAATTAAATGGTATCCTTCCGAGCTAAAATTAAATCTAGGTTAGAGAAATTTCTTGAAGTTGATTCCAGTGGATATAGAAGGGCAATCCTGTGTATCTTCATCAAGGTAAAAAAAGCGACTATTGATGAGCTACATGAAATGCTTACAGGCAACTATAATGTAACAAGAAACACGGTCGCATCCATGGTAGGGTATATCCACTCAAAACTTGGAATTCTAAGGGCGCATAAAGAATCTTATAAAACCCCAATGGTTTACTTTCTAAGAGAAGAGTATGTAGATCTGTTGATGAAAATTGTAGCTTCATCCAAGAAATCTACTGAAACTGCTTAAAAAAAATTACTATTTTTACATCCTAATTGACTGATGAAAAATGTCACTTATTAAAAACGCGCAGAGAACAGCAACGACTATTGTAGTAAGATCGGATGCCAATACTCGTATAAGCCGTTCAAGAGACCCATATTATACTCTTATGCGGCGCATTTTTCAAGAAGATACCACTGCAGTTAGAGGTCAAAAATTCCTGACGATGATAGAAGAGCGTCAGGCTGCAGGAAATCCAATCCGAACTGACGAATGGAAAGCCCTTCTGGAAGAACTTCAAGTAGGGCGTGCCTCGTTTTATGCAATGCGCAACAAACTGCTTGGAGCCGGGCTTATTTCAATAAAGAATAAAGAATATAAGCTATCAGGCCAGTTCTCAAAAGATCTTTTAGATATGGCCCGCTGGTGGTGGTCTGCAGTTCTTCACTACCCCGAGGAAAATCTCTAAAAATTACTTCTCTTTTAATATTTAAATTAAATGTCCAGGTCGCCTGTCCGAAAGATATTTATATAAAATCCTCCTTTAGAGGATACGCTTGAGGCCGATAGAAATGCGCCCCACAGTGAAAATTCATTGAAGCCCGGTAGTGTAGTGGTCAATCATGTGGGACTCTGGATCCTGCAACCTCGGTTCGAATCCGTGCCGGGCTATCTTTTTTGAACTCATTCAAACTCCTAAATAAGTACTAATAAATATTGATCCATTGATTAGGATATGTTGAATATATTTTCAATTATGATGAAAATCTAAAATTCTTACTTAAAAAATAATCTAAATAATTGTAGGATTTTATAATCTAATTTGACTATTTTGGAATCCCTATTGACTATTTTGAATAGTATCTCTATTGACTATTTTGAATAATATTTCAAAATAATAATTCTTTGATATTGTTCAATCAAAAAATAAAATATCTGGTGTGATACGACCCTAATTTCATTTTGAAAAGTTATATTTTCTTAGTTTGCCCTATCCACCATAATTTTATAGTTAATTTTTCACCTTTAGAGCTCAATTCTCCCCTATTTCTTTTCTGAATTCTATGAAATCTCTCTCAACTTCTTCGAGTTCGTATTCCATTTTATACCCCCAGCTTCGATTATAATAACAGCAATTTATTTTTACCTTTGTTTTATCAACAAAAGCCAATTTTGGTCGTCCATCATTAAGCAGTTGATGTTTTCATGATTAATTTTCCAGTGCTAGAAATGCCTTATGTTTCGTGCATCAAGCATGCTATTAACCTTACTGGATTGCAAAAAAGGTATGATGCACCACTAAAAGTGTTTTGGAAATACATCAACTAACTAATTGTGCACGACCCCAATTTTTGAATTTAACTTAATTCCCCATTTTTATGTGATGCTCTTAATTCATATAAAGTTTTTCGTAACCAGAATGTCTACCTATTAACTATCAAACGCTGATGTTTTTAGCATTATTTGTTGGGCTAGGTCGGCGATTGATATTTTTAAAAGAAGGATTAGGTGTAATTCAGATTCTAAAATAAAAATTAAGCTAAAATGAAATAATTTAAGTTTTTAATAAGTAAATACTTTATTACCAGGATTTTTCCTTTAAATATCCAAAAAATGAATCAAAATGAAAAAATAAAATAATACTTCAGATAATTATTGAGTAAATACCCAGGATATAGGCTGACCTTGTTTTAATAATAGAGAAGGTTTAAGCCAAAGCAGCAGGGAAATATATGGATTTAATAAAAATTGCCTGTATAATGCTTGTAGTTGCGTTCTTTCTTGGAATCCTTACCAGCGGAGATAACAAAGAAATATCAACAAACCCAGCCGAGCTTGAAAATGAAGCCATAAGCTCAGATATCAATAGAGTAACCGGCACAGTGCAGATTGAAGAAAAAAGTAAGATTTATGAGCCTGCTGTCCCAAAACCTGCACCGGACCCTCTTATTTTTGAAAAAGGAGAGAGTAAACTTGCAGGCGAAAGAAAAAATATAGAAAATAAGGTAAGAGCTACAGTTAGACTCATTGAAACTCAGGGAGAAGGATTATTTCCTTCATTCCGGGATAAAGGTTCTCCCTGGTTTCAGGATAGCTTCTGCATTTTTGTTTGGACTGCAGATGGGACTCAGGTAGTCTGCCCTTCAGACCCAAGCCGTGAAGGCAAAACTATGAAAGGACTTGTAGATGCAGACGGCAAGCCTATTGGAAAACTCTTTATTGAAACAGCTCTGAGCGAAAAAGGTGAGGGATGGATTGAGTATAACTGGCAGGAGAGAAACAATTCTAAGCCATTCTATAAGTGTACTTTCATAAAAAAGGCTTCTTATGGTGAAGAAACTTATATTGTAGGGGCAGACCTCTATGTAGAGAATTATATTGTTTGCAGGAGTGTCAATGAGTGTGAATATACTGATGAGCCCGAAAAGCTTCAAATTGCTGAACTCTTAAACCCTCTGAGTCTTGACAGAAACCTTGACCTTAACTATAGCGTTGCCCATTCCATTGTGGAACCCGGAAAAAGTGTTGTACCTCATCTGGAGATAAATCCTGAAATCCATTATATTCTTGAAGGGAAAGGGCTGCTTTATATTGACGGAATCCCGGTTGAGATATATTCGGATCAGCTGATATACATCCCTGCAGAAGCAGTCCAGACTACATACAATACTGAGAACACAACTCTCAAATTCCTGATTATAAACCAGCCTGCAAGATCAGAGCACAGTACAGTGATACTAAATTAAAGAAATAAAATTAGACTAAGTTCTGCTTTGAGATTTTCAGCCGTAGAAATGAAGCATATCAGAAAGCACTGACCGTTAATTAAAGACCGTTAATTAAAGTAACACCTTGCGACATCCACGCAGATAAACATTAATCCTTTGTCATATAATTATCGATTCCCATGTACAGAATTATCCGAGTTCCCCCTGAAAAAGGAGAGGAGATCAGGAAAAGGGCAGTCACTGAGCGGTTTTTGGATACTACAAGAAAAATCCAAAAACTCCAAAATGCAGAAGGCATTTTTCTTGAAATACCTGTCACTGAGGCAGCAGGAGAAAAAGTAGGAGATTTCTTGGTCATCGAACAGGAAAATCCAGGGTTTTCTAAAAAGCCCAGTTCCTTGAAAGAATACCTAAAAGATTTCCTTTCCGAAGTCGAACTTACGTATGCCCCGACAGGTTGGCAGATTCTGGGAGATATAATAATAGTTAGCATTCCTGAGAACCTTGATGAGAAAAAGTTTCTGATAGCCGAAGCTCTCCTTTCCATGTACCCAAAGTGCAAGACCGTTGTAAGGGATTTTGGAATTGAAGGGCAGTTCCGCCAGCCTAAAAGAGAGCTCCTTTTAGGCAGTAGAACCGAAACGATCCATAAAGAGCATGGCTGTTTTTTTAAACAGGATGTAACAAAGGTGATGTACTCCAAAGGCAACCTTGAAGAAAGAAAGCGGATGAGCAGGCTTGGAAAAGGGGAAGTTATAGTGGATATGTTCGCAGGAATAGGATATTTCTCAATTCCCATGGCTGTACACTCCAGACCGAAAAAAATTACAGGCATAGAGATTAATCCTGAGTCTTTTGCGTACCTGAAAGAAAATATCAGGTTAAACAAGGTAGAAGATATCTTTACCCCAATCTGCGGGGACTGCTCAAAAGTTACTTCAGAAGGAACAGCCGATCGCGTGCTTATGGGATACGTTGGGACAACGCATCACTATCTTGAGCCAGCTATAAAAGCTCTGAAAGAAAGTGGAGGAATTCTGCACTACCATGAGACAGTTCCAGAAACTCTTGCTAGAACCCGACCTCAGGAAAGGATAAGAGATGCTGCCTGCACGTTGGGAAAGAAAGTGGATATCCTGGAGACCCGCAAGATAAAAAAATATTCACCAGGTGTCTTTCACATGGTTGTGGACGCCTGGATATTCAAATGAAGCTTTTAAGTCACACTTAAATTTCGGTCAGACTCTCAATATTGTGCTGTAGCCAGCTCGATTGCATTGCAGAGCTCTTCGGGTTTTTTGGATCTAATAAACATTCTTTCCCCAGAAATGAGTTTCAGAATTACAACAGGGCTAACTTTCCTGGGAGATTCTGATATGTCTGATTCTTTTTCCACGAGGGGGTCAGAAACCTTTATTTTGCACTCGTCTACGATATATAAGGGAATCTTCTTAAAGGAACGATTTAGAGGTGCTAGACGAGTATATATCCCATCATCTCTGACCTCGGTTACATACTTTGTACAGTAAAACACAAGAGGGAGAAATAATCCAAAAATAATCCACAGTACAAACAAACATGTGCTGGAAACATTAACGACTCCAGCAGGTTTTCCAAGGATAAAGCTATGAATTCCGATATACCAGGTCAGAAGCGCAGGATAAAGAATAGAGACTAGGTAAAAGTTGTTACGAAGACTCTGTACCTCTCTAAAAATTATACGTGTTTCTAACTGTTCCACAAAATCCCTTCCTTAAAATGTGCCAACTCATATGTTTTAATTATAGCTTCAAATTGTCTAACAAACAGGTGTCTTAATCCTGCTGCAAGTGTATCTTAGGTTTATTTTTATCTATTGACTGACTTACATACATTCTTTGCACGTCTGCCTAAACTTTACATAATGTAAAAATGTTTTATTTTGAAGACTGGCATATGAATCAATATTGGATCAAGGGTCTTCCGTAGAAAACGTTCCTGACATCTTTACAAAAACTTAGTAAATAAACTTTTCGAAAAAAAGCTATAATTGTATATAAGTCCCGATTTAAAAATATAAAAATAATTAATTCATATAAAAATATATTAAAGACATCGTTATATATTCACGCATGTATAAATATATATTCATATGTCTAATCATTATCAATTAAAATCTATAATTGTCAAGGTAGAATAATAAAGTTACTTACTTTGATAATTTTTTCCAAAATTTTTTAAATTTATATTTTAATGGTTTGAATCCAAAAATTATATTTTTACCTTTCTGGCTGCGAATCCAACAAATGCGCTGCTAGTATCTATTATATTTAGGCTTTTCATTTTATCCATATCCTGTTCCTCAACCGATAGAGTCACATTTGCTGAAAAAAAGAATTGCTATGATATACTCTTAAGACATAATTAAAAAGTAATCGTTTTAACACAAAATAAAAGGAAAATAAAATGTTACTAAAAACTAAAGAGAAGTAGTTTTAAGAAAAATTTTAAGACTTTAATAACCTAATCTCTCCATTTCCTTAAGCACTACTGCACTGAAATCCGTGAAATACTGGATTCCACCAGTCCAGGCCGCGAGCATCATAGCATCATTAATCTCCTTTTTTGTAGCTCCGAATTTATGAAGTCTTTCGAGGATTTTGACCGCACTCTGGATATTGTTATTAGAGCAGGCTATAGCAAAGACAATGAGATGCTTCTGTTTTTTAGAAAGCCCGCCTTCTCTATCATCCCACACGGCTTTATAAAAACCTGCAATCCCTTTGGCAAAGTCTTCGTTTATCTGTTCCGCATACACAATAGATCTGGGTAAAAACCCTTTTAATTCCCTGATTTCTTTAGCAGCTTTCTCCATAATTACCGTATGTAATAAGTCAAGACCAGATATAATTGTATCTTATCTGAAAATTTGCATAACTGAATGAAGAAATAAAAAGGTAGATCAAGAAAAATTCCTGAAAAACCCTTGGGAAAGTCTTGAAAACCCTTGAAAATTCCTAAAAATCAGTTTCAAAAAGCTCAGACTTCAAGCACCTCAACAGCCAGATCGGAATTGATGATGTAATCAAAGTTAATAACCTCATTCCATTTCTGTTGCATGAATGCGGACTGGAAGCAGACTCCAATAATTCTTCCTTTCTCCGAGCCTTTAAGGATCTTTGTAGCTACTTCTTTTGCTTTTTCAGGACTTATTCCTATCTTTGGCATCGAAAGCCCGCCCAGCAGGACAACAACATCAGCGTGTGCATCTGTAAGCTCTCCTAGCTGCATGCCTTCATGATCCATGAAAATAGATCTAGCTTTTTCAAAATCCTGGCTGGAAACAAAAGCAAGCTCTTGGTCTCGGACTACAAAACCAAGAAGCTCGGCAAAAGGGGTGCAGAATCCTGGGGTTCCCACAAAGGTAATCTTCTTTGCGCCTTCGACAAGGCTCCTGAAACTATTCAGGATACCACCGACTCCCTGTGAAGTGTTTATTATTGTCACTGAATTTTCTCCTTAAGCTTTCAACAAAATCTAATTTTCTAACTACCTCTTCTCATAGTATTATATTTCTACAGTAGGATTAGAGGCAATCGCTTAAATAAATGATGTTAACAGCGGTTTTCAAAAATGAAAAAGAGAATTTAAAAACGAAAAAAATAAAAAAGTTTAGAAGAAAGAATTAAAAATAGTTAAGAAGGAATTAAAAAGAGCATTTGTCTCTTTAGACCTTGTCTCTTTAGACCTGTTTAATCCCGAAGGACTGAAGCAGGATTTCCGGGTAGAGCCCGCCACTGGAAATAGTTTTTGTGCTGTTGAGGTCGTTTACCGTAAGCCTGGCAGGAGCGAACATGCCTGCGTCAACCTTAAAGAAATCAAAGTCTGCTTCTTTAAAAGTTTGGTAAAAAGGCTTTCCGAAGTCCCTAGAAGTTGTAGAAGGTACCTTCTTTACAAATTCCTCAAGGTCAGCCAGTTCACCGTCAAAGCAGATTGTATAGTTGGTTTCTCCACAATAAATTACACAATCATTGGTTGAGCCCATACACTGTACATCATTTCCGACAACCGGAGCAATTGGAGCAACACCATATCCGCTTTTAATACAGTTAATGTCAAAACCAATGGATTCAAACTTGTGAATTCCGGTTTCTACAACGCGAGCTGAAATCTGAACAGAACCAGCAATAGAAGCAGTAGGAGCAACAGCTATCATTACGTTTTCAGGATCTACGCTGCAGTGTTTTGCAATGTATTCCACAACTTTTTCATCAGGAAGTTTATCGGACTCCATGACCAGGACTGCAGCTTCAAAGTCATCCTCATACCCGATTTCCTCATAGAGCTCTTTAGGTTTTAAGCCAAGAGCACGTGCAGGACCTGACCCCATCCCAAAGTACTTACCTACGGAAATTCTCCAGCCTGCATACTGGGAAGCCATACAGGCAATTACAGGATTGTCAGTTGCTACCTGGATGGCAGGCCATTTGAGACCATTAAGGTCAAAAGTGGTATATTTGAGATCAGCAAGATCGGCCAGGCAAAGCCTTGCAAGATACATTCCGGCTTCATAACCGCCCTCGGCTTTAACTCCACAGTCAATAACCGTAGCTCCATTTTCAAGCTTGATAACTTCTGTTTTCAGGTCTTCGCTCCAGTCGAGCATCTCT
Organism: Methanosarcina sp. UBA293; assembly: GCA_002499445.1. Lineage (GTDB taxonomy): Archaea > Halobacteriota > Methanosarcinia > Methanosarcinales > Methanosarcinaceae > Methanosarcina. The sequence continues at coordinate 21,058 of DALS01000068.1, forward strand.
TCGATGACATATGATCCCATTTCGTTGACGCTTATCAAAGTATCACCTTTATTACTGGCTCCGAGATAAACAGGAATTTTCCTAAGTTAGGAAGCATCTCTTACTTGTTTTATTATGCAGGAGACCTGTTTATCAGTCAGAGAGATATAGAGATATATAAACAGCATTTCTTGTAAAGAATGATCTAAATCTAGGATTTTGATCTAAATTTAGGATTTTTATCGATCAAGAACTGTTAATTGATCGAGAGCATTTCTTGGATGAGGGTTCAGCCCATCGATCAGATTTAACAGACAAAGTTATTTATCCCATAAAAGGGTATCCAGCCGATTAAGGTATTCTCGGAGTAGTATAATACATTAATAAAATGATTCATATACCGATCCATACAATGATTCTTTCTTTTAATTTCATCTTTCCTGCAATTTGTTACTGGTATAGGAAGTATTCGATATATAGATACTGATTTATTATTTTTATAATCTTATTTTGATCACCAAGGTTCTGAAAGTTTAATGTTCTTATTTATCAATGAGAATAGACGTAGAATTGTATAATAAGAAGATTAAAAGACCTTAAAAGCATTAAATATATGAAATATTAAAAATTACAGGCACTATAATTTTTTATAATTCGTTAATTATATAAAACCACTATTTTTAATATACTTATAATTTTTAATTTAATATAATTTTTCAATTATATTGAAAAATAATGCCAAAAACAATGTTTTGTTTCGGTTATGATATATATAACCGCGTCATTATATATGTCTTGATTAAGAGTAATAGGGTTTCCTCTTAATCTTTTGGTTGGATCGCAGGTAGGATTCGAGAATAGGGACTCGAAATTCCTACCATCTACTTCTAAACTGTTTTAAAAACAGAGCTTATTATAATCTTTGTCATATTCGTTATTACTCAGGATGGTTGGCTCTTTCCTTTATATTGTTAAACCAGATTGTAAATTCTGTTCCTTGATCCCTTCTAAGTTCTATATAGCCATCTATCTGTTCGACAAGAAGACTTACAAGTTGGAGCCCAAGAGAATCTATGTTTTCGAGATCGGTTTCTTCAGGGATGTCTTTCCCGTTGTCTGCCACTGTAAGCATATAATCGAAGCGACTTTTGTCCATGCAGTTTTTATTTAGATTAGAGACGTCCTTTCGAGAAGTGGTTTCAGCTCTGTGAAGACTTATCTGAATCTCGCCTCTTCTTCCAGCAGGAAATGCATGTTTAAAAGCATTAGAGACCAGCTCATTCACAATCATTCCTAGAGGGATTGCGGTATCCATACCAAGATTAATATGTTCGAGATCCAGCTTGAAATTGATATCCTTATTTCTAGGATTGTATGAACTGAAAAGTTCTGCAGTTAGTTTCTTAAGGTAAGCTGCAAAGTCAAGATTATTTACTTCATCTCCTTTGTAGAGTTCTTCATGAATGAGAGCCATTGAAATTACTCGGGTCTGGCTTTCCTTAAAAGCTTCGACAACGTCGGGAATTTCACAGACCTCAAGGTTAGAGAGAGTTTCTGCCTGAAGGTCAAGCAGGGACGAGATAACCTGCAGATTATTTTTAATCCTGTGATGAATTTCCTTTATACGAATTTTTTCTAGCTTTACCAGAGCTTCTTCGGTTCGCTTTCGCTCCGTAATATCCAGAGCAAAAGAAAGCACCTTGCTGTGGCTTTCCGGAAGCATGTTACTGGCAATTAAAGCTGTCACGCGAGAGCCATCTTTCCTAATATATTCCTTTTCAAAGGGGGTGGAAACGCCGTACTCCTGTAGTTCTGCAATTGCTTTCTCATCTGCGGGAAGCCATTCCGGAGGAGTTATTTCTAACCAGCTTAGATTGCCAGCTTCGAATTCTTCTCGACTGTACCCCAGCATGTGCAAATAGTAATCATTGGCTTCCAAAATTTCTCCTTCCATATTTCCAATGATTATGCCAATACCGTCGATCTTCAGGTTGAAGAAGGTCCGCAAACGGGAGTAGGCGTGCTGCAGCTTATCCTCCGTTTTTTTGCGCTCAGTGATATCCTGAACTATCCCTCTAACCTGGAGAGGATAATTTTCCTTATCAAAAATAACTTTGCTTTCTGCATGGACTATGCGTTCCTCTCCGTCAGCAAGGACAATTCTATAATCCATTCCCTGAGTCTTCCCGCTTAACCTATTATCAATGCTTAACCCTTTCCTAATATTACTGCCCACATAATCTCGATCCTCGGAATGTATATAACTTAAGAGTTCATCCAGAGTTGCGCCCGATTTCTGAGGATTGCGTCCGAAAATTCGATACATTTCCTCGGACCAGTATATTTCACCAGTCTTAAGATCCCAGCTCCAGTTCCCGATATGAGCCATTCTTTGAGCTTCAGCAAGGCCCTTCTTACTCTCTTCCAGCGATTTATAAGCCTTTTCAAGCTCTGCGGTACGCTCTTTAACCAGTTTTTCCAGATTATCTAGAGTTTCTTTTAGCCTGGCCTCCGCTTCTTTTCGCCCGGTGATATCTGTGAGCATGCTCATAGAGCCTGTAAATTTGCCAGCTTTATCAAATAGGGATTTGGAACTTACAATTGTCCATAGTGGTGAGCCATCTTTATGTACAAACTTAAATTCATAGTTCTCATCGGTGCCCTGCCGCCTCTTATCGATTTTCATTTTAATTATAGGCTTACCTTCCTCATCTGTAAAGTCCCAAGCATATCTGCCAATCATCTCATCTGGAGTATATCCCAGCGTCTCAGCCATTCTTTTATTAACATAAATCGTCCTGGCTTCAGGATCACCTATCCATATACCTTCAGTGGCTGTTTCTACAATATTCCGGTATTTTTCCTCGCTTTCTTGCAGCTTTTTCTCAATCTGTTTACGGTCCGTGACATCACGCGTGTAAGTGAGTAAACCGGTAATCTGCCCCGCTGCATCATAGCGCGGCTCATAGAAAGCTTCAAAGCACTGCGGTTTACCGTCAATGAACAGCTCCAGGAAAACCTGCTCGTGCTTCCCCTTTTCAAGCACTTGCCGCTTGATTGACTCAAGTTGTTTTGCCTTGTCTGGCGGCAGTAAGTCATTGTCGGTCTTGCCTACTACATCCGATACAAACAATCCAGGCGAAAGGTTGTATATCCATACATAGCAGAGATCCCGATCCTGCTCAAGAATGACGTCCGGAGAGTTCACAACTACGATCTGCAACCGTGATTCGCTCTCGCGTAGCGCCTCTTCTATCTGTTTGTATTTTGTCGTCTCACGTAATGATAAGACCAGGCCAGTCACTTTTCCTTCGGAATCCTTGACCGGAGCCAAGCTCCAGTCCCAATAGGTGACTCCGCGTTCGGGCTGATCGGGATAGATAAACGGCTTGTCCTTGTAGAATACCCCTTCGCCAGTATTCCTGACTTTCCTGAAAATTGCCTCGTTTTCCAGATTAGGGTATAATGCGAAATGGTTCTTGCCAACCAATTCCTCAGGCTTCACCTTGGATGCTTTAGCATAGGCTGGATTGACCCATAAAAAGTTAAACTGTGGATCGAAAAAAGCCAGCATAAAGTCTGTGACCTGCATGGCATTTTTCAGCAAGCTTCGCTCATGGTTAAGTGCCTCTTCAGCTTGCTTTCGCTCGGTGATATCGCGGAAGATGATGACTGTACAGGTTTCTCTATTGTCATCAATGAAGAAGGCAGTCACCTCTCCTGGAAAGGTAGTTCCATCCTTTCGCCTGCAGGTTAGCTCGAATCTTGCCGATCTAGAGTACGCAAGGCCGTCTAATAACTTGAAAAGTGCCGGATCTTGAAGGTCAAATATTACACTCTGTTCTTTACCGATTAGTTCTTCTTCCGTCCATCCGAGCATCCGGCAAGCGGCTAGATTAGTAGATAAGATTTTTCCGCGATCTTTTGAGTCAGTCAGGATAATGCCATCCATACTATAATGAAATAGCATGCGATACAACTTTTCGCTATCCTGCGACTTCTTATTTGCATTATTATTCATACTCTTCTTATACAATTCTTACACACTTTTCTTACATAGTCTTCTCTGAACGTAGGATGAAAACTCAGGATTTCTGTGTCAATATTTTTTTCTCTGTATAACTTCGGACTTTATTAGTCTAAGAGTTTCGTAAGATACAATTTCATAATTCGTTATTTATATAGCAGATATATAATAATATAAAATGATAAAATAAGTATTTTATCTATAATGAATTTTGGAATAAGTTCATATTATAGTTCATATTATATTCTGTATGTTTAAGAGCCTTTTTTAAAGAAACAGCTGTCAGGGAATTTATTCAACTTAACTATCTGATTATCAATACGAGAATAAATAATCTTAATTTTATATTTCCTGTAAATACATTAACTTAACAGGATTATTTTTGTGATAGTTTATAAATGATATAATGATTCAGACAAGATTAGAAACTCAGACAAGATTAGAGACATTAGAAGAAATAATTAACAAAGGATAAAATTGTAGTTTGAGGAGAATCCTGAAGGCACTTTACCAGTTTGCTATATTCCCCAAATCCAGTCTCTTCGAACCTATGAATCCCAAATATGTTAACTCGAAGAAGATCAGTGACCTCCAAGATTCTCCGTTTGAGAGATGATTTCCCAGTTGTCCCCCAACCGCGAAGCATAGTAATATTATAACTCATTTTAAATTATTTATATCAAAAATTGCTTTAAAGCGAAAAAGAATCTAGAATAAAGACTTTTAAATTCATCGTAATCTTTATGTATATTCGTCTTTTTTATTATATTATTATTTTTTATTTAATTAAAATTTTTGGTATTATATATTATTTTAATCATAGCAAAAACTTAGATCAGAAAAAATGTTTCTTATCGGTTATGATATATATATTCATGCCATTATATATGTCTTGATTAAGAGTAATAGGGTTTCCTCTTAATCTTTGGGTTGGATCACAGGTAGGGACCTGAGAATAGGGACTCAGACCCTACCATCTACTTCTAAACTGTTTTAAGAAATATTATCTAATTTATATAGTTCTCTTTGTATACCTCTTGTATACCTCATCTATTTTCATACTTGTCGAGACGCCTGTATATAGGGCTTGAATACGCCTTAAGGTACGGGAACGACAGCAATAGCCAGCTTTCCTACTGGGTGTAAATTATTGTGGCAAAGCAGGCTGAAGCTGCGTGGCCAGCTTGCTAGCCCAGGCGCGGATTGCTGTCCAGTTTCGCACATCGCTTGCTGGTATTTCATGTAGGGGACTTGCCGGCAGACTGACAATTATTTTGTCAGGGAGATGTAACTTTTTCGGGTCGAACTTACCTCCAAATATTTCAATAGCAATGGGTGTAAGCCATGGGAATTTTGCAAGTTCTTTATCGAACTGTGCACGTGCTTCCTTCCACTCCTCTTCCCTATTGCTTAATGGGCCTAGCGCGAAAACGGCCACTTGCAGCTTCATGAGAACTTCATGGTGCCGCGAAAGAAAACCGCGTGCTTCCTTGTGCCAGTGGAGCATGTAGAGTGGAGCGCCCAGTACGGCCACGGCGTATTCTTCCAGGGTCCTTACTTCTCGCACAGGCTTAAGGTCTACCACAAGGTCATTTTCGCGCAAAGTAGCCGCTATTTCCTCGGCGACTTCCTGCGCTGAACCATACTTAGAAGCATAAGCCACAAGGACTTTGGTTTGCATCCTGATTGATCCCCCCATTACTTATTATCTTAGCTCCCTATTACTTATTATATTCGGAAACAGTTCCCTGTCGGTTGTTTCGTGCTAGGGAGCGAAAAGGACAGCGTACTGTTATACTTACAGTGAAACTCCCAGAAAATCTCTGATTTCCTGTACTCCCGAAGCGAGACCAGGGACAAAAAGCATGGAATATCTGTTCTTATTTTCTTTAATTCCGTATTTTTGTGCCTTTAATGGCTCATTTTTCATCGTTTAAAATTCCATACTCCCATCGGTCCTCATCAGATTTCATCCAGGCTCACAAACTTCTTTTTCTCTTCAAGTTTTTTGTATTGGCGCTCCATGAATGCCTCATAATCAACTTCATCCATCAGGCGCTTGAGAATTTCATTGCTGAAAGGCTCATAGAGTTTTACGCTTTTTCCTTGAGCAGCCATTTTAATTCATCAATATTTTCAAGAATCTTTCCTTCAAGTTCCTCTATCTTCTCAATTATGATCTCTGGCTTTTCGTACCTGACTTCTTCGTACTCAATCTCTTTATATCTGGAAATTGAAAGATCGTAACTGTTTGTTTTGATTTCAGCTGCTGGCACGTAAAAACATTTTCTTTTTCTATCAGTGGGATTTTCTTCCCTGCGTTTTCTGAACTGCTCGATAATGTCCGGAATATCTCCTTTTCTGTCCAGTGGCGTCCTTTTGTCGTCGAGAGAATACCCATCAGCCTCCATATCGTAGAACCATACTTTTTCCGTACTCCCTCCTTTTGTGAAAATGAGTACTGCAGTTGAAACTCCTGCATAGGGCTTAAATACCCCTGAAGGCATGGAAACTATCCCTTCAAGCTGGCATTTTTCAAGCAGGAGCTTTCGGAGGTTCCTGTGCGCATTCGAGCTTCCGAAAAGCACGCCGTCAGGCACGATTACCCCGCACTTTCCGCCGATCTCAAGCAGCCTGTACATTTTTTCCACAAACAGGAGTTCGGTCTTTGTGGTGCCAAGGGTCAGCCTCTCATTGATGTCGTTTTTATCAATGCTTCCTTTAAAGGGTGGGTTTGCAAGGATTACTGTAAACTCTTCTTCTCCACTGTACTGGTTTGAGAGCGTGTCAATAGATTCGATATGAGGAGCTCTGATTCCGTGCAAGACCATGTTCATGAGCGCAATTCTGACCATTGTTGAGTCAAAATCAAAGCCATAGAAAGTGTCTTGATGAAGTTTGTCCCACGCTTCCTGCTCAGTTATGCAATCCCCTATAAGGCCGTGCCAGTCTCCTTCCTCATCTTCCGTCACCATCTCAGGACTTGTATATTTTTTGAGGATGTACCTGTAAGCCGTAAATAGAAAACCCGCTGTTCCGCACGCAGGGTCGCAGATCCTGTCATTAACTCCAGGGTCAACAAGCTTGACTATCATCCTGATTATGTGCCTCGGGGTCCTGAATTGCCCGTTCTTCCCTGCGGTTGCAAGCTGGCTTAAGAGGTATTCGTAAATGTCTCCCTGCACATCCGAAGTCTGCCCCGAGATGTCAAGCTCGTCAATGATCCCTACCGCTTCCTGCACAAGAGACGGCTTCGGGATAATGAATACAGCATCCTTCATATGCTGGGAAAAAAGCGTCTTCTCCCCATCATGAATATTCTTGATAAACGGAAACACAACGTCTCTGACGTGTTTCATCATCTCTTCAGCCGATTTGTGCTTCCATTCCGACCATTTGCACTCCTCATGCCCCTCAAAGATAGAAACATAAGCCTGCCCGGTAGCATTCGCCCGTCTCTGTTCCAGCACGTCCATATCCTCAAGCCTTTTCATGAAAATGAGGTACGACATCTGCTCAATGGACTGCAAGGGGTTGGACAGCCCGCCGCTCCAGAACCTGTCCCAGAGGGCATCTATTTTTGACTTTTTTTCGGGTGGGAGTCTCATGTAATCACTTATTCTTTATTTGTTTTTAACCTGTTTAGCCTGTTTTCTAACTTGTTTTGAGCGTTAGTTTCGGGCATTCGGTTTTAAACGTCGTGCTTTGTTGTGGATTTTAGGTAGCAGTACTGCTAAAAACAAGTTTACAATCATTATTTTATAGTATGACTTACATAACTACAATTGGTCCATAGGGTCAGTCCCTGATGTATGAAGAAGACGTACAAAGAAGATATGTAACTTAAATAAGTAGTAACTTGACTAAGGTAACTTAACTGAGTAATGACTTAAATAAGTAGTAACTTAACTGAGTACAGAACTAAATTACATAAAATTGGACCAGACCTTATGGATCACTTTAAAAGATTCTAAAAGGCTTTTCTAGTAAATTAATTCCTAATTTCAACTCAATTTTGGTTTTGGATTCTAATTCTTCCAGCTTCCGATTTCATGCTTGTTTTAGCCCACGTATGCTATCAATTACTTCTAGATTTCAGAACCCTACACTCTAACCGGTCGCAAGCGACCGGCTTTTTCAAAAATGTCATGAAAAAGCGCAATGAAGCCCGAATGAAGAGTTTTTGAGCCTTTCAGATTTTATTAGTAGCTTCTTTGTGACTAGCTGCTTTTTAGCTCTTTCTCTTTTTCTCTCTTCTTTTTTCTTTTTGGGAAAGGCCGCTCTCCTTCGTCGAGCGTGACAAGAACGACACGGGAAGACTAATATGGTTTTGCGGGTCAGATTTAGGGATTCTGTATTTCGAGCCAGCCCTTTGAGATTCAGTTTCTTAATACGCTACGTTTATGCAATCAATTCTCCTGTGAAGGCTTTCTGCATGAGGGCATCGAAGAGATTATTAATTTCAAGAGAGGATTGTTTTTGAGATTGCTTTGTTCTTTCGATTTGTTTTATTATGAAAGAATAATTATTTTGAAGTTGTATTGGAGGAAGCAGTATTTTTAAAGACTTAACGTCGGCCTGATTAATACTTGCTTGATTAACAGCCTTTTTTGCTTTCTGAAGTATTTGGTTTTTGATAAATTGAGTACACAAAAACGATGTCAAATATTCAGGATTGACTGTACTCTTTTTAAGTTTTAATCGCATAATATTTGATTCAAATACTGTAGGTTCAAATAAAGTTTCGACCAATCCACACTTACCTAAATACTCAAGACTATTTACTCTGTTAATCAAAACTTCCCCAATGTTTAGCCCATATTTTTTGATTTCTTCTGGGGTACAATTAAGACGCTTTAGTTTCTTTATATTGCTGATCTTTCCATCATAAAAAGAATCTATTCTTAAAATCTGAGTTCCTTCGCCATAATCAGTTGAAGGTTTGTACAAACCGTTTTGAGGGTCTTCATCCAGTAAACTTTCTAGACTTCGTTCATCCCATTTTCCAGGATTTTTAACTGGGTCTCCAAACATCTCCAAAAACACACTCTGAAGAAGTTTCTGCGTCAACTCATCCGCCTGTGCCCGGAGTTTTTTCGTTTCTTCGGCTTTTTCGAGGATAGAGACAATTTTTTGCTGGGTTTCGAGAGGAGGGAGAGGAACAAGTAAATCCTTTAAGAATGTGGCTGGCACACGTTTTTGACCTGCCGAACCGGTCATATTCATCGCGGCATATTCTCTTATCCATTTTTGAATCAAGTAAAAAAAGAAAAACTTGTTATATGCATTTTTTTTGAAGCGAATAACATGGAATTCTGTTGATGCAAATCCAAGATTATTTTTTAAACCTTTTGCAATTGCTACTTTCCCGTTTTCCATGCATGGAGTGATTTTTGCATAAATCAGATCATTCTCCATAAGAGAAGTATAACCTTTCGATACTTCTTCAAGGTTTTTTGTAATTGAAGTATCAACGTTACCAGTTAATTCTTCTATGCATCTCATGGGAAGAAAAGTTACTTCTATGTTTTCTGAAATTGATTTTCTATCGAATTTAGGATTTATTTCTCCAATTTCTCCCAGCTTTTTCCATTCCCATCCTTCAGGCAGTTTGTTTTCCATTTTTCAACCCTTCACATAAACAGATCTTTTTCAACGCCTTTGCAGATGTCGATGAAGGAATTTAATTCTTCCTGACTGAACATCGGGAAGGGGGCAGTTGTGCCGAAGTTTGTAAAGGGCGGCAGCCAGAGGGTGGAATATTCGATGTGCTTCATTTTCAGGAAGACGGTCTGGAGGGTCAGGATGAAATTTTGCTGGTCTGCGGAATACTGCTTATTGTTCTCCCTTACGTAGGTCTGGAAGGCTTCTTTTATCAGGGTGTCGGGGGAAGGGGAAGAATAGAGGCCCAGCACCTGGCGGATTAAGTCCACAAGGGACGCCTGTTTGCTGGGGTAGAGGTTTGTAAGGTTCTTGAGGCTGGACTGGGTATTGATTTTGGGGTTGTCTGGGTCGAGATTTACATTAAGGAGGGTTTCTTCGAGCTGCTCAAGGTCGTAATCAGTAAGAGGTTCGTTATTTTTGATTTTCCGGACAGCGGGGTGAGCTTCGGCAAGCGCTTTGATGCGGGCTTCGACTTCGCGGCGGTAGGACTCCACATAGGCGGGGTCTTTTCCGTCGGAGATCCAGAACTCTTTTCTTTCGGCGATAATGTCGCTCATATCGATTACTATCATTTCGCGGGGCTCTTTTGCCATGTAGGGCATGAGCGGGGTAAGGTCAGAGAGGAGGAGTTGCACGTCTTCAAAACTCACGGTTTCCCAGAAAGAGCGGGAAAGCACGTTATCCATCAGGGTTTCTTTTGCACGAACCGAATCCAGAGTGCGGGGAAGGCGGTCAACCATCCCGGCAATTGAAGTTTTCAGGCGTTCGACTTCTGCCCTGTCGTTTTCCAGAAGCGCGTAAGCCAGTTTTTCGCAGCGCAGGGTGAAGGTTGCTTCCTTGAGGTTCACATCCGGCTTGAACTTCATCAGGGGCATGATTTTCTTCTGCAGGAACTCGACCGGGTCAACTGCTATATTGTCCCACAGTTTTGGGGAAAGTGCCTTTTCCACGTCCTGCAGGTGCTCGCGCACGCTTACTGAATCGCGGGGAAGAAACTCTATATCGGACATTATCTTTAGCCTTTACCTGCTCGGCAGCTTTTACCGATGCCGGGTCTCTGCGCTGCATCAGTTCTCCGAGCTGCTTGAGCCGGATCAGGAAGATACGGTTTGTGATCGCTTCTGGAGACTCGTTTTCTGCGCCGTCTGGGTTCATGTTCCAGTATTCAAAGTTATTCCAGAAATCAAAGACCTTGAAATATTCCTTTTTTCCATCAGGCAGCCATTCCCTGTGCTTGCACGCCCCGTCAGCCCGCGTGCCCCTGCCTAGCATCTGCCAGAACTTGATTTTCGAAAAAACGGGTTTTGCAAAAACCAGGTTGCAGACTTCAGGCACATCTATCCCCGTGTCCATCATATCAACCGAAATTGCAATTCGTGGCAGAGAATTTCTCTTAAAATCATCAATAAGGTGCTGAGCTCTCGGATCTTCCGAAACAATAACTCTTGCAAGCTGTCCTTTATGTTCAGGGTAAAGCCGCTCAAAAGCTTCCCGAAGCCGTCTTGCATGAGTTTTAGAAATCGCAAAAAAGACTGTCTTTGCAGGCAGAGTTCCTGTTTGATCCATCAAACAGTTGTCCATAAACTCACGGACAATGGCTTCCGAAGTGCCTTTAACTGCAACTTTTTTCTCAAGTTCCGTGCCTTCAAAGTTTATCTCGTCAGGATCAATGCCTTTTTTCAGCAGTTCTTCTCGCTCGCCTTCGGTAAGGTCTTTGGGTTTGATACCTTCAATCTGAAAATGTGTCCTTGCTCCTGAGATATTTTTCCTGAAATCACAAAGTACGCCGTCTCGAACCGCATCCTCATAAGAATAAAGTGCCGTCGGAATCCCGTCTTCACACTCGAAAAAGCGGAATGTATCCCTGTCCACCATATCTGCGGGCGTTGCGGTCAGACCTATCTGAATCGCATCGAGGTAAATGAAAATGCCCTTCCATTTTGAGTAAATAGATCTGTGAGCTTCATCCGAAAAAATAAGGTCAAATTCACCAGGAGATATTATGTATCTGCTTTTTCTATCTTTTTGGGTATAAATCTCCTGAAACGTCTGGATAGTAGAAGAATAAAGCCTACAATTAGGGTTATATTTTCCAGAGATGATGTATTCCTTTTTCTCCTCCGGGAAAAAACGCATGAATCCTTCCACACACGCCTGCTTCCTTAGCGACTTCCTATCTGTCAAAAACAGGACTCTCTGTACCCTTCCTTCTCTCATTAGCTGGTCGATAATTGTCATGGCAACCCTTGTCTTTCCTGTACCTGTTGCCATTACAATTAAGGCTTTCCTGTGCCCTTTGTGTATGTGCTCGACAATTCTTGTGGCTACTTCTATACTTTTTGCCCTGTCAACTATACTTCCATCAATATCTATTTCCGGTTCGAGCTCCAAATTTTTCCTCTGGTAAAGCAGCATCTCAAGGTCTCTCTTTGAATAAAAGCCCTGAACCTTCCTGATCCCATAGCGTTCTCTGTCCCAGAACCAGATCTCGTACCCATTGGAGAGAAATATGAAAACATCCTGTCCTGTCTGGGCTTTTATATCGTCAGCGTACTCTTCAGCCTGCTTCTGTCCTGAAAGAGGGTCTTTAGCCGTGCGTTTTGCTTCTATAATGGCAAGCGGCTTTCCTGTACCGTCCAACAGCAAATAATCCGCATACTTGCTTCCGGCATCGTTTCTGCGGGTCTCATTAACCTGCTTGTAGTCCTGTTTTTTGAAATCCGATTGCTTTGTATCAACTTCAAGAACCACTTTTGACCTGTCGTCTACATTCCAGCCCTGTTCCTTAAGCAAAATATCAATTTTTAGTTTCCTTGTCTGGAATTCATTCAGGTCGAGCATCTTTACCCTCTAAATTTATAAATTACTAAAAATCTTTTACCTATTATCCCCGCTTATATAAAAAGATTAGGAATTAAATCCAATCGCCTGTTAATCCTTATTCAAAGACCTGTATGAGTTTTCTTAAGGTTTCTAAAAAACCAACAAATTTAAAATAATTTTATGACTCCTGAAGAAGGAAAAGTTTTCGAAGGAATCAAAATAGTAAGTGAGACCAAACGAATAAAAGAAAGTATAAATTATTGCTAGTTGATGGACAAAATAAGGAGACCCCGCGAAGATTTTACATCCAATATATATTCAGGTCAAGTTTAATGAATCCAGGCCCATTTTAACAAAAGTCAATCCGAATACGATCTGTGCAATTCCCAGAATTTTAATGATCGAAAAGTAATACTTACTATTGATAAAAGATTTTGATTTCTCTACAATTAATGTTATAATTACCTTTGATCCTACAAGAAAACTATAGAAACCGAATATGAATAAAATTGTAGCTGAAACGTGAGTGCTCAGGCTCTTAAAAATTATCGGCCCGCCTATGGAGATCCAGAAGATGTATGGATGTGGATTTCCAAAGTTCACAATAATTCCTTTTTTAAGGGCATCTTTTTTTTCTACATTTAATTCAAGGCTGTCCTTTTTAATTTTCAGGGATTCCATTCCTGAATATATCAGATATGAAGCCCCAAAAAACGCAATAATCCCGATAATAGAATTATAACTTGTCAGATGCGACAGAATATACAAAACGGATAAAATTATTGGCAGGTCTGTGATCAAAGGAGAGATTGCAACCTTTATCCCTTCCCATTTGCCGTGCTGCATCGTTTCAGAAATGGTTACAGCAAGCAAGGGGCCTGGAGATGTCCCTGCAGCAAGGCCGAGAAATGAGCCCAGGACTAAAAATTCAATAAGATCCAGCATCTTCAATGCCTCATTTTTTATATGTCAAATCAAGAATCTGCTGTAAACGTTGAGTAAGCCGTGAATTCCGGAGACAGTTAATATTCTGAACGCGTTTATTTGGACATCTAACTTAAGGGCAACATCTAATTTAAAGGTATATAATAATACAACAGTGATATGGAATGGACATTAATACTAATTTAATATAATAATATCCCTTGATTTTATACAGAAATTTGGGCCTCAACCCCGTGCATCAACCTCTTATTTCCTGGAAGGAAAGAGGCACTTACTTACGCCTCGATCCTCGAGAAAAGTACTGCCCCGATTGCACAGACAAGAATTGACAGTGAACCTATTATTGCGAGGTCGTTATAGATACCAAACACACTCATTCCTGCAATAGCTCCCCTTAAGCCATCAACTCCATAAGTAAGTGGATCAATCCTGCTTATGAAATAGATAGCTGGTGGCAGATTCTCAAGGGGAAAGAGAGCGCCGGACAGGAAGAAGATAGGCATGATCAGGAAGTTCATAATGAGCTGGAAACCGTGCATGTCCTTCATTTTCGAGGCTATGGTAAGACCGAGCCCTGTAAAAAAAACGGCTATAAGGAACATGAAAACCAGTCCGAGCCCGAGGCTTGCAAGGCTTGGAATCCTGAACCCTAGCACATAGGTCAGGCTAAGCACAATAAGGCCCTGGATCATGGCTATGGATGCGCCTCCAAGGGTTTTTCCGATCATTATTTCTGTCCTTGAGATCGGAGCTACAAGCGTCTCTTTTAGAAAACCGAATTGCCTGTCCCAGATGACCTCAAGCCCCGAAAAAACCGCAGTGAAGAGAATTGACATTGAAACAATCCCTGGCGCAAGGAAATCCATGTAGTTTCCCCCTCCACTTGCCCTGGCATACATTGGACCAAATCCAAACCCGAAAGTTACCAGAAAGAGCAGGGGCTGCCCGAGAGACCCCAACAGCCTGGCTTTAGAGCGCCAGTAATGTTGTAATTGCCTGAGCCAGAGAATATAAATCACCTCGGTCAACGCCTTGTCCTCCTTCTCATGCCCCTTATCGTTCGCATTTTATTTCCAGGTACATTATCATCCCTGATGTCTCTGCCTGTCAACTTCAAAAAAGCCTCTTCTAAGGATTCAGTTTCGGTCCGATTCTTTATTTCTTCAACAGTGCCGGATTCTATAATTTTTCCATGGTCAATGATTGCAATCTGGTCTGCAATCGCTTCGGCTTCTTCCATGTAATGTGTAGTTAGAAAAATTGTCATTCCTCTTTCTTTATTCAGGCTTCTGATATGATTCCAGATGGCGTTTCGAGTCTGAGGATCAAGGCCTACCGTGGGTTCATCAAGGAAAAGGATTTTTGGATAATGGACAAGTGCCCGTGCAATCTCAAGCCTGCGCTTCATGCCGCCTGAATACTTTTTAACATAATCTTCCCGCCTGTCCCAGAGCCCGACAATCTCCAGGGCTTTCCTGATTCTTTCTGACCTTTCTTTTTTAGGTACTTTGTAGATGACTGCATGATAAACAATATTCTCATAAGCAGTAAGCTCGTCATCAAGGCTGTGATCCTGAAAAACTATTCCAAAAGATGCACGAGCTCGATCCTGTTCTTTAAGCGCGTTGAAACCGTTAATGCTTATTTCCCCTGATGTCGGCCTAAGGACCGTGGTAAGCATTTTGATGGTTGTGGATTTGCCTGCCCCGTTTGGGCCAAGAAAAGCAAAGATCGAACCGGCTTCAACATTGAAGCTGATATCATTTACAGCCGTAAAGTCATCGAATTTTTTTGTAAGAGATTGAACTGAGAGTATATTTTGCATGGCTGAACCTGAAACGATTTTTTCAATAAGGAGAGGCTGAATCACAGAGTTTCTTCTGTTAAATTCCTTCTGTTAGAAATCTTCCGATACCTGTCGGTTCGAGGAAACCCTGTGAATATCCTGCAGGAAAGAAGTACTTTTTTAGAGAATTCTTATATTCTCAAGAGATAAATTCAGAACTTATAAGTCCTATTATGCAGCACTACATTCAGTTGTATAAATCTTATAATTCTTTGTATAGATCAGTAATGATCCTCGATTTCCATTATCCGAATATATCAGAATCTGTGATTCCCATTATTGGAATTACATTTCAATTATAAATAGTCTGCTATTTTTTATATACCAGACTTCCAAAGTTATATTCGCTTCTGAACTTTTTATGACTCTTCAAGACCCTCATCCTTTAAATTTATTATTAGTACCAAAAGATCACAAGATTCAGAGATACAAAAAAGAAAATTGAATGTTATCGAGTTTCAAGTGATAATTTCTTTAAAGGAATTATTATATTACCTAATTATCTTTTTACTATTTATTACATCAGGAGCGCGAAGTGACACTAATCCTGTCCTTTAGGTCAGGAGTGCAACGAAATAAATCAAGCAATACATTAATGCTGGAGCAAAATCAATGAGGATGCTATAAAAATAGCAAAGTACAGTGAAAAATGTGCTTAAATTATTAAGCGATGGTTACTAACTGCGTAAGTACTATTAGGAAAGACCTTCTAATAGATTTTGAATTTGAGGCCTGAAATGAAAATATTTGCATTAAATGATCTGGAATCAATGGATGATTTAGTATTTAAGAAATTATTAACAAATATATCTAATGAAAAGCAGGCAAGGATTAAAAAGTTTGCAAGACCCGATGATGCAAAGCGGACTTTGCTGGCAGACATTCTCGTAAGGTCTGTTGTAGCAAGCGAGCTGAAAGTTAGCAATAAAACTATAGAATTTAATGCTAATAAATATGGAAAACCTTTTCTGAAAGGAAATTTCGGCCTTCATTTTAATGTTTCACATTCGGAGAATTGGGTTGTTTGTGTAGTAGACGATAAACCCGTAGGTATCGATATTGAAAAGATAAAGCCAGTAGAACTTGAAATTGCAGCACGATTTTTTTCAGACGATGAGTACAAAATACTAATGGCAAAGAGCCCGAAAGATCGGCAGGATTTCTTTTTTGACCTGTGGACACTAAAAGAAAGTTACATAAAAGCGGTTGGTGAAGGTCTGTCATTACAACTTAAGTCATTTACAGTCAGTTTTCTTGAGAAAGGTGAGATCGCAGCTAAATCAGGCAATAAATTAACAAATTGGACCCTGAAGCAATACTATTTGGACCCCAAATATAAAATGGCGGTGTGTGCTACGCATAAGGCTTTTCCAGATAATGTAGTTATAAAAAAACTAGAAGATATTTGTTCTGAACTGAATGAATAATTTATTAAATTGGATTTATTATATTGGGAGTGGGTAATGGGAACGAGTTACTGAAAACTATGAACCTGCAAATCTCTCTACAATTTCCCAAACTGAGGAATGTACTCTCTTTTTCAGAATTGATAATCACTTGCGGACAGTACTAATTTTAAACAGGCTAATATTCTCGTTTAACGTTAGCTGGTTGTTTATAACTAATAGGTTGATATGTATCTAAAATTTCACAAACTTGAGCTCTGCATATAATTTTCCACTTTGTGGACACTTTTAATTTCTTGCACTTATATATCAATTTAAAGAACAGAATTAGTTAACCAAAAGCGCTAGAAGACGAAATATCACCCGGCTAAAAGTACCACGATCCGTAAGCTTAATTATAATTTAACTCAGATTTAATAATCATAGTAAATGTACTTGACTTTAGTTGCATTCACTGTAACAGAACTTGACTTTAGTTGCAATAATTGCAACTGGAATTAACAGTAATTCAACTTCTCAACCATAATCGGGAGCAGTAATAAAATGAAACGAAAGTGGGAACGAGACTTGGGACTTCAGGGGCGAATGATTTTCACAATGTTTCTTCTGGCAGTAGTTTACCTCTTTTTCCTAGCATTTCTTTCATATTATGGAACCCCACCTGTTTACATGATTCTATTTGTTGGGTTTTTCATGGCTATCCAGTACTTTTATTCGGATAAGATGGTGCTCTGGACAACAGGAGCACATATAGTTTCTGAAAGTGAAGCTCCACAGCTACACGGAATGATTACCAGGCTCTGTGCAATAGCTGACCTTCCGAAACCTCAGGTGGCAATTGTCAAGTCCCAGGTTCCAAATGCCTTTGCAACAGGCAGGAACAAAAACAATGCTATTGTTGCAGTTACAACAGGAATTCTGGACAAACTTTCTCCAGCCGAGCTTGAAGCTGTGCTTGCTCATGAACTTAGCCATGTCAAAAACAGGGATATGGCTGTAATGACAATTGCCAGTTTTATCTCAACCCTTGCTTTCTATCTTATGCGCTACGGCCTTTATTTTGGAGGTATGGGAGAAGACCGACAGCGGAATGGGGGAAGCTTTGTGCTTATCTGGTTAATTTCAATTGCAGTCTGGATAATCAGTTTCATACTGATTCGCGCCCTCTCTCGCTACAGGGAATATGCTGCAGACCGCGGCTCAGCGATTATTACAGGACAGCCTTCTGTCCTTGCATCTGCTCTCATGAAGATAAGCGGGATTATGTCCAGAGTCCCGAGTGAAGACCTAAGGACAGTAGAAGGAATGAACGCCTTTTTCACGGTACCTGCAATTTCAGGTTCCTCAATTATGGATATTTTTTCCACTCACCCGTCTGTGGAAAAGAGAATAGCCAAGCTTGAAAAGATGCAGCAGGATATGACTTAAGCGAGTAAAAATTATCCAGATAAAGTTATGAAGTAATAGGTTAAATGAGGAATTAAATGGGCTTCCGGGATTTTATAGATGCAGTTCTTGGGAGAAGCAGGCTTCCAAAAGCAAAGACTGACAAACTCTTTGCAATTTCAACAGCCAGCATTACTCTGGAAAGTAATTTAGGCCTGAAGTCATCAGGAGCTGCCGGAATTTGTTTTAAACCAATAGATGCCTCAGCGTACGAATCTGCGCGAAAGGAGATCCAGGAGCTTCTGGAATATAGCTCAAAGGAAACAAAAACCGAATTCAGGCTTGAAAAAGATGAGTTTAACTTCCTGTGGGCTATCTTTAAAGACCCGGATTTCGAAGATCTTGTTGCAAACATTCACCTTGTAAGCGAAACCCTTGAAGAGCATGGCTTTGGCGAGCAGCTTCTCTGTGCTATTTACAGGTTTGACAGCGAACCCGAAGATGGAAAACCCGGCGGTGTAAAAACAATTTACTGGATTTACAATTTTAAACAGGGAACTTATTACCCTTTTATCCCACTTTCCGGCAAGCAGAGGGACAGCCCCTTTGAGTTCAGGTTAAGGGCTGAAATGGAGAGGGAAATGCCTGTTGAAAAGCATGTAGAAAAGTGGTACCCGCTCTGGGGAATTCCATTCTAAAAAAATGCTGTGGCAATAGGTTCAATTCACTCTATGAATTTAATTCTCCCACATGAGAAACCTCTAGGTTAACTAACTCAAGAAATTACTTGCAATATTCACTGTCCTGACGGCTCATAAAAATCCCGAAAAAGTAGTCCTTTTTCCTTTTGTATCAAAACTCTCCTTCTATCTAAAACTTTCTATTATATTATCTAAAAACCTTCTAACTAAAAAGTCCACTTTTTCACTATAAGCGGCGTGTAAAATATAAAAGTTAAAATGTATTGGGCTGGAATTATATAGAGAGCAAACGACGCCTGATTAAGAAAAGGATACAAAAAAATTAAAAAATGGTATTCTAAAATAGGCTAAATCAGACTACATATTAAAAAGCTAAAAAGGGGTTTTAGGAGCATGAAAGTACAGCTTGAACAGCGCTTAACCGAGCTCAGGGCAGAATATGAATCAGGACAGAAAATCCTTAAAGATATTGAGTTAAAGCTTGCAGAGCTTGAAGACCGTAAAAAGAATCTGAGTGAAATCCTCCTTCGCATTAGCGGGGCAATCGACTTGCTCGAAGAAGTGCTTGAAGGAAAAGAGGGCGAGCAGAGGCCAGAAACTAAGGCAGAGCCCGGTGCCATAAAAGGAAGTGTGGAAGTTCCAGATGTTGTAAGACAGCCCCTTGAAAAGGCTATGCTAACCCTGGAAGAAGCCGGGCTTAAAGCAGGAGAGATTGTTGAGCAAAAAGGAGTTTTTCCCATAGGGATTATGGCTGGGGAAATCCTAAGGCAGGAGCCAAAACCAGGAATAATGTCTCAGGCAGGATCTGCTGTAAAGCTCGTAGTTGCGGCAAGAGGCAAGTTTGTGCCACGTGATAAATACTCATTGTGCGGCTCTTTTTCCGATAGCAGTTGAACAAGTCAGAGGAGGGTTTAAAACGGAGGCTTATTCTTTTAAAACAAAAAATTCCCTGAAAGAACTTCAGGAACACTGTAGGGCAGCAATTTCAGCCTTTGCCGCGCTTGAGCAATCCGGGAGCCAGGCATCTCTAAGGCTCTGCCTTGGAAAATTCCTCAGCGATTGCCAGGGCGCTTCAATGGTCTTATGGCGCAATAACAATAGAAACCTTGGGAAACACCTTAGATCCGTATTCTCAGTACCAGGTGATTCCCCGCTTTCTCCAGCAGCTTTCTCAGGGCTGAGAGCGATTATTAAAGAGATCGAGAAGGAGAAAGGAGTAAAGAAAGAAAATGTCGATCAAGGAGGACCAGCAGCCTTTTTCTACAATATAGAAGCAAAACTACTCACATCTCGTGGGAAAAATTACGAAGTCTTGCCTCTTTTCTTGGCTGTAAGAGACCTTTACTTTTCTCTCCCGTTCTTTGAGGAACTTCAGACATGTACTGAGCGACTTGAAAAGGAGCCTCAGGATGCAACAGCCCTTTTTCATAAGGCTGTGCTCATGTATAAAGCCAGTCGGTTTGAAGCTGCAGAGCAGCTTACTGCACAGGTCCTGAAAATGGTTCCTGATGATCACAGGGTCTGGTATAACAGGGGCGTTATCCTCTCTGAGCTGGGCAAACTTGAAGAAGCAATTGCGGCTTATAACAGGACTATTGAGCTTGAACCGGCTTTTGAGGTTGCCTGGGACAATAAAGGGGTTGTTCTTGCCAGGCTTGGCAGGTTTGAAGAAGCCTTAGAAACCTACGAAAAAGTTCTCCTGAGATCTCCTGAATATGCTGAAGCCTGGGCTGGAAAAGGCTCAGTACTTTTAGCCCTTGGCAGAGAGGAAAAAGCTCTTGAAGCTTATATCACCTCCCTCCAAATTAGACCTGATTACCTTGAAGCTTTGACATCGGCTGGAAGCCTGCTTTCCAGACTAAGTAGATTTAAGGAAGCCCTAGAGCTTTACGATAAGGCACTTCAGCTTGCGCCTACAGAACCTCGCCTTTGGGCAGCTAGGGGCTTTGTCCTTTCCGAAATCGATCAACAGGAAGAAGCATTGCAAAACTGCAACCGTGCCCTTGAATTAAAGCCAGGTTTCGTTCCTGCGCTTGAGACAAAGATAAAAATCCTTTCGGCAATTAGTATGCAGAAAGCCAGATCTTCTAAGTAACTTCTTTTTTCACTTTCCTCGTTTGTTGTTCCTTATATTCCTTTTATTATTCCTTTTCCTATTTGCCGTTTTGTTTTTGTCCTATTTCCTTTGTTGTCTCGTTAGTCTTTGAGTTTAGAAGCGTATTATTATTATTATTATTATTATTATTATTATTATTGTTGTTGTTGTTGTTGTTGTTATTACAAGATAGCTTTTATATCCGGTAAAATTGGAATCAGAAAAGGTATATCTCATTGAAAACAAAAGTGCAGATACCAGTTTTAGCTCTGGCTCCATGTATGAAATATAAAATAGCTAGGTGTAGCAATAGCCCGGAATGAATCCGGAATGAGCTTTCACTGGAAAAGCGAGGATTCCGATATGACAGAAGAATATGTGAATGCGAAGACAAATAAGGTAAAGCAAAAGGAGTCGGAAGCGGCAAAAAGAACCAGAGAACCAGAAGATCTCAGGCAATTACTTGTGAAGGCTGGTGAGACTGATAATTACGAAGACAAACTCAAGCTATATGATAAAGCCTTAGCTCTGGATCCTCTATACCTTGATGCATGGATCCAGAAAGGTTTTGCTCTGGACAGGATGGGAAAGTCAAAAGAAGCTCTTACCTGCTATGATAAAGCTCTTGAGATTGATTCCGAAAATCTGGGGATCAGGTGTCTCAAGGGATTTGCCTTTAATAATCTGAAAGAGTTTGATAAATCAATCGAGTCTTACGATGAAGTCCTAAAAATAAAACCTGACGATGTATTTTCACTGTATCAGAAAGGTTCAGCTCTTGAAAGCCTTGGCAGATATGGAGAAGCCATTCAATGTTATGACAAAGCGCTTGAGATCGATCCGACTGACCATCTTATTATAGAAAAGAAGTCAAGACTTCTCGAACTTATTTATAAAAAAGGAAATCTAACAGACTCTCCAGATAGCGGTTTCAACTGAAATGAAGACTTGAGATACTTGAACATGAAAAGAGATTTTTGGTCAAATTTGGAGAAATTGTTTATATAGGTTTTAATAGAGATCAAAAACTGCAGAATTATAGGATGAAAAAACTGTAAAAATAAAAAAATGAAAAAATTGTTAAGAAATACAGTAATGTTAAAAAGAATTAAAATCCTAAGATAGAAGTGTAGGCCAGACCCTGGCCTTTACTTTCCACTCTTTTTGCTTTCTTCCTCTTTCCTGATATCTTCAACTACCTCAATAAGTTTTTCCTTTATTTTTGCTATAGCATTCACAGCTTCGCCGCCTACCTCAATCGGAGCCTGTTTTTCGAGGTCAGCTTGCATTAATTTTGGGTCAAAAGGAATCTCTCCAAGAACCTGGATGCCCAGCTCTTCAAGTTTATCATTAACTTTTCCAGAGCCTCCTTTGTTAATTACGGCAGCAAGGTGTTTTATTCCTATTTCGGAAGAGAGTCTTTTTATTCTCTCAGCGGTTTCAAGCGACCTTGCTCCAGGCTCAACCACGACGATCATGAGGTCCATTCCTCTTGTAGTGCCCCTTCCGAGGTGTTCGATCCCTGCTTCCATATCCAGGATCACTGCACTCTTTTCCCTAATCATAAGATGCCTGAGAAGAGCCCTCAGGAACGCCGAAGCAGGGCACATGCATCCGCTTCCTCCACGATCCACGGTACCCATGACAAGCATTCTTACTCCATCAGGTCCTATAACTCCATATTTACTCGCAATATCATCGACTTTAGGGTTGTAGATGAATGCTCCGCCTTCGGCACCTGCTCTTTCCTGAATTAGATCTTTAAAATCTGTCAGGGGCTTTGGTGGCTTTTCTACTCCAAGTGAAGATGCCAGATTCATATCCGGATCTGCATCTATTGCCAGTACCTCGTATCCATCTCTTGCAAGCACTCTGGCCAGAGTGCCTGAGAGAGTTGTTTTTCCAACGCCGCCTTTTCCGGTAATTGCTATTTTTATGAGAATTCCCCCTGAACATGAATTCAGATTAACTAATACTGATTTTTTAAGCAGGGATATAACCATCAAACTGTTTATACTTACTCATTTGTTCCAGTTAAAATAAATATTTCATTCCCATCAATTAATGAATTTTTTATCTGATTATAAAATCAAACCCATGATCTACAGCAACATGTTTGAGGTATTTCTCAATATGGTTCCCTTTCCATTTTGGAAACCCTGCATCACGGGCAAGCCTGTCGAGTATTTTTTGAACTCCTGTCCCATATTGGATCGCTTTCTTTTCCTTCCAGAGAAGTTCCGGGGGAAGCAAGCTGTCTGCGGCTCTTCTTAGAATATATTTTCTTATATAGAAGCCGTCTCGTTTAAGGACTTTGAGTTCAGGATTAATTGCAAGCCCTGTTTTAATTACTTCCTTATCCAAGAAGGGCACCCTGAGCTCCACAGAGTTTGCCATTGTAACCATATCGTCTCTTTCAAGGTTGATAGTTGAAATGTTTTTAAGGTCTGAATAGATCTCCCAGTCAAGTACCTCAGGTCCCTGATCAAGAAAAGCCTCATGTCTGCGGTAACCTCCAAAGAGTTCATCTGCGCCCTGCCCAGTAAGAAGAACTCGTTTCTCATATTCTTTCGCAGTTTTTGCAACAAAGTAGAGAGGAAGCCCGATTGAAATCTTCATAGGGTCAGTTGATTCCGTTGAATAGATTACATCAGGGATTGCTGCTTCGATTTCTTCAGGAGAAAGGAAATGGATTTTGAGGGAATCCCTCATGCCAATAGCTTCAGCCGCACGCTCAGCCTGGGCAAGATCATGGGAATTCGGAACCCCAACCGCATAAAGGGAAATTGAAGGATCAATGCCTTTTGCAAGGGCTGCCAAAAAGGTACTGTCAATGCCTCCAGAAAACGCAATTCCTGAAGTTTTTGTAAGCCTTATTTCCACAGCTTTCTCAAGGGCTGCCTTCAGGCGAGAAACGGCTTCATGCTCTTCTGAGATCCTTTCTTTTGGAGGTTCAATTTTAAGGGATCTCTCTTCAAGCTCAAGGAATTTCTCTCCAAGCTTTCCGTTTTGGATATTGAAAGCCATGATGCCGCCAGGTGGGAAAGGCTTTATCTTGTTTCCCTGGCTGGAAAAAGCTTTTCTTTCAGAGGCAAAAGTGATTTTAGGCTTTTTTTTCTCTCCTTCCAAAGAATAAAAAAGAGGTTTAACTCCTACAGGGTCTCTTGCCAGTACAAGCTCGTTAGCCAATGTATAAGCCAGAGCGTAATCTCCGTTTACTTTTGAAAGCACGGAAAATACTGCATTTATCGGGTTATTCCCTTCCTTAATTTTTGTTTCTATGAGGGAAAAAAGCACTTCAGTATCAGAATCGGTTTTCATTCCCTGCTCAGCCGCAAGCTCTCTGAAATTGAAGATTTCCCCATTAAATACCAGAGCTCCTTTCCCAACCAGAGGCTGAGGCGTATTGCCTGTGATTTTGAGCAGGGTATTTCCTATACTCAGTCCTTCAACCTGATAGAATCCACAACCATCAGGTCCTCTGTGCCTGAGAGCTGCAAGCATTCTTTTTGTTTCTTCATTCGTATCAGGAGTTCCGGCTGCTCCTGCTATTCCGCACATGTTTACTCCTTTTTCGTTATTTTCGGTGTATACACGCGCTCTATCTCTATTTATCGTTTTTCCATTTGACTAGAGTACAAAATCCGGAGTATTAAGAATGCAAATTTATGGATGTCTTTCGAGTATTTTAGGTAGTCTAATATAGGGCGACTTTAAAACAAGTTTACATGGTACTATTTCTAAAATGAGTCAGAGATGGACTTAGGAGGAATTAGGTGTCAACTTGCCCTACAACATACTTTGGAAAAAAAGGAGTATTTGTTGATAGGAAAGCCTGTATTCAGGCCTTTAGGGACAATATCCAGAATTCGGGAAACAAAGAATACAATGTCTTATTTTACCATGGAATTCCAGGTATTGGAAAAAGCAGGTTGCAAAAAGAACTTCAAAATATACTGGATGAAGAATATCCTGAAATAATCTGGACATCCATCGATTTTGATATAAAAACTTACAGGGATACAGATACGTTTCTCATAAATTTACGCAACAAAATTCAGGAAAAGTATGGTGCAAAGTTCTACCTCTTTAATGCTGTTCATGCAATTTACTGGAAAAAGCTTTACCCAAAAATTCCACTACAGAAGATGGACTAGCCCCTGAGTAACAGAGGGGAATTTTTAGATAAAATAATAAATGTTCTTGATACAACAGGAAGAACCGCATTAGCATGGGAATTCTTAAACAGAGCTTCAGACAGTTTTAGAAGTTGGTGCACTTTAAACCATATTGATACTACTAAAATCGAGTCATTAGAACCAAGTAAGATCGAAGAATTCCTACCAGGAATTTTTGCTACTGATTTTTTTGAGTATTTAGGAAAAACCCCAAAAGTCTACATTTTTATTAACTCTTATGAAGCTCCCTGGGAAAGCAAAAAAAGTAAAGGTAATTTCCATGAAAAGGACAAATGGATAAGAAACAAAGTTATCCCTAACATGCCAGGGCTTTCATGGGTAATTTGCGGAAGAGAAAATCTTCCTGAGGATTTCGAGTATGATCCTGTTTGGGAAATGTCTCTGGAACAGCACCAAGTAGACAAACTCTCAAAAAAATATTCTGACAAATTCTTAGAAGGATGCGGCATAGAAAATAAAGACATCCGGGACATAATTATCAAGGCCAGTGATGGTGTTCTCTACTACCTAAACCTGTCTGTTGATACCTATGAAATGATAAAGACCTGCAAAAAAAGACAGCCAATTCCAGAAGATTTTGGAAAAACGCAGCATGAAATCTTCAAAAAGTTTGTTAATTGCCTAGATGCTGATGAAATTCGAGTACTTAAAGTACTCTCTGTGCCTAACTTCTGGGACCTGGACTTATTCAAAATGTTGATTTGGGCAGAATTTGATACTAGATACTCTGCAGCTAACACCGAATACCCTGTGACTAACACTGGATACCCTGAGACTGCATTTTCCGAGCTGACTAAGTTTTCCTTTATCAAAAAAGATGCTGGAGAAAGATATTTAATCCACGTGCTGATGAGGAAAAACCTTCAAGAATCCCAGAATGCCGATGATCGAAAACCTATTCACCAGTTTTTACTTGAGCACTACAGCAAGAAGTTAAAAGATCTCAAAATTGAGGCAATTTCACAGAAACACGAAGTCGCCCTGATCGAAGCTTTTTACCACGCAAAAGAAGTTTTTGAAGCTGAAGATCTATTCAACTGGTTTATTTCTGTCTCTGAGCCATTCTACAGAGCAACATTCTGGCAATTAATTATTCCTCCCTATGAAGAAATCCTGATTATTCTTAAAGAGAAGCTCGGGCAGGAACATCCGTCGGTTGCAACAACCTTGAACAACCTGGCAGAGCTTTATGAAAGTAAAGGGGATTACGAAAAAGCCCTCACACTTTATATGCAGTCACTTGAAATTCGTGAAAATGTACTGGGCCCGCAACACCAGTCTGTTGCAGCAACCCTGAAAAATCTAGCAGGACTCTATGAAAATATGGGAGATTATGTTGCAACAACCTTGAATAATCTGGCTGAATTCTATAAAAATCTGGGAGATAATGAAAAAGCAATTTTATTTTATAAGCGGAGTCTACAAATTAGTGAATGCGTGCTAGGACCAAAGCATCCATCTATTGTCCCAACCTTGAATAATCTTGCAGGACTCTATAGAAATATACAAGATTATGAAACAGCACTTCCACTTTATATACAATCATTTGAAATTAGTGAAAACGTATTGGGTCCAGAACACCCGTCCGTTGCAACAATTTTGAACAATCTGGCAGAGCTCTATAAAATTATGGGTGACTATGAAAAAGCACTCCTACTCTATAAACGGACACTTGAAATTCGTGAAACTACATTTGGACCTCAACACCCTTATGTTGCAACAACCCTGAATAATCTGGCACTGCTCTACGAAAGCCTGGGATATTATGAAGAAGCGCTTTCACTTTATATGCGGGATCTAAAGATTAGTGAAAATGTGCTGGGTCCTCAACATCCGTCTGTTGCAGTAACCCTGAATAACTTGGCAGCACTTTATTATAATATGGGAAATTATGAGAAAGCACTCCCACTTTATAAACGGTCACTTAAAATTCGTAAAACTGCACTTGGACCTAAACATCCTTATGTTGCAACAACCCTGAACAATCTGGCAGGACTTTATAGTATTATGGGAGAGTATGATAAAGCCCTTCCACTTTATAATCAGTCACTTGAAACCAGTGAAAGTGTGCTGGGTCCTCAACATCCATTTGTTGCAACAATCCTGAACAATCTTGCAGAACTTTATAGAAATGTAGGAGAATATGATAAAGCACTCCCACTTTATATGCGGTCGCTTAAAATTAGTGAAAATGTGTTGGGTCCTCAACATCCATCAGTTGCAACAATCCTAAATAATCTGACAGCACTCAAGAAGTGCAGAAAAGAAATTAGCCCTGATAAATTAGGGAGATTAAAACCTGAGAATCATGGTTAAGGTTAGAAAAACAGTAAACTCAGACTTTAATCCTGTCTCTAATCCTATCTCTATTTTTAGCACCAAGTCAGCTGGCATCTAAAACAGGTTATGACCCATAAGATTAAATAACATTTATCCTATTTTCCCTTGAAATCGGCAATGGCGAGACGAGTTAAAAACAGCTAACGCCCAGGATGGAACTCTAAGATACGGGGATTTTCGGTTAATCTCAAAACTTAAATTGAGGCTTGTAAAGATGCAGTACCAGACAACAGTTAGAATTGAACAGAAAGCAGGTATGCTCGATCCTGAAGGCACTACCACAAAAAGGGCTCTCGGACAACTTGGCTACCAGGTCAACAGCGTAAAAACCGCAAAATTATATGAAATCGTGTTTGAAGCCGAATCTGTTGAGATAGCAAAGCAGAAAGCTGACGAGATGTGCCAGAAACTTATTGCAAATCCAATCGTCAACAATTATACAATTGAGCTCAAGGAACTTAAGTGAGCTGTGCGGATAAACGATTGAGATGTCGGAAAAGCCAAAGCTTTGAGATTGAGGGAAAAATGAAAATTGCTATTCTTCAGTTTGGGGGCACAAACTGTGATCTGGATGTTCTGCACGTCCTTAAAGACGTCGTGGGTGTGGATGCCGAGACTGTCTGGTACAAACAGGAAGATCTGACAGGTTTTGACGGAGTTGTCGTCCCTGGAGGTTTCTCCTACGGAGACTATTTAAGAGCAGGAGCAATTGCAGCCCGTACTCCAATAATGAACTCGGTAAAAAAACTTGCAGCCGAAGGCAAGCCTGTCCTCGGAATTTGCAACGGTTTTCAGATTCTCACGGAAGCCAGGGTGCTTGAAGGAGCCCTGACAACTAACAAGTACCCGAAATTCCGATGCCAGTGGACCAATCTCAGGATAGAAAACACTGATACGCCTTTTACCTCGAAGTTCAAGAAAGGTGAGGTTATTAGGATGCCTATTGCCCATATGGAAGGGCATTTCTATGCCGAAGAGAAAAATCTGGCAGAACTTGATGAGAACAAACAAGTTGTCTTCCGCTATGTGGATGAAAATGGAAAAGTAACGGACGCAGCTAATCCCAATGGTTCTCTTGAAAATATTGCAGGAATAGTAAATACTTCAAGAAATATCTTAGGTCTCATGCCGCATCCAGAAAGAGCCTCCGAGTTAATCCTGGGCTCAGACAACGGCCTGCGGGTTTTCGAGTCAATGGTGGATTATATTACTGAGAACTTCTGATTACTGGGAATTTTTTATTACTTGAATCCTTATAAGTTCATTTTTATTTATTAGGACTTACGCAGTTCAAGCATTTTTCTGCAAGTCATATTAAAATATTTTTCCAATAAAATAAATTAATATTTACAAATTGGTGGAAAATTCCATTTTCAAATTAAAAGTGTAATTTGTTGAGTCGAGAACTATAGCTGTACCGAAGAATGACACTGATTTTCAACTAAATTTACAAAAAACAACAATCAAGAATATTCATATGTTGGAGTGTTCTTGCTGCCGAATGTAGGCTCAAATAATCTAGCTCATGAATTTACCGTCTATTTACTCGTCTACTTTTAAAGCAACCACATGATACTGATGTTTTATAGGAGGGGGTAAAAGATCTTGTCACTCCTGAATCTGGATCTCTTACATCAATGGTACCATTCTCGATATATCTCATTCCAACTATATTGCTCTCGTCTATAGACAACAGAGTAGCAAATATCATCAGATTATAAATCGGATTAATCTTGAAACTGTTGTCTGGATAAATTTGATTCTTGAATTACTGCTTGATTTTATACTCGAGTGCGTGAGTCCTAAGAATATAAAAATTGGGCTCTGTAGAAAACCTATCTACATCAGATGAAAGAGGCTGAAAAAAGATAAGTATATTCAGATCTTGCTGCTCAGTTTAAATTTATGAAAATTCATTATTTTAGAGGATTTCTACAGAGCCAAAAATTGTATCTCTTCAAATTCAAGGGAGAATTTTCCAACCCGAAAAATATGCTACAATTTTGTTATACAGTTTTAAAGCTGAATGCGTCTTATGATATTGTTTTTTAGACTTAGCTAAATTATTAATTTTTCAGCAAATATGTAAAATTTAATTTTGCCCATACAATTTGAAGAGGATACTAGAATTTGTATTATTAATTCGATTTTATTTACGAAGTATTTTCATAATTAATGCGACAAATATAATGAATATAGGGTCCTCTTAAACTCACTAT
>DALS01000026.1 GCA_002499445.1 Methanosarcina sp. UBA293
ATTAAGGATTTCTACAGAGCCGTTATTTTATAATATTTTATTGTTAACTTACAACGTTTTTTATTTTCTTTCAGCTTCTTTATAAGCCTTAATAAACCCACGTACAGACATATAAATTAATATTAAAATTCCGATATTAATTAAAAGGCCAAAAATAAGATAATTACCTTCAATAGATATGCTCTTTCCACTTAATTCAGAATAGTAAATAAATATAATAAAAATCATTCCCAATATTGCCGAGATTAAAATAACTGTTTTCGCTATTTTTTCAATGGTATTTATCTCCAATTTATTCATTATAACAGCACTTTATTATTAATTTTGAAGATAAGCTCTTAATTTTTCAACATAAGATCACAGTAAATTGCTTTAAAAATTGTAATTTTTATTTCAAATTATATTTCTTTACAATCTCTTCATCTCCCTAGTCTTCCTAAAGTTTGCAAAAATTTCAGAGCACCATAGGGTTCAAATTTAATCTGAGAATTCAAACCTTGCATTACTTTTTCCTGAGCTTCCATCCCCTATAAAACAGGTCAAACTACCCAATAATCCGAAAGATAGAGTAACGCAACTATTAAATTGGTTCTAAAGTTTCTATTTAGAACCATAACTACTCCTTAATCAATTAACTGGGAAAGGGCTCTGTAGAAATCCTCTGAAATAATGAATTTCCATAAATTTAAACTGAGCAGCAAGATCTGAATATACTTATCTTTTTTCAGCCTCTTTCATCTGATGTAGATAGGTTTTCTACAGAGCCTGGGAAAGCAAAGCAACTCCCCGATACTTTAAATGTTAATGCTTTCTCATTTCTCAACAGAACATAGTTTAAATGAGTTTTGGGAAAGCAACTTAAAGTCTATAAACTACCTTAAACCCTATAAACTACTTGTATTTGATTGATTATAAATTTATCCACATAGTATCTAATAATCAAAATGAAGGACTAATTTTGATTTCTCTTTTTCAATCATATTATGTAATGAATTTCCATAAATTTGAACTGAGTAACAAGATCTGAATATACTTATCTTNNTTTTTCAGCCTCTTTCATCTGATGTAGACAGGTTTTCTACAGAGCCGAATTTTATTACATCGGGAGCGCGGAAGGTCACGAATACTCCGTTCTTTAGGGTAGGGTGGCCGCCCGCAATTTGATCTCAGAAGATTTCTGCAGAGCCTAAAAGGAAAGCGTTTTTGGTCAGACAGATGAACTTGTAGTTTTGCAATGGAATTTAGTGAAAAATATTAGTTTTTAACAAGAGCTTATACTTCGAAAATATTACTTGGAAAATGCTTATTAAATTAGGATTTTGATTTTCGAAGTTATATTAAGAAAATTCCTTTATTTTTGAAGCATTTAGTAACACTCTTATAGATTTAGATAATAACACTTACATGTCGTTAATATTTTTATTCATATTATCGAGTGATTAACAGAATAATTGCAAAAATAAGGTGTTCTGTAATGGAGAGAAAAAAGTTATTAATGCTATTTTCTGCTTTCCTGGCAGCCCTGATTCTGATGATATCAGGCTGCATTGGTCCGGACAGAACTCAGACCGAGCAATTGGCTGAGGAGACATTGGCTGAGAATACTGCTGAAGGATCACAGCATGCGGATATTGTTTATCTAAGCGGCGAAGATTATGGCTATCCACAGCCTTTTACGATATATCCGAGAGGTCCTGGATCATCAAAGGTTAGAATGATTTTTGACAGCCTGGTAGAAAGAGATGAAATAGGTATAATTCCCTGGCTGGCTGAAAGCTGGGATGTCAGTCCGAATGGAACAGAATATACATTTCATCTCCGTGAAGGTGTAATATGGAGCGATGGAGCACCTTTTACAGCAAGCGATGTTAAATTTACTTTCGATTATGAGCAGGAAAATATACCTGTCTCAGGGGGAATTGAGGCTGGAGTTATAGATAATGTCCAGGTCGTGGATGCCAGTACAGTTAAATTCGTACTGAGTCAGCCGGTTTCAACCTTCCTTTACAAGCTCACGGGTTTTAAGATCATACCTGAGCATATTTACAAAGATGTCTCGGACCCTGTCAGTTTCCTTGATCCAAAGGCAGTCATCGGGACTGGTCCGTTCCTCCTTGAAGAGTACAATAAAGAGCATGGATCATATCGGTTTGTAACAAACGAAAAATTCTGGGGGCCGGAGACCGCCGTTAAAGCCGTTGAATTCATTCCGGTCAGCGACTCATTAATAGCTTTTGAACAGGGGAAAATAGATTTCACAGGGGTATCTCCTGATACTCTTGACCGGTTCACATCAGACCCTGATATAAGAATAGTCCAGCAGCCGGCTTTCTGGGGTTACCAGTTTTATTTCAACATGAAAAAATGTCCGGAGCTTAATGACAGTAAAGTAAGGCAGGCCTTTGCTTATGCTATTAATCGCGATGAACTGGTGGAAAAGATTGCAAGAGGTGCAGGAAAAGCCGGTAAAATGGGCATACTCCCCGAAGACCATATCTGGTATAATCCTGGACAGCCGGAATACAGCTACGATCCGGATAAGGCCGGGGCTTTGCTTGATGAAGCCGGATGGACTGATACGGACGGGGATGGAATACGCGATAAAAACGGGGAAAAGCTGTCATATGTATTGTCTCTTGGAAGTGGCAATCAGGGAAACACCGAAATCCGTATCGGTGAGCTTATTAAAGAGAGGCTGAGTGAGGTAGGAATTGACGTTCAGGTAAAGGCCCTGGAGAGCAAATCCCGCGATACCAACCTGAAGAACGGAGACTTCGAACTCCTGATCAGTGGTTATGGGGGTTGGGGAACAGATGCAGATTATCTCCGTACGAGATACTGTGATACAGCACAGTCAGGAAGTGTATCATCAGGTGCAGCAGTATATGGTTACCACAATGATACCCTGAACGCTCTTGGTGCCCGGGAATTGCAGGAATTGGACGATGATAAGCGGAAAGAAATACTATACGATATGCAGACCGTTCTTGCGAATGATGTCCCCGCAATTCCGCTCTATTATACTACACAACATGACGCCTGGCGCATTTCAAAGTATGATGGCTGGATGAATATGTATGACCACCATGCAAGAACACACAGTATTCTTTCATATCTTGAGAGGGATGGAATTGCAGAAAAAAGATGATATTAATAACCTGATAGAATGCTGGAAAAAAGCTACGGGTAATGGTCTGAATATTCTGGATGAGGGCAGGATGGCAGAGTTCTGGAACAAACGCTCTGAGAACTATGCCAATAACATTGAAAAAGACAAAAGAAAGAAGAGAACCGATGAAATTCTCGAATTTCTTGAGGAATCCGGTTTTAACCCTGAGGGTTCCAGAGTCCTGGATATCGGGTGTGGACCTGGTACCCTCTCTCTTCCTCTTTCAAGGCTCGGAGCAGATGTGACAGCACTTGATATCTCGTCCGGAATGCTCAACAGACTAAAAGATGCTGTAAAAAATGAGTCTCTTCCGATAGATGTCATTGAATGCTCATGGTGGACGGCAGACATAGATGAGCTTGGATTCAGGAACAAATTTGACCTTGTAATTGCTTCCATGACTCCCGGAATAAGGGATGTTGGAAACTTTGATATGATGATGGCCTGCTCAAAAAACCTCTGTTATTACAGTAACTTTCTGAGAAGAGGGGAGGACAGTGCATATCGTGATATCCGGAGTTCAATACTCGGCGAAAAATCCGAGAATAACATGAACGGCATAATTTACCCATTCATGTATCTTTACCTCTCAGGCTACAGGCCCTCGCTCAGGATCAACCATTCCGAATGGAAGGAAGAGATAAACTGGAAAGAAGCGGCAGAACAGGCAATAGAGTTCATTGGGCGGGGCCGTGATTTTGATGATGAAACAAAGGAAAAAATAATGGGTTATTATCAAAATGCCTCTCCAGATGGAATCTACCGTTCCGAGTCGGATGTATATACCGGCATGATGGTCTGGGAAGTTGACGGCAGATAATCAGGCGGTAAAGGGGCAGATGATTTGATGGTAAAGGACAGGAATTCGTTTATTTTCAGGTTGTTATCGACCCTTTTTGTAATTCTTGCCATTAATTTTTTCCTTCCCAGGATGATGCCCGGCGACCCGTTCTCAACCACTTCCGCAGATGAGGTGGGAGAAGATATTATCGTAATGACAGAGGAGCAGCGGCTTTATTATCTGAACTATTACGGACTTGACAGGCCGCTTCATGAACAGTTTTTAGTGTATATGAAAAATCTGATGAAAGGCGACCTTGGCAGGAGCATTTATTACAAAATGCCGGTCAGGGATGTAATAATGCTCCATCTTCCCTGGACCATGTTGGTCGTCTTTGGTGCTACGGTAATCAGCACAGTCTCCGGTGTGGTTCTCGGAACACTTTCGGCAAAGAACCGGAAAAAAGGGAGTGACAAAATAATGATGACGGGTATGATCGCCTTTGCAGAAATTCCCTCATTTCTGCTCGGCCTGATCCTCCTTCTAATTTTTAGCGTATATCTCAGGCTTTTCCCGCTTGCAGGTGCTGTTACTCCCTTCGCGGATTACAATGGTCCGGCAGAACAGGCATGGGATATACTGTACCATGCCTTTCTGCCTGTTGTGACTCTATCACTTTCACAGTTAACCGGCGTGTACCTGCTTACCAGAAATACCCTGATCACAGTGACCACAAAGGATTACATCAGGACTGCCCGGGCCAAAGGACTGGGTGAAAAAACCGTATGGGTCCGGCATGCACTCAGAAATGCACTGCTTCCTGTAGTGACAAGGACAGGTTTTATGATCGGCATAATGATGGGTGGTGTTGTACTTGTTGAGAGCGTGTTTTCTTATCCTGGTTTAGGGATGACACTCAGAAGTGCTGTAGTCGGCAGGGATTATCCTCTTATCCAGGGCATTCTCCTGATAATTGCAGTCTCCATACTTATCTGCAATCTGCTGGTTGACAAAATATACGGGAAACTTGATCCGAGAGTTGGAATATGATAAAGGATATTGCTGCCTCTAAAAATGCCGGAATACTCTCTTTTATTCAGGCTTTGAATATTAACAGAATTAACAGAATTGTATGCAGTATAGCTAAGCCGCTCTCCAGGTTCAGTACTGAAGGTAAAATTGGTATCCTTGGCATTATCGGTATCATTTTAATGGCAGTTTTTGCTCCTATGATAACAATTTATCCTCCTCAGAAGATCACAGGTGATTCCCTTGAGCCTCCGGGTCCCGGACACATACTTGGAACCGATGAACTTGGCATGGATATCTGGTCACAGATATGTTATGGTGCAAGAATGAGCCTTACAATAGGGCTGGCAGTAGCTTTTACGGCAGGTTTTGGAGGAGGAGCTCTAGGAATACTGGCTGGATATATGGGAGGACATATTGACCAGGCACTGATGAGAGTAATCGATGTGACAATGGCTCTTCCGAGTTTTCCTCTTCTGATAGTAATATCTGCTTTTCTCGGACCGAGTATCTTCAACGTAATCCTTATACTCGTGCTTTTCAGCTGGGCAAAACCTGCACGTATTGCACGTTCCCAGACGCTGTCATTAAAAGAGAACAACTATATTATTGCCGCCAGGAATTACGGTGCAAAGCCATTTTACCTGCTCCGGAAGCATATATTCCCTGAAGTTATGCCTGTTTTGCTTGTGCTTGTCATTGGCATATCCTCCCATGCAATCATAGCTGAAGCAGGACTTGCCTTTCTGGGCCTTGGGGACCCTACCTCCAAGAGCTGGGGGATGATGCTTAATCATGCAACCGGTTTTCGCTCGATATATTTTACACCCTACTGGCAGTGGTGGCTATTGCCTCCGCTGTTCATGCTCATTTTCCTCCTGCTCTGTCTCGCGTTCATAAGCAGAGATATGGAAAGGATACTTGATCCGAAATTAAAGATGAAAAAAGGGTTCTGATTATGAGTCTGCTTAAAATCAATGATCTTAAATGTCACTATCTGACTGACATTGATACTGTTAAGGCTGTTGACGGCATTTCTTTTGAAATCGAAGACGGAGAAATTCTGGGCATTGTCGGAGAGTCCGGGAGTGGCAAGACCACCGTTGCTCTCGGGATTATGGGGCTTTTGCCGGAAAATACAGCCATTTCCGGTGAAATTCTTTACAGAGATGAGCTAATCTCTTCTTTGCCTGAAGCCGGGATGGACAGATTCAGATGGAAGGATATTACAATAGTTTTTCAGAACGGCCTGGAAGTGATGAACCCTGTTATGAAAGTAGGCGTTCAGGTAACAGAACCAATGATAAAGCATCTTGATATCAGCCCAGAAAAAGTCCGGAGTAAATGTGCTGATCTGTTCCGGACGGTAGGCCTTGATCCTAAATGGATGGATTCATATCCGCACCAGCTCTCAGGGGGCATGAGGCAGAGGGTTCTTCTGGCAATGGCTCTTTCATGCGATCCTAAATTACTGATTCTTGATGAAGTTACTTCTGCCCTTGACGCGTTTACCCGAAAGGAGATCAGGGACCTGCTGGTTGACCTTCAGAAAAAGAACGGTTATACGATGTTAATGATCTCTCATGATATCACTTTTGTGTCTTCTGTGGCTTCCAGGATTACTGTTATGTATTCCGGAAAGGTTGTGGAAACAGGCCCTGTAAGGGAGATTCTTGTATCTCCCCGGCACCCTTATACGAGGGGGCTTGTCCATTCGACTCCGGATATTTTCGTTTATAAAGATTTATGGGGGATTCCCGGGGACGTGCCGGCAGGGGATGAGTTTAAGGGATGTCCTTTCAGCCCGAGATGTACGCAAAAAATCGATATTTGCAGTAAAGCTTCTCCGGTCCTGATGCCTGTAGGAGGCCGACGGGAAATTGCATGCCATAGAGGGGGCATAGCAAACCTTCTGGAAGCAAAGAACCTGAATTTCAGCTATCGTCTTCCAGATGGAGAATATATTCAGGCAGTTGATAATGTCAGTCTGGAAGTGACTGAAGGAGAGGTCCTTGCAATTGTCGGTCAGACCGGTTCGGGCAAGTCAACCCTTGCACACATCCTTGCAAACGTAATAAGACCCGAATCCGGAGAGGTATTGTTTATGGACGGTAATGTCAGCAGGGGTAACTATGGAAACAGGTTCAATGGCATTCAGATAGTATTCCAGGACCCGTTCAGTTCGACCAGCAACAGGTTTACCGTGCTTGACGCAGTCAAAGAGCCTCTTTATATCAATAAAATCGGGTCCAATGGGGATAGACTGCAAATGGTTAAAAATGCCCTTGAACTTGTTCATCTTCCCAGTACTGATAATTTCCTCAGAAAATATTGCGGGGAACTCAGCGGCGGACAGAGACAGAGGGTCGCACTTGCCAGAGCAATGGTTATGCAGCCAAAACTCCTTATTGCCGATGAGATAACTTCGGCTCTGGATGTTTCAACCTCCGCGAATGTATTGCGTCTTTTAAAGGGCCTTCAGAACAGGAGAGGGTTTGCAATGATATATATTTCACACGATCTCTCCCTGACCCTGAAGATTGCTGACAGAATAGCCGTTATGAATTCCGGAAAAATTGTAGAGATGGGTAATTCCCACGATGTGATGCTTTCACCTTCTGATGAGTATACAAAGAGGCTTGTGGATTCAAGAATAGGGCTGTGCTGTCATAATTAAGCATTATATTGAATTCACCCACATACACTGTATCAATTTTCTCAATCTTTCCCAGTCTTTGCATGACTTCCATCACAGAATGGTTTATTTTTGGATTCTCCACGCCTGCAGAGAATGACCCTATTCCTGATCTCATACTGTTTGCCATCTGCGGATTTATCGGGATCTCGCCGCGTACTCAGAGAGGACCATGCTCGCCACGATGAGGCCTTCCTCGATGACAATCGACTTTTCAAGTTCAGGCTCAATTGTCTTTCCTGTAACATTATCAATAATTATCAACCTACCTAAGGGCAGTTGCAGGCTTCCTCAATAGCAATGTCTCAAGCTTCCGGATTTTCGGATTGTTCGACAAGGTTTCATATTCTCCCTGCCTGTGTGCAGAATCCTGCGTGGACACATAGTGTTGTTGTCAATAAGAGTCAAAAAAGCGCCAAGGATAAGCGTTTGAACTGCCCAAAAGGGTTTAAAGTCTCCTGATTCGGTTCCATCAAAGTGAACCTTTTAATATGTCCCGTCACAGAATGGTTTTGTTCTCTGAGTGACCACATAGGCATAGGGCATACCGCTTTTTTATGGGATATTTCTCAATCTCACGCTACCATATCAGACGGTCAGCCCCTTTATCTTTGCAAATCTCCCAGGCTATAAGGGGAACTTTACCGATCACTATATGAACTATTCGTAAGCACAGTGATCTTCATGGAGCCATCCGACACATTGATTTTCTTTCCTTTTCTTCCTTCATGGTCATCTGCAACTTCCTCTATGTTTTAGTTTCTCAAAGTTTTTTTACTTATCAAAGTTTTTATGACAGAGCCGCCCACCAATTCTGTCATACAATTTCTCTTCCAGTAGCATGTGTCCTGGCAGTCTTCTCGTCCGAGAAAGAGCGTAAAGATTTTTCATTTTCAGGGAAGAAAAAATTATAAATTTATACTAAACTTATTTATTAGCTAACTTATGAATTAAGCTTTGAACGGGATCAAAGCAGTTTCTCTCCGGGCTCTGTTCCGTCCCCGGGCTTGCACCCATAAATTTCAGTAATTTTCATAACTACAAGGGCTTTTGCAGGGAACCAGCCTCCCATGTTCTTGACCGCCTTATACCTTTTCCCGTAATCTTCCCCTTTGTGCTTGACCTTTAGGTTCCCTTTTATCTGATTGTATTAGATTTTCGACTGCATATACGACATCTGTTCAAACAACAGCAACCATAGTTGCTTCTTTCCCTCCTTGGGCAGGCACCTTTATTCCTCCTTCGGACATGTTTTTGTGAATTAAATCTTCAAAATTCATTGTAACTACTTCTGCTCCTTTAGGTACATCAAATACGAATTCAGTATCCGAAATGCCAGTATTGAATTTTAAACCTTGAATTTCGATTTCTATTCTCTGTGTGCCCTTGTAGATCTCATACTTTAAGGGTGTCCAGGTTTCCTTATCAACCCAGATTTTTATCTCGTCGAGTAAATTGCTTTCTTCCCTTCCTTCTTTCGGTTTTGCTTCAAGCAGATATGCAGTTCTCCCGTCAATAGTATCATTTCCAAGCACAGAAACATCGTATTCATCTAAAATATCGTTAAAGAGCTTGAAGTAGTCGAGATCCGATTCTTGATATTCTTCAGGAACTATTATTTTCTGGACAGCATTTGTCCCGGGATCGTAAAACCATTCAATTTTCCCATCGTAAATCATTACAGTCTCATTCTCTGTTCCTTTTGTAATTGTTTTCTTCATATTCGGTTTTTTCCAGACGATATCAAACTCACTTTCCTGAACTTTCTCTCCTTCAAGAAACGTTGTTATACAAAGGGTATACGAAGAATCCTCGATATTGTTTTCTTTTTCCTGCATCTTTGCTGCAATTTCTTCTGCAATTAGTTCAGTATTTTCTGCAATCAGTTCAGTATCTTCTGCCTCTAGTTCATTCACGCAGCCCGATGTAAAAATGGCACAACTTATCAAAAAGAGTGCAAATGCAATTTTCTTCGTTAGCGTCTCTCTCACCTCAAATGTTTAATTAACAAAATAATGCACTTTGTTCAATGTGATTAAATCGAGTTTTGTTTACGCTGCGACCATTTTATTCCTAAAACCAAAAATATCAGTAATATTCCAAGAATTATACTTCCTTTTAAAACAGGAAGAATAGGATAATCAAGTACAAGGTAACGTACAAAAATAAAAACGCATGCGATTACATAGAAAAACAGCAATCTCACAGGATTGTTTTGATCTTCTTTCCTTTCACCATATATGATTTTTGATAGCGTGCCCCCAACAAATAATAGAACTAAGATCCAGAAGATCTGATCTATGTGATAAGTTAGAGATGCGTAGAGGTAAGCAATATACAGGAACAGCGTAATAATTAGAAGACCCACATTTTTTCGAAGCGAGGAAAAGATGCTGATTTCTTTATCATGGGATTTTGCAGTTTTTTCTTCATAAAACCTTGAGCTCAAAATATGGTCAATTATATAAAAGATAGAATTCTTATCAATCTGTTCCTTTTTTCTATACCAGACCATAAAAAAGAAATGGACAGCTGTAACAAAGAGGGCAAGAATAAATACCCTTGACATCTCTAACGGAATATATCCTTCCCTAATCAGTAGCCCGATTATTAAAAAACTAACAAATAGTACTGGAAGTGAACGTAATAATTCTTCTTTAACGATATGGTCTATATTCATATATTAATCACCTCAGTACCTTCTGGAGGTTTAAATTCAAATTCAGTATCTTTTATGCCTGAATTTATAGAATAATTCTCATATTCTAGTGTCATCAGAAGTTTGTCACCGTTATAACTTTGGATCTTTAACGGCATCCAGATTTTGGGATCAATCCATAGAATATGATGACTATATGTTTCATTTTATTTATTAGAAATGACTTCATGTTTGTAAGTTCGAACTTTATTGTTCGAAATGCGATATTATCCCAAAGACTCTGCTATTTTTATAAGCTCTTGTTCACTTACTGGACCTGAAATTATAATATATGTATTCCCATAGTTATATTTGATAATTGTATTGTCAAATATTTCGATTGTTTTCCCTTTTAAATTTTCGATTGTAATATTTCCTACATTTGATACTGAACTCTTGGATGGAGTTTGAAAAATAGTTAACACGTTTCCTTCTTTAGAATAGGTTAAATAAGCACTATTTCCATATTCAAGTACTGTCACCCCTGCGAATTGGTACCCAGCACAATAAGAAGGTTTCAATATTGTAAAATTTACGCTCTTCTGAGCTTCTTCTATACTGACTTGGTTGGGAAGTGTTGTGCTCGGTTCTATAATTTTTGCGCCTTCTGGTAGAGTAAACTCAAATTCATTGTCGTTAACATCAGTGCTTACGAATATATTTGTGTATTCTACCCTTGATTTATAATCTCCATAATTTGTATCGATTCTAACTGGAATCAAGCTTTCTTTATCTACCCACATGTCTTGAGATATTATAGAAGTTTTATTTTTTGGTATAGCTTCAATTATATAACATGATTTTCCAAATAGTTCCTTTTCTCCAATTAATTTCACATTATTAGTTTTAAGTAAGTCTTTAAGAAGAGTGCCATAATCAAAATCTGGTGTTCCTTTATAGCCTTCTAAATGTTTTACTGTTACTTCACCTTTAGTTAAATCGTATATCCAGGTAACTGTTCCATTAGAAACTGTAGTTAAGTTCTTTGATTGATAAATGCACTTATACTTGTTTGGCTTCTTAAACAAAAAATCTATTTTTTGAGTTACTTCTTCTCCTTGAAACTCTGTTGTGGAAATTACTGTATACTTAAATACGTCAATAGATCCGTATCTTTCCTGAGAATTATTTATTATTTATTCAGCGTTTAATAAATTGTTTGTCTCTTCTAAACATCCGCCTACAACTATAAAGAAGAAAAGAATAATTATGATTCTTTTTAACATTTTAGAATCTCCTACGTAATTGATTATATTTTTGGCATATTTCCAAAATAGGATCCTAAAAATGATGATACAAAAACCAAAATAGTAAACCCAATTTGGATCCTTTTCTTCGTCTTTGGGCTATAATTAGGGGGAAGTGAGAGATATTTCATAAATATGAAAGGGATTGAAAATGCAAAACCTATAGCAATCAAAAACGAAGAAAGTACGTGCGCAAAATAGGTATATTGTGGATAATAAGACATTATTGTGATACGAATAACTGATGACATTATTAAAAAAAGAAAAAAAGTAATAATAGAAGTAATAATAGGCTTCACTAGCACAACCCCACTTCTTGACAAACTGTAGTTGCGCTCCAACTGCATGCATAATTTTCTAGAACGAAGTCACATATTACCCAGCAAAAAGCCGCTGAAACAGCCATCCAAGCTGGATGCGGAATCTTTGTAGCTAGTTGCGCACATGCATAAGCGCATCCTCCCTCTGCGAGGTAACCACATATTTTATCAACAGCCCACATACAGAAGTCACAATCCACCGAACTTACTTGGAAGGTACCCTTAACAGAATCGTACTCTAGTAATGTGACCTCACTGTTATTTCGCATAGCTGCTATGGCAGCACTTCCATGTTCATTGGAAGTAAATACTGCGACAGCAGATTCATTTTTACGCCCGTTGTCAAATGGCATTATTACAATCGAACTTGTGACTGTTTCGTTTGTCGTTGTTGTAGTTAGCATCGATGCATTGAATTCACTAGTAGAAGGAGTGTAGCCTAGTTTTTTAAGCTCACTGTTTAACTTTGAGATTCTTTCATCAGATAATGCTTCTGCTATAATTTTTTTTTCTTTTTCTTTTGATATCTCTATCATGTTCACTTCAGCATCTGATTTTGGAGCACTTAAATATCCGCACGCTGGGCAGTTTTGAGATACATTAGGGCAATCTTTCCCAGCCGGACACGCCATCGCAGGCGTAACCAGTATCATACCTACAACGAGCATTATCATGAAAAGCCCGCTAATTTTTCTAACTTTGTCATTTAA
>DALS01000065.1 GCA_002499445.1 Methanosarcina sp. UBA293
AAGCAGGTAGAATCTGCTTTCACTCGGTTTTTTAGAGAGAAGAACGGTTTCCCTAAATTCAAATCCAAGAAAAACCCAATCCAATCTTTTCCTGTACCTCAGCATTACACTGTAGACTTTGAAAAAAACACTATCAAGCTTCCTAAAATAGAACCAATTAAAGCAATTTTTCACCGGAAATTTGAAGGCGAATTGAAAACAGCTACGGTATCAAGGACTTGTAAAGGGCATTACTATATCAGTATCCTTGTTGAAGATGGAAAAGAACTTCCAGTAAAGGAAACTTTCACAGAATCAACAACAATAGGAATTGATGTAGGTATCAAAGATTTTGCAGTCCTATCAAATGGAGAAAAGGTTGAAAATCCTAAATACCTGAAAAACTCACTTCAAAGGCTTAAAGTTCTTCAGAAAAGAGTTTCAAGGAAACAGAAAGGCTCTAAGAACAGGGCAAAAGCCAAACAAAGGCTTGC
Source organism: Methanosarcina sp. UBA293 (assembly GCA_002499445.1). Classification (GTDB taxonomy): domain Archaea; phylum Halobacteriota; class Methanosarcinia; order Methanosarcinales; family Methanosarcinaceae; genus Methanosarcina. The sequence continues at coordinate 474 of DALS01000065.1, forward strand.
TGTACTCTATGACAAAATAAAGAATCAGAGGAATGACTTCCAGAACAAACTCTCTTTTAGACTCGTTAGCGAAAACCAAGCTATAGCACTGGAAACTCTGAACGTTAAAGGCATGGTTAAGAATCATCATTTAGCACAGGCTATAAGTGATTCTGCATGGAGTAGCTTTGTAACAAAATTAGAGTATAAAGCCGAATGGTTGGGAAAAACTGTATTAAGAATCGGACAGTTTGAGCCTTCTTCTAAGCTCTGTAGTGTGTGTGGATTCCACAATAAAGAGCTTCAGTTAAAAGATAGAGAATGGACTTGTTCCGATTGCAAAACAAAACATGATAGAGACATTAATGCCGCTATCAATATCAAGAAATTCGCTCTCATAGATCAAAATCTAATTGGATTGTAACACCTACGGAACGTGGGGAAGAGCTTGGGGACTTGCCCTCAATAGAGGGAGGAATGAACCAAGAAGCCACTCAGTCTTTAGCTAAGTGGTAGTTCACTTCTTGCCAAATCCAATTCTATTCTTAAATCAGGAAACTTTTGGAGCTATTTCTCTATGATCATAGGCTTGAATTCAGGATATAGAGTTAAGACCTACTATATTTATTTTCCGAGCCAGTATATCTTATAAATTGATTGATGCTATTCAAAGTTGTTAAACCTCAGAGGATTGAAGAGAGACCTTGTGAGAAAAAATGAAAACAGAAAACATATCTATAATTATGCTGTGATAATTATACATTATTGATTAATTTTTCCACAAGGAACATGGAATAGTAGACTTTGTCGATGAAATAAAAAACGTTGGCTGCGAAAGTTTCAAATTTCATTGAAAATATAAAAACTGAAGAAGGTACAAAAAATCCTCTCAGTCAATCCATTAATGACAGGATAAATGATAGATTAAAGTTTGCTATGTCTGAAGATCCGCTTTCTTCTAATTTAAAAGAAAACGTACAAGCCTCAAATTTGAACGAAGGTAAAGAATCAACTTCATTTGGCATTTTTAACGATAATCCAGATGAAATTATAACAACTTGGAAAGAACTAGAAGGTTACTATATCATGCCAAAGATGAAAAAAGGTTCCTATTGAAGACTTGAACTTGAGATATACAATTACGCAAAAGAATTATGCAGAAAAATTGAAAAATATGTCAACAATTACGAAAACAACAAATAAAATTTAAGGTAGTAACCTGTTTTTTTATTTTACTTGTATAAATATTCTCACGTAGAAGTTTATAAGAAGTTTATAATTAGTCAGGCTTGGAAAGATAATGTAATATTTAATTTAACTTTTTCTACTCATCTCCAATGTCGTCTTCCTACCTTCCGGATAAAGTAGACTTTGAACCCGTCCTCGAATTCCATGGCTCTGGTGGTTTCAATGAAAGCGGCAAAGGCATCTTCATGGATTCTTTTTTACGATGCCTTATCTTGCGGATCGAAGAGATCTCAATGGTTCATTCGTATTATCAAAAATCAAAATTTCTGATACTGCTTTTTCAGGCAGTGTGTCAAATTTTCTACAAAATTACAATCTTAAGAGATTCTTGGATAAAAATACCATGTTTGAAGGTCAATTTTTCCTAAAATACACAAAAACTTGACTTTCAATTTACAACAAATTCACAACACTGCCAAAAAGTCAGAATCAAATAGAAATTCTCTAATATGAACAAAAATATGCAGAATACTCATGAACACCAATAAAAATTTAAATAAGTTATGCCATAAAATTTCATATGAGTTTTTAACCGATATTCTACATACATTTTATTTTGCTATATAATTAAAATATCAAACTTATACATATTAAAGATAACAACAATGAATAATAGTTACATGCTGGTCTTAAAGGGGTAATTCTTATGATAAAAATAGTTCGTTTTTATAAAAGACGAAGAGAACGTACTTTTATGATAGCTTCTCTTTCAGTTTTGATTCTGGTTTTATTAACAATTCCTCCTGCCGTTGCTGTTCAGCAGATAACAGCCGATTCAAATGAGAGTTTCAGTCACTCTTATAATACAAAATCTGTTTCTCCAGGAGATTTTGAAACAAGTGTTGGAAATATCACGAAAAAGGTAACTCTTCGAACAGATGCAACACCCATTGGTAATTTAAATTTTTCTGATAAAGTAGTTTACTTCTTAGACCATACCAGCGATCCAGCAGAAGGTAACTGGATCACTCTAGGGTACCCGTATGAGGGCAGAAGAGTTCAACTCCCTCAAAAAATAAAACTCGCGTATAACGGCCCTAAATATATGGAGTACAGCGAAGTATCAGGGACCTTAAACAAAGATGAAGAGAAATCTTATACAATAAAATACCCTTCAACTGATCCTTCTTACACCACTCATCCCGTTTATCTTCCTGATGAAAATGTGACTATGTCTTTCCACGGGGGAACCTCTCTAAAGGAACAGAATGTGGAGATTTATCTCTTCAAGTTAACTTCAAACTGTGTGCACGAGTTTCTTAATGCCTTGCTAGCAGGAGATATCAGTAGTGTAAGTGCTCTCTTCGAAGACTGCGTAGGTGGAAATCATAAAAAATATCTTACCCGGCTAGATAACTACGGTGATCTATCAGACTATGATCTTGGACGCTTCAATGCAGGCCAGTACTGTATAGTTATAGTTCGGCAAAATAATGATAATAGCATAACAGTCTTTTCTTCAACGGCTTTTGTGGTTACGGACTACGAACTTTGTATTTATTCTCCTGACTGTATAGTAAAAGGAGAGGACCTAGACATACGCATGATACTGGAAGAGGCTTCCGATACAACCGGTTGCACCTATGGGGCTGTGCTAATAAAAGAACAGGCCTACAAAGCCAACATAGAAATCAACTCTGATGGCACGAAAGCCGGGACTTCTGTTATAATAAATGACCTGAATATTATTGATGACTTTGACATTAATTCCTCAAACCTTGAGTCTAAGCTTTACAAGGACAAACTTCAGACAAATCTCCAGGCCCTCATAGGAACAGATGGGGCAATCACAATAGGGGACCAGAATAATCTGTCCCTTACCGCCTTTGACCTGCCTGTAGGTCGCTATTACCTCCTTGCAGGCGCATACCACCCTGATAAAGGGCTTGTAGGTTTTGCCCAGAAGGAAGTAAAGATTGAACCGAAAAAGCCCCCCAGTTCTGGAGGAAAAGGAGGGAAAGGAGGGGGAGGAGGAGGAGGAGGAGGAGGTTCTCCAGAACCCGCTAAAAATGTTGACTCAAAAGAACTCTGCCAGCAGTTTATCTCAAACGGCAAGAGGATAAAGTTTGAGTTCATACAGGGTGCTACTTCTGTTGGTTATCTGGAATTTGGTGCTAAAAAGACCGCAGGCAAGGTAACTGCTATTGTTGAGGAGCTGAAAGGGAAATCTTCACTCACTCCTGCAGCGCCTGAGGATGTAATCTATAAGTATCTAAATATCTGGGTAGGAAGCGGTGGTTTTGCAACTTCAAATAACATTGAAAGTGCTATTGTGGGTTTTAGAGTAAGTAAAGATTGGATAGACAAAAACCACATTAATGCAGATACAATAAGCCTTCAGCATTACAGCAAAGCTAAGTGGAACCCTCTTAATACGGAAAAAATAAGCGAAGATGATGAGTATATATATTTCGAAGCTGAAACTCCGGGGTTTTCTCCCTTTGCAATTACAGCCAGCAAGAATATCCTTGAGATAGGAGAAAAAGCTGGAGAAAACGAGGGTTCGGACATTCCAGATGGAAAACAACCTGACAGTTCAGAGGTTACAGGATCTGACATTTCTTCTAAAGAAAAAGGGAGCTCCTGGTTAAAAATTGCTTGTTTCTTTATAGGTTTCCTTGTAATCATTCTGATTGGGATAGGTGTACTGAAAAGAAACAAACCCGGCCGATGAGGATAAAGGCGAATGAAAAATATGAGGAACAAAGGGAACAGGAGACATTATTCTCCTGTTTCCTAAATAGGATTTGTGTACTTGAAATACGAAATCAAGTGTAGTCGTAGTTTCAATTTACAGTTTAAACATTTAGGGATTTAGTGTTGTTGATTTAACAGTTTAACCGCGTAAGTCCATACTATATTAATCCATTGGCAATTTCATTTCACTCCACATCAGCTAGATTGTCGATTTAGACTACGATTTCACGTTCAATGTCGGCTACGTTTGAGGGATATCTTGCGCATATTTTTCAGGATCACTATGCCCTTTTTAATCTTGACAACCCTTTTCTTAAACCGTGCAGGACAGATGATTTCATAGTATTGACAACTTTCTCAATAATAACTAGAAACCTTATAATTACCTATATTCTAATTTGGCTATTTATTATAACCTGATTTCATACGCATTGGATTTAAGAAATAGAATTTCATACGCATTAGATTTAAGAATAAAAATATTTCCACAGATTCCAAACTTGCAGAAACATTTAATTTATACGCCCACCATCATCCGGATACCTTTCAGAGAAAGTAGGCTTTGAACCTGAGTATATAAAAGAAAAGTACAAGCCTCGGGCGGGATTTGAACCCGCGACCTCGTCCTTACCAAGGACGCGCTATACCTCTAAGCCACCAAGGCACTGCTGCTCTAAGAGTATCTCCAAAATATCACAGCAGAGATATAAAGCTTTCGACTGGCGCAGCCATAGGGGTAAAATTCCCTATGACTGCCAAAACTTTTGCAAATCAATTTCAAATAAACTTAGATACTGGCTTTAAAAAAAGCCAGTATCTTTCATTTTATTGATCAGTTGAGTCTTACGTTTATTTCACGTTTATTTCACTTTATAAATTCCAGCGCTCATCAATCGGGAAGTACTCATTGATCCACATGAGAATATGGTTGTTGTGGACTATCTTGTAGGAGCGGGAAAGGACAGGTATTCCATCGAAGGTTGGTTCCCCTTCCAGGATTTCGAGTTCGCCCATATCGCGCCTGGTCTCAAGATTGTGGCCACGTAGGATCCTACCTATCGGGATGTCTGCCCGCATGAGTTGTTCCCGCATTGTAACAGGCATCCGTTCCAGAGGACAAAGGGATCTTGCATGGACAAAGACTGTATCCCCTGCAGAGAGCCGAACTATCCTATCGTTTATTTCACTGCCTTCTTGAACTCCAAGAAGGGCAGCCATCTCTTTGTCGGCTTTAACGGTGTGCTGGGACTCCGTTATTACGCTTACCTGTTTTCGGGTCATTATCTCCAGAAGGAAGGTCACCGAACCGTCGGTCCCACAGCAGACCCGCAGGCAGGTAGGAATCTCAAAACTCTTCAGTTTCTCCAGAAAATTGGTGCTCAAAAAAATACCTCAAGGTAGGGACGTCAGATAGTAAAGATTTTAAAACAGGATTGAGCTGTCAGGAGTCTTACTCTTTTGCAACTGCCTTTTTAGCATTTTTTACACGCTCTTTTGCCGTGTATCCGGTAGCCTTGTATAGGAAATCCCTGAAGGCCTTATTGGTTTGCAGGACAATTTCGTCATCAGTAATAGTTTTGTCTGAATTTGTGTCTACAGCGAGCATCTTATTCTCAATCCATACTTTTATATTTGACATAGCTCCATAAGAGGTCTCAAGGATGTCTCCATTTCTGGAAACCCCTCCTGGGAAACACTCCTCCATTACTGAGTAAATCCTGTCAATATCAGGCTTAAAACCGCGCTTTAATTTGTACTGTTGCATTGCTATCCTCTTATAAGAGATTTTCATCTCAGATAAAGCTTGTTTAGAATCGATTTGCTTAAAACCTTTCCCCTCATATTTCCTTACACTCTTCCTTACACTCCATATTAATCATGGAATGGGACACTTTTACCAGAGGAAAGAGATATTTTTCAGATTCTGTCTTTAATTTTTCAGATTATACATTGAGCCTATCCCAAAAGCCATTTAATTCTTAATCATCAAGAATTTTAGGATTGTTTTCATGATTAGAAACTCGATTGATTATTCGGAATACAGGATTTAGAGAAGCAATTTTGAGTTTTGGGATAGGCTCATTTAATAATTCAATACTACTCGTATTTAACATTGATTCTTTATTTTACTTGAGGTTGAGTAAATGAATAAATAAATAATTAAATAAATAAATAAATAAATAAATAAATAGATAAATAAATAGAAATTAAACCATTAAGCAAGTAAAAATATATCAGATAATTTAGTTTAAATAAATGGAAATTCTTTTAGAGAGAATTTCTACAAAACTCAAATAAAGTATCCGGTTTATAATAGATAATGGCTTTAAGAATCAACCATAAGAATCAACCATAAATATGATTATGCTTATCATAAGTGATACAGAAGAAAGATCTGATTATTTGTCTAACTTATCTAAACATTTATCCTAGTTTGCCTTATCTATTGCTTTAATATTGTACAAAAATAATACCTGTCTGTTTGACTAAATTTGCTTCTTTTTATAGAAGCTATAAACAAAAAATAAGAAGGAGATCCCAGGATGCATAAGACACTAAATCTGGAAGAGTTAATTGCTTCTAAGCAACTTGAAAAATTAAAATCTGGAGAAAGCAAAGATATAGAAATTGAAGAACTTTACGACCTTATAATTCCTCCAGGTACCGTTGTATCTATTATTTACGATATTGTTGAAGAATTCGGACTTGAACCTGTAACCAGGAAGATATTTGTAGGCGTAGCAAACAGCGAAGAAAGGGAACTTCTGGCTCTGCGCGGACCTTTGGAAAAGGTTCAGGCTGCTGAGAAATTCTTCTATGAAGAAATGAAGGACTGGATAGAAAACCCGTAATTCTCTGTTATACCGACATTTTGCGGCTTGAGTTTCGCTCAGGTTTTCTTGGTTCAAGTTGTCCTGACTTAAGTTTCCTTAATCCTGTTAACCCTGGGTTGAAAAACAAATTAAATATTTATTTTTAAAATAAAAGTTTAAAAGGAAAGTCATGGGCAGGAAGGTCCTGGTAATTTGGAACTGATACCTGTAATGCTTTCCCTCGAGAAATCAAATACTGTTACTCTACTTGTTTTATCATACATATCGAGTCTTGAGCCTGGCTCGATTTTTCCGATAACTGTAGCTGTAAGCCCTGCTTCTTCAAAGACCTTTATGCACTCTTCTGCCTTTTCCGGATTTGCAGTAAATACGTAGCCTGTTCCGGGGTGCACTTTCAGCCATTGTTCAAGATCTACGTCTTCAGGTTTCGGGACTTTCTCAAGGTCCACAGCAGCGCCAACTCCGCTTGTCTCGCAAAGCATTCCAAGGGTTCCTATAAGCCCTGGGTTGCTTATGTCCTTGCCTGCGGTGGCAATTTTTCGCTTTGCGATCTCCTGAGTCACAAGATAGATTTCCCTGATTACTTCAGGAGCTTTAAAAGAAGTAGTGTCCCAGCTATAAGGGGAGTTTGGCCCGATTTTTCCGTCCATATCATAAGCTGTAATTACAAGGTCTCCGGGCCTAGCCGTATCGCTCCTGATCACACAATCTTTCTTCACTATTCCAATAATGGCAACTGAAATGGAATTGTAATCCGTATCAGGATGGACATGCCCGCCTACAACCGGCACTCCGAATTTCCTGACTCCTTCAGCCAGGCCTTCCATGAGTTCTTTGCAGGCGGTCTCGGAGTTTGAGGAAGCTATATCAACCATAGCAAGAGGTTTTCCACCCATTGCTGCGATATCGTTTACATTAACAACTACAGCCCCATAGCCTGCCCACCAGGGGCTGGCATCCAGTAGCCTGCCCCATATCCCATCTGCTGCAAAGAGGATTACATCGTCTCCTCCTATATCAATAACTGCTGCGTCGTCTCCAAAATCAACGATTGCATTCTGATACTCCGGGCGGACGGTTTCGAAAACTGAAACAATGTCCTCAATTTGTTTTTTTCGGGTAACCCCTTCGAAGTTTCTTATCCTTTCTGCAAGCTCTTCTAGGTTCAATGTCAGGCTTCCTTTTGTTTTTAAATTGATACAAGTAGTCAGTAGTATAAATAAAAGCATATAAGTAATAGAGATACGAATATGAGTGTATCAGCAGTATCCTTTATTTCTTTTTTTCTTTGTTTCACAGAAGAGAAGCGACAGCTTTTTATTAAGTTCTTCCATTCTATTCAGGCAACTTAATATATTTTCAAATATATAAAAATCTCTTACTGATAAGTAAGGAGTGAAAAAAATGGTAGCAAAAATTATTGCCGATTCCTGTACAGGCTGTGGAAGCTGTGTAGACGAATGCCCAGCAGCTGCGATTTCCCTCAACGATGATGATGTTGCAGTTGTCGATGAAGATGAATGCCTTGACTGTGGCGCATGCGAAGATGCCTGCCCGAACAACGCAATCACAATAGAGTAACGCTTTTAAGCACTTTTTAAATAAGTTTGAGGGGCGGAGTGCATTTACTCCGTCGTCTCAAGTTTCTTATTCAAAACATTTAAAAACACTGATTAAGATGTTTTTTCTGTCCCAGTGCTAAAAATTACTGGTTCTACTGGCAAGATATTTTATCCCTAATTATAATCCATTTCAGGCATTCTGTTTTCCATTTTCCTTGAGGACTGCCCTTGCTCTTTCGATATCTTCTTTTGTCTGGATTTTTATGAGCTTTCTGCGCTCTTCACTCATCTGTGACATATCCTGACTAAGGAGCCCGTAAGCATCAGCTCTGCACTGTCTGCAATGACGCATCTGCAAAACATAAGGTTCGCATGCCTGTTGGACAGCTTTTCTCTCTTCTGCGGTAGGCGGCTCAAGGTTTGCAAAGGCTCCCTGGTTGATTAGGGGCATGATATTCATTATATAGACCCCGAGCTCGTAGAGTTTTTTGGCAATTTCAATTACATGTTTATCATTAATGCCTGGGATAAGCACGGTATTGACCTTGACAACCAAACCTGCTTTGACAGCCGCTTCAACGCCCTCTAGCTGGTTTTTAATCTGGATCTCTGCGCCTTCAACTCCTCGGTAAACCTTTCCATGATAAATTATATGGTCTACGATTTTTGCCTGAATTTCGGGGTCAATTGCATTTATCGTTACTGTTAATGTGGAGACTCCCACACGCAGAATATCCTCCAGCTTTTCGGGAAGTAGGAGCCCATTTGTACTCATACAGAGCGTGAGTTCAGGAAACTCTTTTTTTATCAGTTCAAAGGTTTCAAACGTCTCATTGTTAGCTAGAGGATCTCCTGGGCCTGCAATCCCAACAACCTTAATGAAGGGGTAATCTGTAATAATCTGCCTTGTCTTTTCAAGGGCTTCCTGCGGAGTAAGAACCTTGCTCGTAACCCCTGGACGGCTCTCGTTTACACAATCAAATTCCCGAACGCAAAAGTTACACTGGATATTACATGATGGAGCTACAGCCAGGTGAATTCTTCCGTACTTGTGTTGGGCTTTCCTGTCATAGCAGGGGTGTTCGGCAATCTTTCTCAGGAGCCCTTCTTCAAATTTAGGGCTGTCTATCTCGTTCATAGAATTGTCTTCTGGCAAATTTGCTCTCCTCCATTTGGAGTTTAAAAGTATAGCAGAACCTGAGTACAGGGGACTTTAGGATGTCTAACCCAATTTACGATGCACCCTTTGATATATATTATGAATCTCAGAAAATTTTAAGATAACTTCTGGAGTTCCTGTGGATCTAAGTTTTAAAATCTATTAAAATTCCCTTTAATCATATAAAAGCAAGGCATGATATAATAGGCTTCTTAGTGAATTATCTCTTAATTTATCTCTCAATGAATTTCCGGAGAAATCTATTGTGATCATCATAAATGTTGAAATAACAAGTATTGTCGGGATAAACGTTGTCAGACTTCCTCCCTCATTCTGAGAAGTTGTCCATTTCGCACCATTTTCCTTCCCCCTCCCAGACTCTGACTTTAAGCGGAAAACCAAACCTTTTCAGAAGACGGGAGTGAATATGCTGGCAAAGGTATTCTGAACTAGGGAATTCAATAATTTCATTTAACAGAACATGGTCATATTCTTTAAGAGTTTCCTTGATTCCTTTCTTCAGGTCGTAAAAGTCAATGACCATTCCGTTTTCCTTGACTTCTCCTTCTACTATAACCTCAATTTTATATGTATGGCCGTGTACTCTTCCGCACTTTCCATGCCCTGGGAGGTAATGGGCACTGTCGATATAGTCAATAACTCCCAATCTCATTTTTGTCATATGGTACGCCCCGTTTCAATTTAACATTTTTTCAAGCATTTCTTTTTCATTTCGATGCTCTCTTTGTTCTTTCCTTAATTCCAGTTATAAGCAGCCCCACATCCTATGTGTCTGGGGAATAACTCGTGTGTCTATAATTTCAAGCAAGGTTTTCTGCAGTTCCATAATTCTCTGTACGGATGCCTGCATAGGTTGCGGATTCATAAGGTCACGGCCAATCGGGGTTTCAGGCTGGAGGATTACACAGGATATGTAAGGCGCAATAGCTTCTACAGCCGGATTTACGGTTTCTAATTCCGTATTCCTGTCTATTACAATCTTACAAAAGCAATCCCTTGAATGGGTTTTTCTCAGAAGGCTGAAGCATTTTATCGTATTTTCCATATGCGCTTCCCGGGCTTCTAGCCCGATACCCCTGAGCGATTCGGGAAGTTTGAAGTCTCCTGATACGTAAGTAACCTTTTCAGTCAGTTTTCTGGCTTGCTCTGGCAGGGTCATATTTGATTCAAGATACAGCGGTGCGGGTAGATTTAGCTTTTCTATGAAATCCGCATACAGAAGAGGTTCTCCTCCTGTCAGGGAAACTGAGTGGAGTTTCTCGAAAGGCTGCAGCATAGCTTCCAGCTGGCCGACACTTATAGGGTTTTTGATTTTCTCAAAGCTGCCGCTCCCTTCCACCTGCTCATAATCACAGGTTCCAGGGGTTGCAAAGTCTGTATCACAGTAATTGCAATTGAGGTTGCAGCCCGAAAAGCGCACAAAAGCTTGCCTTGTTCCAACATACGGACCTTCTCCTTGCACAGAACAGAAAACCTCTCTTATAGGAGCAGACGTAAACTTTGAAGCTGACATTATACTGCCCCCAGGGGTCTGGACTTTCTCAGATCCTTTTCTATATCTTCAAATTCGCGGACATAAGCTTCTCCTACTCCCTTCATGAAATTTGCAACCTGTTTGTCTTCACCTATCCCGGCTTCTTTTAGATTTCCGTATACATCATGAGAAATGTTAATGCCGAAATGGATTTTCTGAGAAACTGCAGAGGTGCTTGCAATCGAGACTGTCAGTTTTTTTCCTTTAAGAAAAAGGTCATCTCCTTCCCGCGTTGTCTGCACCCCGAGATTTGCAAGGTATTCTCTTACGAGGGCTGTAAAAAGACGCTGCCGGGCATAGATAAGTCTCAGGTCCGTAGAATCAAAATGTTCGATAATGAAGCTTACCATATCTTCAGACCAGATTGATTCGTTTGCTCGTCGGTCTTCAAGGTCAATCATATGCTCGATTTGTACGTCGCAGAGCCCTCTGAAAACTACAATCGAGTCTTCCTGAATTCCAAAACTGTTGTAAGCCCACAGAGAGGAAATCTGGCTCCCGTCATAATCAAATTTCTCAGGTAAAACAATGCACTTCATGGAATTCCTTCTTTAAATTTCTCTACAATTTTTGTAATTTTTTCCTGTTTTCTTCCGATTCAAATCCCTAGTCTTTTCAGGAGAGGATCTTTTACACCTACATTTTTAAATGCTCGTGCTCTGCGCACGCAACTCTCACATTCACCACAGGGAATTTCTCTTCCGTGATAACAGCTCCAGCTGTACTCGAGAGGAGCTTTTGCTTCGAGAGCTCTTCTGACGATTTCGGTTTTCCCAAGTTCGATTAAGGGAGCCATTATTTTTACCCCGTTCTGAGTAGAATAGGAAAAAGCCCTATCCATTGCCTGCACGTAAGCCAGGGAATTATCAGGGAAAGTGCCTGCTTCTTCTCCATTAAAGCCCACTATAAGGTAGTCACATTCCCTGCTTTCGGCAAAGCTTCCTGCAATGTTGAGCATTACTCCATTCCTGTTAGGTACCCAAACAGCCTTTGCTGAAGCATCTGTAATTCCTGCCTGGGCTGTTTCATCAAGGTCTTCAAAAGATAAGGAAGGGACTTCAATATCCCTGTTAACAAGAGAAGTGGATGTTATTTCCGAAAGCCAATCCAGCTTTATTATCCTATGCTCAATCCCAAGATATTTGCATATTTCCTGTGAGTATTCAATTTCCCTCTCTCTGGCTCTCTGCCCATAATCAAAGGTAATAGCCATCTCAATGTTAAGATCTTTTGCTGCGATTGCTAACGCTGCAACCGAATCAAGCCCGCTGCTCAGGAGGGTTATGGCTTTCATCTTACCCATTATTACTCACTGTTATTCTCTGGTTTAACTTGCTATTTTAACTCAGATTAAACTGATTATTTAAACTCAACAGGGAATTGCCACTGTCGTTTTAATTGTCATTTTAATTGTCATTCTTGTTATTTTAACTTGTAGAAAATTTCCCGAATTTATTCTCTGGGTATTCCTCTGATACTCTCTACAGAATATTTCAGTAATCTCCATAACTCGTATTTATAAGTAATTGTTTTCATGATGGATTTTTAAATCTCAGCTTCTGGCTTTATGTTGCCTCAGATTAACTCTCAATGCAGCAGCTTTGGAGAACAGCTCGATTCAAGGTTTAAATATGAAATCCCAATCTCAAGTTCGACCTAAAATACTACTGTAAATCTCAACTCTATATAAATTCTAAAAACCTATTTTAGCGAATTCTTTTTAGTAAATCCCACTATATATTAAATAGGGAAATCTAATCGAAAGGTGGGATTACTTGATTGGGATAATTTCGGATTCACATGATAACATGAATGCCCTCTGGAAAGCTGTAGAATTCTTTAATGAGAGGGGGGTAAAAGTCGTGCTGCATGCAGGAGATCTTATCTCTCCTTTTACAGCGAGAGCCTTTAAGGAATTGAAGCCCAAACTTTATTTTGTTTTTGGAAACAATGATGGAGATAGAGTAACACTTATAAAGCGGCTTGAAGAAATCGGAGCTACTTCTTGTGGGGATTTTGGAGACCTAACTATTGACGGGCTGCATATTGCCCTTTTGCACGGGACAAACGAGGCACTGGTCAAAGCAATTGCTAAATCCGGGGAGTTTGATGTGGTAATCCGGGGACATACTCATGAGCCAAATGTAAAAATTATTGAAGGAGTCCCTGTAATAAATCCGGGAGAATCCTCAGGGGTGCTTTCCGGAAAGTCAACAGTTGCTATTCTTGAGATTGCAAACCTTAACGTTGAGATAACACAGCTTGAACTTGACTGATTGAATTTAACTGACTGAACTTGAGTAATTTTATTCCTCTATTATTTTTAGCGTGCTTGGGACTTTTAACGTTTTTTGGGAAAGGGCAGGTAAACTGAACTGGTAGCTGGCGGCAATACCGGAAATTATATCAGTTCTCGCGCAGTTTCCATTTCAACCTTTTTTGAAATAATTTCTCATTAAAGGTTGCATTTCTCGTATAAAATTTCTACCTCTCATTAAAGGTTATATCTATCATTAGGGTTGTAACAGCTATGAAGCCATCAGGAACGGAATCCTCAGACTCTCTATCCGGCAGGTCGGATGGAACGGAAAAGACATCCGGAAAAAGGAAAAATATGCTCATTTTTGCCTGTTCTGGTCTTTCTAACACAGGAAAGCTTACTATGCAGGCAGCGTCAGCTCTTGCCTTCCGGAGACCTGATCTGTACAGAGCCGCAGCTGCCCACAAAGGGGTTGATGCGGTTGAGGATGCAATATCTGACGACTTCAGAATTTTAGCCCTTGATGGCTGTACGGACTGCTGTGCCACAAAAAAACTCGAGGAAGCCGGAATGAAAGCAGACGCATATTTGATGGTAACGGAGCTCGGGATTGAAAAAACAAGACCCTCAGATTTGAAACTCGAATATGTAGATAAAATTATAAGAGCTATAGAAGAAGCCTGATTGTTGTGCAGGTAAAATTGATATCGTATCAAGACACAGGTGTCTATTCTCAGTTCGTTTTATTTTAACCTGGTTTCTTCTAGGGCCTCATTTGTTATTTCTCAAGCTACTTTTTTAATTTTTAACAAAGTATTTCCTTCTCCAGTAGAGTGCAACATCGACAAGTCCAATCATTACAGGTACTTCAATTAGGGGTCCTACTACTGCTGCAAATGCCTGCCCGGAGTTGATACCGAAAACCGCCACTGCTACGGCAATTGCGAGTTCGAAGTTATTACTAGCCGCGGTGAATGCGAGAGAGGTTGTCTGTTCGTAGTTAACGCCTATTTTTTTGGACATAATAAAAGAAACACCGAACATAACTACGAAATAGATCAGGAGAGGAATTGCGATTCTTACAACGTCTAAAGGCAGGGCAACAATATATTCACCTTTCAAAGAGAACATTACAATAATTGTAAACAGTAGAGCATAAAGTGAAATTGGACCTGTTTTAGGAACGAATTTTTTATCGTACCATTCAGCTCCTTTTGAGGGCCGCAGGAAATAACGGGTTAAAAATCCAGCCGCAAAAGGAATTCCGAGGTAGACTGCTACACTCTGGGCAACTTCTCCCATAGAGACATCTATTTCCATACCACTAAGCCCCAACCACTCAGGCAGCACGGTTATGAAGAAATAAGCGAAAACAGAGTAGAAGACTAACTGAAAGATGGAATTGAAGGCAACTAGAGCAGCAGCATACTCATTATCCCCTTCTGCCAGGGTGTTCCAGACAATCACCATGGCGATACACCTTGCCAGACCAATTAGAATGACACCTACCATGTATTCCGGATAATCCCTGAGAAAAATAATCGCCAGAATAAACATCAGAATTGGGCCAATTATCCAGTTCTGTAACAGGGATAAGCCTAATACTTTATGATTCCGGAATACCATACCCAGCTCTTCGTATTTAACCCGAGCCAGGGGAGGATACATCATAACTATCAAACCAATAGCGATAGGAATGGATGTAGTGCCAATAGATAGGCTTTTTAAAAACTCAGCAAAGCCCGGATAAACAAAGCCCAGGGCTACGCCAATAAACATGGCCAGAAAGATCCACAAGGTTAAATAACGATTTAGAAATGACAATTTCGATACAACTGATTTTTCCAAAACGACACCCTCTATTTTACTAAATTGATTTATCATAAAAATATTTCTTAATCAATCGCAAGAGCTATTGCTCGCTTTGAGCTTTTCCAATAGTGCTAAATCGTCTTTACAAATGCTTATTTTTCCAATTTCGTCGTTAATGACTATTGAGAGGAAGGGAAATCTAAGAAATAATGGATCATTGAGTCGATAATAGACCCATTGGGATTTTTTTTCAGAGACGATAATTCCTGCCATTTTTAGTCTGTTCAGGTGCCTGGAAGCGTTGGATTGCTTAATGCCTAATACCGCCTCAATATTACAGACACATAATTCCCCTTTTTTTAAAAGATTCAGTATCCTTATCCTATTTTCATCAGCCAGCGCCTTAAATATATAAACAATGTCCATGGGCATCACCGCCTATATGATTATATGCAGATATATTCATATTGTATTTAAATATACTGATTTATTTTTAGTTACTGATTATTGCTTTGGTGATAAAACAAGTGAGATTAGTATCAACGAAGTGCGAAGCATTCCTTATACTGATATAACTGTTTATCAGCTTCAGGTTCTATTAGAAGGTGGCCTGTTGATCGAAATTACTGTAACTCCAATATTTGTGGGTTTGTTTATAAAATAAGTTGAAGTAAAGATAGAAATAAGATTATTGTTGATATCGAAACTCAATGTAAAAAGATAAAAAAGTTTTCTCATATGAAAATTCCCATGAAGGAAATTTTGAATATTAAGAATAATTACGTGATTAACAGAGTATAGAAAGCCAATTACTGCTCAAATTGCTTAGTGCCTTGCACAGTACTCAGCCTTTATATAAATATTACTACATAGCATTTATACAGCTCTAGTAACTATCAAAGTTCATTCTAAAATATCGTTTACTCACCCTCAAAGCGGTGGAGAATTAAATCAATAGGCTCTATTTCAAGCTTCTCCGCACCAACAAGACAAGATCCTTCAAAATCACATGTCCAGATAGGGTAAGTTGAATATTTGTCCACTACATCTCTAAAAAACTCTCTAACTGGGAGGGCACGAAGGTTAATATATTTATCCAATTTTAGATCCAAAGTGCCGCAAAGAACTTCGGTTAATTCGTTTATTAGTTTTAACAGCACTAAGGTTCGTTGGAAATCAGGATTCCACAAATTAATTCTTTCTACTATCTCTTTAACCTTTATATACTGCTCATACTCCCAAATTTCAAGTATATCATTACTGAAATATTTGGACACTATTTCATAAACACCCGGAATTTTAATTATTGATTGAAGAGTTTCATCTTTAAGACGTATGTAAAGAATTCTGTCAAAATCGTCCTTTGTCATTTTACTATAGTTCATGTATATCCCTATTGTTTAGCTTGCTAACTGCAAGTTTAAATTCTAATTTCCCATGGATCTTGCTAACAGATAAGTAACCCATAAATGTATAGAAAATAATGGTAATTACGCACTTGAAGCAAATTAAACACTTTAGTTGTTGAGATCAGTTTAGTGTTTTTATGGAGATTTAACGCTATTGATTTCTCAGTTAAACTGCGTATAGTACTATCTATTTAAGATTATTTATGAGTCCGACTTTAGACTTAATTTCCTATGCATTACCAAAGATTTTTGATTTTTAGGTATCTAACAGCTTTCTGGGACTGTTAACTAATTTCAATTACTAATTTCAGTTTTAGTAACCGTTAAAATGGTTTTGATAGATCATATAGAGGCCTACTCCCAGAATTACAATACCTGCAACTTTTTTTAACGGAAAACCACATTTTGAGACTTTCTGGAGCCTTACGGAAGAAAAGCTTGCAGAATAAGCAACGAGAAGCATTGGAACAGAAAAACCAAGGGAATAGATGAAAAGCATTAGTGCTCCATAACCAGCCTCTCCTGAAACAGCAACCATTGTAAGAATTGAGCCAAGCACTGGGCCGATACATGGTAGCCAGACAATCCCCAGAGAGAGACCAAGTAGAAACCCTCCAAAAAGACCCTCTTGCTTAGGATTTGCGAGGGCTGAAAAATTTCCAAAAATATTGAAAATATTTAAATCTAAGAGTAGCGAAATACCCATTGTGACAAGGAGCGCTTCTGCAAAAACGTTGAGGTAGCCTAGATAAGCTGTAAGGGTTGCCCCGAAAATTGAAGTAATAACTCCCATGGAAGTGAAGGAAAGGGACAACCCTAATACGATCGCAAGTGGTCTAAGCTTTCCTTTTCCAGTCGAGTATGCAAAAACTGCCGGAATTATGGGCAGGATGCATGGAGAGAGCACGCTTACTATCCCTGCAAAAAAAGCTGCAATTGGGAAAAAATCGGAAATCATTTTTTAACCCTCTGCCTTCCTGGATTCAATAGCTTTTTTAAGAGTTTCTGAAAGGGTTTCTTTGTCGGTAACACCCAGGAATCTTGCGCTTGTTCTTTCTTGGCTTTTGCTGCCGTCCTGCCGCATATATATGTATTTCTCGCTTTCAATATCCGCAATAATACAGGTATCTGGAATGGATCTTACTCCAAACTCTTTTGCGAACTCGGGATGCTGTTTAATGTCAATAAGCATGAATGAAGCAGAATCCTGATACATTGGAAGTAGCTCTGAGAATATCTCTTCCTGTTTTCCACAGGGAATACAGCCCTTTGAACCAATTTTCAGTACAACAGGACCTTTTTTGAGGGCTTCATCAACCTGGCTCAGGTTCGCAACTTCAATCAATTCCATTTCACTGCCTGAATCACTAACGTTCTTCGAAATTTCAATAAACCCTTCTTCATAATTGGAGTCATCAAGATCTGTGCAACCTGAACTGAAGAGTAAGAAACAAAAAAATATGAAAAGTGAGAGCGTTTTTACTAAAGAAAATGGTGAAAAAGGAACTAGCTCTTTACCTTGTCTTGTATATAATCGCTTCATGTAGTCCTCCAAAAACCTTTGCATTTTATCTTCTAGCTAGAAAAGGAAGGGGTTATACTATATCAAGATATTTTGATATATTCAAATGTAACAGGTAATATAAATAGTTTGCTCAAATTATATATGAGTATTAAATATTCGAGAAAGATATAAGGAGAAGGATGTTAGCAGTGTAAAGATCCTTATACACGAAAAACTACGCTATATATTCTATATCTCTTGAAATAATTTTATTTAAGACTTCAGAAGTCTAGAAACAGTTTGACTATTAATAATATTATGTTAAATATCAAATAAAATTGATATGAAAAACCTTATTTAGAAGGCTTAACTTCTTTTATTTATGAGCTATTGTTGTCCTGTGGATCCAGAGAAAAAAAAGGAATGGGAAGAAAGGATGCTCCAGGAAATAGATTTTCCGGACGATAATATAAAGAAAGCAAGTGAGGTATTCAGCGCTCTTGGGCATCCTTTAAGGCTAAAAATTGCTTACTTTCTCACTCAGAGAGATCACTGCGTTTGCGAACTGATATTTAAACTAAACGAGATGCAGAACTTGGTTTCCTACCACCTGGCAATTCTGAAAGACTGTGGAGTTGTCGAAACCTACAGCAGATCAAAATGGCATTTTTACAGGTTGAACCCTGAATTTGTAGATATTTTTAACATTATTGCACATCTACAAGAAAAAAAATCTGAATGAACTTTATTTAAATTAAAGAGATAATGATTTATAAATTACAATAAATGGAGTTTTTAGTCCTTGCAACAACAGCAGCAGTCTTTTTCTTCCTTATTCTTTTCAAAGATTTTATTATATATGTTTTCCCCGTATATATTTGTCCATCCTATCTGTGAACCAGCAGCAACAAACATTGCGACTGAAATAGCTTCTGCGATTTCCTCCTTTGTGGCTCCTGCAGTAATCGCTCTTTGTGAATGTGCATCAACGCAGAACTGACAGCGCATAAGTACTGAAGAGGTGATAGCAATCAATTCTTTAGTTTTGAGATTCAGAAAACCATCTTTGAAAATAGAACTTCTCATCTGTCCGAAAGCTTCTGCAGTTTCAGGCAATATTTCGTTCAAAAATGACATTTAAATCTCCTCTTGTTTGGTAAGTGTAATATATAAATAAAAATTTAGATTAAGGTAAATTCCTAATCAAGTTATTTTGTGCTGTAATTTTATCAGAATTTAAATTTACAAACAGTTATATTTTAAGAAAATAGTTAGTTTCAAGACTTTTCGGAAGAATCTCAATGACCAGGCCTTCTACAAAAAGCAGAGTTCCATTGCATACTACTGCCCCGATTTTCAGGCTTATGTGTATACAGCAGGTCTTCTTCATCCGGATCATTTGTGTTTTCTTCTTCTGGTAATGAATCTTTTTCTTTTTTCATTTCCAAGCCTCCTTATTTGTTTAACCCATTGTATTCTAAGGCGATATAATTGACATTAGAGATTCAAATTCTAAAAACCTGTGTTATTGGTATCAAGAATAGTTGATGTGTATTAAATAATTTGTATCAATCTTTTTTGATATCCAGCACTTGAGTTTTTATGAGGTAAACTAACAATTAATTAGAGAAAACTAACTTCCTCAGAGAGACATCTGACATGAATAAATAATCAAGAAATAACGAAAATTAGGCTCTATAGAAATCCTCTGAAATAATGAATTTCCATAAATTTAAACTGAGCAGCAAGATCTGAATATACGTATCATTTTTCAGCCTCTTTCATCTGATGTAGACAAGTTTTCTACAGAGCCGAAAATTAAATTTTCATAACTTTTGTAGGTGTTAAAATTGCCTGGAAATCCTAATGAGATAAAGCTGGTAAACAATGCTATGGCCAACGCTACCCGACGAAAGATAATGAACTTCTTATCGTCAGGAGACAAAAGTATCGAGGAAATTGGAGATGAAGTAGGGAAGACAATGCTTGATTTTCATCTCAAGCTTTTGCAACAGGCAAGCCTGATTAAGTTAGGAGAAGAAACTGCTAGGTTAAGTGAATATGGCAGAAATTTCCTGAAAGGCAAGGAAGATAAGAATGCTGAAAAGAATACAGATCTCTCTCAGGCAAAGACTGTGGAGATTGTAGAAGTTCGACAGCTTCTGCCCTGTATAGCAGACTCTTCGAAATTTAGGGTAATAGCAAATATTACTCCTCCACTTGTCGGAACCCTCAAGGTTCTTGAGCCTCTCTTTCCCAGAGGAAGATACTCAGAAAAGATAAATGCACTAATAGTTCAAAAAGGAGAAGTTATTACAACGGTTTATGGTAGTGGAAAAGTTACCATGACAATGATAAAAAATGAGGATGAGGCCAAAGAAGCGCTTGAGAATCTCAGAAACATCATCAACGAGGCTATTGAAAAGGGCGTCGACCCTGCTCCCAGGGAGAAGATCAGGGTTGAACCCATGGAGCTCTATAAATACCTGCCCCAGATCAATTGCGGCAAATGTGGTGAGCAGAGCTGTTATACTTTTGCCATAAAACTCATGAGTGGAGAAGCCTCCCTTGATATGTGTACACCTCTTAATGAGCCAAAGTACGCAACCAGCCAGGAACATTTGCAGGTTTTAACCGCTTATATCTGAGCTACCGCTAATTAAAAATTACAACCTACGTAACTAAAAGTTCTACTGAATAATTAGACAATTAAGTGGGGGAATTTGCATAAGTCTTTCCCTTCTACTTCTTCTGACATTTCTCATTCACTTCTAACAGGATTTGATATTTTAATATTCTTATATCAATCTTTTTTGATATTTGGCTTTTGAGTTTTTATAGACGTGACTTCATAATTAATCGTAGGAATAACTTAGGATAATTAGGTTTTACTCTAAAAGATGGATTATAATGTGCTGAATTGAAAAGGGTAGAATTAGACTTTAATGTGTTAGAAGGTGTAAAAATGTCAGGAGGTATGAGTGAGACAAAATTGGTGAATTTTGCTATGGCCAATAAGGCTCGAAGGAGAATAATTAACTTCCTTGCAGACGGTGCTAGATATGTTGAGGAAATTGAGGGCTTAGTCGGGAAAAAGACGCTTGATTTCCATATGAAGATTTTGCAAGATGCAGGCCTAGTCGAATTGGAAGAAGGGACTGTAAAAATAAGTGAATACGGCAGAAATTTCTTGAAAGATAAGAAAGAAAGAGAAACTGAGGAGATTAAAGACCTCTCTCAGGCAAAACCTGTGGAGATTGTTGAGATCAGGCAGGTTTTGCCTTGTATAGCAGATTCCACAAAATTAAGAGTAGCTGCAAACATGGTTCCCCCGCTGGGTGGGGCCTTAAAGATCCTTGAGCCTCTCTTTCCCAGAGGCAATTACTCGGATAGAAAAGATAGTTTGATAGTTCAAAAAGGAGAAATCATGACAACTATTTATGGTAGTGGAAAAATAGTCATGAGAATGGTTAAAAATGAGGAGGAAGCAAAAAAAGAGCTTGAAAACCTCAGAAATACTATCAATGAAGCTATCAAAAAAGGAGTTGCTCCACCTCCCAGGGAAAAGATAAAGGTCGAGCTAATGGACATATATAAACACCTGCCTCAGACCAACTGTCAAGAATGCGGCGAACAGGGCTGTTACAGCTTTACTATAAGGTTAATGGCAGGACAGGTTAGTCTAGATATGTGTACACAGCTTAAAAAGCCAGACTATGCAACCAATCTGGAGCGTCTACAATTTCTGGCTACATACATTTGAACTGCAGTTACTAACGTTTTATTTAATCGGAGGAAGCCTTGAAGACGCTAACAATAGTGCTTACCGATGGCCCTTATATTTCTGAATACGCTGAGATTGCCTACAAACTCACTGAGGCTGCACTTAAAAAATATAAAGTAAATATATTCCTTTACCTGGATGCAGTGCATATCCCCAAAAAAGATCAAAATCCAGCCTTCTTTATTAATGCAGGACAGCTTTTTTCTGAACTTGCTGAAAAAGGCGCGGCAGTCCGAGCTTGTGCACGATGTGCTGGTGCAAGAGGCTACCTTCCAGAAGAAGAGATTATACAAGGAAGTAACTGCAAAGACTATTTCCCTGGAATAAGAATTACCAGCCTTTATGAGTTGTCGGAAATGCTGAGTATGAGTGATAGAGTAATTTCACTTTCAAGATAAGATTTTAACAATGAGATCCGATTTTTGGGAGGGTAAGATCCAATGAAATCAGTCTTCTATCTGCTGGATACAGCCCCGTACGGCAGTGAAAATGCTTTTGGAGCATTGAATGCAGCTGCAGTGAGCCTTAATGAGATGGATGTGACTCTAGGCCTTTATGGAGATGGAGTCTATCTTACAATCGTGGGTCAAGACAGCAGAAAGCTTGGATTACCAAACCTTGAAGATATTCTTTACGCATACGGAGAGTTGAGAGTGCTTGTGCACGAACCCTCGCTTGTGGAAAGAGGCCTTTTCGGGCAAACTTTGATAGAGACTATAGAACTGGCAGACGAAGAAGATTTTTTCGAAGCGATGGAAAGCTCAACCTATGTTATCGAGTTTTAATACTAGCTGCTGATTAAGGATTAACTGGATGATAATATGAAACAAGAACAATTGGATGTGTTTCTGCTGACAAAGCCTCCCTTCAGTCCGAGATCGGAGTTATGCCTCAAACTGGCTGCCCGCTCCGGAAAAGCCAGAATCTACCTTGCAGGAGATGGAGTCTATAATCTGCTTACCGGAATAGAAAAAGTACCAGAGTGCGACGTTTATGCATGTAAAGAAGATCTCGAGGCCAGAGCTATCATGGCAGGAGAAAAAGTGACTGTCCCGGATGACTTTTACTCCGATTTTATTGAGGATATAATGGAGCACTGCAGGCATGAATATACGTTTTAAAATATCTGATATTACAAATTTGAGATTATGCTTTTTGATTTTGCAATTAAAAGTGCCAGTTTTCACTTTATACTTTCAACCTTTTTCTCGAACTTATTGAGAATTCGTGATGATAAGGACCTATCCCTATGGTGGTTGAGACAAACATCCCAAAAGAGATCATAAAAGACCTGCAATCGGTCTGCCAGTTGCATGAGCATGCGGTCTGTAACCATGATAAATGTAGGGAGTTTAGTGAAAGCTTATCAGAACTTCTAGTCAGACTTGAGGATATAAAATTTTATCAGATTGCTGATAGACTTATGAGCGTTCTCCTGAACTGCAAGCCAAAAGAGGCTTCTCATTGTGAAAAAGCTAATCTTGTTGGAGAGATGATGAAAGAAATAATGAAAGAGGCAAGAGTGCAGCTAAAAGATGATAAGTAGAACTAAATCTTTTTGTCTGTCGAATATCCAGAAGGCCGAGTGCAGGAACAATCACAATGCTGATCTATTATCAAGTGCAATAATATTGAAATGGTAACAAACATGGGACCACAGGAAAAAAAGAAGATCCTTTTTCTATGCACTCATAACTCAGCTAGGTCACAGATGGCAGAAGGTCTTTTAAGGGCTATTTATGGAGATCGGTACGAGGCTTATAGCGCCGGCGTTGAAGCCACAACTGTTAATCCTTATGCTATTATAGTCATGAAGGAAATCGGCATCGATATCTCTAGTCAACACTCTAAAACTCCGCAAGAATTTCAGGACACTATATTTGACTTAGTAGTTACGGTTTGTGATCTGGCTAAAGTGACTTGCCCTATCTGCACTACGAATCTGAAGCTCTCGACCAAATCTCCCAAAGCAAGAGAAATAATTCACAAAAGTTTTGAGGACCCTGCCGTGGTTGTGGGATCAGAAGAGGAGCGGCTCAGAGTCTTCCGGCGAATCAGGGATGAGATAAAAGACTGGATCTTGCAGACATTTGAGAAATGATACCAGGTTCAGTCATATCTGTCTGATATCACTTCTAATTATTCTTGATGGTTCTCACAATACAATCAAATTTGCTAGATACCCCGCAACCACAGCTATAGAAAAAACGGTTGCTACAAAAGCAGCCAGTAATTTCCTCTTGAATATGGCTGAGAGAAGCGTCAGTTCGGGTATACTGGCTCCAGCACCTCCGATAATCAATGCCAGAACGGCTCCCAAACTCATTCCTTTCTCAGTGAGCGCTAGCCCAATTGGGATCATAGTCTCTGCTCGGATATAAATTGGAATACCTATAATTGCAGCCACAGGAACTGCAAGAGGATTGTTCGGCCCAGCTAGGCGGGAGATGATCTCTGTAGGTACGAATCCATGAATGAACGCCCCGATACTAGCTCCAATAAGTAAATAAGGCATCAGCTGGCGAAATAAGCTCATTGCAAATCCCGCAGTCCGTTGTACCCTAGACTTGGTGTCTGTCGCTTGTTGACTGTCACAGCAACTTCTCATAACGGCTGCCGGCTTAACATGACTGGAGAAGCCTAGCTTATCGAGCAAGAGACCAATGAGAATTGTAGCTACGAAGACGATGACAAAGTAAAGAGCAGCTACCCTCCATCCCAACAGGATAATGAATAAAGAAATTATCACTGGATTTAGCAAAGGGGATGAGAACAGGAATGCCATTGCTGCGGCAAAAGGCACACCAGCATTGAGCATTCCCAGAAGAAGCGGTATGGTAGAGCAGGAGCAAAAAGGCGTAAGGGCACCAAAACCTGCTCCAAGAACACTGCCTATAACTTTGTGCCTTCCTCCTAAAGCCTTTTTTATGGTCTCGTCTGGAACATACTCTTGAATCAATCCCACGAGAAAAGTTATCCCTATAAATAAAACAGTAAGCTCTACGGCGATTTCAATGAAGTAATTGGCTGCCATAACTAAATTATTCCAGAACATTTTTGCTTCCTTCCTTTTATTTAATGAGAGCTACAGCTCTCAGAAATCTAAAATTACCACAATAGCGTCTTTGTAAGCTCGATATTTCAAAGAGTATTTTCTTTTAAGAGCTCAGTTATCCTCTGATTCAATTTCTTAAACAAAAATCTACTCGCGGTTCATCTGTCTGTAAGCAATTGAGCCTGATTAAGCAGTTCAATTATTGCCCCATCCGAGAGGCGGAAATAAGACCACTTTCCTTCTTTCCTTTCTTTGATCATACCGGCATTTTTCAGTACTGAGAGGTGGTGAGAAACAGTCGATTGAGAATTAGAAAGGGCAACCGTTAGTTCACAAGCACACAGTTCTCCTTCCTTTAATAATTTTATAATTTTGAGGCGATTGGTATCTGAGAGAGCCTTAAAAATTTTGACCTCCAAGGATAAAACTTCTTCATCTAACCCATTCACCAGAGAACTAAGTTTTTGCGGCCTTGATTCAAACTGATCTTTATCAAGGATAAAACGCTTCAATCTTTTGGTTTCTACTTCACACCTTCTTTTATTCACACTTGATCTCCTTTGTTTTATCGTATTTATCTGCAGCACCTGCTTCCCCCTTCTAAAGGAAGCAGATTGTTTTTACCCTGTTCCTTAGACCAGCACCCTAAGCAGAGCTTTATGGTTCCTAACTTTTTATGGTTAGTCCTGAGCAAGGAGTCCTCTTCTTTTCCACAGATTGCGCACTTAATGTTCACTTTTGAAACCTCTTGACTATATTCGCATCTGGAGCATTAGACAGGGCTTATTTATAGGATATCATATTCATATCTATCAAAGTGAATTAAGCTTTTTTCTCCTGCCAATATATTTCGTATTCTTTGAGTATTGCAGCTCTGAATTTATCTAAACTCTCTTCAGGGATCACATTTATTTTGGTAAGGTTCTGAATCAGTTCCTCGCCATTTATATTCTCTGGAGCTTTGCCCGCAGCACTAATTTTTTCGAATTCCTCTTCTAATCCGGCAATTTGCAGTTCTTTGCCATCGATGTTGATCTTTCTAACGCTTACGATAATAGGGCCACTACAGCAGCAACTTTTATCGTTTTCGATCCATTTTCCAAGCAATTTTTTTACAAATTTGCTCATTTAGAACACCTCTATTCTAATATATCAGAATATTCTTATATTTAGATATGTCGATATGAGATGTAATAGTCACTGACTTGGAAGGATTCTTTCAAAATACAATAAATCTGAAAAACAACAAAATATCGATGTATTACAAAATTAAAAAGGCGCTTTATTCCAAACAGCCGTTATTTTGTTATTTTTGCAGATAATAAGCTAAATTTCAGTTTTAGAAAGGTATATATACTTTCTCATATTCAATAATTATTGATATGTCTAGTGAAAAAAATGTACAACTCTTCAAAGCACTAAGCGGTGATACAAGGTACAGGATTATCAAGGTTCTTCTTGAGGCCGAGCGCACATGCGAAGAGAATAAATGCGGTACCTGTAAAGGAGAGTTATGCGCCTGTGAGATCCCGGAGCTAATTGGTAGAACTCAATCAAATACTTCAATGCACCTTGCAAAGTTACAGGATTGGGGGATAATTAAAGTAAGAAAAGAAGGAAAGATGCGACTCTATTCCATAAAAAACGATAAAATCAGGAAGGTTTTGGAAGCTGTTGAAGAATAAATTCTGTGCTATCAATTCAATTTAAGCCCAAAACCTATCCAGCACGAGAATCTATAAATGAGCAACTATTCAGCCTGGAGAAAAACATTAAGTTACAAATTAAACTATTTAAAAAATTTGAAATGATGCTTACTATGTTATTCTTTGTGCTCTAAGTGCTATAACTGTATGGTGAAAAAACTAAAAGCTTTTCTTACTTCCAGGCTTTAAGCTTTAAACTTTCCGCAGGCAACCCACCATACTGCCTTTTGCTTATATCCAGATCTTCATTCAAAATTTCAACTGAAAATCCAGTTTCATTTAAAAGCCTGAGATACTCTTCTTTAAGCAAGGCACCTGCAAGGCAGCTTGTCAAAAGATCTTTATCATTTTTCAAGTCTTCAGGAAGCTCGGCCAGAAGAACAATATCAGAAATATACATTTCGCCTTCTGATTTAAGAACCCTGAAGGCTTCCTTAAAAACTTTTTCTTTGTCTGGAGCCAAATTAATTACACAATTACTGATAATAACATCTACTGAGTTGCTTTCAACAGGAAGAGCTTCGATATCTCCCAGGCGAAACTCGACATTTGGATAACCGTATTTCAAAGCGTTGGCCTGTGCCTTTTCAATCATAGCCTGAGTCATATCAACTCCTATAATCTTTCCTGAGTTCCCTACCTGTTTTGCTGCAAGGAAGCAGTCAAAACCAGCTCCAGAACCAAGATCAAGAACAATATTACCTGGCTTCAACCCAGCAAATGCTGTTGGGTTCCCACAACCAAGACCCAGGTTTGCATCTGGAACAGCGCTGATATCATTGTCAGAATAGCCAATGGATTTTGACAGATCTGTCGCACTTGAATCACAACAACATCCACTCGAACAACAGGACCCGCCTATCATTGCGATTTTTCCGTATGTTTCTTTAATTTCTTGCTTTTTCTCATCTGCGTCCACAGTATTACCTTCTTTTTGATTCATTAGATCTTTACTGGCTTTTCTCCACCCTTTTTTCAAATAATGCATTCTACTTGAATCCTGGTTACATGTAAATGTTAGAGTTAATTTGTTACAATATTAATTTATACGAATCTTTTATTGCTGGCTTTCAAATTAATGCTGTAAATTACTTTTAACTGTACCTCCCTACATTTATCTTATCTTAACTTTTTCCCAACTTTTTTGAAGAATTCGATGACACATATCCTGCACCAATGCAAGGAGAATTTGATTTCAGATGATAATAGTGTTTATTCTGGTTCACAAATAGAGGATCTAAATAAATATCAGTGGTCGATTTTGCTTGTTTATAATTTCCATGTCAAGGCCGGTGAACAATTCC
>DALS01000049.1 GCA_002499445.1 Methanosarcina sp. UBA293
GAGGATTTCTACAGAGCCCCATACTGATTTCCTTCTTTCTACAAAACAGCGGAAGAAGCAATGTGAACTACCCCTGAGCTAAAGACTGAGCGGCTTCCTAATTCACAGATGACTATCGGCACCTCCAAAGGCTTGAATTCAGGCAGTCCCTGCCTTATTGAGTTTCATTCTTTCGCTCGTTTCGGCCGTAGTTCACAAGCTAGAGTCGAATGGTTTTCTACGACCTACTGAGCCTGATGGTGGGCTCTTTAACAAGGGTTGTCGAGCTCTCGCTAACCTATGCCTAATATTACATCATTCTATGGTCTTATGAAGCCAATACATAACGAAAAGTAAATTGAGGAAGTTGACGCTTATATCCCATAGGCTAAAGACCTAGGGGATTTACGCTTCTTAATATAAACATGCGGAAGAAGCAATACCTAAAAATACTCCGAATTCTTGTGAAATGAAAAAATTAGCATCTAAAGCTGCTATATTATTGAATACATTATTGAATATATCATACATTAAAAAATAGTAATTTAGATGATTTTTTTACGCCCAGGGCAAGATTTGAACCTGCGCTCTCCCAAAGAAGAAACGGTTTTCGAGACCGTCGCCTTACCGCTAGACTACCTGGGCATTTTGTTTTAACGTAGGGAAAATTTCCGGGCACTGCCCGACATTTTTAGTGCAGCGTGCTAAGACACCGGGTTAGTGAATATACTTTCTTTCTTATATAATTTATCATCAGTCGGATCTATTTCTTAAAAGTCAAAAAGTGAACGCTGGCCTTCGCCATCCGGCTCTTTATTAATTTTTCCTTCTTTCTTGGTTCCTTCTTTTTTGGTTTCGCCTGTTTTTTTTAGGGGTTTTTCATTGCCCTTTTTTCCGAACTCACTTTTTTTCTCGGGTTCGTTTTTTATTTCAGATTTAATTTTCTCAAGGTCACCAAATGAAAGCTGTCCAATGTGCCGGTTTTCTTCTTTCAGGTTTTCGGACAGCTCAAGCCAACCATACTGGCCTCCTCCACCGGGATGGATTATGACGTCTCCTTTCCTGAAGGCAAGGATCGCATTTACTATCCGATCATCGCCTACGATTTTGAGGTCTTCTGGTTCTGAATAAATTAGAGCTTTAACCTCGTTTCCGAAACGTTCTATAAGCGTATTCCAGGCAGTTTGCACGCCTTTTGTCTGAACGCTTGCATGGCCGAGTGCCATCTGGATGATCTCGGCAAGAGGAATGAGATGAAGATAAGGGGGACGGTGGTCAGGATGCCTTGGCTCATCAAAATCTGCAAGTTCATTAATGCGGTCGAAAACCCCTTTCTTTATGACGCCTCCGCAGATAGGACAGCGCCATTTATTTCCAACAGCTTCAGGCAGTGGATATTGAGTAAAACACTTAATGCAGGCTGATTTGTTATACTTGCCCTCTTCGGGAAAGAACCCTACATTCAGAGTAGCTTTATAACCCTGTTCCCTTAAAATTGCTTTTTTTAAGCCGTCAAAAGTAAGCTCAGGCATATCAAACTGGGTAAACTCCCTTGCAAGTTTATTGGTCCAGGGAGAATGAGCATCAGAATTCGAAAGAAAAGTCAGGCGGTGTAACTCTTCTATCCGGTCGGCATAATCGTTGTCTGCACTCAAGCCAAGTTCCAGAAACGAAATGTAATCTGTCATATCCCCGTAGCAACTTTTTAGGCTGTCATGATAGCCATAAAGTGCGGTCCAGGGAGTGAAGGCATGGCAGGGGCCGATAAGGGCACCAAGATCTCTTGCAATTTCCGCAATCTCACTGCCGTCCAGCCTGACATTTGGGCGGCCATCAGCCTCAAGGTTGCCGAAAGGAGCAACGCGCTCTGCCAGTTCTTCAGCTTTTGAGATTGAAGGCAAAATAAGGAGATGATGTACGCGATTGCTGTCTTCAATCTCAGTAGTAGGGATAAAATATATCTCGTCTATGCGGATTTCTTCATCTGAGGTAGCTGCTTTTTTGATCTCTTTGAGCCACTTAGGATGAGTACAGTCTGCAGTCCCAATCATCTCCATTCCTTTTTTTGAAGCCTCCCTGGCAATTGTAGGCAATTCCATTCTCTTGGAAGATGCCATGGAGTATTTTGAATGGAGATGGAGGTCTGTATTGACTTTCATTCCCTTTCCTACCGGAAAAACTCTAACTTAAAACGCTCGATATTTTTGGATAATTATTATTAATTAAATATTAGAAAATAATTATCTATATTTACAGTTATCGAATATTATCATCCTATATAGCGCAGGTCTTCTTCAGTTGGCTTGACTTCCTGGAAGGTTTGCTGTTCTTCTTTTTCCTTTAGCTTTTCAAGGATACTTTCCATTTCCTCGGCCTTTTTCTCAAGAGACTCTGTGTTCACTTCAATCTCAAATATCTTACAGAGCACCTTTAGAAGGGACTGAGCACTTTTAGGGTCCATTAGATAGCCAGGGGTCATGCCCATAAGACAGGCAGCATCGATACCCCGCATCCTGCTGAAAGCTACAAGCAGGCCCGATGCTCCAACTATTCCTCCACTGGGTTCGGATTCCCTGAACTCTACTCCATACTCTTTGATTTCTTCAATCACTTTTGCATCATTGGCAACTCCAAGAACGGTTTCTTCACAAGTCAGTTTGCCTGTGGGATACCCTCCGAGTGTGTAAATTCTTCTTACTCCAAATTCCTCGGCAATGTCAAGGTAAAGCGAACAAAGTTCGTAATGCCCCTGCGAGGTTGTGCTCTGGTGGTCTCCAACAAGGAAAAGAACATCGTTCTCTTTTGCTTTTCCGTGGTATATTACATTACTTACCGGGCGAACTGTACAGTCTGTATTGACCAGGACCTGAGGTGGAAAATGCGGGGAATAAACCTCTATAATTTTTTCAGCTCCAAGTTCGTCCACAAGATGCTCTGCTACTAGTTTGCCTACGAGTCCCACACCTGGAAGTCCAACTACAAGTATAGGATTTTTGAGTTCAAGATTTTCTTTCAGGCGGACAAGTGTACTCTGCTGCATAATAACTCCTTATCCTTTCTTCGCCATTCTACGGTACCTACCATAAGGATCCTTAGGAGAAAAGCGAACCGGATGCACGGGGAAAGCTTTTTCCCCACAAACCGGACAAAATTCCCTTAAAGTGTACCTGCCGCAATTTTTGCATTTGCGGATCTTTTGTCCCAAAAGGCATCACGCCTTTGCCGATTCGATGTGCCGCTTAAATGTCCCATGTCCACCAAGTTTAGCAATGGTATCGACTGCTGACTGGGCGGATTTCTTAAGGATTGATTCGGCTTTCTTATAATCCGGAGCAATTACCTTAATTCGATATCTTGGAGCTCCAATATAACCTATTTCAAGCCTGATATCTTTTCCATCAACTTCACTGATGGAATTTGCAGCACTGAGAGCCTGTTTTATGACCTCTATGCCGTTTGGAAGGTTACAGGTCAGGTCCACATAGCCTGCGATATCTACAAAAGGCAGTTTGATATTTTCTCCTGCGATTTTGATTATGCTCTTTACATATTTCTTATTGATTTTGATTCCTTTGAAGGCTTTCTCCCCTTCGATAGCAGCTTCTTCAAAGGCTGAATATGCACTTCCAAACTCTTCTACGAGTTTTTCATGCAGAGCTCGCAGGTTACTTTCATCTGTTTTCGTTTCTTCAGCCACGAACTGGAGCCATTTGGCGGCTTTTTGCTCATTTTTCCAATCCTGGATTTTAGCGCGCCTTTGGTGTTCGTTTACGTCTTTCAATGAAAGGTCTATGTGGCCGCGGGAAGGGTCCACGTTAAGAACCTTGCAGACTATCTTCTGCCCTTCCCTTACGTAGTCCCTGACGTATTTGACCCAGCCTGCTTTAATCTCAGAGATATGGATAAAACCTTCCCTTCCTCCGAATTCCTCAAGCTCGACATAGGCTCCGAAATCCGTCACATTCTTTACAGTACAGACAACAAACTCTCCGACTTCGGGCCAATTATCGTTTCCCATTCGTACCACTTCTCAAGTTTTGTCTCTTCATTACTTTTACTCTAATGCTATAAAGTACTTTTACCTATCCGGTTATTCAAGCACTTCAAGAATGTGAGTAGTAATTGTCGATTTTCCACCGGTTGGTTCAGCAAGGGTCCTTCCACAGACAACGCAGGTGATTTTACAGCTGGCGCTTCCGAATATGATCTGTTCATTTTCGCAGTCGTTGCACTTTACGCGCAGGAACCTGCTTTTTGGCCTCTGGATATAGTCTACCATTTTATCTTACTCCTTGAACTCGAACTTCTTTGCCCTGAAACAGGGCCTCTGGTGGGCTTTTTTACATACAGTACAGCGGTATCTGAGCCAGATGCGTTTTGTAGGTTTGTCACCACCAGGCACCTTGGAGAACTTTCCGCTGTTTCCAATGCCTTGCTGTCTCTTTTTCTGTCTTGCAATGTGAGTCATTGATGATGCCTGACCCTTCTTAACCCTCTCAACGACTACTTCATTGTGGGTTTTACAGTAAGGACAGTAAGTTCTGAACCTCTTTGGAATTTTCATTCTCTACACCTTATTAATGATTATTGGTATTGCAGCTTGCCTTCTCCGGCTCTCACGGAAAGACACTATGAAATATACTATATTACATTTTATTGAATTTACAATTTATGGAGTTTACAGTTATGGAATTTACGGTTTATGAAATATACGTATGGCGATTACGTATGGCTTTTTGACACTGGGAAGATTTATCTGGGAAGCATTTGATTGGATAATCTTGAATTTTCCAGGCCTCTTTATGTCTCAATATCTGATTGGGTGTCTTCTATTGAGGAGGAGGTCAGAACATGCCAGCAAGGTTAAGCTAAACAGATTTTTAAGCTAAACAGGCTTTTAAACTAAACGGATTTAGCTTCTATCAGTTTTTGCTCAAGCTTTTTCTTGAAAAGCTTGCATGCTAACAAGGTTAAGCTACACAAATATAGCTACACATATATAACTCATACTATCAACTGATAGGCCTTCCTGCCCTACTGCTCAACGTAAAATCCTAAGCAGTTAAAACTAGCTGCCTTCCTTTTTTCCAGGCTAAAGTTAGCTGTAAATCTCAGGAAATAATTCTTTTAGGGGAAATTGTTCCTTTCGAGGAATCTGTTCTTCTCAGTGAAATTATTCCTTTAGGGGAAATTATTCTTTTCCGGAATTTTCCTGCCCGGCAATCAGTTTAGCTGCATTTCGTTTTACTAGTCCCGCAGCATTGAGTTGCGGCAAAACAACGACTTCTTCGGCACTGACGGTATAATTTCTGCCGTCTGCACCTGTGAAGGTTGGTAAGTCCTTCAGTATTCGAACAACAACGTATTCTTCATTTATATCATTTTTGTCCGGCTCTGCTCCTATTCCCCCTCCTATAGCTGCTGGAACCTTTCTCTCCTTTACGATTTCTGGCCAGACTGCAATATTCTCGGAATCAGGGTAAAGAATAGGACCTAAAAGTTCTGTCTTTGCAGCCTCAATTCCTTGCAGTACAAGATCATAAAGCCTTTTTTCTGCAGAAAGAAGCTTTTCGATGTTCTTTGAAATAGGTTTATCCGCATGAGATTGATTGGATGCCCTGGTAATAACCTTTTTTATCCGATTCATGAAAATGAGCTCAAGATCGGAGAGTGCTCTTTCATGTTCGTCGCGGAGGAACTTTGCCTCTGGAGAACGGGAATTGTCGATTTTTCCAATCTCTATTTCAAGTTCCCGGATATATTTCTCAGCTTCCAAGTAAAAATCAGCCGGAATTGCCTTTAATGTCTGGCTCTTTTCCTTATACAGGACTTGGCTGATTTCTTCTATATCCATACTCCGCAACACCTCTACAAATTAAATACACTGCCGCATATTCAGGAATTTCCTGTATGCCTTCTTCTACTCTTAAATCCTTGCCCTTTAATTGTACTGAAAATGGCTTTGAAACTGTTATTTTTACCGGCCTGTCGCCAAAGATAACTGCATCATTGAGTGGATCAAACATCTCTAACTCAGATAAAGCAAGTTTCTTAACCAGCATTCCTGATCCACCGTGCAATGAGCCTGGCACCCGGATTAGGCGTTTAATGTCCGCAGTCACAGGTTCGTCAACACTTGCTCCAAAATCCACAGCATACTTTTGAACCGATTGTTTCACAAAGTACTCAAAAATCTTTCCTGAATTTTTTAGAAATCCAAACTCAAGTTGGCCTCGGTCCAATATGCTGTTAAGAGTATTTTCGTCCGTTCCTATTGTTATTAATTTATTTATAGTTCCCTGGCCTATTGGGATTTCGTCTTTTAAACTTTCACGCAAATCTTTAAACATATCTTTTTTATTTTCTTTGCTGACTTCCTTTTTTAAGTAGTCTACTATATACTCAGCAATTCTTTTTCCCCATCCACAATCATGTCCTTGGATTATTTTTATCGTTACCCCCTGTTTTTTCCCTTTGTATATTTTGGACCCCGTTCCAAAGTCACCAAATAATTTCTCTTCTGTAATTAGATAATCGCTGTTTTCTCTTAAATCTCTTCCACTTATGTAATTAATTATTTCTCTGCGTGAAGAGCTATCTAAACCAATCACTTTTGGATGTTTAACGTGTAGGTGGTATCCTCTACCTCCAGAAAAGACCAGTTCAATCTCCTGCTCTGAGAATCCAAAATCTTCTAAAAGAAAGTCAATAAGCTTAAAAGTCTCCTTCTTGACAAGCTCAAGCATATCGGCGTAGTCCCTCGGAGCATCGGGTAGGTGGTCTGCATCAAGGTCAAAAATCAATTCTGCTCCAAGCCAGTTTTTTTCATTCATTTTTTTAGCATCAGGGTATTCGTAATACGCAGTCGAATTGTAAACATGCGCGGGAGCCATGCCGTAAAGATAGTCAAGAGTCTCTCCGGGTGAGCCGAAAGCTCTATGCCTGTGCATCATCTTATTAGGCATATCGTCATAGAAAATAAAAGCCCATTCTCTATTAGGCAAGTGGTCAGGGAGACTAACTTTAGCATTCTTGTAATAATTCTGGAAACGAGTTTTCAAATAACGGGTCGTTCGACGGTCCATGGTTTCATAACTTCTAGGGGTTTGGATCTTGGTTAGGGATTTGATCAGAGGAATCGGGTTTAGTAGTTCTGATCAGGGATTTAGTTAGTAGCTTTTAAGAAGCTTTTTGACTAAGTTTTTGATTTAGGGTTTCTACTAGGGATTTTGATCAAGGTTTTGATATAGAGTTTTAACTTAGGGTTTCTAGGGATTCTGATCAAGGTTTTAATTAAGGACTTGGCTTGAGGACTTGATTGTTTTTCCCTAAGATAATTATCTCATAATTTACTTTTGGTTATATTAGTTTTTTTAAAAAAAGGTATTAAAGTCAATCTGGGTTCAAATATTTTCCCTTTAGGTTCTGATAACCTCTATGTGTTATTAAACATGTGACAATTCTATGGTCAAGGTGTTTTATGGCAATAGGATCTAATCTTAGCATTAACAACAATAAATGTTACATAAATACTACAGAATATAGAATCTGACTAATCTGACAAATTAAGGCTTAAAACAAGAGCTGATAATTCAATGAAATGTCTTATGGGGTGGGCTTATAGGAAATAAGTTCAAGATTAAGAATTACATTAATACAGTTCGATACTACCTGAAAAATGAAGAAACTAAAGAGGAAACTGAAGAGTCATCTTTCCTCACGCTGGTAGATAGTCTGGAAGATACTGAAATCTTTACCAGTCCTTCAACAGGTATGCAATTTGTACTGATTCCAGTAGGGGAATTTGAGATGGGGTCGCCCTCCAAAGAGAAGGACAGATCGGATTCCGAATCTCCGACTCATAAAGTTACGATTCAACACTCTTTTTATCTGGGTAGATCGGCTGTCACGCAAAAACAGTGGGAAAAAATAATAGAAAATAATCCTTCACACTTCAAAGGTGAAAACCGCCCTGTTGAGATGATTTCCTGGGTAGAAGCTCAGCAATATATCACAAAGCTGAATGAAAAAGAAGGAACTGATAAGTACCGCTTACCTTCAGAAGCCGAATGGGAGTATGCCTGCCGGGCAGGCATGCAAACAAAGTGTTTCTTCGGTGACGATGAGTCAAAGCTTAACGAATATGCATGGTATGCTGGAAACTCAGGCGGAAAAACTCATGTAATTGGCCAGAAAAAACCAAGCCCCTGGGGACTTTATGATATGTATGGGAATGTCTGGGAATGGGTGCAGGACGAGTGGCATGAAAGTTACAGCGTCGCTCCTTCAGATGGGAGTGCCTGGGAAGACGGTAGTAGCTCCAATCGGGTTTCTCGTGGATGTAGTTGGCTCTGTGATCCCAAATTCTGCCGTTCAGCTGGCCGTTTCAAGCGCGAACCTGAAAGTTGTTTCGCCAATCTAGGGTTTCGCCTTTTGAGGGAATTATAACCTCCTTCCTTGATATCATAGTTGACTATAAAAAGAATTCTACAGTAACACTTATACGAAAAGCCTCTATTATATCAACTTCATGAAACAGGATATGTCAAGTGCCGACGTTGCTGCAGTGGTTGCCGAGCTGTCAGCAGGGCCGAAGTCCATAATTGATGCGAAGATTGGGAAGATTTACCAGCCAGCCAATGAAGAAATTCGCATCAATCTTTACGTTTTTCACCAGGGCAGGGACAACCTGGTTATTGAGGCTGGGAAGCGCATCCATCTTAGCAAATACCTCAGGGCGAGCCCAAAGCTCCCCCAAGCTTTTCCAATGCTGCTTAGAAAGTACCTGATGGGAGGCAGAATAGTATCTGTGGAGCAGCATGATTTTGACAGAATCGTAAAAATCGGGATCGAGAGAGGGGGAATCCTGAATACTCTTATTGTGGAGCTGTTTGCTCCGGGAAACGTGCTTATTGTCGATTCGGAAAACAGGATTATCCTGCCTATGAATCCTGTGACCTTAAAGGACAGGCGGCTTCGGAGTGGGGAAATTTACGAGCTGCCTGAGGCACAATTGAGCCCTATAAAGGCCAAGGTTTCAGATCTTATGGAGACTTTTTCCAGTTCTAAGGCTGATGTTGTGAGGACAATAGCCACAAGATTCAATCTCGGAGGCGTTCTGGCAGAAGAAATCTGTGCAAGGGCAGAAATAGATAAATCGAAGCCTTCAAAGGAAGCAACCCAAGAGGATGCATCCAGACTCTGCAATGCAATGCATGACCTTTTTTCCCCGTTGTTCAGCGCAGAAGAAAAAAGTAAATGTGATAAGGAAATTGAGGTTGAAGCTGAACTTAAATCCGAAACTGAATTTGAACCTGAAGCTGAACTTAAACCCGAAACCGAGGTTGAAGCTGATACTCCAAAATTCAGGTCTCAGCATGTGAAAAAGGAAATTAACGGAAAGCTGGAAACTTTCGATGTGCTTCCTTTTGACCTTATTCGCTATTCCGGATTTGAAAAAGAATATTTTGATTCCTTTAATACGGCACTTGATGAATTCTTTGGAAAAAAGGCGCTTGAACAGGTCGAAAAGGTAAAAAAGGCTCAGAAAAAGGAAAAAACCCTTGACGTTTATGAACGACGGCTTCTCCAGCAGGAAGAAAGCCTTAAGAAATTCGAAAAGGAAATCGAGAAGAATAATACCCTTGCTGAGACAGTCTATGCAAATTATCAAATTATCGAAGAACTTTTTTCCGTGCTTAACGGAGCAAGGGCAAAGGGTTACTCCTGGGATGAGATTCGCTCAATTCTGAAACAGGCAAAAAAGACCGTGCCTGCTGCGCAAAAGATAACAAATATCGACCCCAGGACCGGAACTATAACCGTAGGGCTTGATGGGAAGAATGTCAATCTTGATATTCGGAAGACGGTGCCGCAGAATGCTCAGGAATACTATGAGAAAGTTAAGAAATTTAACAAGAAAAAAGAAGGTGCTCTGAAAGCTATTGACAATACCAGGAAGGCGATGGAGAAAAATGCTGTGGCAAAAACTCCAAAGGCAGGGAAGAAGCTTAAGGTGTACAGGAAAAGGCACTGGTATGACAGGTTCAGATGGTTTGTATCTTCGGACGGTTTCCTTGTTGTAGGAGGCAGGGATGCAGACACCAATGAGGAAGTTTTCAAAAAGTATATTGAAAAGAGAGATCTTGTCTTCCATACCCAAACTCCGGGTGCTCCTCTCACCGTTATAAAAACAGGCGGAAAAGAGATACCCGAATCTACTCTGCAAGAGACTGCGCAGTTTGCTGTTTCATATTCCAGCCTCTGGAAAGCCGGGCATTTCAGTGGGGATTGCTACTGGGTCAAAGCCGAGCAAGTCTCAAAGACCCCGGAATCAGGAGAGTATGTAAAAAAAGGGTCTTTTATCATCCGTGGAGAGCGCAATTACTTTAAAGACGTCCCTCTCGGCGTTGCAGTGGGGCTTCAGCTAAAAGGCGAGACAAGAGTTATAGGCGGACCTGTTTCTGCCGTTCGGAAGCATGGAGATTATATCCTTGAAATAATTCCAGGAATTTTCAATCAGAATGATATTTCAAAAAAGATCTACAGGATTTATGCTGATGAACTCAATGACCCTCGTTTCGTGAAGCAGATCGCCTCTCCTGATCAGGTAGCCATGATGGTCCCACCCGGAGAATCTGACTTAAAGAGCCAGAAGCCTGAACGGAAGGGGAAGAAAACCGAGCATGGAGGAGAATACGAAACCTCAGGAATAGAGATCGAACCTGAGGACCAAGAGCAGGAAAGTGAAGAAAAATATGAGACAAAATCTGGAGAAGAAAGTGAAGAAAAATTTGAGATAGAATCTGAAGAAGAAAGTGAAGAAAAATTCGAAATAGGATCTGAAGAAGAAGTTGAAGTGGAATTTGAAAAGAAATTCAGAGAGAAAATTGAAGAGAAGATTGAAAAGAAATCCGGGGGAGGAAGTGAAGAGGGAATTGAAATGGGTGGAGTGAAAAAAGAATGAGGGTTACAAAGCGTTCCCTTAAGGGGAGGGAAGGGGAGATTGCAATAACAGCCGAAACCCTTGACGATCTCTGGCACCTGAAATATATAATCGAAAAAGAGGATCTGGTTTTTTCGGTTACCAGACGGAAAGCCGATACTGCAAGTGATAAAATCCGTCCTGAGAAGGTTGAGAAAGTAAAGGTCAGGCTTGGAATCAGGGTTGAGGGAATCGAGTTTCACAAGTTTGCGAACCGTCTGCGGATACATGGGGTGATAGAGCATGGTATGGACGTAGGCTCCTATCATACCCTCAATGTCGAGATCGGGACCAATCTTTCCATCGTAAAGGAACAGTGGAAAAATGATCAGTTTCAGCGAATCGAGGACGCTGAGGAAGCTTCGAAGCGCCCGAAAGTCGTCATGATCGCAGTAGAAGAAGGTGACGCCGATATTGGCTTTGTGCACCACTATGGTATAGAGATCTATTCTCATATTCGGCAGTCCTCTGGAAAGCGAGAGACTAGCTTGAGGAATGAGTTTTTCAGAGAAATTATAGAGCAGCTGAGGCATGCTGTCCCTGAAGAAGCGTCTATAGTTATTGCTGGGCCAGGGTTTACTAAAGAGGATTTTTTAAAATATTTTCAGGAAATCGAACCTGTTATGGCTTCAAAAGCTCTAATTGAAGATACTTCCATGATAGGAATGTCCGGTTTTCAGGAAGTTCTCCGCAGAGGAGCAGTGGACCGCATTATGCAGGAATCCCGTATAGCCCGGGAATCAACCTTAATGGAAGACCTTATTCGTGAAATCTCAATGGACGGCAAGGCTGCGTATGGGCTGGCAGATGTTAAGAATGCCCTTGATTACGGAGCTATCGAAACCCTGCTTGTTGCTGATGAAACCCTGCGGGAAGGGAGGGAAAAAGGGGAGGATATCGATAAGCTCCTAAGGCAAGTTGAACAGGCCCAGGGAAAGGTTGTTGTTTTCAGCACGGCTTTCGAACCCGGAGAAAAGCTTGATAAATTAGGAGGAATCGCAGCCCTGCTTCGTTTCAAGGTGAAGGGCTGATTCAGCATCAGGCTGGAAAATCAATTCTATTCAAGATAAGGGTCGCAAGGTAAAGGCTGACTATATCTGAGCCCTTATCATTTCTGCAGACTTTTTTATTTCTTTTTTTGTCTTTTTGTATCTTTTTTCATTTATTTCTTTTTGTTTTCAATGTTTTCTGCTCTCTCTTTTTCCTGGTAAGCTGGATTACTTTTACTTTCTACTATTTATGTCTGATATAATATTACGTTTATATTTATCAATTATAATTCGTAAAATTAATTAACTAACTATTAGTATTAGTTGTTACTTTTAAGATAATTTGTAATAAATTACTTTAGTTTCTTGCTAGTGTGATTTAGTGTGATTTAATAGATTGAACTAATGGAAATGAGCGGTGATATTCATGAACCTGTGTATCCGAAAAAATTTTTGTTCACTTTTTGTTGCGTTTACGATTTGTTTGCTGCTTCCCTCCTTGAGCCATGCAGCACCTGAGATCAGAGGGCTTCCCTTTGATACCGGTGAAACTTCATCCGATGAATTCTGCTGGAATGCTGCCACCTTTGGTGGCTTTAACTATCTAATTAACAAACACATGGATTTCGTAGCTTCCGAGAATGGGTTGGGAGAACGTTTACAGTATGTTGAAAAAGACGGCAAGGACGAACTTGGAAAAAATAACCCCGGAAACCACTTTATAGGCGAAGAAGAGCTTGTATATTCTACAAGGCAATATTCCAACAAATACGCACTTGTATCCGACCTTGAACTGAACGCCAATACAACTCCTGAGCAGCTTGGCGGAATGTTTTATTATAGACTTCCATGGTTCGGAAAGCCATATATTGCCGTTGAAAACGATGCCAGGCAACTTACAAACATTGTCATCAACCAGAAAAGCAGTGATAAAAAAGAGTTGAAAATTGGTGAGACCTGGGAACTCGGGAAAAATTATTCCCTGACTGTTAACCAGATTGACACTGAGGGCAACAAGGTCTGGTTCTCCCTGCTTAAAAACAATCAAGAACTCGAATCCGGAATTGTGAAAGCTGATGGGACAATTGAAGGTCAGACTTTTACTGCGACTGCAGACTTTGGGGAAGGAAAAGACCAGCTCTACTTTATCACCTATGTAAACTCTATATTCACGAGTGCTACTGATTCTTTTGCTGTCTTCAAGTACACCTGGCTTATTGACAAAGATGACATCCAGGTTATCAAACAAGGAGATGAATATCAAGGGTTTAAGGTAAAAAAAGCTTCAAAGGATGAGATAGTACTCGCAAACTCAAAGTCGATCAACCTTAATTTGAAGAAAGACAAAAAGACCTATTTTACCGATTCGTGGTATTTCCAGACCTCAGATGAGGGGAAAGGCAGTACATCTCGGGAAGGCTACATTATCTACCCAGCAGCCGAAGTTACTACAGAGGATAAAAATGCTTCAGGGTCCAAAGAAAACATGACTTCTGCAAAAGGGGTAAAAGAGACAAATGTTACAGAAACAGTACTTAATACCAATGATTCTGAGACTGTCTCTAATGAGTCTGCATCCTCTGTTCCTCTTATCCAGAATAATATTGACGATTCGAAGAGCAGTAATAGCCATCCTGAAGAAGGCACCAGCGTAGAAGCTTCCTTAATAACTCCTGGTCTCAAAATGTTTGCAGGAACTCCTGGCTTTGGAATACTTGCAGGAGCTCTCGGGATCGTTCTGTGCTTGGCTCTTCTAAAAAAGAGGGATTAAGAGAACTATCCCTGGAAGTGGGATTCAAAAAATAATCACTTTTAATTTTCTCTTTTTCTCTTCCTTTTTTCTTTTCCGGTTTTTTTGTATGTTTTAACCCTTTATATGTTTTTAACCTTCTAGCCGCCTTTTCCCATCTTTGTAATTATTTTAATTATTTTAATTGTTTTAATTATTTTAATTGTTTTAATTATTTTAATTGTTTTAATTATTTTGTTAAATCAGGAGGAGAGCAATGAGGCCGCTCAGGAAAATCCCATCAAAGGTTCCTGCTCCTCCTATGCTTGCAACCGGAGCTCCCAGGTCCTTGATCTTTCCCAGGTTAAGAAGATCAGCCCCTATAAGAGTTCCAATTACGCCTCCTGCATAGGCAGTAACAACACGACA
This sequence comes from Methanosarcina sp. UBA293, assembly GCA_002499445.1. GTDB lineage: Archaea > Halobacteriota > Methanosarcinia > Methanosarcinales > Methanosarcinaceae > Methanosarcina. Next base: position 14,111 of record DALS01000049.1, read on the forward strand.
TTGGTCAACCGGGCAACCCGGAATCTGAATAACCGATGTCAGAAGGACTGCAGCAAGAGTAGCTGCAAGGGGTGGAACAAGGGCTGGAGTTGCAATACCTATCCCGCGAATCGGCTTTGCTACTGAATGAGTTATAACTGTAACTATTAAAATGCCCGCTCCTGCAAGCAAGAGAGAAGAAGGGAATCTTGTAAGAAGGTAAGCTGAAATCAGAACAGGAATAACTGCCCCTCCTACATTGACAGCAATTGTTGTTTCGTTTTTTATCACGCGCCTGACTGGAACCCTGTAAGAGATACCAAAAATACGGATATAACTCTCTTTAACTATTGGAATATCGGATCTAAGGGTCATCAAAGGAATATTGATACTGCTTCCAAGGAGGGATAGTACCAGGATAAGGAATGCATCTCCTACCGAGAAGCCGATTTTCGTAAACGCAGAAACAACCACTCCAAAAAACAGAAAACTAAACCCAAAAATCAGAATAAAGATTAAAAGAAACAGCAATGTTAGACTGAAAGGGATGTAAAAAAGTTGTCTTCTCATGAAATTGCCCCACTTCCTTCAATTATGAGTGTGTGTTCTTCATTTATGAATGTATAGGCTGCTCTTATTCTCACACACTCCACCAAAGCGTCAGATCCTAAAAAGTCTGAGATTGGTGTTTATAGTAGGACTTAAAAATCTTGATTTCTGGAAAAAATCTCTGGTTCTCAGAATCAGTAATACCTTACTGCAGGATTCATACAGTCCATGCAGATTGTTTCCTTTGCATCCTTATAAACTCTGAGAACTCCGCCCGATTCAGATACAGTAACTGCAATCGCAACCGTATCCCTGCTGATTGCGGCTGCCGAGACGTGCCTTCCTCCCAGCCCCTTTTCAATATCTATATTTCTCCCGTCAACGTCAAGGTAGCGTCCTGCTGCCCGGATAATGCCTTTTTCATCCACCACAAAAACTCCATCAAGTTGCGCAAATTCTTTTATGGATTCCCAATTCCTTTTGTCAAGGACGTCCCGGTAGATTTCGTCATGACCTGCATATGGATTAAGTATTATCTGGTGAGAACGTTTCAGGACCTCTTCGGAATCACCTATAATGAAGGCAGCTCCTATTTTCTTTCCTTCCCTGCCTGTCAAAACGATATCAAATGAAATTTTCATAATCGCACTCATAACTTCAGGCTTTATTCTCTCCTGGCACTCTTTCATAGCTTTTACAAGAGGGTTATCATCGAGGTTGTGTACAATAATTGAACTTGAGCCACGGGTTTCGACTACGCCTACTATAATCCCATTCTCCTGCTCTCCAAGCACGTACTCTATGGCGGCAGCTTGCTGGAGGTGGTCCGAATTACCTGAAGCTTCCCGATTTATCTGGGCGCCGAGTTCCTTTAGAGGACTCTTTCCATCCTTTCCAGTGGATATCAGATGGTCTATTATGCTTTTCGGGCGCATGGAAATGTAATAAACCGGAATTCCCCCTGTTTCAATCCCTTCAAAACTCAACTCCCCGGAAACCATAATTGCGGCAGCATTTAGTTCTCTGGAAATTCTGGCTGCCGTTTCTGCAATTATACGTGCTCTGTCCATGTGATTCATCACTTTTTTCTTTTTGCAGCAACCTATTTAAGGTCCTAACTTTCGTTTTTAAAGTTAGTTCTATTTCTTTTGAACTAACACTATTTTTCTTAAATTATTGTTATTATTTTTTAACTTAGCGTTTCTTTCAGGATTAGCATAATTTCCTCAGGTTAACATTGAAGCCAAATTTATAAATATTTAAGCTTATTAAGCTCCTAGTACTTATTTATCATATTATTGCATCCGCCCTGCCTCTTTTCTATCCTCTTTTGTTACTTCCTGCCTTTTGATCTCTTTTTCTCTCCTGTTTTTTATACTTTTTCTCTCCTATTTTTTTATGCTTTTTTCTCTTACCTTTTTACTTTTTTTCATTGCTTTTTTGTACTTTTTTCTCTCATTTCTGTTTCCTTAGGGTTCTTCAGGGGGTTTACAATTCTTCTGGAAACGGTGTGTGAAAACGATGACTGCCTATATTCAATCTTCCCAAGAGAAAGTTCACAGGAAGATTTTTCTGGTTCTTTTTTCAATTAAGATTGGTGAAAGCTTTGATCAGGACATTTATAGCAGTGGAATTAGACTCCAGTTTCACAGAGAAGATTCGTGAGCTTCAGGACAGGTTCTCTGGTTTTGATCTGAAATTTGTTGATCCTGAAATCGTTCACATAACTTTGAAGTTTCTGGGGAATGTGGATGAAGCAAAGATCTCCTTGCTTTCCGCAGCTCTGGATTCCATTACATGCGAACCTTTCGAAGCAAAAGTAGAAAAACTTGGAGTTTTTCCCAAACTTTCTAATCCCAGAGTCCTTTGGCTTGGGGCAACCGGGAATTTTAAAGAGTTACATGAAAACATAGAGAGTTTATTGGAGCCTTTCAAATTCGAAAAAAATGATAGAAAATTTACTGCCCATGCCACTCTTGCCAGAGTGAAATTTCTCAAGAAAGATCAGAAAAACGCTTTCATAAATACAGTAGAAGAATTAAAGGATATAGAACTTGGTACTATGTGGGTAAATAAAGTACTTTTAAAGAAAAGCACATTGACTCCAAAAGGGCCTATCTATGAAACTTTGCATACCGTGTTTATGGATTAAACCTTCTCTGCTATTCTATATCTCGTAATTTTTAATTTCTATCCTCCATTTGTAACTATTCAGCCTATATAAAACAACATCAATAGCCATCTTTACTAAGATTCGATAGACAAATTTCTGTAAATTGATTTTCTTTGACTGCTGGTGATTGACTGCGTTTTTTAATTGTTCATCAGTTATTTCTCGGATTCCTCGTTTTCATTAGAATCGATATCAACAGACATGTTTTGATGGGCTGAATAGTTACCTCCATTTTTTAATTTCAACTCTCTTTTTTGGAGTATTATCACGTGCACTTTTTTTCAATTCTCCGCTCTTTCTATTCTCCATTACATCTTTTAGCTCTTCACTATTTCGAGTGGGTAATTTATAGTCACTTCCTAAATATGAATATTATTTGAAAACACTTCGTTCGGAAAACAATATTCAAGATCGATATTTTTTGATTTCGGGTGGTCACATTTCAACTGGGCAATTATTTTCAACCCACACAAAATAGCGAAGAGCCCATCTTTTTTCTATGAGATTTTAGGAACAAGAAGGACTAATTCCCGTCATTTTAATGGCGGGATACAGCCCGTCAACTTCAACAAAACAACAAATATAAAATATTAAATTTCAGAGGTTAAAACAATTTTACTCAGGCGCATGCACAATAACATTAAGTTCCCGTCCTTCAAACTCTTTAATTGATGACACCAGTATAGTCAGAATTAAATAATCTATAGACAACAAAGTCTATATTTAGTACTCATTAACTTAAATAAAACTTATATATGTTAAAATTGTATAATCTTTTCTTTTATAACTATTTTTGACTATGAGTTGGGGCACATACTCAAATAAATAATTTATGGCCAAATCATTAAACAATAAAAATATTAGAAAGTAATCAAGACTCGAAATCCGTTTGAAAATCACATTGTCAGAGAATCTGGACACAAAAGATATAAAGAAGTAATAAAAAAGAATTTATTGAGTTCAAAAGTATTTCCCGTACCATACGAACTCCATAAAACATGCCCTAAGAGGCACGATTATGTTAGCTTTGCGAATATTTAAGCTTATTTAATCTTGCCTCCTGGGTAAAATATACAGGAGTAATAGAAATGATTAAGAACAAAATCAGAATAGGCGCAATATTTGCAGCGATACTTCTTGTGAGTATTGCTTTTATCCCGGCTGTGACGGCCCAGGCCGAATCAAATAACTTGTCCGCATATAATGGATAAAAGTCAAGTGATTATGGAAGATGTACCTGAAATTGAAGTTATAGAAAATACATGGACATCCAATATAATTCAAATTGGAGATACACTCATATCTTTAAAATCCAATTCTCAGCACACAGAAGCTGTAATGGAAATAAAAGATATAAACTCTAATGAGCGTACAATAATAAACTATGAAATTTCAAATATATCTGGAAAATACACGACAAATGTGTATTATGATGGAGAGTTATACAATACATATGTCACAGATTACGACCCTCTTGATCCTGAAGTAACTGAGAAATTACTTAGTACTAATACTAAAAATGTCTTCGATGAGCAAGCAACACCCATGTCTACTAGCTATTCATGGGACGGAGTCAGTTTTGTTAAAGGCTCTGGGATTAAATATCCACATCCAGATTATGATGCTTATACTGGCGAAGTGTGGCAAAACTTTTACATTCCAGGCAATGAACTTAAACATCACCACATATCTGATACAAAATCAAACACGATAGCTAATCTAGCACCAATTGCTGCAGGTGCTGCAATTGGCGCCTATATGGGTCAAGTAGCTGGAGCAGTTTTAGGGGCAGCATTGGGATTAATACTCGGTAACGCCGTTTGTTCCGTTCTCCTTGATGAAGAAGGTTGCATTTGGTACTGGGACTCATATCAATGGAATCGAATTATTATTCCTGTAGCACCATATATTATGAACCTTCCAGAATACTATAGGATTTCTGCATATACTCTATGGGATGCAGCTAGCATAGGCAATCCGTAATAGGAACTCAAATTGAATTATTGAGAGGTTTTATTATATGAAGGATACGACCTCAATTCCAAATAAAATTCTGGAAGTAATCGGAGTTTTATTTGGAATTGTATTATTTTATTTTTGGCTCATATTTATAGATAAAATAAAAATGTTATTGTTTTCAGAAGTGATCGTTGTAAATGGCAACGAGATAATCAAGGCTCAATATTGGGGTCAAATAGATCAATGGCTTGTAGCAGGTCTTATTTTATTCTTTCTGATTTTTGGACATTATTTATTGTGTAGTAAGAATATGAGCAGAATTGAAAAAAATCTTGATATTATAGGTATGAAAAGTGCATTAATAGGCTTTATTCTGTGGCTTTTTGTAACAATAATAACTTTCTTATTTAAGATTACTTTTCCCTATTCTTTCAATATAGCAGGTGGATATCTTACAATAATTTCTACTTATTTTTTATTAAAAAATAGATTATATAAACTTGATATTTAGAATATCCTGTAAAAATCTGCCTTTCCAATCTGAGTCTTTTAAAATAGTTATGTAAGAAAATTAATATATATTTGGTTGGCATCCGGATGTATCAGTTTATTGAAAGCATAATTGAATATCCCTTTATATACTAAAAAATCACAAACATTCAAAAGATTAAATACCTTCTTCTCTAAATATGGTGCAAGCATTAATGGAGGACTATACGATTAAAGAAGAGATCTGGATTGAGAAATACAGACCTGTCCGATTGGACCAGGTGGCAGGACAGGAAGAAACAATTGAACGCCTGAAGTCCTATGTTACTACGAAAAGTCTTCCCCATCTCCTCTTTTCTGGGCCGCCGGGGGTTGGGAAAACGGCTTCCGCAGTCTCGATTGCAAGAGAGACTTTTGGGGAGGACCTCTGGCGTGAAAACTTTACCGAACTCAATGCGTCTGACGAAAGAGGTATTGACGTTGTCCGGACAAAAATTAAAAACTTTGCAAAAACTGCTCCTATAGGAGGAGCTGGATTCAAGATTATCTTTCTGGATGAAGCTGATGCACTGACCTCTGATGCCCAATCTGCACTCAGACGGACAATGGAGCGTTTCAGCAATAATTGCCGGTTTATTTTATCCTGTAACTATTCTTCTCGAATTATCGAACCTATCCAGTCTCGCTGCGCAGTTTTCAGATTCAGGCGCCTTTCCGACGAGGCTGTCAGAAAACGCCTTGAATACATAGCTAAAGATCAGAATTTATCCATCACTGAAGACGGATATGAGGCTCTTGTTTACGTAGCTCAGGGAGATATGAGAAAAGCCGTAAATTCTCTCCAGGCTGCTGCTTTCTTAGACCCAGAAAAGCCTATATCCAGGGAAACCATTTACAGAACTACTGCAACCGCAAATCCTGATGATATCAGAAACCTTATTGAAACTGCCTTGAGTGGAAATTTCAGGGCTGCGCGAAAGGAACTGAACAGGTTGCTCTATGAAGAGGGGCTTTCCGGGGAGGACATAATTGGACAGATTTACAGGGCGATTTCCGGAATGGATGACCGGATGATTCTGGATCTCGGGCTTTCTGAAAAACGTCTTGTTGAACTCGTAGATATAATAGGTGAGATCGATTTCAGGCTCACTGAAGGAGCCACTGAAAAGATTCAGCTTGAAGCTTTACTAGCACATTTTGCGCTCTCTAGTGCCTATAAGGGTTAATCGCGAATACAGCTTCGTCTAATATTCCAGGTCTCTCAAGGGCTAAAAAGGTTGTAAGGAAAGTTAATGCAGCTTGAACCGATTTTCTATTTAGATAGTATATACATTAACGTATAATGATCGTCATGTCTGTTGAAACCGCACTAGTAGAAATATTGGGATCACTTCCCCATTGGTTTGCAGTCCTGATTTTGGGAGCTCTGCCTGTATCTGAATTGAGAGGAGCAATTCCTATTGCAATGGGCATTTATGGAATGGAGCCCTTGGAGGCTTTTTTCTTCTCGGTGCTTGGAAACCTTCTTCCTGTAATTCCTCTTCTGCTCTTCCTTGAACCTGTATCGGGCTATCTCAGACGCTATCGAATATTTGATAAATTTTTCACCTCGCTTTTCTCAAGAACCCGCCGGAACAATACTGAGAGTTTTGAGAAATACGGTCTTCTTGCGCTGACAGTTTTTGTAGCCATTCCTCTGCCCGCAACAGGAGCGTGGTCAGGCTGTGCAGCAGCATTCGTATTTGGGGTCAAGTTCAGGCAGGCGTTACCGGCCATTGCTGCAGGAGTAATGATAGCAGGAATTGTAGTAACTGCCGTTACAATGACAGGTTTAGGTCTCGCTGATCTCATTCTGGGAGTGTAATCTCCCTTTGACTAAACTGTTGCACTGCAACCGTTGCACCGCAACCGTTGCGCCGGTTGATCACGCCTATAGGATTGGGGATAAGGCTTTTAAATCCAAACGTTACGCTGTTTTTGATCAAACTTTTTTTTGAATAAGTTTGCGGTCAAGCATTTTGGGAAAAGGGTTGTGATCACGCCGCACCAGGGTTTTCGATCAAACCTTTTCCCAAAAGGTTTGCGTTTTTGATCAAGCTTTTGTTGAAAAAGTTTGTGGTCAAGCATTTTCAGAAAAAGCTTGCTTCGAAATCTTCATATATTTTAAAAATATCAGATATATGATCGACAGAACAATATAAATTTATGATTATATTTGCAGCCAGATTCTGGTTTTATAACTTCCTGTAACTTAATCCTGTTGTCTGGCAGTTCTCTGGATATCTTGAGGTGACCATTAATGGCAAAGGTAGATAAGAAAAACAAAAAAATAGTTCAGTCTAAAAATTGTGTTGGATGCGGAATCTGTGCTTCCGTTTGCCCTATAAATGCAAAACTGATGAAAAATGACGATTTTGATCCTGAAACCGCTGAACTGGCAATTCGTGTCATAGACGGGGTAGCAATTCTCAGTGACGAGATCTGCATCCGTTGTGGAGCCTGCTCAAAGATTTGCCCTGTGGAATCCCTCAAAATAGTTGATCTCGAATCCGCAACTGCATAACTGGGGCTTGAGCTAAAATAGAAAAATGCTGAGATCCAGCATTTTATATTATTATTTATCCCTTAGAACAAATACAATTGACAAATAATTTTAAGGGTATTCTACCTAACTTATAACATTTCTTTTGCTAGCTTTATATCTTCAGCTTTTACAGTTTTTCTGCCAGCATGCTCTGCAAGTTTTATCGCTTCTCTTGAGATCTCAAGCCCATATTCTTCTAGAATTTCTGTAAGGGCTATTCCGGCACTCTCACTCACTCTATGAGCACCTGCAGTCCTTATTAAACGTTCAATTGGTGCGAAAGGTATTACTTTTGCCATATTATCCTCCAATTTACTTCTTTGTTAGTGTATTATCCTTCTAACTTTGATTTTGTAATTAGATTCTATAAATAACTTTGCTTATGTTGGGGTTTACTTTTTTAGCATTTAATGTACTTTTGTAGATTGATTTGATTAAATATAAGCTTATTTTTTATTTTCACTTCTTTTTTAGCTTTTAATGCTTTTTTGCTCCCCTATTTACTTCCCTCAGCTTCTTTACTTATTTTATATTCATCCACATGCCCCAGCTCCCTCGAATTATGTAAACCTTTAAAAAATTTGACCTCAAACTTTTTCAAAAAATGCTTGNNAAAAAGTTTGATCAAAAACTCCTAGCAACGGCGTGGTCAACCGGCGCAACGGTTGTGTTTGATCACAACCGTTTTGGGAAAAGGCTTGACCGAAAACAGTGTAACGGTTGGGTTTGAAAGCCTTATCCCCAAACCCTATCAGGCGTGATCAACCGGCGCAACGGTTGGTGATCAACCAGCACAACGGTTGAGGTGCAGCTGGTGCAAGAACGCTGATTCGTGGAAAATACTATTCTGGGATGAGCCATATTTATACTTCCTTTTCGAAATCTTGATATGAGATTATCCGAATTAAACAGATATGCTTTTACAGGAACTTCTTGGCATTGATGAAGAGATCTATTTTGTAGAGGAAAGTTATCTCGCCCAAAGGACGATTGAACACACGCTTGATTATCTAAGTGGAATCCGGAGGTTTGCAGAAGAGCGGCGGATGCAATTCCTGAGAGTTAGGGAAGGGAAGCACACGCTTGGGATATTGCTCTTTAATCCCGCAGATGAGACAGTTCCTGTAGATTTTTGGTCGGTTTTTACTGGAGCTCTTGCGGAAGCTCGTTCAAAAAAAGATTTTGAGGCTCTTGTAGATTCTCTTCTTTCTTTTAATCCTCCTGAGAAAGATATTGAAATTTCTTCAGAAGACTGGCGAGATGCAGTTAATGAGTACTATTCCCTTATGCTTGTAAGCCGGAATCTCTGTCCTGGCTGCACTGTCAGGCCTGAATATTATAAGAATATTTTTTCTGAAAATCGTGTGCGAAGAGTGGCAGAAATCTTCGATATCCTTCAAAAAAAGGGATTTTACCCTGAAGGCAGGCTCCTTGAAGTTTGTTGTGGAAATGGGATGTCTACACTCGCTCTCTACAGGCTTGGGCTTGATCCACTAGCTGTGGAGATAAATAAATGTGTAGTCTGCCAGGGGCTTGAACAGGGAGTTTTGAACCCTCGAAAAACGATTGTAATGGATGCAACTGCCCTTTCTAGATATTTCGAACCAGGTAGCTTTGATGCCGTAATGGGATTTATGCTTGGACTTGTCTATGAATTCAATAAAGAGCTTTGGACTAACATTATGAAAGAGGCGGTCTCAGTTGCAAGTGAGGGCGCCCTCATGCTTTTTACAGTTAGCAGTAAGCCTGAAATCAAGATCCTTGCCAGAGCTCTGCTAAACGCAGGAGTTAAAGGTGAGATTATAGATAATACCGATTCTGAGGGAACCTACGATCAGTGGTTCTTTGTAGGAAGGAAACAGAATATATGAATTTCACATTTCGGGAATGAGAAAAGTTTTTCTTATAAGTTTAAGCTGTCTTATAGATCCTGATATTTTTCTAAAAATTAAGATTTTTAATGTTAACAAGGGAAAAGTATATACTTGTTAACAATGGTATATTAAAGAATTCTTATCCGCGCAGATACGTTAAGTACTGCGTTTAAGTCTGTAAAATTGATTTCCTTTAGTTACAGTCTAGGAAAAGTGGTTATCTCTAATCTGATAAGCCCTTTTCCCGATAATATCCCAAGGAATTCTACTAAAACTGTAATTAGAGGATTTATATAGTCTACTCAATCCGGATCAAAAATTTAACCCGGAGAATTCCGGAATATCAACGAACCCCCCGGAAAAGTCGCTCAAAGGTACTATCAAGAGTAGTAAACTGGGTTATTTTGATTCGATTTAAGAGGTTCATCTATGAGTGTAAAAATTACCGAAACCATCCTCCGAGATGCACATCAGTCTCTACTGGCAACCAGAATGCGTACAAGAGATATGCTCGAGGTGGTTGAGCAACTGGACCAGGTCGGGTATTTTTCCCTCGAAATGTGGGGAGGTGCTACCTTTGACAGCTGCATCCGCTACCTGAACGAAGATCCCTGGCAGCGCCTGAGAGATATCAAGAAAGAAATGAAAAACACTTATGCTCAGATGCTACTCAGGGGCCAGAACCTCGTAGGGTACAGGCACTATCCAGATGACGTGGTCGAGAAATTCGTTACTAAGTCCTACCAGAACGGAATTGATATTTTCCGGATTTTTGACGCGGTCAATGATATTCGAAACATGGAGTTTTCTATCAAAGTGGCAAAAGGGCTTGGAGCTCACGTACAGGGTACAGTCTGCTACACTATAAGTCCGGTGCATACCGTTGAGAAATATGTTGAACTTGCAAAACAGCTTGAAGAACTTGAGTGCGATTCCATTTGTATCAAAGACATGGCAGGTCTTCTTTCCCCTAACAATGCCACCAGTATAATCACTGCCATGAAAAAAGAAATTTCCATTCCGATTTCTCTGCACTGCCACTGTACTTCTGGAATGGCCCCATTGAGCTATATGGCAGCCTGTGGGGCAGGAGTCGATATTCTTGATACTGCACTTTCTCCCCTAGCCTGGGGAACTTCTCAGCCTCCAACCGAAACCGTTGTAGCTGCCCTTAAAGGCACCCCTTACGACACCGGTCTGGACCTGAATGCTTTTGAAGAAGTCGTTACATATTTCAAAAATTTAAAAGAAAAATATCGGGGTATACTTGACCCTATTTCCGAGCAAATTGATACTCATGTTCTTATTTACCAGATTCCAGGTGGAATGCTCTCAAACCTAGTTTCTCAGCTAAAGGAACAAAATGCTCTTGACAAGTACGACGCTGTACTTAGTGAAATGCCCAAGGTTAGAGAGGAGCTTGGATATCCGCCTCTTGTCACCCCCACAAGTCAGATAGTGGGCACCCAGGCAGTGCTTAACGTGCTCATGGGCGAGCGCTACAAGGTTATTCCTAAAGAGGTAAAGGACTACGTGCGCGGCCTTTATGGGCGGTCTCCTGCTCCTATTAGCCCAGAAATCATAGGCAAGGTAATCGGAAACGAAGAACCTATTCACTGCCGGCCTGCTGATCTTCTAAAGCCTGAGTATGAGAAAAGGAAAAAGGAAGCTGAGGAAATGGGGATTGCAGATTCTGAGGAAAATATCCTTACCTATGTTCTCTATCCAGCTATCGCCCCCAAGTTCCTGAAAGGAGAAATGGAAGAAGAAGCTCTCACAGTAGTTGCCCCTGCAGTACAGCAGGATTATACAGTCCCAACCCATTTCAAGGTCGAAGTGGACGACGAAATCTACGAAGTCAAGGTTGAACCTATAGGTGGGAATGTCTCAATATCTGAAGCTTCCCCCAAAAAGCCCAGTGCCGAATCAATTAAAGGAGCTGTTAGCTGTTCAATGCAGGGCATGATCCTTTCTCTTAAGGTAAAGGTCGAGGACACTGTGGCAGAGGGAGATATGGTTGCTGTCATCGAAGCTATGAAAATGGAAAACTCTGTCAACGCTCCTCATTCTGGCACAGTGCGAGAGATTTTTGTTTCCGAGGGGGATACCGTGTCTCCCGGTGACATAATAATGTCAATCGAATAAATGTAACGAGGTGGGAGGTATACATGTTCAAAAAAGTACTCGTTGCAAATCGTGGTGAAGTTGCAATCAGGGTTATGCGTGCCTGTAGAGAACTTGGGATTTCCACTGTCGCGGTCTGTTCGGAAGCTGACAAAAACGCCCTTTTTGCTAAATATGCAGACGAGGCCTACCTGATAGGCCCGGCTCCTTCCAGTCAGAGCTATCTGAATATGGAAACTATCCTAGCAGCTGCAAAAAGTACAGGAGCTGAAGCTATTCACCCAGGCTATGGCTTCCTTTCTGAAAACCCTGTTTTTGCAAAACGGTGTGAGGAAGAGGGGATTGTTTTCATAGGTCCTCCCAGTCACGTGATTGCCGAGATGGGAAGCAAAATCAGGGCTAGGAACCTCATGATGAAAGCCGGTGTGCCTGTTGTACCTGGAACGAAAGACGCAGTTGAGGATGCAGACGAGGCTCTGAAGATTGCGGAAGAAATCGGTTATCCCATCTTGATTAAAGCCTCAGCAGGAGGCGGTGGAATTGGGATGAGAGTGGTTAACTCCCGTGAAGAACTCGCAACTGCACTTAGCTCTACCAGGCAAATGGCTGGCTCGGCTTTTGGAGATTCTTCGGTTTTTATTGAAAAATATGTAGAAGAACCCAGGCATATTGAAATCCAAATTCTGGCAGACAAATATGGAAACACAGTTTATCTTTCAGATAGAGAGTGCTCAATCCAGAGACGGCATCAGAAGCTTATTGAAGAAGCTCCTTCCCCTATCATGACCCCTGAACTCAGGGCACAGATGGGAGAAGCCGCAGTCAGAGTAGCAAAGGCAATTGGTTACGTAAACGCAGGAACAGTAGAGTTTCTCTATTCAAAGGGCAACTTCTATTTCCTTGAGGTTAATACCCGCTTGCAGGTTGAGCACGGAATAACCGAGATGGTTACCGGCATTGATATTGTAAGGGAACAGCTAAGGATAGCCTGGGGAGAAAAGCTTGAGTTTAAGCAGGAAGATATCGTTATTGACGGACACTCTATCGAGTGCAGGATCAACGCGGAAGATCCATTAAATGACTTTGCTCCTTCTCCTGGAAAGATCCGAGGATACCGATCAGCAGGCGGTCCTGGAGTCAGGGTGGACAGCGGAGTACATACAGGCTACACAATTTCTCCGTATTACGATTCAATGATCTCGAAACTCTGTGTCTGGGCTAAGACAAGAGATGTAGCGATTGCCAGGATGGAAAGAGCTCTTTATGAGTACGTGATTGTTGGAGTAAAGACCAATATACCATTCCACAAAGCGGTTATGCGCCATCCTGCCTTCCGCAGGGGTGACCTTACGACGGCTTTTATTGAAGAACATAAAATTCTTGACTCCATTGAAGAGATTGTCAAAGCAGATGCCGAAAAAGGAGCTACTCTGGCTTCAGCTCTTGAGGCGAAAAACGAAAAAGTTGCGGCTATTACGGCTGCCGTACATGCCTATGTGAACATGGCACAGAAAAAGCAACGGTAATGGGCATCTTCAGAAAAGTAGGATCGGGCTTCTGGTCAATTTGAAATAAAAAAGTATATACAGTGGAACGTACACATTTGTATGGGGTGCACGGATGGGAGATAAAAGATCTCGAATTATCAAGGCACTTAAAGATGCACAGAAAAGCCCTGTTTCTGGTGAAGATTTAGGGACCAAGTTAGGAATCTCAAGGACAATGGTCTGGAAGTATATCAAGTCCCTTCAGGCTGATGGTTATGAAATAGAATCATCTCCGAAAAGAGGATATGTCCTGAAATCCGTACCTCAACTCCTGTACCCGGAAGAAATCCAGATGGGGCTCAAAACAACTCTTCTAGGGAAAAAAATACATTATTTCGAGGAAGTAACTTCCACAAACAGTATTGCAAAAGAGATTGCATCATCTGAAGAAGAAGGAACGCTTGTAATCGCTGAAGTACAGAAAGGTGGACGAGGTAGGATGGGCAGGGAATGGGTTTCTCCTCATGGAGGAATCTGGATGTCTGTAATCCTGAAACCAGGAATCTCTCTCAGGCATGCCTCGAGGCTTACTCTTGTTGCAGGACTTGCGGTTGCAAACGTTATTCGCAATATGGGCCTTGACGCTCGCATCAAATGGCCAAACGATGTCCGTATCAATGGGAAAAAGGTTTGCGGAATTCTTACCGAGACAAAGGCTGAAGTGGATAGAGTGGAATATATTGTGCTGGGAATAGGGATTAATGTAAATATGGATTTAAAGGATATCCCGGAATCTTTCCGTGCAGGCTCCACAACTTTAAAAGTTGAGCTTGGAAGGCATATAAAGAGGGTTTCATTCCTGCAAGATCTGCTTTTCGAGCTTGAGCAGCAGTATATAAATTTCAAAATCCTGCCGTTTTCACATATCCTCAATGACTGGCTTGCTCTTTCCGATACTATAGGGAAAGAGGTAAAGGTCACAACGCCCTCAAGAATTATTGAAGGAAAAGCCGTAGGGGTAACCCCGGACGGAGCTCTTGTAATAAGAAAAGCCGACAATACTAAGGAAGAAATTATCGCAGGCAGATGCATTTATGCGCGTTCCAGATAAACCCGGAAAAATAGAAGATAAGGAAACTAACTTTGTTTCTATATTTTCTTATTTCCTTCTTATCTTCTTATGCTCTTCAATTGTACTCTACTCAGTGTCACCTGCTTTAGCTGCTGAGAATAAAGAAAAAATCTCCATTGTTCTGATCGATGGAGGGGAAGTTTACATAAGATCAGGGAATTCTCATAGCTTTTTGCAGGATTATCTGCTTCATGTAAAAGGCACGGATACCGAAGGCAAAAGAATCTGGATTGAACTTAGTAGAAAAGGAGTCCCACTACAGCACGCTATTGTCACAGAAGGCTCTCAATTTTCATATTCAAACAACTCTACCGAGATTCTTAATCTTACTGTGAGCAGGATATATGAAGGAGCAGATGGTGTGCTGGTTAAGTTCTCACCTGTATACCAGTATCTTGATCCCAAGCTTCCTATGCCTCAAGCTCCATCCGAATCACTTACCAATGCTTCGGACAATATCTCTTTTGACCATTCTGAACTGGAAACTCAAGCCAAGGGTTTTGATATACCCCTCTTCCTGTTGGGCCTAGGAACCGTTTTTTTGTTGACAGGTTTCTTCGCAGGGAAAGGGAAGAAAAAATAATATGTATGATAAAAAAAATATATTTATAGTGTTTCATTGGAATATCAAATCGATGTAATGGGAATTAAACTAAATTAATTCTTAAAATACAAAAAATTTAATTGACTTAAAAAAAATAAAAATGAAAGTTGATTTTAAATAGATAAAATTGACCTTAAAGAAGTAAAGTTGATTTTAAAGAGATAAAAAAGAAAATCAATTTAAATGAGATTAAATGAGATAACTGTTGATATTTAGCTAAAACTATTTTTTGTTGACGTTCTTGTTGACGTTTTTCTGTGAGTTTATAGAGTTCTTACT
>DALS01000066.1 GCA_002499445.1 Methanosarcina sp. UBA293
TCATCTTATTCTCTAATCTTATTATCTTAGAATTCTAAGATAACTATTTATCCAATTCTAATTTTGGAATCTATTCATTTTAAACTTTTTTCAATATTTTTCGATTTTCAAAGCTGATTATAACTCTTTTTATCTTTCGTTCTGGAAGTAAAATAGCACTCCATCTGAATTAGAAGGAAAAAAGAGTATAAACAGTATTGATAATTTCTTTAATAGAAAACATAATAAATTATTTATTGATGTCTGCCCAATTACTAGCTATGGATAACAAACATTATTCATACTGGTTAATTCTTATCATTATTTCTGGAATGCTTTACATTATTTTTGGAACAATCTTTGTAGTTTTTGGCTTTCGTGGATTTTTAGTTATTGCGGGTATCTCTTTTATTGTAAGTCTTCTGTATGGTCTATTGTATTCTATTTCTCATGAGTTTCATAATTAATGCGTTGCTTTAAGGTTCTCAAGCCGCCGCTAATCATGAATCGTTCTTTTAGAGCTTTCAATGCCTGAGTCTCATAATTAATGCGTTGCTTTAAGGTTCTCAAGCCGCCGCTAATCATGAATCGTTCTTTTAGAGCTTTCAATGCCTGATGCTTTTCAATAATTCCGTATTGGGTTTTTAGAACAAAAGGGGTAATGTCAATAGTGTTCTATAAATAAAAATGAATTTTACTTGGAAAATGGATTCTACTTGGGTCATAATTTATTGCAGCACTATAAGAAAAAAGGACAATTAAGGGGAAATAAAAGTGAAAGTGGGACAATCTTCAGTAATAAACCCGAATCCTATGCTCAGTATTGGAAAGGATGGCACTATCCTTTATTCAAATGAGGCTGGTGAGCCCTTATTGCATTAGTGGGGCGTAGTAATCGGAGAAAAACTGCCTTCAAGTATCGCAGATCTGGTGCAACAAGTAATTTTCAGAAGAAGTCCGGAAAAAATGGAAGTTAAAGTGGGAAATAGAGTATATCTGGTTGTGTTTCACCCCGTTCCCGAGCAAGAATGTGTAAATATTTATGGATTTGACATAAGTGACCAGAAAGAAATTGAAGAAATATCTCTTGAAAGTAAAAAGAAATACCAAGAGCTCTTCAATTTGATTGAGCAAGCAGTACAGATTTCTGAAATGGTCTTTGATGAAAAAGGTCAGCCCATCGACTATGTCATTCTCGATGTTAATATCGCGTATGAGAAGCATTCAGGCCTCAGACGAGAAAAGGTTATAGGTCAGCACGTCAAAGAAATACTTCCTATTGTCAAACAAACATGGCTAGAACGCTACGGAAAGGTTGTTCGCGCAGGTATGGGAATGCACTTTGAGGAATACAATGCTTCTCTTGATAAATGGTTTGAAGTATTTGCAAGCCCAATGGGAGGTAATCGCTTCGTTGCGGTCTTTAGTGACATTACAAGGCGCAAGCAGGCAGAAGAGGATCTTCTCTGCTCGGAGCAACATTATCGACTTTTATATGAAACCATGCTTCAAGGTGTAGTCTACCAGGACGCTAGCGGCAAGATTATCTCGATGAATCCAGCAGCTGAGAGGATTCTTGGCAAGGCTCCAGCTGAGATTTTGGGCAGCTCTTCTGTAGGCGAGGAACACCTAACTATCCGAGAAAATGGCTCAACGTTCCCCGGATCTGAGCATCCAGCCATGGTATCCTTGCGTACAGGAAGGGAAGTGCAGAATGTGGTAATGGGAGTTTACAACCCTCAGGAGAGACGCTATCGCTGGATCAACATTAATGCGATACCTATTTTTCAAACCGGAGAAGACAAGCCCTTTCAGGTATATACCGTGTTTGATGATATCACCGAACGCAAACGAAAAGAACATAGGATGCTTCGATACAATCGCATACTTAAGGGAATTAACCTTATCTTCAGCAATATAGTAGAGGCAAAAACAGAAGAACAACTGGGAAATGCATGTTTGTCTGTAGCTCTGGAATTAACCGGCAGTCAATTTGGATTTGTTGGCGAATTAGGTGCTGATGGGCTATTACATGATATAGCTATCAGTGATATGGGATGGAGCCAGTACTTAATGTACGACAAGACTGGGCATCGCCATCCACCTGGAGATTTTATCCTACCCGGCTTATACGATAGTATCATTGACAGCTCAAAAGGCTTCTTTGCTAATGATCTGCAGCCACATTTAGAGAGTATCGGCTTGCCGCCCGGTCATCCCCTTCTGACATCATTTCTAGGTGTGCCCCTTCTCCAGGAAGGGGTAACGGTAGGTATAATCGCTGTAGCAAATCGTGAGGGTGGCTATAGTTATGAGCAGCAGGAAGACCTCGAGGCTATCGCGCCGGCTATGATTCAAGCTCTACAAAGAAAAAGAGAAGAACAAGAGAGAATGAAGGCAGAAGAAGCACTTAGCCGTGAACGGAGCCTGCTGGAGAGTGTAATGCAGACTACCGACGTTATGCTTGTCCTTCTCGATTTGCAATTCAACTTCTTATGGGTCAATTCAGCCTATGCTGAGACATGTCAGATGAAGCCTGAGGAGATGATCGGTAAGAATCATTTTGCCCTGTATCCTAACACAGAGAACGAGGCAATCTTTCGAAGAGTTCGAGATACCGGCAAAGGAGTCTTCTACAAGGACAAACCGTTTATCTTTCCAGATCAGCCCGACCTCGAGGTGACTTACTGGGATTGGAGCCTTTCACCAGTCAAGGATTCAGGAGGAAATATTAAGAGTCTGGTCTTTTCATTACGTGAGACTACAAAATATAAAAAGGTAGAGGAGGCGCTCCAAAAGAGTGAGGAGGAGCTTGCTATAGCACAAAAGATCTCTCAGATCGGCAGCTGGACCTGGAACCTTATTACTAACGAGCTCACCTGGTCTGAACAATTGTACCAGAACTACGGGCTGGAACCTGGTGAAGTGAAGCCCACGTATGAGTTATTCTTGAGTTTTATTGTGCCCGAGGACCGTGAAAAGGTCGACAGGGGGGTCCAGGAAGCTATTGAGAGCGGTCATAAATACAGTGGCACCTACAATATTATCCGCAGAGATGGCGTGCCAAGAGTCCTATTGAGCGAAAATGAAATCATTACCGATGAATCGGGCAAGGCTATTTTGATTCATGGTATCAACCAGGACATCACCGAGCAGAAACGAGTCGAGGAAGCTCTTAAAAAAGCGCGCGATACTTTAGAAGAAAAAGTTAAAGAACGTACAGCCGAACTTGAAGAGGCTTATGACTCATTACTGGAGAATGAGATGAGGCTCAATGAAGCTCAAAAAATAGCCCACCTTGGAAATTGGGACTGGGATCTGCTAACTGATAAATTATATTGGTCTGATGAAATTTACAGAATTTTCCAACTTGATCCTCTGGAAATAACTCCAACTCACGACGAATTTTTGAGTTATATAGACCCTAATGATCGAAATATTGTGTATTATTCCATTCAAAGAGCTTTGAAAGGAGAGCTCTTCAGTGTTGAGTACAGGATTAACATACCTGACAGACAAAAGCGCATAGTTCATTCACAGGGGGAAATAATTTTTAATGAAAAAGGCTTTCCTGTTCGGATGAGAGGAACACTACAGGATATAACTGAGCGTAAAATGGCTGAAGAAGCCCTGGAAAGAATGGATAAAATCCGGATAAAAGAGATTCATCACAGAATCAAGAACAATTTGCAGATTATTTCTTCTCTGCTAGACCTCCAGGCTGAGAGGTTCGAGGACAAAAACGTTATAGAGGCTTTTAGGGAAGGTCAGAACAGGGTAATCTCGATGTCCCTCATCCATGAGGAACTCTATAAAGGAGAAGGAACCGACACTCTGGATTTTTCAGCATACCTTAAAAAGTTAGTTGAAAATCTTTTCAAGACTTACAACCTTAGCAGCAAAAATATCAGTCTGAGCATGTACTTAGAAGAAAAAACTTTCTTTGATATGGATACTGCTGTTCCATTAGGAATAATTGTTAATGAGTTAATTTCAAATTCTCTCAAGCATGCATTCACTGAAAAACAGGATGGGAAAATTCAGATTAAGCTTTGCAGGGAAAAAAAGGATCATGAAATGAATATATCCTTTTTCAGCCTAACAATTTCTGACGACGGGAAAGGACTTCCACAAGATCTGGAGTTACAATCGGTCGAGTCACTCGGTCTGCAGTTAGTAAATATTCTTGTTGACCAGCTTGATGGAGAACTAGAACTTAAGCGAGCGCAGGGTACAGAATTCATTATCAAGTTTAAAGTAGCAGAAAAAGATAACAAAGCGTTATATCAATAAATTAGATAATGTCAGCAAAAAGAATGATTAAAATATTTTGGATGTTAGGGGGTGCGATTCAAACACACGAACTCCTACGAGAATAGGCCCTGAACCTATCGCCTTTGACCTGACTGAGCAATCCTCGCATGTTGGTTTATTTACAGTTAAATATAGTATAGTCCTATATGTAATTCTCTGAATTCCATTAAATCGGAGTAGTTACCGTCAACTTTACAAGATAGATAATCACTGCTTTGAATTTCAGGTATCATGGATCTGAGCAACTTCTTTATTCAATAATTTCTACCGTAAGTTATCTTCTTCCCAAAGGCCAAAGGTATTGTTTTCAGTATCATTCAAAATTACAAAGTATCTCACTCCGGCTACACTTGTCTTGGGCTACAACACTTTGCTACCGAGTTCATTATGTGATCTAAAGTTAGCAATAACTTAAACTTGAGTCTTTTTTAGCTGATCGATTTGATAGTATATATAGTGGATCAATTCTTCAAACTTATTAATTTCAGATAAATAATTCTCATATGTATGGAGTCTAGTTTTTTGTTCCTGGGTAGTGGCATTTTCTCTATATTCTTCTATAAGGGGAGTTATTTTCGTTTTTGCAATATCCAATTCGGTTTCAAATCCATTCCTGATTTGGATAGCAAAAGCATCTAACAGGTGTTTTTCCATATACAGATATGTTTTGCGAGATCCTGGCTTGTATATCCTTTTTATGCTCCAAAATTGTTCTATATTTTTAATCTTAAGGCTGATGGAAGCAAGACTATATCCGGTTCTCTGGGCTAATTCCTCCATACTTATTTCATTTGATTCAAAATTAAGTATCGATAGGATTTGTGCAGTGATATCATCAACCCCATAGCCCTTAAAAATCTCATGACCGATGTCAATTATCTTTTCTTCAATATCCTTCATTTTTCTCACTCATGAATCAGAGTATTTCCTATCAAATATTAGGAGATAGATAATCAGGCTGATACCAGTTTTAATCCGGTAATACCAACAACAATTAATCCAATAAAGAAGATTCGTGTTATATTCATTGGCTCATTGAAAAGAAATATTCCCAATACTGTTGTCCCAATAATACCAATACCGGTCCAAACTGCATAAGCTGTTCCAACAGGCAATGTTCTCAAAGCTTTTTCCAATAGATACATGCTTAAAATTAAAGTAATAACCGTAAATACCATTGGATAGAATCTGGTTAATCCATCACTGTATTTTAGTCCGATTGCCCATCCGGTTTCAAATAATCCTGCAATTATTAAAAGTATCCATTCCATGCTCATTCCTTTCACAGTTTTTAATAATTATTAAAAGCTATTAATGTTGAATTTGTATTTATATATTTTGGAAGAAGAATTCGTTCAGCTCACAATAATGAGAAATTCAGAATAAACTTGAGTAAAAAGTCAAAACGCGGTTATGTAGAAAAGCCACACAAACTCGTACACTTTTCTGACTTTGTGTATATCCCAATAGATGAGTCCGAGGTGTCATATTCTGAATTTCTTCTCACCTAGCCTGGCTTTCTCGAGTTTTTCCTTTATGGCCTTGTAATCTTTACTCTTTCACGCAGGAGGAAGTTTCAGCTATTTCGGAACTTTTACATGGTAGGTCCATGGAGATCTGAATTCTTAAGACTTCTTGTAAGTTTTTGTGCCTGATCATTTTGGTATATTGACTCAACGTTGATTTTCCACAATGTTTCCTTTTAATAAATAAACTTAGGTTCTTTTGTATTCATATATCCAGAATTTAAAAGTAAATAGTTAAATATTGAATTCATGACCTGGAGTTTAAAGTCTTTTAAATGAATATATGGGGGAGAGATCAGTGAATATTAACAAAAGACTATATTCGATAGCATTAGCTACAACAATTTTATTTTTTGTATTTTCTATTTTGATTTCATCCGTGGTGTCAGCGGCACAGGTGACAAGAATTGGTAATGGATCAGATCCTGCAATTTATGGTAACAAGGTAGTATGGACAGACAATGGTGTTATTCACGTTTATGACCTGACCGCCAGAACAGACACTGCAGTTAACTCTTCTGCAGCATCTCATCCAGCTATCTACGGAAACAAATTAGTGTGGCATGATGAAAGCAGTGGAACGCCAAGACTTACAGTTTATGACATATCTTCGGGTGCTCGTTCATATATCACACAGAATGTAGACAACCGTAGTTTTCCTGCTATTTACGGCGACAGAATTGTATGGAGTGTAATATGGAGTGCAAATTACAATGAATCAAGTTATAATTACAACGTATATATGCGCGATATCTCGACTTCTACACAAGCCTGGATAGCACAAGGAGAAAATCCAGACATATACGATACAAAAATAGTGTATTCTGCCGACGGTAGGAATATAAGAGATATCTTTATGTATGATATCACAACCAAGAAAAATGAATTAATAAGTCCATATTCTAGCGACGTTAATAATCCGCATATGTATGGTAATAAAGTGATATGGACAAACTCCTTTACAAGATCTGGATTTATACAAATGTATGATCTTGTCACTAAAAAGGCTACAGATGTCACCAGTGATAACACAGGCAATACTTTATATGGGCCTGATGTCGTCGCTGATGCTGGAGATGACACCGGTACTCATGTTAACATACATGGAGACAAAATTGTATATTCAAAATCTGGCGACGACCAATTTGGTTATGCAGGTGTATACGTTTATGACATCCCTTCAGCAAAAAGCACTCCAGTATATATTTATCCAGAAGGGACTGACACAGCACCTGATGTATACAATGATACTATTGTATGGGGAATAGACAGTAGACAAAGCATCGCTAATGACACTGGCATCTATATGTGTGATCTCTCTATCACAAACACCTTGCCACCTGTAGCTGAATTTACTGCAAACACAACTTATGGAGCTGCACCTCTAGTTGTGCGATTCGATGATACCAGCACTGGCGGAGTACCTACTTCCTGGTCTTGGGATTTTGGGGACGGGATTGACTCAAAACATGCCATGAATGCAACGCACACATTTACCAAGCCAGGAAATTACACAATCAGTCTGACTGTGGGAAATGACGCAGGTAATAATAAAGTAATGAAGCCAAATTGCATAGTCGTTACTAATCCATTTCCAGTTGCAAATTTCAGTAACAACATTACTGCGGGTTATCCTCCTCTCTCAATTCAGTTTACTGACCTTTCACAAAATGCAACTGGATGGAACTGGGATTTTGGAGATGGAAGTAATTCTACACAAAGAAGTCCAGTTCATGAATATGTAGATTCAGGAATCTATTCAGTTAATCTGACTGCAACTAATGAAAATGGTACAGATTCAAGGTTAACTACAATAACAGTAATGCAGCTAGTCGGTATAGGTCCATATGCATATATTATGAACTCAGGCGACAATACAGTCTCAGTAATTGACACGGCTACTAACAACGTTACAGCCATGATTCCTGTAGGAAACAATCCTATGGGAGTTGCTGTTGCACTGGATGGAAAAAAGGTATATGTGACTAACTCTTTTGGTGGGACTATATCTGTAATTGACGCAACAAAAAACAAGGTTACAGCCACAATTCCTGTAGGAAACGCTCTTCGTGGAGTTGCAATAAGTCCGGATGGGAAAAGGGTATATGTGCCACACCCCGATTTAGAAAATCCCAGCAACAATACGATCCTCATTATAGACATGTCTACCAACGAGGTTGAAGCCACAGTACTTGTAGGTGAAGTTCCTTTTGGAGTTGCTGTTACACTGGACGGGAAAAAGGTTTATGTAACTAATATCGATGATAAAACTGTCTCTGTAATTGACACAGCAACAAACACCGTTATAGCTACGATTCCTGTAGGAAACAATCCTCGCGGAGTTGCAATAAGTCCGGATGGGAAAAGGGTATATGTGGCGTGCGACGAAGGAAGCAATAACGGATATATCTATGTAATTGACGCAGTAAAAAACCAGGTTACAGCCACAGTACTTGTAGGTGAATTTCCTTCTGAAGTTGCTGTCACACCAGATGGAAAGAGGGTATATGTGACTAACGGCCTTAGCAACACTATCTCTGTAATTGATACAGCTACCAACAAGGTTACAGCCACAATTCCTGCAGGAAACGCTCCTAGCGGAGTTGCAGTCACACCGGATGGAAAAAAGGCATATGTGACTAACTCAGGCAGCAACAATGTTTCTGTAATTGACACATCAACAAACAAGGTTACAGCAACCATGGATGTAGGACGTGGTCCTAACTCCTTCGGGCAGTTTATAGGTTCTTTCCAAGCACAAAAGTCCAAAGTTAGATGTAAAAAATAGCTCAAGGGGCGGGATTCGAACCTACAAAATCCTTCGATGCCAGATCTTAAGTCTGTCACCTTTAAAATGACACCTTGTCGCGGCTCAAAAGAAACGTAAGAATTAGATAATTTATGCAAAAAAAGCTAAAAAAAGTTTAGTGCGAGGGGTGCGATTCGAACGCACGAACTCCTACGAGAATAGGCCCTGAACCTATCGCCTTTGACCTGGCTGGGCAACCCTCGCACGATATAGCTTATGTTGCAGCAGCAATAGTAGTGCTCTTTGTTCTTATACTTTTTCCTTGAAAGCCTATTCGGAGGACTAAATTTGCCAGAACTTTTTTAAAATTTCCTTTCTCTTTACACTTAATCTGAAAAAGAGAACCCAAAAAATCTATGAGTTTTTATAACCTATAAATGGCTGGAATTGATGAAATTTTCATCTCATCAATTTCAGGATAAGAGCTTTTTGTGCATGCAGGCGGTTTTCGGCTTCATCAAAAATTACAGAGTTCGGTCCGTCCATAACTTCATCCGTAATTTCAAGACCTCTTCGGGCTGGCAGGCAATGCATAACTATTACATCTGGCTTTGCAGCTCCAAGGAGTTCAGTATTGACCTGATATCTAGCAAAATCCTTCAGGCGTTTTTCCTGTTCGGCTTCGTCGCCCATGGAAACCCAGACATCCGTATAAATGATATCTGCGTCTTTTGCAGCAACTTTTGGATCATCCGTAACTGTGAACTTGCCTCCCAGGGCTTTTGCCTTTTCAAGATACTCGGCTTTTGGCTCGTATCCTTTTGGACAGGCAATGGCAAATTCCATTCCCATAATAGCCGAACCGAGTAGGGCCGAATTACAGACGTTGTTTCCATCTCCTATCCAGACAAATTTTAAGCCTTCAAACTTTTGCTTGTACTCCAGGATCGTCATGAAGTCACCCAGAATCTGACAGGGGTGCTCCTGGTCTGAAAGCGCATTGATTACGGGTATAGTTGAGTACTCGGCTAATTTTAATACAGTCTCGTGGCTCATAACTCTAGCCATGAGTCCGTGAAGATAACCTGAGAGGATTTTAGCAGTGTCCTCAATAGTCTCGCCTCTACCTATCTGGATATCGTTGGAGTTCAGGTAAAGGGCATGTCCTCCAAAATCGGTCATTGCGACCTCAAAAGATACTCTTGTCCTTGTGGAAGCTTTCTCGAAAATCATCCCTAGACTTTTATTCTTCAGGAACTCTGTAGGTTCTTCTGCCTTGCGCTTTTCTTTCAGGTCTACAGCCGATTTGAGGAGTTCATAGATCTCCTCTCTGGACAGGTCAGTTATGGAAAGTACATCCTTCTTCATCGCTTCAACCCCGACTTTATTGGCTAAATTCACTTCATTCTGGCTGATTTCAAACAATATGTTACTCTGTAGTACTATTTGTATACCATATTTTGAAGGACAATTAAGACAGTCAGCCTCTTATTTCTTTCATATGGTCGATTCTCTTCTGGATAAGAGCTGCAGTTCCAATGTCTTTCCTGAAAAACAGCTTGCCCTGAAGATTTTCAAGAGCATTCTGGGCAATTTTTTCGGCTGCTTCTATAGTTTCCGCAACCCCGACGACCGCAATGGAACGGGAACCGGTTGTGTAAACTTTCCCTTCTTTTTCGTAGACACTGGCATAATAAATGGAAGCTTCTCCTATATTCCCTACAATTACCTCACTATCCTTTTCAGGCTCATCGGGGTAGCCGGTAGGAACTGCATATTTACACACAGTCGCTTTCTTGCTAAAGCTCACAGGCAGGTTTCCAAGGGTCCCTTTAACTACTGCAGTCATAATTTCCACAAAGTCTGTTTCAATGAGGGGAATCACGTTCATGGCTTCGGGGTCGCCGAATCTGGAATTGAATTCCACTACCTTGGGACCGTTCGCTGTAAGGATGAACTGTCCATAGAGAATGCCCTGATATCCTGTTCCGGTTTCCTCACAGAGTGCCTTTACGGTATCCTGCATAATCTTCTTTGCCTTTTCAAGGTCTTCAGGGAGCATAAAAGGAAGGATTTCCCCAGCGTCGGTGTATGAACCCATACCGCCTGTATTGGGTCCAAGATCTTCTTCATAGGCTCGTTTGTGGTCCTGTACTGCAGGGAAGAATACAAGGTTTTTCCCATCCACAAAAGCTTGAAGTGTGAACTCTTCTCCTATGAAGCGCTCTTCGATAACTACAGCCCCTTTTTCAAGAAGCTCACTTGTATAGGCTTGGGCAGCTTCGAGGTCAGGGAGCTGGTCTCCCATAACTTTTACGCCTTTGCCTCCTGTCAGGCCTGAGGGTTTGACTGCCACATCTCCCAGTTTTTCTATAAAAGCGTGTGCAGACTTTTCCTCTGTGAATACTTCATACTCAGGACAGCCTTCGATTCCATACTTTTTCATAAAATTTCTTGCCCAGGCTTTGTCAAATTCTATAATTGCACAGGCTTTTTTAGGCCCTACAACCGGAATTCCGGCTTCCCAGAGGGCATCTGCAACTCCTGCTGCAAGAGGGGCTTCTGGGCCCACAAAAACCATTTCGATATTTCTGGCTTTTGCATACTCGACAACTTTTTCAGTTTCGGTTTCCTTCTCAAGGAGAAAATCCTCGCAGAGAGTGGCAATTCCGGGATTTTTTTTCGCCATTAACGCATAAAGGGAGGGGTTATGCTTGCTTTTCTTGATTCCTTCGGCGATTGCATGTTCCCTTCCGCCTCCGCCGATAAGCAAAATTTTCATTTTTATTCTCCTGATTTTTAAAAAGATTACTTTATTTAAGTCTGGTTTTAATATGTATGGATAATGGGATGAGATAAGAAAAGGTAATGAATTTTCAGTCCTCAAAACCTCTTAATATTGCTTTATGCAGCTATCTGTTTTTATTGATAATGCTTTTTATCTGGATTGTGCTGAAGGACTTCCTAGTTCTCTATTTCTTCCGATAAATATCTTCTCATTGTCAAGCTTCAAACTTAACATTCTGATAAAAATCCATATAGTTTAACATTCCTCAGAGATCTAAACTTTCATTCTTTTACAATATTTCTAATTTTAAAATGATATTACTAGAGTAGAATACAGAAAAGCTAAAATATTAGTTCAGTATTCACTGAAAATCAGGCTTTTGTGGCACCTTGTAGTGTTATTCTAGAGGCATCAGATGAATTTTTTACAAAATAAGCAGTCTTAATCTGTTTTTTGTTTTTAAACTTTTTACGTCATTTTGGAAAATACTCAGTCTAATCAATATTTATTTGTATTCGGTTAAGATACGATATATTAATATGTGTTATTTTTGTTGCCATTTCTGTAAACTTCTAATGGTTGAGAATTTTAATGTTAACAGATTTCTTAACCGAATACAAATGAATCAAAACTTAATTATTTTCCTTTTTAGATTTGAAACAGGTTTTATATCTTCTTTCGGGTCTGCTGGGGTCGGCGACAGAAGTGACTTACAAGTGAGATTAAAATCTCCAATAATCAGTCCTTCTTCTCCTTTTTTCAGTTCACATAATTTGTATTTACTATCTCCTTCAGCTTTGTAGCCTGCTTTCACAAGATCATTAATATGCTCGTCTCGAATTATTCCGAAGACTGAAGTGCCCCCATAAATAGACGTGTTTGATATAATGATATACGAATGGCTATTATCAATGTGATTCTGTGCATTGGTATGGAACCTTTCTGTTTTTTTATTGTAGGAAGGAACGAAGATAAGATCTATAATACCCCGAAGGCGGTCACTCAAGTTAATGAAATCCCTACAAATGAGTACGGAAAATTTTCCAACTCTAGTGTCATAAATATATAATCTATTTCCCGGTACCATCTTTTGTTCAATAATCCCATCTTCAATGGGAGAAGGTTTTATCTTCATTTGAGGAGGAATATCGGTATCTGAATCAAGCAGCGGTTTACAAATGTTATGCTTTTTCTCATCGTAGTAGCTTCCGGGTATTACTACCATATCCTGACAGATACTCTTGATTTCTGGAATCCAATCTTTACAGACACAAAGTTCCGGTAGGCAAACAATATCAGCCCGTAATTCACGCGCTATTTTTAAAGCATTTAGAACTTTTTTCTTTGATTTGTCTTCATCAATAATCTGTGGTGGAAAACTATTTTCAGACAATACAAAATTAAGTTGTACAGCTGCAATCTTTATAACTTCTTTTTCACAATCAGAAGCCTTAACATATTGAATCTGAGGATTACTCAGAGGACAGATTTTAGGACAGGTATTAGTAAAGTGTGGATGTTATTTTCTGGCTTTTTATGTATTTCGAAATAATCTTGCATAACCTTAAGGTCGCATGAATTTCCATCTCCAATTATCATAATTTTGTCAAGCTGGGATTCTGTTGACTCATTTTTTGAAATATATGTTGTTAATATAGGATGGATAAAATAGAACTCTGATTGTGGCAGTACGCACTTTGGGTTGTCAAATGTCATTTCTCCAAGTTGTACAAACTTTTGAAGATATTTATCTATAATATTATCTTTTTCTATAACACCCAATAATCCAATTTTGTACAAATTGCCAAAAACATGTATTTTTTCACAATCACTACATCTTTTAGCTTCACAAGAAACTTGTGAATTAAATTTACTACATATTTTCTTTAAATCCTTTTTATAGATTATTCTGGTGTTTATTAGATCAAATAACTTGTCAAATTCATCTTTGGAAAAATCTATATGCGGGCGTACTTCTGTAATATATTGCGATGCAATATATCGTGCTACGTCTTCTATAGCTCTTGCTATATTTTCTTCGTTTTTATCTGATAATTGACTTAATTCATACCCCATGCTCATGATGTCTCTAGGTCTTTTGAGCGTGTGCCGATGAATATAATCAAATATGTCTTCTGTTTCACCTGTTCGAGAATGTGTAATAGTTTTTAAACCCAAAAAAGAATGTATCGGGTCGCTATCTAAAAGCTCAGGATCAAAAAGACTATGTGAATCCGTGACTTTTATATTTTTTATGAACATATCCTCTAATTCTTTTTTGGAATATTTTAAATCGAGGACATTACCCTTTAGTTGTAGAGACATTTCGTCACTTTCTTTCATCTTTAGGTATGCTTCTTTTCGAATACTTGAAAATATTTTTATGTGTATATTAATATCTGACAAAGTTCTAACGGCTTTCATAAGGCCTATTTGAGAGAAATACCAAATATCATTGGATCGTACACCGGTTTTGCTGTATTTGTATTTGTATTTTTCAGGTGGTTTAAAAATTTCGTCAACGCCATCTATAAAAATTATTGTAGTACTTATTTTTCTCCCCCTTATAACGGCAAGTAAGTTATTTAGTTCCTCTTTAAGTGGGGATAAATCTTCATGATACTTATTAATGATAGTTGCCAAGTAATCCACTGGAATTTCTTCGTGTCCTTGTAACAATCTGGAAACTATGCTTAAACTGTCAATTTCACTTATTTCCTCACTGTTAGATGGATTAGGATATTTCCTCATATTTTTTAAAGTGGAAAGAAGTATTGACAATAACCATATATCTCTCCAAGTTTCTTCCTTTTTAAATAAGTTTTTTTTGTTTTTAAAATCTATACTTGGCGTAGATTTATCTACTAATGAGTCCTCTGGAATAAAATTCCAATCTTTGTACATTCTTTGATATAAAATCCTCTTGTACCTTATAAGAAAAGTTTTACCAAAACCTTTGGTAGCGATTACGAAATATTTTGCATCTCTTTCTGTATCTAGAAAACTCTCGATCGAAAAGTTTGAGACAAAGGTTTTATCGTCCCAGTCTCCAATTTTTCTGATATATGATCCATCAGTCATCCAAGCTTGCGCCATGAAGAGGTATTCTCATAATACTTCTTCATAATAATTTCTATTTTTACCTAATAAATATAAAAACTATTTTAAAATAAAGTCATAACCTACTTTCGGCAGGTAACTTGTTTTTTTCGTAGTATTTTTGCTGATAGCGTTTTTGCTGGAGAAAACATTATTCCTTACACTAAACATTATTGCAAAAGTGGGTCATTGTTTATATATGTCTTGAGTTTTGAGCCATATGTTAACCAGTTTCCAACCAAATAAATATTAACACAATATTCAAAAAACGCTACCATTAAAAATACTCAAAATTTAATATCGACCTGCCGAATACAGGTTATAAATTAAGACTTACACGGTTGAAAATGCTTATTGTGCTTGATTTTGTAATTCAAGTGAGTAAATCCTATAAATATTTCAACTTAGACAGTGTGGCTCTATAGAAATCCTCTGAAATGATGGATTTCCATAAATTTGAACTGAGCAACCAGATCTGAATATACTTATCTTTTTTCAGCCTCTTTCATCTGATGTAGATAGGTTTTCTACAGAGCCTACAGTGTATTGATTTATCTATAAAATCACAAATCTCAAAAGTTCTTGGGTAGAAAATTCCATATCGTAAAATCAGTTTTCCTCATTAATACCCAAAAACTTGACTTCAAATATACAACAAATTCACGAAGTTGTCTAATTATCTCAACAGATCACTTGCACTCACAAGAGGAACAAGTTCCACACCTATCTCTTTTAAGTTTTCTATTGCTCCTTCTTCCCTGTCCACGACACAGATTACGTATTTGACATTTGCTCCGGTTTCTCTGACAACTTCAACTGCGTCTCTGACTGAGCCTCCACTTGTCGTTACGTCTTCGAGCATTACAAGCCTGTCTTCCGGTTTGATATCTCCAACAAATCTGCTCTTTGTGCCGTAGTCTTTTACAGCTTTCCGAACAATAAGTAGAGGGAGTTCGGTTTCCATCGAAACTGCAGTAGCCAGTGGTACACCGCCAAGTTCGACTCCTGCTATTATGTTCACATCCATTTGCTTAATTCTGAATGCTGCCTGCCGTGCTATAAGTTTAAGAGTTTTAGGGTCAGTACTGGCTTTTTTGATGTCTATATAATACTTGCTCTTCTTTCCTGAGGCAAGTGTGAAGTCCCCATAGCGGATAGCTCCGCAGGCTTTGAGGGCTGCGATCAGTTCCTGTTTTTGTATTTCTAATTCTTTTTCGGTTTCCGATTTGTTCATGATCTCACCGGTTTGCAGCCTTATTAGTTATTTTCTATTAAATGTGCCGGGTGAATGTGTCAAATCTTATATTTTTTAAGGATCTTATACTCCCAGGCCTTTATACCCCCAGGCTTAATACAACTTAAATTTTTGGCCAAACTCTTTTGAAAATGTTTGTTTGAAAATGTTTGTATTAAAAGCCTTTTGACTTCCGTAAACTTACCACGGTTCTTTCTTTACGCCTGTGAAGTATCCTATTATGTTTGTTGTAAGATGTAGTAGAGGCGTTGTTATAAGGATAGTTATCATTATTGAGGATGTAAAATTACTCGTGAACCATTCCGGGGCTGTAAGGTATGCAAAAACCCAGGCTCCGATTACAAAGTCCAGCTGGTCTACAAGGGGCAGTGGAGCTCCTCTTTTCAGCCCCATTCTGCGCTTGAAGAAGCTTTTGAACATATCTCCAAAAAGCGAGCCGCAGGCAAGGGCAAGGACAACTTTGAAAGCCTCAATATAGCTCGGGCCAAAAGCAGGCATCTCTATTCCAAGAATTTCAAATCCCCTGGAGCTAAGCCAGATCTGGATACCACCTGCAAGCACTCCAAAAAAAACACCTGAAAAGAACCCTCTGTAGGTTTTCCCATCTCCTATGATCCTTTTTCCATCTTTTAGAGTTCTGCCTCCATCAATTGGCTTTCCGCCACCGAAAACAGCTGCAAAAGGGTTGGGAAGGTATGCGGGAATCATCAGCCAGAATGCTTTAATTATAAGTTCGATCGTGATATCAACTCTACATGTAAGTTTTGTTTTTCTTGAGGATGAACTTTACTTTCTGGATATCGCTGTGCTCTTTGTCTTTTTGTGTATTTATCCACAGGGTGCGCCAATAACTAGTGTCGATGTTATCCCTTACTTTCAACTCCTTTTTAATATATACAACTTAAATAATAGATTTAATAAACATTTCATATAGTCTAATAATAAGTCTAAGTGAATATTTTTATAGTCAGTTGAATAAGGATTTAATGTGCTAAATTAATTGGCTTATGTAACAATTGACCCTATTTAATTGTATTTATTTTATAAGCTTTAATCTTAGTTTGTAGTTCTCTCTATTTTTTTAATACCTCTACCTGGGGAGTTTTTTACAACAGATATAATCAAAAGTAGCTATCAAGAAAATTGAAACAAGAAATATTGTTAATGAGAAATCAATATATATAAGAAATGTATTCAGTTTTTGAAATATTAGTTTTGAATATATTATCTAGTTCTTATTATCTAGTTCTTATTATCTAGTTCTCTTATTCTCTGAAATTGGAACTCAAATTTTTGATCAGTTGAATTATAATATTTTTGCTATGATATTTGATGTTTTTTATCCGGATCCGGATATTATTATGTTTTGTATAATTAAATTTCCCCCTAAAGTAGCCCATGTCAAGCGTGATTGAAAGTTTTTCAACTCCCTTTTAATATATACAACTTTAAATAGTATGAGTACATTATTAATTGTTGGAGATGAATAACCTTCTAATTATATACGTATGTAAGTTTAATTGTTAAATCTGTACAAGTTCTCCCATTAATCTTATAAAACGGGGCTCCGGTAATTGGTTATAAACATATAATACTTGTTTTAATGACCAGTTATTGGATTTAAAATGGAATAATCCGCTATATTATGTAAAAACGTTTTTTATCGTCTTTAGAATTCCAAATATATATATTATACTGTATAAATATATCTATGATGTGTATATTTGGCAATTGTTGTCAGTTTTGAAAGATAATTAAAAATATTCTTTAAAAAACCTAAAAATAATTGTCTGATTTGTCTTTAACTGACTAACTATCTATTAAACTACAAATACGAAGGGGTTATCATGAAAGACTTTGAAGTAAAAATTCTGGACGAAAACGATCATATTTTTATTGAAACGTTAAGGAACCTCGGGATGTCCAGAAATGTCGCTACAACCATGGCATATCTTATGAATGTTGACGAGGCATCATCTCGTGAAATTGAAATTAGTACCGGATTAAGACAACCTGAAGTTAGTCTTGCAATGAGGCTGATGCGCAACCAGTCCTGGGTCAGTGTTCGTTCAGAAAAAAAACCTGGTAAAGGGCGCCCAATAAAGATTTATGCTCTTGCAGCGCCTGTTGATGAGATTATAAGTTATTACGAAGACAAAATTTACAAAGAATCTCAGGCAACTATCTCAGCTATTAAAAAGCTAAAGGTCATGAGCAAAAAGGTGCCTTTAACTCCCTCAAAGTAAAAAAGCCCTTAAACAGGATTTGCCCCATGATGGTTGAAATCCTTTCTGGAATTCGACCATTATGGAAATAAACCTTCTCATCATTTTTGTTTCTGCTTTTTATCCACATGGACTTTTTTCTGCGCATTCAATCATCTCATTCAATCATCTTATTCATTGAAGAGCTCAACCGCTGAGCCTCAACCGTTGCGCCGGTTGATCACGCTGCTGCCAAGCCGTTTTTGATCAAACTTTTTTTGAAAAAGTTTGTGAGCAAGCGTTTTTTGAAAAAGTTTGTGAGCAAGCGTTTTTTGAAAAGTTTGTGGATAAGCCTTTTAATAGTTTACTATACTCGGGAGAGAATTACCTCTAAAAGTGTAAAAGTGTAAAGCAATTCAAAAAAGTGCTTGAACGCAAAGAAATTTTCTCAATAACAAAAACACTAGTAGAGACTTTAAAAAGGGGGAAAAAGAGTTGTAATAAAAGGAAGGGGTATGCTTTTTACTGGCAGTCAGCCTCCTGTAACAACTTTGAGGATTGTAAGCTTATCAGAATTGACTGCCCCATCAAGGGGAACAGCATTCCCTCCATTTAATACAAGTACTGTTTCCTGATTTATGTTCAAAGTATTAAGCAGGTCTTCGTAGGTAGCGTCCTTAGCTATTTCTACGGTCTGCTCAGAAATCTTTCCAGCCTGGATTGTTATGTGTACTTTTCTACTCACTCTATAGATCCACCGCCGCTTACCTGAATTTCGTTTACGATTTCTTTTATTAACTTCTGCTCCAGTTCATATTCTTTTCTAACACCTTTTCTTTCTGCATTTCTTTTCTGGAACTTTCCTGCCATTCTCAGATCTCCTTACGATTTTTCAGGTTTGCAACATAGTTGGTATAGATCTCTTTAAGCAGACTTGTCTCTCTGTCTTCTCGAGATGTATATCCAATAATTATAATGATTTTATGTTTTAATTAATTTTTTGGTTAACAATGATTAGGTTAACCTATCTGATTTTCTGCTTCAACTGCAGTTGCTCATTCTAAATATTAATCTTAAACATAGGTTAACATTGAATCATATATTATCTAATTTGATAAGTGGAACTTAAAGTTGCATTCTTAAAAATAAGATAGATTACTTTATTTGTAAGTTAAAGTTTTATTGGACCAGTTTATAGAGAATAATTAAAGGAGAAAGGCTAGGAAATAAGGAACTAAGGAACTAAGGGAAAAAGGAACTAGAAACTAAGGGAAAAAAGGAAAATAGGGAAAAACTGAAAAGACTTGACTGATCCTTAAATGCAGTCTTATTTGTAGGTTGATTTGTAAATTTATTAGTTATTTTTAAAAAGTTATATCTTATTTAAAAAGTTTATAATACATCAGCCGGGATTCGAACCCGGGTTCGAGCGTTGGCAACGCCCGGTGATGACCGCTACACTACTGATGTTCTTTGTCTTTTTGGTGCCCAGACCCGGATTCGAACCGGGGACAACTGCCTCTTCAGGGCAGCGCTCTCCCACTGAGCTACCTGGGCAAGCAGGTAGAATCTACCAGCCATGACTGGTAGGTATTTGTTTTTCCTTTCCGGAAAAATCTCCGGAAAATTTTAATGGGCCCGCTGAGATTCGAACTCAGGACCTCCGCCATGTCAAGGCGACGTCATAACCGTCTAGACCACGAGCCCAATAGTTATCCTTTACATAAGGAAAACGTCTATCAGAAATTAATTTAAAAAAGTTTATAATACATCAGCCGGGATTCGAACCCGGGTTCGAGCGTTGGCAACGCCCGGTGATGACCGCTACACTACTGATGTTCTTTGTCTTTTTGGTGCCCAGACCCGGATTCGAACCGGGGACAACTGCCTCTTCAGGGCAGCGCTCTCCCACTGAGCTACCTGGGCAAGCAAGTAGAATCTACCAGCCATCACTGATAGGTATTCATTTTTCCTTTCCGGAAAAATCTCCGGAAAATTTTAATGGGCCCGCTGAGATTCGAACTCAGGACCTCCGCCATGTCAAGGCGACGTCATAACCGTCTAGACCACGAGCCCAATAGTTTATCGTTTCCGTTTTTTACATCAAAGTGCAACTCCATAGTACACATCATCATTTATATAAGTTTTGGGTGGTCTGAATGTTCTTTTTTTGAATTTGCCTTAAAAAGATAAAGAACTCTGTATCTTGGTTAGCGATTTTTATTACTGCTTGAATTTTCAAACCTTGCTCGAAAGTTTTTCTTGTTCTAATTTCTTAAACGTTTTTTCTCTACTTTTCTGTTATCTGTCATGGGTCCACTATAATAGAAAGAACATGCCTCTAAAATAGGATGAACTCAATATCGGTTTGAGGTAACATGAACGGAGCATTCGATAATACAGGGATGTGCCGGACAATCCCAGAAATTCAGGATAAAATTGATGCCGGAGATGCCGTGGTTCTTACAGCTACAGAAATCAGCGCAAGAGTTCGGGCAGGTGAGGAAATAAGGTTTGAAGATGTGGATGTTGTGACTACCGCAACTCGCGGCATTATGAGCGGAACTTATGCCGTATTTTCTTTCAGAGTTTCAGAGCCTGACTCTTTTGTTAAGGCGTCTGAAGTCCTGCTGAATAGCGTGCCTGCAGTTGTAGGCCCCTGTCCAAACGAAAGGCTTGGAATCCTGGACCTCATAATACTCGGAACAGCTCACAGTAAGTGTGATCCAAGATACGGAGGCGGGCACCTGTTTAGGGAGCTGGTAGAAGGGAAGCCCGTTAAAGTTGATGTAACTACGAGTGAAGGTAGTCATTTCTCTGTGGAAACAAAGCTATCTGATATCCCTTATGCAAAACTCCATGCAACAAGACATGCCTTCAAAAATTACCGGGCGTTCGTAAACCCCGGAAAAGAGCCTATTAAGACTATCTTTCATGCCCTACCATTTGAAGGTGAATTTAAAGAGATGACTTTTTGCGGTTGCGGTGAGTTAAACCCAATTGAAAATGATCCCAAGCTTGAGACTATAGGGATCGGGACAAGAGTCCTTCTCAACGGAGCAGATGGTTTTGTCACAGGTGTTGGCACTCGAAGCGCTCCGGATAATCCTAACCTGACTGGCTTTGCGGATATGCATGACATGACCCCTGAATACATGGGGGGCTTCAAAACCTCTGCCGACCCTGAAATCATCAATACCTGGGCTGTCCCGATTCCAATTCTTCATGAAGGAATGCTGGAAAACATCCTCAAGCTAGATAAGGAAATCCCGCTTAAGCTTGTAAACCTTGCAGGACGAATCCCACTCTGTGAGATCTCATACGGGGACGTCTGGGATAATGTGGACTTGAATGTTAAATACGAGCCCGGAAAATGCCTTAATTGTAGAGATTGCCGTGTAATCGAAGCCTGTCCAATGGGTGCAGTAAGTCAGGGAGAAACTGGAGCTGTACACAGTCTGGAATTTTGCTTTAACTGCGGGCTCTGCATTTCAAGATGCAGGGGTGAAGCGTTCAATGCAAACCTGGGTTCTGTCAGGTGCACAACCGGAGGCTGCCTCAGGAATATTAAGATAACATTGCGTCAGTCTGATCGTGCAAGGGCAATTCTAGCGGCTAAAGAACTCAAAGAAAAAATTCTCACAGGAAGGTTCAGGCTTACTGAGCCTGTAGAAAAAATAAGTTGGAGAGAGTAAGACTAAAAATACTTGAAGGGAAATTTTCAGGCTGTTAAAGCGTTTTTAAAACGTTTTGTAACCTCTTCAGGGCTAAGGGGGATATTGGGAGCTTTTGTATTCCCTGGTTTCAGGATTACATGAATAAAGGAAAGTTCGTGCAGGGCCCGAAATTTCCTGAAGGCTTCTCTTAATCCCTCTGTGTTGTTTACTTTAGCCGTATTCTGAATTCCGCAGGCGGTTGCAAAAATTTCCAGATCGATATAACGGAGGGCACAGGTTTCCTGAGAGCCTGTGGAGCCGTAGGCACCGTTGTCAAGGCAGATAATTATCAGGTTTTTCGGGGCTTCTTTTGCAATTTCAAGAAGGGCGTTAGGATTCATGAGCAAACTGCCATCCCCGTCAAAGGTTACGACTGTCTTCTCGGTTCGAAGCGCAAGACCAAGACCTATTGACGAGACGAGCCCCATTGAGCCAAACATATAAAAATTGAGCTCTCTGTCTCTGCAGGCATAAAGTTCCTTGCAGGGAACTCCCAGATTTGTTACCGTAATTTCGTCATCAAGTTGAGAGGTAATCGCGCAAATTGCATCGTTCCTAAGCATTACTGGCTTGAGGGTTTCGTTTATTATATTAAACTTGCATATTCTTTCCATAACCTCCGGTTTTTCTGGCAGTTCCACAGCTTCCCAGGCACAACAATCCGAGAATTCCCAGACCTTCGGGGAGATTAAGGCTATATGTGGTCTTAAATTCTCAAAAGCGTCTCTAATCACGTTTTCGAGCAGAGGAAGTTTTTCAGCTTCATCGATTATTGTATATTTCAGCCCTGCCCCTTCAAGAATTGTCGGCAGGTGGGCGCCAAGGGGAACTTGTGCTTCTATGCCTTCTCCGTAAACCCCACGCCAACTTGCCAGGACAGGTAAGGGAATCCTGCATATTACATTTAAGGATTCCAGAGCGTTAATCATATTCCCAAGCCCTGTACTCTGGATAAGCATTATTGGCTTTCCTCCAGCAAGGTAAAAGCCTGCACAAATGCCCACACCGTTTTCTTCTCTTGTTAAACGGATTTCAGGAAAACTCTCCGAAACTAGGGGAAGCAGGTTCTTGATCCTATCACAGGGCAGAGTTGCAGCAAGGTCAATACCTGTTTTTTTCATGATCGTTATAACTTCCTCTTCAGGATTTGCCACAGAAATATCTCTCCATTTTTCTTTCATTTATTCTGTAATTTTCCGAATTCAAATCTTTTTCAGATTCAGATTTCTTTCAAAATCAAATTCATTCAGGTTCAGGTTTCTTTCAAAATTCGATCTTTTCCAAATTTTGTTTTCTCTGAACTCAGATGTTCAGTTCCTCCAGGGGCACGTCAGGGTTTTTAGCAGTAGCTACCGGCGAAATCTGGAAAGGTGTTAGATCCTCTTTCAGGCGTTTGTATCCGCCGCCTGCAATATTCAGGAGAATAGTTTCGTCCTTCGAGACCTTTCCGGTTTCTACGGCTTTTAACAGGGAAGCAGCTGCAACTGCTGAGGGGGACAGGATATCGATTCCTTCCAGAGACTCAAAAAGAGCTTTTGCCTCAAGGGCTTCTTCTTTCGTAATTGCGTACATTATTCCATCAGTGTCAACAAGTGCATCATAGAGCCCGCCTGTAACCCCGTATGGGGGAGCCCGATTGGTAAGTACAGTAGCGTAAGTCTCCTCGATCTGTTTCTTTGCATCCTTCATGTCAAGCTCGGGAATAATTTCTCTCCTTTTTTCTTGCCAGGCGTTGTACATGGGAACAAAAGGAAAGTTCTGGGCAAGCTGAAGTTTCGGAAGTTTTTGTCCGAATCGCCCATCAGCCCTGAGACGTATTGCAGCTTCCCAGGCTGAAATTCCCCCAGTGCCGCTTCCAACAGCCTGGAAATAATGATCAGGAAGCTTTCCTATGGTTATGGCTGCGTCCAGCATTACAGTGCCCATCCCGTCTCTTCTGGCGACATTTCTCGCTCCCCCTTCTGAGACCATACCAGGCAGCTTTGCAATCCTGCCTGCGAGATTAATAGCATCAGTATAATCATTTCCAGGGCTCATGCTTATAAGATGAATGGATTCGGTCGGCTCTTCGGGCAACCACAGCTTTGAAATTCCGGAATCCGGTACCACTATATAGACATCAATTCCTGTCAAAGCCGAAACGTGCGCAAAGGCCCGGCCTGTGTTTCCGGCAGAGGCAAGGACTATTGCTTTTCCTCCAGTCTCTTTCAGGAGCTGCATGGTTGGGTGGGCTTCTAGCTCTTTAAAACTGCAGGTTTTGGTAAAAGCCTCCTTTTCGGGCCAGTACCCGCTAAATCCTATATAAAGGTTTGAAAGCCCTAGTTCTCTGGCAAGAGCTTCGCTTTTGTAAGTTATGGGCCCTGCATTCGTAGTAAGCTCTTTCTGAACCGGGAGCCAGGAATGAAATTTTCCGATACCTGGCTGGCTTCTTAGTTCAAGCTTCTTTTCGAAGTACTCTGCCCGTATAAAGGCGTCATCGTTCTCGCAGTTGAGCCTGAATTCCTGGCCGTACTCTCTTCCGCATTTCAGACATTTCAGTTTGAATCTTCCCATCGCTATCAAAGAAAGTTGGGTTTCTTATTTAATATATATTCCTAAAATGTGAATAAAGTTGCCTTTTTGTGTTATATTTCTGTGTTAATGTCTCAATGGGGAAACTCATTCCTTTGGAAAGGAAGAACTGTCCCTCCTGAGAATGCAACTATGAAAATGGAAGAAGTGAATTGACAGTAAAAAGGTGAAATATGAAATGGAAACAGACAAACTGATTGAAAAAGGAACATCATAAAACGGGATTGGCAAAATTAAAAATTAAAATTACGTCGCATTTTAGGTTTAATAATAATAATAATAATAATAATAATAATAATAATAATAATAATTACGCCATGTTTTATGTTACATATAGAACGGTATTTGGAGTAGCCTTTGCGTGCTCGGTATTTCTCCTAACACCTTCTGGGTAAATGATAGTAAGAACATCAGGCGATATATCCAATTTACGAGACTCGTGCAGATAATATCCATCGCTTAGCCTGGAAATACCTTTCACATAAATTGAGGCACTGGTCATTCCTATCTTCTGGACTTCTACGTTTTCAAAATTTGAAAAAATCTCCTTTATCTTTGGCTCCAGATGTTTGCTCCCAAAAAGAAATATGTAAGCCTGGGCAAAAGGACTTAGATGGTACTCAATGCTTATCTTGGCATCAGTTTTAATGAGTGCGATTTCCATGTGGTCAAGGTGAATATACTTCCCTTCCCTGAACTGGTCATTATTAATTCCCGGGGATACCTTTGCAGCCATCAGGGTAGCTGAGATTAATAGGGCGATTGTAATCATAGCTTTTATTTTCATACTCTTACACAGTAATTATCTTTTATTTTAATAGCTCTTTCCTCTATTTATACAATAATATTAAATATTGATAAAGTGAAGCTACTTCAAGACAAACTGACAATTTCCTGTGAAACCAGAAAAACGAGATTAGAAAATAACGAGGTTAGAAAATGAGCAAAAAGGTTAACTTCGTGTGTCCCAAATGCGGTAATACTTCTTATGAGACCGGGGAGATCCGCACCACAGGCGGCTTTCTGAGTAAACTTCTCGATGTCCAGAACAAGAAATTCACCCACGTCACTTGCAAGCGCTGTAAGTACACCGAATTCTACCAGGCCGACAGCAGCATGCTGGGGAATATTTTCGATCTGTTTACTTAAAGAGCCTATCTCAAAACCAATTTTTATTCCAATTATGAACGTGTCTTAAAATTAAAACTGAAATTAAATTAATTCTACAACTGGACAGAATTCATATCTTTATCAGGATGATTCATATATTTTACAGGAAGTTCGAATTGAATAATAGTATCATTTAATGCTTACTGTACTTTATTTTTATGCCTTGAGCTCATAAGCTCTACGAATAAAACGATATCTTAAACCTTAAAATCTACTTGTATTAAATCTCAGAAATTCGAAGAATTTCTTTTCCGTTTATGGAACTGAATCATTAGAAAGCAATTTATTTGTATGGGGGAAATCATGAGAAAAGCACTGATTATATTAATAGTTTTACTCAGCATATTCTTGACAATAGGATGCACGGAAAATAAACCGGTTACTCAAAATGAAACTCGAACACCAGAACAAGCTGTAACTCCTGTTGAAATAGTTACTCCAACTGGAGAAAAGGCAACAGAAAGACAGACTGCAACCGAAATGCAAAATGCGACAAATAAATCTGAGATGAAAGAATTTACACTTAAAGAACTTGCAGAGTACAACGGCAAAAATAGGAAGGCATATGTTGCCTATCAAGGCCAGGTTTATGCTGTCACTGATGAAAATGTCTGGAAAAATGGCACTCATAAAGGATGTAATGCGGGGACAGACCTAACTGGAAAAATAGACCAGACACCACATGGGGCTGAAATCTTAAAGGGTTATCCTGTTGTCGGGACTTTGAAAAAATAACCTCATTCTATAACCTATAAAAACAGAACTTACCTTTTTCATTATAAACACATTTTCAGGTAAATTACGCTTTTTCCTTCTTTCTTCTCCTATATTTGAGAGTGCTTTTACCTGGAAATCGGAAGAATGCAGAGCGAGCTTATCCTAAAATCAGAACAAACATATCCCAAAATTTGTTCTATTTTTAAATCATTGTAAGTTTTCAGGATCACTTTCCATGGTCAGATACTTAATTGGCTATTCCAGAAAAAAATTCAAAAATCAAACTTTGAGTTTCGTGATAGGCTCAAAGTTAAGCTACTTAAAGATTTTTTTAGGTAATAGCCAGCCTTTTTACCTTTTTTGATATTTTGAGTACTTATTGATCGTGGCAGGAGAGTAGCGTCTTTAATGGAGCTTTTCACGCTCGACGAAGGAGAGCGGCCTTTTTGCAACAACCGTAATAGGCCGTCTGAGCAGAACTTGTCAACGCGCTCCCCGGCACGGCTTCTTTCAGTGTGCAAAGAAAAAGAAGCAAACTATCTCTTAATCACACTTTTTGTTACAGCTGCAGCGTAAAAATCCAAAAATTAGACTTAACTCACTCTAATTCAAATTTTATTATTTAAATAATATTTAAACGTTTACGAAGACTATTCAAATATTTACGATTTAGATTTATAAGCTATCGACTTCCTGCCTCCTGAAGATTAGACTATGTTTTTAATAATAATTTTTAATAATTTACAGTTTATTGATTTCTAAAGAGGGCATCTGGGAAAAGGTAAATAAATCTGCGAAAAGGTAAATAATATAGATAGAAAAATAATGGAAGAAGAAGACATAGAAGTAGGAGGAAGAGTAGAATAAAGATTCCTGAAATTAAAAAACGAGAGAAAATATACCTCTTACTCGTGGGTATATTTCTCTCAGCTATTCTCTTTTATTCCTTCTATATCGGCCAGCTTTTCTGGGGCATAGTTATTGATATTCTCATTCTGAGGCTTTACTTCCTGATGAAAAAGGAAAAGAGTTACTTCACTGCATACGATCTGGATGAAGAAGAAGCCGGAACTCCTTCCGACCCGGAAATAAAAAGGAAAATCAGGCTTGCAAATATTGCAATTACCCTTTTCGTACTCATGCTGATCATTTATTCGTACTTTGCCTTCCAGTTCATCTTTGGAATTGTTGCAGGCCTGCTGATTTTACTTTATGTGCACATGCTTCTGTTTACGAAAGATAACCTTTAAAGTTCGGAATTTTCCGATTTTACTCCATTTACCGGTATATCTGGATTTTCCACCTTTTCTTGTTTTTCCAAATTTTCCCGGTTTTCTACCTTCTCCAGTGCTTCCAGTTTTTCAAGTCTTTCTCTGGTTAAAGCAATGGCTGCTTTTATATTCTCATTTTCGGGCTGCTGGGCAAGAATGTTCTCCTGCATGGCTAGGGCTTTTTCAAGATTTGACTTTGCAACATCGTGTTTTTCCGGACTCTGCTGAGTTAGGCAGTCTCCGAGCTGGCTGAGCGCGACTGCAAGCTCTGCCTGATAGCCCAGGTTGTCGGGGCTTTCTTCAAAGAGCTTTTCGTAAAGCTCAATTGCTTGCCTAAGGATTTCGTATGCTCCTTCGTAAGAGCCCATGTCTGTAAGGAGTGCCCCGTAATTGTTTAGGTTCTCGCCGGCGTAGGATCGGAAGACCACATTTTCAGGCTCTTTTGCCAGGAGATTTACGTAAACCTCACGGGCGCGGACATAACACTCGGCAGCTCGTTTATTTTCACCTTTCTTTTTAAGAAGGTTTCCTGTATTGCTCAGGGTTGTACCCATGTAGTGCTGGTAATCGACATTCTCAGGATCGGCTTTAAGAAGTTCTGAACCTGCATCGAGCGCTTTTTCATAAGTCTCGAGTGCTTCATCGTATCTCGATGCAGTGTAAAAAATGCCTCCACGCATAAAAAGAATATAATAAAGGGCATCAGTAGATTTTGCTTTCCTTGCTGAGTCTTCGGCTTTATTTAGAGTTTGAAGGGCTTTATCCAGTTTTCCTTTCTTGATCTGGGATACAGCACTGTGAATTTGCTTCAAAAGTAGAAGACTTTTTACCTTACTTCTTGCCATAGGAGGAAAATGCCTCTTGTTTTTTTAAATAGTTATCGATGCTGGCTACGAGTACTCGGAAGGACACATTCTTAAATTGCGCTGAAAATTATGTTGAATGAATAGCCACTGAACTAGCAATCAATGCTCAATGTATATATAGAGGAAATATCATAAAAAGCCAAAAATTTCTTAACATTATTAAGTTGAGGATTGATTTTCCAATTGTATCTCCAAGCCAAATTCACACACAACTAGCAAATGGTATATAACAAGAGATTTCTATACAATGTATATGCAATTGTAGGTTATGCAATTGTAGGTTAATATTATATAGAGTAGGTTTATATAATTAGCCGAAGTATAGATGGGGTTACAGTAACTTTAGCAACTTGTTATTGTAATATCCGCTTTTTGCCAATAATTCTATCATTGAGTTTGTTACTTTTTCGAAAACGTCAGGTATATATACCGTTCAGTAACGTCTATTCAATAACGTTCGAATATGTGAGCTAACCATGGTGTATAATAATAATCAGAACATAGACGAGTCTTCAGGGAAGATAGCTGAACCCGTTCAAAATACGGATAAGCCTATCCTAGACGTAGACAAGTCTGCGGCCGACCAGAAGAGGGACGAGTCTGGCATAGGTATGCCTGATCCTGAATCCAGTCAAATTAAGGCCGAGTCTGAGTCCAATCAGGAAATGGATGAAGATGTTGACATCGGCTTCCCGTTTGAAAATACTTCTAATATAGATGTACCCAAACTTCTTATCGACCAAGTACTTGGTCAGGAGCATGCTGTAGAAGTAGTAAAAAAGGCGGCTAGCCAGAGACGGCACATCATGATGATAGGGACCCCAGGCACAGGGAAATCCCTGCTTGCAAAAGCAATGGCAGAACTTCTTCCTAAAGAAGAACTTAAGGATATCCTTGTATATCCTAACATGGAAGACCTGAATAATCCTAAAATCAGGGAGGTTCCTGCTGGGAAAGGCAGAGAAATTG
Organism: Methanosarcina sp. UBA293; assembly: GCA_002499445.1. Taxonomy (GTDB): domain Archaea; phylum Halobacteriota; class Methanosarcinia; order Methanosarcinales; family Methanosarcinaceae; genus Methanosarcina. The sequence continues at coordinate 29,195 of DALS01000066.1, forward strand.
TCATGGCTCACAAGATGGAGGCCAGGAAGAAAGCCCAGGCCAGAAATATGCTCATGATGCTTTTTGTTGTGGGCATCATTATCTACTCTTATTTTGTTGGTCAATTACTCTGGGGTATTATCGCAGGCATCATGATTCTCATGCTAACCCGCCAGTTTTTGCCTAAAGAAGAAATGATGATCCCAAAAATGGCGGTTTCCAATTATGACAAAGAGCACGCACCCTATATTGATGCAACCGGAGCTCACGCAGGAGCTCTGCTTGGGGATGTAAGACACGATCCGTTCCAGTCAGGCGGGCTTGAGACTCCTGCCCACGACAGGGTAGAGGCAGGAGATATCCACAAGGCCCACAAAGGCGTACTCTTTATTGACGAAATCAATACTCTCAGACTGGAATCCCAGCAGAGTCTGCTGACTGCGCTCCAGGAGAAGGAGTACCCAATTACCGGGCAATCTGAGAGAAGTTCAGGTGCACTTGTCAAAACCGAGCCTGTACCCTGTGACTTTATTATGGTCTCGGCAGGAAACCTGGATGCCGTGCAGAAAATGCACCCTGCGCTCAGGTCGAGAATAAAAGGCTACGGTTACGAAGTCTACATGCGTGACTCGATGGAAGATACTCCCGAGAACCGGAAGAAAATGGTCCGTTTCGTAGCTCAGGAAGTTGTCAGGGACGGGCATATCCCTCACTTCAATGAAGGCGCAGTAGAAGAAGTGGTCCGTGAAGCCAGAAGGCGGGCAGGCAGGAAAGGGCACCTTACCCTCAAACTGCGTGACCTTGGCGGTCTCGTCCGCGTGGCAGGGGACATTGCCCATTCCGAAGGCGCTCAATTAACAACCGCAGAGCATGTACTTGCGGCAAAAAGAATTGCAAGGTCCATTGAACAGCAGCTTGCAGACAGCTACCTGGAACAGCGCAAGGCATACGAATCCTTCCTCAGAAAAGGTTCGGCTGTGGGCAGGGTTAATGGACTTGCGGTCATGGGTGGAGACTCAGGAATTGTGCTCCCAATCGTATCCGAAGTCACTCCTGCAATTTCCGGAGCCGAAGGAAGAATTATAGCAACAGGTAAACTCAAGACGATTGCAAAAGAAGCGGTGCAAAACGTATCTGCTGTGATTAAGAATATGACAGGTACGGACATATCCAGACATGATGTCCATATCCAGTTTGTAGGAACTTACGAAGGTGTGGAAGGAGATAGTGCATCGGTTTCAATTGCAACTGCTGTTATATCTGCCATCGAAAAGATTCCTGTGGATCAGACTGTAGCAATGACAGGTTCCCTTTCAGTCAGGGGCGATGTCTTGCCTGTAGGCGGAGTTACCTATAAGATTGAGGCTGCGGCCCAAGCCGGCATGAAAAAAGTCATTATTCCTAAAGCAAATGAGGCAGATGTTCTTATCGAGAAATCATACCGGGAAAAGATTCAGATTATCCCTGTTTCCTCTATTGCTGAGGTAATGGAACACAGCCTTGTGGGCCCGAGAAAGAACTCAATTATTGAAAAACTCCGAAGTATTACAAGGCTCAGCTTTGATATTCCTGAGGTCTCACCTGCTACCGTACAGGCTAAGAATCTTTTTGGGTGCAGGAACTGATCATGACAGGTATTATGCAGGATATTAAATTTTATGACTGCAGGGTAATTGAGGGCAGTTCCACCTCAATTATTCTGGATAACGGAAAGATTGAGGAGATTTCCAGAAACTTCACAAAAGGGGCTGGCATAAGGGCCCTCTGTGGAGGTTCCTGGGGCTATACCTCGGTAGAAGGGGATATCGACCTTAAAAAAGGTGTCAAAGCTGCCTCAAAACTTGCTTTTTCTATGAATGCCAGTACCCCAAAGGAAGATGTCGAACTTGCGGTCATAAATCCTCCTGAGGTGAAGGACCTTCCTGAAATCAGAATTGACCCGAGGGGTGTCTCTATTGAGGAAAAAGTCGATCTTTTAAAAAGCATAGAAAGCAGTGCAAAAGTAAAGGGCGTCAACAGTACTAAAGTGATGTACCTGGAGTCTGAGTTTAAAGTCGAGTACAGGAGTTCCGATGGTATTGAGTCGGGTTATGAGCTTATGAACGTCGGTTTTGCAGTTTCTGCAGTTGCTTCCGAGAATGGCGTGTACCAGGCAGGCAGAGAGAGCCGTTTTGGGTATGGGTATGAGCTTTTTGAAAACGAAAACGTTCTGGAACTTGCCGGCAAGGCAGGAAATACCGCAGTCGAGCTTCTCAATGCGAAAACCCCCAAAGGCGGAGAAATGCCTGTGATTCTTGACCAGGAATTAGCTGGCGTTTTTGCCCATGAAGCAGTTGGGCACGCCTCCGAGGCTGATCTTGTCCTTGAAGGAGATTCTATTCTTGAAAACAGGATCGGAGAGCAGATTGCATCTCCTATTATTACGATTATCGATGATCCCACCCTGCACGACTTCGGATACTATCCTTTTGATGCCGAAGGGGCACAATCAAGAAGGACAGAGATAATTAAGAACGGAATTTTCAATTCCTATCTCCATTCTCGGGAAACTGCAGCGAAACTTGGAGGAACTCCAGGGAACTCCAGAGCTCAGGGTTATTCCATGCCTGTTGTCAGGATGAGCAATACCTTTGTAGATAATGGAGATACCAAATTTGAAGAAATGCTTGAAGAAATAAAAGATGGAATATATCTCATAGGGTCCAGAGGAGGACAGGTGAATACCGGGGAAGGGATTTTCCAGTTCAATGCTGAAAAAGGTTACTTGATAAGGAACGGAGAACTCACCGAACTTGTACGGGACGTTTCTCTCTCAGGCAAAACCCTTGAGATTCTTAATCATGTAAGTCTTGTGGGAAATGACCTGAAAATGACTGCAGGTAGATGTGGAAAAGCCGGACAGGTTGTACCTGTTTCAGATGGCTCACCTCACCTTTCTATCTCAAAAGCCCTTGTGGGAGGTGCCTGAGGATGTATGAGCTTGCAAGAAAAGCCCTCAGGCTTGCAGAAATAGCAGGGGCTGAAGAGGCTGAAATATATTATGCTGCAAGTCACTCTACAGGCGTGAACTTCAAAAAGGACTCCATAGAGAATGCTAAAGACCGTTTATCAGAAGGCATAGGAATCCGGGCCATAGTAAACGGAGCTGTTGGTTTTGCAAGTACGAATTCGGCAGCGCAAATAGAAAATGCTGTTGAGGTTGCCGTTGCTGAAGCTAGGGTCAGGGAAAGTGACCCTGATTGGGTAAGCCTTCCTTCTAATGGGAATTATCCCACGGTTTCGGGTATCTTCGATAAAAAAGTCGAGGCCCTGGAACTTGAGACTTGTATTGAGTATTCCCTGGAACTTATTGAAGGTACAAAAGAGATCCCAGGCACGCTTCCGACTTCAGGAGGCTTTACCCGGGCAAAAAGCAAACAGCTAATCCTGAACACAAACGGCATAGAAGTCGAGGAAGAATCAACAGCAGTTTCCGGTTTTGTGGATGTCATTACGGTAAATGGACAGACTTCAACAGCCTATGACTTCGCAGTTTCTCGTTCTCTTGATATTGATTTCTTTGCTCTCGGAAAAAATGCAGCCGAACTTGCCCTGAAGTCTAATGACGGAATAAAGATCGAGCCTCAAAAGACTGATGTAATTTTCCATCCTTTCGCTTTATCAGATATTATTGGGGAAGCACTTGCTCCTTCCCTTGACGCGGATAATATCCAGAAAGGAAGGTCTGGTTTGATAGGAAAAATCGGGGAAGAGCTTGCAGTACCAGAACTCAGTATCTATGATGACGGGTTGATTGAAGCAGGAATCGAGACTTCTGTTTCGGACGATGAAGGGGTTCCCTCACAGCGCACAACCTTGATTGAGAAAGGCGTGCTTGAGACTTACCTCTATGACAGTTATACTGCAGGAAAAGCAGGCGTAAAAAGCACAGGAAACGGCTCAAGGTCTTCTTATACAAGTCCGCCTTCAGTAGGGCTCAGGAACTTTATCATTGATTATCCTCAGACAGATATTATTGCTGATACTCAGTCCGGGATCTTTGTGAATACGGTAATCGGTGCCCACACTGCAAACTCAATTTCAGGAGACTTCTCCGTAGAAGCCAGAAATGCTTTCACAATCAAAGATGGGGCTCTTGATAAACCTGTAAAGTCCCTGATGATCTCAGGTAATGCTTTTGAGCTCTTAAAACAAATCACAGGAGCTGGCTTTGATGTCAGGAAAGTCGGAGGAATAATTACACCCTCCATTCGGGTTTCAAACATGAGTGTAGTAGGTTAAAGGCTCTTAACTCTTAAAGAGCCTTCTTTTTTCAAGAATTAATCCTTCTAAAGTGTAATCATAAACAATTATACAGAATAACAGATAGAATTTAATTTAATCCATATTCAAATTTAACAGAATAAGATTTAATTTGACTAAAATTATATCCAAGTTTTTCTTCGATAGATGGAGACTGTAGCCTTTCAAAGGCTACCTGAATGTTACTAAAAAGGATGAATAATTATCTTCTGAGAATCATGGTTCTCAGGCGATCAGCAGCGCTTGCTGACTTATCGGCAATGCCTCCTATTCTTTCGACAAGTCCAATCAGGTGACAAACGCCTGCGCCTCCTATAGCCTCTTCGTTTTCGAAGATCTTTTTTAAGAGGGCGGTTTCAAGCACATCTACATCATGTTCCAAGCTCTCGACTTCAGGAATTATTCTCAGGGTATCCTTAATTTCTTCCTTGCTAAAAGAAGTTGCAAGAAGCTTGTAAAGCGCGCCTGCGAGTTCACGGTACAGCCTTGCGGTCTTCAGGGAAGTGGCCATCAATTCCAGAAAGCCTTCTTTAATTTCTTCAGGAACAGTTTCACAGGGCCGAAGGGTCATCCAGTAGGCGGCAGCCTGGGCAAAATCGGCAATAGAATCCTGCTGCTTAAGGAAGGAAAGGAGGTCTTTTTTATTCACAGGCAGCCTGACTGAAGAGGGAATGCCTGCCCTTACTTTCTGTTTGAGTTTATCAGCCTCATGTTCCAGTATGTCAATTTCTTCTGTCCTCTCTTCCAGGACGGCTCTGTCTCCTTTACAGTAGGCTTCCATTGCTTCAGCCAGCTTTTCAACTGCCAGCACTCCCTTTTTAGCGTGTGTTTCCAGAGGCACAAAGGGAGATTCGCTGACAACGTCAAGGACGGAACGGATGTAGTCTTTCATAAAAAGATCACCTCAAGCCCCACAAAGATCAATGCCGATGTAAGGGCAGCTATAGGAACTGTTGCTATCCAGGAAGATATAATCCTCCAGACCACGCGCAGGTCAACGGCTGCGATTCCGCCTGCAAGCCCAACCCCTATAACCGAACCGACAAGCGTATGTGTAGTCGAGATCGGAAGGGAACTGTAACTGTGAAGCAGAACCACTGAGGCTGTTGCAAACTCTGCGGAAAAACCACGTGTCGGTGTAAGTTCCGTAATCTTTGAACCGATGGTTTCAACCACTTTATAACCCCAGGTGGCCATTCCTATAACCATACCAAGGCCTCCCATTACAAGTATCCATACAGGGACTTCGACTCCTAGTATTCCCATAACCTGGAGCGCAGCAGTGAGAGGACCTACAGCGTTTGCCACGTCGTTTGATCCATGCGCAAATGCCATGTAACAAGCAGTTATGAGCTGTAAGGATATGAATTTTTTCTCAATGAGTGGAAGATCCTTAGCCCTGCGAAGAAACAGTTTTCTTATCACAGAAAAGACAAAATAAGCAAGAAGAGCCCCAAGAACCGGGGATATGAACCAGCTGGCAATAATTCTCGTAAGTTCCTCCCAGTGAATATCAGAAAAAGAGATAATTCCGTTACGGGCTGCAATCAGCCCAAAGCCGAGTACTGAACCAACGATAGAATGGCTGGTTGAAACGGGGAGGTTATAAAAGGTCGCAAGGGTTACCCAGAAGCCTGCTGCAAGAATTGCAGCCAGCATACCCAAAACCACAATGTTTGGTTGGACGATACTGATCATATCAATGGGAACAATTCCTTTTGCTATTGTCGTAGTGACCCTTTCTCCAAAAAGCACTGCACCTAAAAATTCAAACACCGCAGCAATAATAATTACCTGCTTAAGTGTTAAGGCACCCGTTCCAACCGAAGTGCCCATAGCATTTGCGAGGTCGTTTGCTCCTATATTCCAAGCCATGTAAAGGCCCGCTAAAATAAGCGCTATGACAAGTAAATCCATTTTTACTACTCCAAAAATTTAAACTTCAAAACAACCATACATTATCATAAAATTCACGTTTTTCAGTTTTAGTAATAATTTTTGTGCAATTTCTGAACATTTTTTTAGATTTAATACCTTTATGGTATTCCAGATAATCTCATTATATTTTATAGTTTCCATATATTTTTGACCACTCTATATAATCAATAGATCTATATATGCCGATTTAGATGTATTCATATTTCTATCTCAGCTTTGGAAACTTCAGGTCTCCGTATGAAGACAAGAGAAAAAAACCCTATAAAAACCGAGCTTTTTTTGCTTCAAAAATAAAATAAAGTTTTTTTTAGGTATCTCTCTGGAGCTTTAATGAAAAGCTTAAGAGATAACTTCAAAATACAAAAAGAAGGCTTAAATATGGTCAGAAAAGATGTGGAAGCCTAAGATGTCACTTGAAAAGCTTACTGGATATTTTTAGATCTTTTGATACTATATACCAGCTATCCGGTCTTTGGAAAGGAATTTTGTAAAGAGGTTTAAATTCTGCTGCAGAATCTTTCTTGAAAAAAATAGAAAGATTTATATAATAAATGATCTCTGCGACAAAGTTAATTTTTAAGACTAGTAATGTGAGGTCGTCTTCTATTATCTGGTTGATATTTTCCCAAATACTCATAAAGTAGTTTCCAGGTTCTTTTTGTTCCGAACCTCAGTGCAACTGGAGCTGACTTGCGTTCCTTGCACGAAAACGCAAGCATTTGTCATACTGAATATTTAATCATGGCAGTATCAACCATGTAACACTGGACGACCTAATGTGATATGTGGTTTCTGGATCTATTTAATGGGTCTAGGGTCTATTTAATGGGTCTAGAGTCTATTATAATGTGTCTACCTAGTGTGGACAAACATTCCGGATTCATTTAATGCAAGGCAAATAGAGGAAGATTTTCAGGTTTCAAGCCCGTGAATTTCATGGTCTTTCTGTTCTTTTTTCCTTATTTTTTCTCTGAGCAGGTCGAGCACCTCTTCATCCGAAACATCGTACCACCTCTCGTAAGCCTCAGCAACAGCCCTGAAATGTGCAGGAATCTCAAGCACAATAAGCTCGTCTACCTTTTTTTGAATTTCTTCTGCGACCTCTCTTCCTGCTACAGGCACCGCAACCACGATTTTTCCGGCTTTTCTGTTTTTGCAAAGCTCAATTGCTGCACGCATTGTAGAACCCATTGCAATACCATCGTCAATAAGAATCACGGTCTTTCCCGCGATCTCGGGCAGGGGTCTCCCTCCTCTGAGAGCATTTACGCGCCTCTCAATTTCGACAGTCTGCTGTTGTTTTATCCGTTTAATAGTTTCTCCTGCAAGCCAGTAATGTGCATTTTCAAAAATGAACGTGCTCCCATTCTCGGCTATTGCCCCAAAACCGGCTTCAGGGTTGTCTGGGAAAGGCAGCTTCCTTGCGATAATGAGAGAAAAATCGGTGTTAAGCTTTGCTGCAACCTGCAGTCCAACTTCCACTCCCCCACGTGGAATAGCAAGAATAACAGGTTTTTCTGACCTGTATTTCTCAAGAGCATTTGCAAGCTTTTCCCCTGCATCTTTACGGTTTTTGAACATATCTCCACCTTAAATTCAAAATTAAACTCAAAAATTACCTTTTTTCTCCAGTATAAACGTCAAAATTAAACTATCAGCATCAAAGTCAAACTACCCTCATAGGCCGCCTGTAAATCTCGACTGAAGAGCCTGAAGGAAGAGTAGTTTCAGGCAAGCAAAGTTCCCGAACCTTCTTTGCAACGTCTTCGGGTTTGAGAACTGGTTCATCTGTATAAAGCGAGCGATACATCTCGGTATCCACACTTGCAGGGCAGACTGCATATGCCTGAAGCCCGCCTCCAATTTCATAAGCAATGGATTCGGTAAACCCAATTACTGCAAATTTTGAGGCACAATATATTGACAATTTTGGTATGCCATGTTTTCCTGATCCTGAAGACATGTTTACGATCCTTCCTTCTCCTCTTTTAAGCAGATGGGGAAGGGCATACTTGGTGCAGAAAAACATTCCTTTTACGTTTGTATCCATAATCTCGTCATATTCTTTGGTTGAGGTTTCTACAAGATATTTTTTGTATGCCACTCCTGCGTTATTTATCAGGATGTCAATTCTTCCAAAAGCATCCATTGCCTTTGAAATCATGTCAATGACCTCCTCTTCATTTCGGATGTCAGTTTTTATTGCAAGAGCTCTCACACCCTGTTTTTCCACTAGCCTGGCAGTTTCTCGGATCTCTCTCTCGGTTCTTGCGACAATTACAATATCGGCTCCCTCTTTTGCCAATGATAGGCAAATTACCCTGCCAATTCCTTTTCCCCCTCCGGTTACAATGGCTACCTTACCTTTCAATTTCATAGCAGTCACTTTACAGTCACTTTACAGTCACTTTACAGTCACTTTATTTATCGAGCAGGATAAGGATATATCTTTGGAAGCAATATTTCTGAACTATAGTCAAGAGCTATCTCCTGTCTTAAGAAAAAAGAGAAAAAAAGAGGAAAAAAGATTAGAACTCTTTCGAAATTAATTTCTTGAATAATCAAAAAGCAACATTTCTCCTGAATGTGCGTCAATCAATACTGAAGCAGGAAGGCTGTCATCTCTTTCAAAACTTGAATCAATGAACCGGATCCACCACGCCAAATGAGTTTCATCGTCATCGCCATCTTTCCAGTCGCCCTCTTTCCAGACAAGGTTCGATGAAATAACTTTTACAGTACTTGCTTTTTCTTCTCCTATAGGTGGTTCGTTACTCATGAATTCTTTGAGAATCTCAACTGCTTTTTCATCCGTAATGCTTGGTTCAGTATCAATGAGTGCTATCTCTTCCTCATCCATAGACCATCTTTTGCGATAGCTTGAAACTTCGCCTGTTTCTGCATTAACATCAAGCAGTATTCCATCGGAAAGAGAAGGTATTCCCCTGATAATTCTTGCGTAACTTACATGATAATTTCCTGGCAGATCATCCGCAGCAGGTCCTATGTAATTTACACTTTCAAGCTCAATCTCATTAATTTTTTCCGCTGAAACCTTGGATTCGATATATTCTTCTGCTATTTTCAGAGCATCATCTTTGCTTATACTGTCTCTGCCCTGTACATTCTTTGATCCATCATATACAAAAAGTTGCTCTCCATTAGAGGCATTTATTCCTGCAAAGATGCTTTTTCCATTAGTTGTTTTTGAGCTTACTCGCCAGATTATCCCGAAATTTTCATCATCAATCAGTTCTCCATGGATAGATTCATTGATTACTTTTGGGTTTTCTGAGATTAGCTTGTTTTTTGCATTCTCAAAACTAATATTTACGTCTGCAGTTGACGGATCAAGGTATTTTATTTGCTTTACGTCTTCTTTCGTAAAGATTATTCCTCCCTCATCAGAAGCAAAAGCCACAAATATTGCACACGATAGTATCAAACCTAACATACAAATTAGCTTAAGTTTCATAATTTTCGCCCCCTTAAGGTCTTAAACACAAGCTTGAATTTCCTATAAACAGATTATTGCCAACGTCTGTTGCATCTCCAAACTCCTCTTTTACTTCGTCTGCTGCATATCTGGCTGCTTCAGAAACAGTGGACATCGGTGAAAGTAGCCGCATCAAAGAATGCAGAATAGAAGCGGGCATTATGTAAGGTGTTAAAATGTTTTTATATCCAAAAGGAGTTCAAGCTGATTCTGCAAGTTTAGCTGAATATTAGTTTAACATTTTTACAATGTTTAAAAATGCGTTGCACTCGATATAAATTTTGTGACAAAGTTATCTAGATAATAGGTAAGTAATGTTGCTATTTAATCGAAAATTTAATTTACTGATTTAATATTCTAATCGACAATGTAGCCTGCAAGGCTGTTTTTACATTAATTCATATGAGAGAAGGATAACAATTTTATCTGGAGCTTTCATGCCGAAGAAATTAGCAATCTTAAAAAAGAAAGAGAAAAATCGAAAAGGAAAAAGCAAATTTGGCGAAAGAATGCAGTAAGACCTGACAAAATTGTACGTTTGCCAGAACTACAGGACGCCTGCTCTTTGGTTTTGCTTCTCGTCTTTTACAATCAAAGCTGAGGGACTGGAGGAGCCTGCATCTCAATTATCTTACCTGATGTAACTTTTGAATCAGGCAAACAAAGTTCCAGAACCTTTTCTGCGATATGCTCGGGTTTGAGTGGGGGCCTGTCTGAGTAGACCGACCTGTACATATCGGTATCCACAGCACCTGGGCAGACAGCATAGACTTTGATTTCTCCTTCGAGCTCAGCAGCAATAGATTCAGTTATGCCGTTTACCCCGAATTTTGAGGCAGAGTATACGGAAAAATCCGGAAGCCCGTGTAATCCTCCTACTGAGGATATATTGATGATTTTCCCGTTTTTGCTCTCTCTGATGTACGGTATCGCATATTTCGTGCAGAGAAAGACTCCTTTTAAGTTAGTATCCATGATTTTATCGTACTCTTCGAGGGTGGTCTCCTCAAGCCTCTTTTTATAGGTCACTCCTGCGTTATTGATAAGAATATCAAGCCTGCCGCATTTATCAATTGTCATTGAGATTAAGCGCCTTACATCCTCTTCACTGCGCACGTCAGTCTGGATTGCCAGGGCTTTACTGCCCATTGCTTTTAGTTTGTCTATTGTCCCTTTTATCTCACTCTCATTCCTTGCTGCAATTACGACATTTGCTCCCTCTTTTGCCAGAGCAAGGCAGATAGCTTTTCCTATCCCTTTGCTCCCTCCGGTTATAAGAGCTGTTTGACCTGCTAAACTCATTTTTATCCCTTTTATCTGTTCATTTTTATCTAATTAATTTTTATTTAATTAATGGTAGAACGGGTAAAAAAGGGATATATCTTTTGAAACTAAGTTTCTGAAAAGATTTCTTTGAATGAGGTAAACTAGAATGAGGCGAACTGTAATGAGGTAAGGTAGGATGAGGTAAGCTAGAACAAGGTGAACTGTAATGAGACGAGATGTAATTATACAAACTGGAATAAGACAGTGACTGAGCTTTAAGAGCGCAAGCTCATGTGACTGTAACCTTGGTAAACCTCCACCTTGCGATAAGAAACATTATTGCCGCAAAAGTCAACAGAGCCAGGAAGGAAACAAGAACCTCTCCCTGAGTGTAAGTATAACGGAGTCCGATTGACGAAAAGTCGCTTCCTATTGCAAAGTACCTGATTCCGCTGACAAGGTGTGTGAGTGGATTGACTGTGGATAGGGCTCTGAGCAAGGGAGGAAAGGAATTCGCAGGATACAATGCATTGCTCGTGAAAAAGAAAGGCATGGTAAGCAGGGTTATTACAGCCTGCATTCCTTCCGGGCTTTCCATTGTTATTGCTATTGCGGCTGAAAGGAAAAGAAACCCTAGAGAAAAGGCCCCTATAAAAAGCATGATCCCAAACAGCGAGAATATGAGCTGTGCAGGAGTATAACCTTCAAAAAACTGGACTCCGAGCAGAAGCCCAAAACCCATAATAACAGTAGCCTGGATAAGGGACTTTGTCATGGCTGATAGCCCTATCCCTATAATAATATGAATCCTCGGCAGAGGGCTTGAAAGAGTCTCCCGCATAAGCCCCCAGTTTTTGTCAAAAAGCAATACTGTTCCCCCGAAAAGGCTTGTAAAAAGCGTGGTCATGGCAATAACGCCTGCGCCTATAAAAGTCAGGTAGCCTATAGTCCTGACACCAGGGGTGGCTGGCAGGGTTGCAGTCAGCCTTTCAAAATTATTTGACATTGCAATCCCGAAAAAAGCAAGCCAGAGAGCAGGCTGAACAAGTGAGGTAAACAGGAGAGTCTTGAACCTGACAAACCTCAGCATATCCCGCCAGTAGATTGTAAGGAAACCCGTGTGCATCTTAACGCCTCCCTGCTCTGAGAGTCACAGTCTAACCCTTCTCTGTGCCGGTATCTCTCAATTCTCTGCCTGTATAATGGACAAAAACATCGTCCATTGACGGTTTTTTGAGATTTACGGCTCTGATTTTAATTCCTCCGTTCCGGAGTTTATCCATAATCTCTGGCAGCAGGCGGGTACCGTCCACATTGACCATGATAATTATCCCTTTTGATTTTTCCCTGACCTCTTTTACACTCTCAAGCTTCTTCAGCAGGTCTGAGGCTGACCAGTTGTCGCTTGTTTCCAGGTATATAAGATCCTGTCCAAGCGCGTTTTTTAACTCCCAGGGACTGCCTGTGACAACGATTTTCCCATGATCTATAATGCTTATTCTGTTACTGAGCTGGTCGGCTTCGTCCATATAATGGGTTGTCAAGAAAATGGTTGTGCCTTCATGATTTATGTCCTTTACATAATCCCAGATCCTTATCCGGGTCTGGGGATCAAGCCCTATTGTAGGCTCATCAAGGAAAAGCACATTTGGCCGGGTCATAAGTCCCCGTGCAATCTCAAGCCTGCGCTTCATCCCGCCGCTGAGATGCCTTGTCAGAGTGTCTCGTTTCCCCTCAAGCTCGACAAGGCCAAGCAGTTCGTCAATCCGCTCCTCCCTTACAGCTTTTGGCATGGAATAGAGCCTCCCATGATATTCCAGTATCTCCCTTACAGTCATATCTCTATCAAGAGTCAGTTCCTGAAAAACAATTCCTATGGACTCCCTGACCATTTCAGGCTCTTTTTCCAAATCATAACCCGCAATCTTTACACTTCCTTTCTGCACTGGCAGGAGGGTAGTAAGAATATTTATCACAGTACTTTTTCCAGCCCCATTCGGTCCAAGGAATGAGAATATCTCCCCTTTTTTTACTGCAAAGCTAATATTATCAACTGCTTTTACCTCGCCGAAAAAATACTCAAGCTCAGTTACCTCTATAATGTTGTCTTCCAGAAACAGTACCCCATTTTACCCCATTTATTGTTTCTCTTAGGAAAGATTGAACCTTTAGTGATAAATAGATTTTTTGCTGAATGGTCAATCTTTATGGGTTTTTTAGGAAAATTTAATTTAAAATTTAACTAAAAACTTAATTCAAATCTTAAAATCTTAGTAGAAAGTAGAGAAGTTTGAATGCTTAACAGCAGCCCGAAAGCTTAATCAGACAGTTTGAATGCTCAGTCAGTTTCTTTAAAAATAATATATTCCCTTAAATCCGATTTCAGAATTCTCTCAATTTCTTGCCAGCTACTGTCTCTGGTTTCGGTAAAAATGTACCCAAAAAAACTGTATTTTTTGTGATCGATTTTCCTGAGTTCCAGGGGCTTTTCGAAGTCTGAGAGTAATTTTTCGTAATCAAAAGCCTTTACCAACTTTGGATCTGTCATTTTTAGACCGGTTTCTGCAGATCTGTTCAACATTACCAGGCAGAAATTCTTTCCTTCCAGGCCTGCAAGAATTTTATCCCAATCAGGCTCAAGCTCTTCTAGGAAAAATCTGTAAGTGTTAATTCCATATGCAAAATGTGCAATATCAGTTGTGCACCAACTGGCAAAGCGCATAGGGTTCAGTTCTATTGGCTGGACTCGCCTATCCTCACTTATTCGCAGTTCAATGTGAAAGGGAAAATTTCTGAGCCCGACCAGGTTTCCGATTTCCTTCAAAAGATCCTCGACAGTTTCCCTATATGTTTCTATAACTTTTTTCGAAGTAAAATACACCCTGCCGCTAACATCATTTTCCGAAGAAAAGATGTGCTTGAAGATATTGAGAACTACTGGCTTTCCTTTGCTATTGAAATAAGCATCAACTGCAAACTCTTCCCCCTCGATGTTTCCCTCGATAATAAATTTCTCCACATCCAGAACCTGAGCCGGATAAAGCTCTTTGTTTTCCTTAACTTCAGCCTTTAGGCGCTTCAGGACCGAACCCCATTCTGCATCTGTGGAAACCTTATGTACCCCAAGACTGAAAAGTCCTACAGCAGGTTTTATGATAAACGGCTTTTCGATTTCTTCAGTCCGGATCTCGTCCAGCTTTTCAAATTTAATACTCTTAAAATATAATTCAGGGTAAAGCCTTTCCAGTAGCTTCCTGAACTTAACTTTGTTCTTGAAAAGCTCGATTTTCTCAGGCAGCCCGGTAAAACCCAGATTTTCCGACATCCAACCAATAGAGTTTTCGGAATTTGAATAAAGAGTAAATTCACCTTTTTCTTTTATGAGTTCGATAAATTCAGCTTCCTCAAAAAGCCTTAGCCCTTTTTCAGAATTAAGTCCGGCTGCCATTTCGTTTTTCAAAACAGGAATCTGTAATTCCGCAGCAGTATTTTTTAAAAATTCGGAGACGTAGGGTTGGTCGAAGATTATCATTTTCTGCCTTTCTTATTGTTTTTCAGCTTGAAGTGCGAAGCCAGATAATAAGAGAGGTTAGTAATATTTATTGTGGGAATCTTAGTAAAATAAGTATAGAAATCAAGAAAATTCTTATTGGAGAATAAGAAAATGAAATTTGATAAACAATTTTGAGTTTCAGAATTAGCTAAATCACAGAACTTATATATAAAAAGCTACGACTTCTTAATATAATTATGTTCATTTAATATAAACTGTTTTTGAGAGTTAACTCATCAGTAAACAGGTGTTACGGGTCGATTCACATTTACTTGAGTTTTCATATTTTTCATATATAGGTGTTGGAACAATGAAAAATAGAATAATTGCATTTGATTTCCTGAGGGCTTTAGCAATAGTGATGATTATTCCGGCTCACTTAAGTAACTTTTTATCAACTTCTTATGGCAAGTTAGCCCTTTATGCCGCTGACCCTTATTTCGCAAACATGGGATTGGGGCTTTTTATTTTCATGAGTGGATATTTGTTATATTACAATAATAACACAATACATTCCTTCCAGAACGTGTTATCTTTCTACAGAAAAAGGCTCCTGAGAATTTTTCCTCTTTACTGGGCAGCTATTGCAGTTTTCACACTTGTGTTTTTCATATTTGCTCCAAAAATCAACTCAGGTTTTGTATTTCCCAATGCTGAGCACGTTTTTAGTTTTTATAATGTAATCGTGCATATACTGGGATTACAAATCTTCCTTGCTCCAGCTTATGCATCCCCGATGCTGACATTGTACTTCATCGGCTTAATTATCGTCTTTTATATGATTTACCCATTAATGATTATGCTTTCAAAAAATTCAAAACAGCTTGTGTTTTACTCTTCACTTATATTTATCGGGTTTTTGTTAATCTCAAGAACTTTTAACATCATTGATCTTCGTTTTTTTATGTTTTTCCCGATATTCGTGTTTGGGATCCTTACCTGTAAAGAAAGCCTGTTTGAAGAGTCGATAACAGCGGTCATAAAAAGACCTTTTGTTCAGGTACTACTGGCAACTCTTCCTGTTATGTTTGTACTGGTTATTGTTATAGGCTCAAGAACAACCCTTCTCCTGGACCCGAGTGCCTCTTTAACCATTGAGTCCGCAGGCAGCGGGACTATAGACTCTTCCATGATAGTATCAATGCTAGGGAGTGTGGCAAATTCACTTGGTCTGAGTTATGCTGTCTTGAAATTCATTATCGATTCTGTGCTTCTTAATTTATTCATGATAATGTTCTGTATTCTGGAATACAGGATTGCAATGAAATTTATCAATAATAAGTTCTCAAGTTCTTTGGGTTCTGCCTTTACATATACCGCTACGGCTTCATATTGCATTTACCTGTTCCATAGACCATTCCTTGCGCTCTGGAATTCCATTACAACCTTTATAAGTAATCCAGTCCTGCACGATGTCGTCATAATATTTGTCGCTTTACCTCTCCTGTTTTTTATTTCATATCATCTCCAGGTTTTCGAATTAAACCTAAAGAAATCTTTTTCAAGAGAAAGTACCCCCAGCAAAAAATCTTCTTCCAAAGGTTCTACAGATGGCTCAAGCAAGTGAGGTTTAATCGAAGGCATCTGCAAAAAAATCAAAATTCAAAAGTTTGGGACTGAAATCTATAAAAAAGGAGGACAGGTAGTTTTAAGTTCCTGATTTCGTCTAGGATAACGAACCAAAATTAATTACTTTTTAAATACCTAAGAAATAGCGCTGAGGAGGAGATTCGAACTCCCGTAGCGCGAAGCGCTACCGGTTTTCAAGACCGGCGCCGTAGTCCACTTGGCTACCTCAGCAATTTGAAAAAACTATCCTTCTAGATTTATCCTTAT
Organism: Methanosarcina sp. UBA293; assembly: GCA_002499445.1. Classification (GTDB taxonomy): domain Archaea; phylum Halobacteriota; class Methanosarcinia; order Methanosarcinales; family Methanosarcinaceae; genus Methanosarcina. The sequence continues at coordinate 45,565 of DALS01000066.1, forward strand.
AGCTTTCGGAAAGAATCTTTTGCAGGTAATCCTGAGATCCCGGAAAGCATATACAGAAACCCGGTTAAGGTATATAAAATTTGCGAAGAGGAAAAGCTCTTCGCTTCTCTAAATATTTTGGGTTGATATCAGGCTTCCGGTTCAGAGGATTCCTCTGTTTCGGGTTCAGCCTTAATTTCGGGCTCGGATTCAGCTTCAGTCTCAGCTTCGGCTTTTACTTCAGACTCTGCTGCTTCCTGAGCTTCAGACTCGGCCGTGACCTTTTCAATGAACTGGACTTCCTTAAGCCCAGCAAACTTAAAGAGTTCGGATGCTACCCTGTTCTTTGCCATGAGCCAGCGCTGGTTGAAAGTTAAGCCTGTGGGGGTATAAATTTTTGCAACGCCGTCCTCGATTTCGACTTCCAGATCCCTGATGCCGGTGTAGAGGGCAAGCAGACCCTGGATTTTTTCAATGTCATTCTCAAGAACCTTTTCAATTGTGTACTCGTAGGTAACGGTCCTGCCTGCAAGAGGGCTGTTAAAGTCAACAGTAACCCTGCGACCTATAACTCGGCTGACAATTCCTCTTCTGCCTTCTACCTCAACTGCAAGGCCAGGGTAAACATTTCGGTCTTTAAGTTTTGTAATGGAAATAGTTTCCACAAGTTTGGGGTTGCTTGGGCCAAAAGCTTTTTCCGGGGAGATTGCAACGGTTCCGCTGTATCCGACTTCCTTTCCTTCAAGATCTTCGTCAAGGCCTTCAATTGTATGACCTGCCCCGACAATAATAACGTCTCCGCCGTAAAGCCCGCGCGGATTAAAGATTTCTTCTTTTTTTGCAAGTTCTTCGTCTGTTGTATCGAAAACCTTGCCATCTTCGAACTTACCTGTGTAGTTCAATTTTATGAAATCGCCTTTCTGAATTACCATAATTTTCAACTCTTTTATTAAATTAACTAAATTTATAAGCAAGAAAACTATTCATTGTTAGCCAAACTCAGCGTAACAAATTCAGCGTAAGAGTGTTCCACGCTATAGAACTCTGCCTTTAATAAGCTTTTTGGGAATCTGCTTGGTTACTACCAATCGTATGGATTTTATAAAAAATTTTGTCTTAGAAAAATCTAATTAAATCGTACACTCTAACCACGAGATTTACTTTTATCAAGGAATTAGTTTGATTCCGGTAGGAAAAATCCTATCCAGGTAGTTTTTAAGTCTGACATGTTTCCAAGTTTTATGCACTTTCTCATATTTCATATGTCTTTCGGTTACTATTTATGCCACTAAATCACAATTAGATTATTAGTAGATTATTAATAGAATGTTAACAAAATCTTGTTCTTTATTAGTGGGGAACTCGGAAATTTAATTTAACTAGATTTTATTTCTGTCATTCAATGTTGCATTTGTCATTTTGGCCATAAGTTATGTGGAGAGTACTTAACAGAGGATCTCCGTTTTTTAGGAGGGGGTATATGGAAAAGAAGCTTATGAGAATAGGAATTTCCCTACCCGGGGAACTTCTGGACAAACTTGACAAGACTCTTTTTAAGAGAGGTTATTCCTCTCGGTCTGAGGGAATAAGGGATGCTATAAGGTTGTATAACCAGCGCTCTGAATGGATGCAGCAGGTTAGTGGCAAAAGAGCTGCAACGATTTCTATTGTTTATGATTGCTCAAAAACAGGAATTTCGAACACTCTGGCGAAAATCCAGCATGAAAATCTGGATCTGATCAATTCTTCAGTACGCTTCCATATTGAGGCTGATTCCTGTTTTGAGGTAATAATTCTGCAGGGAGAAGGGGAGAAAATTGTAGAGTTAGCTGAAAAAATTCTAAGTTTAAAGGGGGTAAAATACTCTAGGTTAACAACCATCCCTAAAGAAAAGATTGAAAAAGCGACTTAAAACCTTCTAATCTTGAAAACAGTTAGAATTTGGGGAATTCAATCGTAATCGGTTGACATAATTAATAGTCAATATATGAGTCTTATAGACACTTTAGAGGTGGAGTATTTTTCTAGCTCTCTGGTACATAAGGTATTTGCTTTTTTACACATCGAGCTGACCAAAACACTTATATATTCATTTATCCTCTGAAAGAGTTAGTGAACGGGTATAACTCAAAAACAATTATTATTGATGATAATAATTATATCCAACATATTTTAACCTCCTCAAAAAGCCCCGTTCACTACTATATTTATTATTTTTCTTAATTTTATACAAGTAATTTTTAGTTATCTCTTCTCTATTTTTCTTTCCTTTCAAACCATCTCTTCTAATTTCTTTGTGGTTTGTCTCTCTAAAAAAGGTCCTTTCCTGACAACTGTTGTGCCAATAAATCTTATAGTTTTTATTTATATAAGGAAGTAAATTATAAGCCTGAAAGAGCTAAGCTCCTAACCTAAGCTCTTAACCTGAAGAATTTTTAGTTTTTGGATTTACTTTCTCTCTTCAGTAGTTTCTCCCCTTACGACAAGTACTGGTTTTCTCGAGTGTCTTACCACGTTTTCAGCCACGCTTCCAAGTAGAAACTTCTGAATTCCTGTCCTACCAAATGTGCCCATAACAATAAGATCCATATCACTTTTATCTGCAAAATCGACAATTTCATTTGCAGGGTTTCCTTCCAGGACTATGGATTCGACCTCAACATTTGCAGTTTTCCCAGAGTTTTCGACATAAGCCGTGGCCTGCTTGCCTTCAGCCCTGAAATGCTCGAGAGTAGCCCTTTCCCATCCCACATCTTTGGGATAAGGTCTCAAAGGCCTTCCAAAAGCGATCACATACACAGCATACAGTTTTGCTCCACTTAGTTTTGCGAATTCAACTGCTGTTTCTACTGCTCTTTTGACTGATTCCGATCCATCGGTCGCGATCATTATTTTCCTGTAAGTACTAACATCCATAACTGACTCCCCATTTTATTTTTAAATTTTATATTAATAGGCCAATAATCCTTTATTATAATTCCGAAAAAGAGCCATGGCGCAAACAGGCCCTGCTGTCTGTAGTGGAATGCGCCAATCAATTTTGATTCATCTTGCAAGTTCTGGAGCAGCTTCAGTTCATTGCATTACTTAAGCTCTTCTACCTCGGAGAATGTAAGGGCATGTGTTGGGCAGGCCTCTACGCAGGCAGGCAAGTTCCTTCCTTCGCAAAGATCACATTTTATCCCTGCTTGAGCTTGCCTGCTGATTACTCTGCGATTTTGAGTCATGGAACTAGTCCAGCAACCCATAACAAGAATTAAATGATATAGAGATGCAAAGCGGGGACATACCGTAGAACAGGTCCAGCAATCTACACAGTGATCCGGGTTATAAATTACAGTGCTTTCATTTTCGTCCAGATGGAGAGCTTTTGTGGGGCAAACTGAAGCGCAGGGTGCATCTTCACAGTGGCGACAGGTAATGGGCTGAGAAAACCCAAGGTCAGGGATGTACTTCAGGATGATGCGTTTTTTCGGGACCGGCATCTCTCCTATAGCCGAAAAAAGATTCTTGCTCTCAGAGTGTGCAACAGCACAGGCAACCTCACAGGAACTGCAGCCTAAGCAGCGTTCGGGCCGGATTATTAGATCTTTCATTATAGATCAGCTCTCTGAGGTCAAGCCCAGTGCTTTTCTTTTTCCGTCAATGTGCTCAAGCATCAGATCTGCGGCTTTAAAGGGATCGGGCTCAACTGCAAAACTTGCTCCAACCACATCGTTCAAGCCTTCGGTTAGAAGAGATGTAACAGCCTGGCTTCCAAGGACAGCCGGAATAGTCCCAAGTACGGTAAATACGCCTGATGAAACCACATAAGCTCCGATGCTAACTGCTTTTTCGCTCATCCATTCAGGGGCTGCTCCTGCTGCAGGAAGGTCACTTATATCCACACCTAGGCGATTTGCAAGTGCGGATGAAAGCACAAGAATACGGCTAATATCAACACAGGAACCCATATGCAGGACCGGAGGTATGCCAAGCGCTTTACAGACGGCTTTCAGCCCTTGACCTGCAAGTTCAGAAGCTTCCGGTAAGAGGAGCCCTGCTTCGGCACAGGCTATCGCGTTACAGCCGGTTGTGACCACGAGCACATTGTTTTTGATCAGTTCCTTAACAAGGTTCACATGCCCGTAATTATGTGTTACTTTTACGTTATTGCAGCCGACAACAGCTCCTATTCCCCGAATTGCCCCGCTTTTTATCGCATCAATGAGTGGATCAGGGCTTCCGCCAAGTGCACCGAGGATAGCTTCGGCACTGAAGCCGACCATGCACTCCTGTTTTTCTTCAGGTATAGTAACTTTTTCCAGCACTCTGTTTGGGAAATTTTCAACGGCTGCCTTTACAATTTCTTTTGCGGTTTCATAAGCCCTAGCCTCGTGAAATTCTATTCTTACAGTGTTGGGAAAATCAGCTTTCGGGGATGTAGATATGAATTTTGTGTGATAGCAGCCTGTAAGATCTCCAAGAGAGGGCATGACACACTGAACATCCACAACTATAGCTTCTACAGCGCCTGTAATTACTGCCAGTTCCTGCTGCAGGAAGGTTCCTGCTATGGGAGTTCCATGCCGCATCAGGGCTTCGTTGCCAGTACAACAGATTCCGGCAACATTGATGCCTGTAGCACCCTTTTCCTTTGCAAGTTTCAGAAGTTCGGGATCTTCGGCAGCTTCCACGATCATTTCTGAGAGTATTGGTTCGTGTCCATGGACAATTATATTTACTTTATCCCTGGATAGCACCCCCAGATTAACAGTGCTTCTCCTCGGCTGTGGGGTTCCAAAGAGTATATCCTGGATATCAGTGGCGATCATCGAGCCTCCCCAGCCGTCCGAAAGCCCTGTGCGCAGCCCTTGAAGCAGGATATGAACTGCATCATTGTCCACTCCCATATGGGTTCTGTGCATACATTCAACGATTTCCCGGTCAATTCCTCTGGGCTATATCCCAAGTTCAACCCAGAGTTTAAGCCTTGATTCGGGAGCTCTTCTTGTACACAGAAGGTGACCGTCCTGTTTTCCAAATTCCAGAAGCAGTGTGTCAGCAAGTTTAACTGCTATTTCCTCCAAGTTTTTTCCTTCTGAGGAAATTCCATATTCCGATGCAAGGGACAATAATTTTGCTTCATCTTTTATCCTGTAATTTCCAGCTTCTCCTTCACTCATTTTCTTAAAGGTCAACACTGCATCTCTTGCATGATCAGAGTGAGCTGCTGCGCCTGCGGCAATTGTTCTCAGGAGATTTCTTGCAACTATAATATCTGCAGTAGCCCCACAAATTCCTCTGTCAGCTCCTTCTCCAAAGGGATCTATCCTGCAGGGTCCCATGTTGCAATTTCGGCAGCAGACTCCTAGCTGCCCAAAACTACATTGGGGTAGTTGCTTCTCATACCTGTCCCAGGCAGTTTCAATGCCTTCTTCTCTAGCTTTCTGTAGCATTGTCTGGGTTGCAAGATCAAAGCTTTTCTCGTATATTTCCTGTTCCATCTCATATCCCACTAGTTTCGTCATTTTCTTTAAAATCTAGAGTCTCAGTTACCGTTTCCAGAATTTCCAGATTTGGATGTCAACTTTTAAAAACATGTAGTCCTGAAATAAATCAACCCGGCTGATTGTTTATTTCTTGATTCTTTATTAATACTCAGCCCTGTTTGATTTAAAAACCGACTAATTTAAAAAATCTTCAGGCTTATCAATTGTTATCCTTTTATAAACTTTTTTTGAAATGATTAAGTATATGATTTTTATGAAGTAGTTAAATTTAATAGAATAAAACCTCAAATCACAAGTGACTGTAAATATATAGATTAATTAAAATAGGAGAATGAATTGAATACGGTAATTAGCGGGATAATGTTGTTACTCACAGGACGAAAAAGTGTAAGAAAAAGCAGTAAGTTATTCAGGACAAAGATAAAAAGCAGTAAGTTATTCAGGACAAAGGTAATATTCTCTTCCCTATCGGAAAAGTGGCTTTAATGGTGAACTTTGGTGAAAAAAGATCTTATGGATATTCTGGCCTGCCCTGTGTGTAAGGGCGATCTGATTTTGAACGTTGTCGAAGAAAATGAAAAAGAGGTCATCTCCGGAACCCTCTACTGCCCTATATGCAAAGAGCACTATCCAATAGATGAGGGAATCCCGAATTTACTTCCTCCTGACCTCAGGAACTGATGTGAGGGTTAAACTTGCAGCAGATATTTCAGAATGTTATTATTAACCGACAGGAAATAAACTCAATTGAGTTCGAAAAGGAAAGCATCGAGATTCCTCTTTCTCCTGGCGGAGAAGAAACCTTTGAATTGCTGATCACAAACTATGGGTCTCCTAGCCATGTCCATTTCTCAGTAAGTGATGAATTAAAGGGCCAGATCACTTTTCTGAGGGATAACCCATATGTGCTTCAAAAAGAATATCTTTCTGTAGTTGCAAGGATCCCGCAAGAGGGCAGGGTGCTTACAAAAGGGCAGATTTATATTACAGTGGGATACGGCTCAAGAAAAAAAGGTTTTCCAGTACAGCTTGGAAAAATTGATACAAAGCCACAGGAACAATCAAAAGCCGAGGCTTACAAAGGAGTCGAGGAAGAAGAATTAAGTTCTCAACGGTCCCCAGTTACCCTGCCTATAAAGAAGGCTTCTCGCTCCAAGTCAGGAAATGGGCTTGGAGGATTTTCTTCTTTTCGTAGAAGCTTTTCAGGAGGCTTTCCATCATCCACGGGAAGAAAAAACAGGGATGCAGGTAGGAACGATAGATTTACTCTAAATATAGCGTTTGGAAGTTTTTTATTACTTATATTCCTGTTCTTCCTCTACTTTATTCTGCCATCAAGCTTGCAGTTTAAAGTAAGTTTTGCCCAATCACTTTTGTTTTCAATCCTTTTTGTGACCTGTATGACATATATCCTGTTAAAAATCATAGAAAGTTAAATCCTTTAGGAGAAACGAAGAAGAAACTCCGCCAATTTATTGGCTGGATGAATTCGTCAACTCTCCTGATCCCTCTTTATTAACTCTCCTCGTCCTTCTTTACCCTCTTTATTAACTCTCCTCGTCCTTCTTTATCTTGATCTATTCTCTTACTTTAACTTCTTATTTGAGCCTGTTCGTTTTTGAGAGTGTTTTTATATCATGACGATATTGGTATTGTGTTCGTACCAAAGAACTAAATGACAAATTTCTTGAGAGTTATTAATTTCATTATTTTCCTATCTAATTTCATATAATTGTCCTTTAATTTAGAATCACTACTAGGAGAACTATTGAGGAAGCTTATCCATGAAGTATATTGTAGTTACCGGTGGGGTAATGAGCGGGCTTGGAAAAGGCATTACCATTGCATCCATTGGCAGAAACCTTAAAAACAAAGGTTATAAAGTTACGGCTATCAAGATCGACCCTTACATCAATATTGATGCAGGCACCATGAGCCCCTATCAGCATGGGGAAGTCTTTGTGCTTAAGGATGGAGGTGAAGTTGACCTTGACCTTGGGAACTATGAGCGGTTCCTTGATACAGAACTTACCACGGATCATAATCTCACCACCGGCAAGATTTACCTAGAAGTAATTTCCAAGGAAAGGAGAGGGGATTATCTAGGAAAGACCGTTCAGATTATTCCCCATGTTACAAATGAGATAAAAAACAGAATCCGGAAAGTTGCAGCTCGGAGTGGGGCTGATATCTGTCTTGTTGAAATAGGAGGGACAGTTGGAGATATTGAGAGCATGCCTTTCCTTGAGGCTGTACGTCAGATGCACAGGGAAGAACCTCCCGAAAATATCATATTTATTCATGTGACCCTGGTTATGGAGGATCTTCAGGGTGAGCAAAAAACTAAACCTTCCCAACATTCTGTAAAAGAGCTTCGTGCCCTTGGGCTCAGTCCTGAAGTGATTGTTGCAAGGTCAAAAACTCCTCTTCAAGATAGTGCCAAAGAGAAAATTGCCCTCTTTTGTGACGTACCTCAGGAACTGGTTATCAGTGCATATGATGCCGGTGATATTTATGAAGTGCCTCTTGAGATAGAAGAACAGGGCTTGACCACCCAGCTCATGAAGCACCTGCAACTCGAGTCACGTGTTGAAAATGGTGGGTGGAAAGAAATGGTCGCAAGGATGAAAGCCACAACTGATACGGTTAAACTGGCGATCATTGGGAAATATACCAATCTTGAGGACTCTTACCTTAGCATCGTTGAAGCTGTCAAACATGGAGGAATCAATAACAAATGCAGGGTTGAAGTCAACATGGTTGAAGCCGAAATCCTGGAAGAGAACCCTGCCGAGGTTGAGAAACTGATACAGTATGATGGAATTCTTGTTCCGGGCGGTTTTGGAGAGCGAGGCACTGAAGGCAAAATGCTAGCAATCAAGTTCGCCAGAGAAAACGATATTCCGTTCCTAGGGATTTGCCTGGGCATGCAGCTTGCAGTCATCGAGTTTGCTAGAAATGTGGCTAAACTTGGAGAAGCAAACAGTACGGAATTTGATGAAGATACCCCTTACCCTGTGATTGATCTCCTGCCTGAGCAGACCGGAATTGCGGAAATAGGCGGGACCATGCGCCTTGGAGACTATGAAGCTATCCTCAAAGAAGGCTCGATTGCCGCGCAGATCTATGGAACCAATTACATTGTCGAGCGTCACCGCCATAGATATGAGGTTAATCCCGAGTTCGTGGACAGGCTTCAGTCTTTTGGAATTGTTTTTTCCGGCAGAAACAAGAATAGAATGGAAATCGCCGAAATTCCTGGAAAGCGGTTCTTCTTTGGTTCCCAATTCCATCCTGAATTCAGATCAAGGCCTGGAAGACCGTCTCCCCCATTCAATGCTCTTGTCGAGGCAATGTGTAAATACAGGAAGGAAAGAGAAGGCAAGTTAAGCCGGTAAAAATTATTTGAGGAAATTTACTACTTTTAATTTTCTTTCTTACTTTTTTCTTTCTTACTTTTTTCTTTCTTATTTTAATTCCCTCTCTTATAATCTTTAATCTTATATCGAATGAACTAAAACCTTTAATCTGGCTGAGTTCTCTATTAAATTATTTAATCTGGTGGGGAACTAATAAATACTTAAAAACGAAAATGCGGTTACTACTTTAAAACTAAAAATGCGACAATTGTTTTAAAAATAAAAAGGATGAATTATTGAATATCTAATAAGTCATCTAAAATTAAAAACATTTGTAGAAGTGTTATTACTTCACTAATTTATGAAGGTACACACCATGGCAATGTCTAAAAAAGATATGGAAAAGAAGAAGGTCGCTAAGAGAGAAAAAATGGAAAAACTGGAAAAGATGGCTTCTTCAGGCAGCAAGGACGCTAAAAAGAAGCTTGCAAAGGAAAAGAAGAAAAAATAAATCCTTAATACAGGTTTCTTTTCTATATAACGTGTGAGAAAATCCGGGGACTATTCACCCCCAATTCCCACCAATTTTTATTTTGAGAATTCTGCAATGTTTTTGAATTGTGCAATAAATTTCTGCTAAGTTCCTTTCTAGGATCTTGACGTTCTCTATTCCGAATTCTCAGGACTGTTTTTTTCACTCTATATCATCTCAGATTCTTTTTTGCTCTTATTATATCATCTCAGATTCTGATTTTTTAATGTAGACAGCTTAATTTAAAAATATTATTTTTATTTTTTTCAAACTTTACCATATAGATAAGAAAGACATATATTTTAAAAAGACCTTTTATCTTTTAAAATTAGGTCAATATGTATTCTTATAAGTTTTTGAGCTTACATCATGAGTAAGATAAAGACAACCATAATTATAGCAATTGCGTGTATTGCTGCAATCCTTGGTGTTTATTATGAGTATCATAACCAGGTAAGCTATACGGATGAGGAACTGAAGGTATTGTATCAAAAATACAATATTACAGAAAATGACCTCAAATTTGCCAGAGGGGAACTCCCAAATTATCTGGAAGGCACAATTTTCCAAAATAACTCCAGATTGCTGGTCACTGAGACAGGCGAGCCTCCAGAAGGTTTGAAAGAAGGTGTGGATTATGATATGGTGATGAGCGAACAGGAAATGTCAAGAATTATAAAGGAGGCAGAGACAGCTTATATTGAAAAATATGGGGTAGATCCGGCAAATCCCAAACTTGATAGTTATAATGGCTATCTTCTCCCTAAAGAAGAAGTAGATAGACTTATGTTTCTTAATTTAATCACATTAAAAGAATAAAACAACTTATTTTGTTTAGCTTCATCCAGACTGTAATTCAAACTTTAGGACTTTTGAATTTTGAATAAATGAATCAAGTGATCATATGGGTGTTGGGAAATCTAAAATTCCTTTATTGATAGCTGTTGTGTTTTCTGCGCTGGTATTTATCCAGTTATCTCCATCTTCCGGAGTTTACATAGCCAGCGCAGTTTCAGATGAGCAGGAGATCGAGGCTTTAATCCAGGATCTTAATGCTTCGAATGTGAGTGTTAAAGCAGATTCTGTAAAAACCCTGGTCGAAATCGGGGAACCCGCAGTTGAACCTTTAATTCAGGTACTTGGAGCAGAAGATCCGGATATCAGGGAAAATGCGGCTGCAACTCTCGGCAAAATAAAGGATGAGAGAGCTGTGCAGCCGCTGATTAAACTGTTGACGGATGAAGAATGGGAAGTTGAAAAAGGAGCTACTGATGCCCTTATTGCAATCGGAGAACCTGCCGTAGAACCTCTAATTGAGATTTTACAGGACAAAAACGAAGATGTTTATCTCCAGATGAAGGTTGTTGCTGTTCTTGCTGGAATCAAAGATGAAAGAGCAATCCAGCCCATGATTCAGGCACTCAAAGAAAAACCGGAGCTTCAAGCAGATCTGGGCTATAACCTTGGTCTGATGGGTGAACCAGCAGTAGAGCCCTTAATCCAAGTCCTTGGTGAAGAAGATTCCAGTGTCCGGGTGCGTGCAGCTGAGGCTCTTGGTAGAATTAGAGACAAGCGTGCAGTTGAGCCTCTTAAAGTTGCTCTAAATGACGAAGATGAAACAGTTCGCGTGTTTGCAAAACTGGGGCTTAAAAGCATTGAAGCTCAACACGAAAATCAGTTAATCATAACTTACGGAAAAGAACGTGAGTTCTATATTGAAGACCAGAGGCGAGAATGGTATGACCAACTCCATACAATCTGCACCCTAGCAAGAAACAATATGGAGCCTTATACTTATCCCGCGGGGTCGGTTATAAGCTATGGCTGGAGCATTGAAAACCGTATAGGAGTAGGAATTCTGGAAGGCTCGGAAGTTAACAATTCGACTCTTGATGATATTTATTATGTATTTGACAGAGCAGGAAAAGAGATTGGAGTTGCCGATGTGCCTGTTGTATTCCTCTATGAAGAATTTCCTGTAGATGATATCTTACCGGTAGCAGCAGAAGATATAGAAAAAACCGAAGAACCAGCAGGAGTTGAAGAAACTAATAAAACTGAAGGATCGACGGAAGATGCAAGAAAACCCGTGAATATTTCTGGTCTCGGGACAATATTCACTTTGTCAGGAGTATTGATTTCAGCCCGCATTGTAAACAGGCAATGATTTGAATGCGATTCAAATCTTCTGGTAAGGGTTTTTTAAGAATAGCATCCACTCAAACAGAAATTTTTGATATTATTGTGGACTATATGATCAAGTTTCCCATTTTTATGAACAACCTCAAGGTAATCTGTGAGGTCAACAACAAGGGGTTCGGAGGTTTTTTCTGGAATAGCAGTTCCAGAAATCCCATATTTTAAAATATCTTGGCTCCAAAGGATATTTCCGGAAGGCAGAGGTCGATTCTGCAATTTACCTCTTAGTCAGAGGAAAAATCTAATATATTAATTAGCCTAACTAATTAGTTTAACTAATAAGTTCTACTAATCTCGTTTATGAGGCACAAAAATGGCGATCTCTCAACTTTTTGAAAAAATTAACCAGCAATATCAAAAATTCTTAAAGGAATATGAATTCTCAGATGAGTACAGTGAGATAAGCCTGAATGCCTACCTCTACCTCAGAAAGATTTATTCTCTGGGCAACCCTACAATGTCCGAGCTGGCAAAGGCTATGGAGGTTAGCAAGCCTTCTTCCAGCAACATGGTCTCAAAAATGGCGGAAAAAGGCATGGTTGAAACAAGGGCTTCTCCAAAAGACGGAAGGGTTTGCTTGCTAGAGCTTACGGATAAAGGGAAGAAGGTAGTTGAGATCGAAAACGGGGCTGACATGAAGTTTTTCGAAAAGGTCCGGGAAATTCTGGATGAAGAAGAACTTGAGGTTCTTGAGAAGATCTTTGGGAAAATCGCTGCCGGGCTTGAAGAGGAAAAAGTATGACCAATGAACTGGAAATGAAGTCTGAAAGCATTGGGAAGCTTTTTCTGAAATTCGTTTTCCCGGCAACTATCGGGTTGATTGTTGCGGGAATTCAGGGGGTCATTGACGGTTTCTTTATAGGAAATGCTATAGGAAGCCAGGGGCTTGCAGGGGTGACTCTTGCATTTCCTTCACTTATAGCCATAGTTGCAGTAGGACATATGATCGGGATCGGGACTTCAAGCCTTGTGGCTCTAGCCCGTGGAAGAGGCGATCTTAAGGAGGCCTTCAGGCTTGTACATAATGCTTTTCCCCTGCTCTTACTTGCAGGAATAGGGCTTACTGCCTTCGGGCTGGTGTTCTCGGACTCTTATCTCCGTCTTTTGGGAGCTTCCGGCTCGGTCTTTGCTATGGCAAATGATTACCTCAGAGTCCTATTTGCAGGTTCGATATTCCTGCTTTTGGCCATTGCCCTTGACCCCATTGTACGAAACGACGGAAAACCAGGACTTGCCATGATATGTCTAGCTGCGGGGGTTTTCGTAAATGTCGTTCTTGACTACCTCTTTATCATGCGGATGGGAATGGGGATTACCGGAGCTGCCATAGCTACAGTAATTGCTTTTTCCTTATCCGGGATACTGCTATCACTTTACCTCTTCAGCGGAAGGGCTGGGCTGAGGCTAAAACCCAGATCATTCTGTCTAAAATCGGAAGAAGTTTCTAGGATTATGAAGGTAGGCCTCCCCTCTTTTGCAATGCAATTTTCAACCTTCTTCATACTCTTTGGAAATAATTATATGATGCTTAAATACGGCTCGGAACTTGCGGTTTCAGGCTATGGTATTATAGGTTATGCCTTCTCGATCTTCTCCCTGATCTTTGAAGGAATTGCAGTTGGCACTCAGCCTATTATTGGTTTTAATTATGGGGCCCGCTGTTATTCTCGGGTTGCCCTGACCTTGAAAATGGCTATCATCTCCTGCCTTGGGACTGGAGTGGTCGGTTTCCTTCTCCTCTCTACGTTTCCGGAACAGATTATTCGTATCTTCAACCCGGATAGCTCTGAACTCCTGGAAATTACCCTTAACGGTATGGAGATTTTCATGTTTTCCCTCCTTGCCCAGGGGACGGTTATGCTGGGTTCAGTGTATTTCCAATCCATAAATAGGGTCAGGTTCGCTCTTTTTATCCAGCTAGGAAAAGTTTTCCTCTTCCTCCTACCCCTGATCTGGATTTTGCCCTCCTTTATGGGCCTTAATGGAGTCTGGCTTGCAACCCCAGCTGCGGAATTCCTGATGCTTCTGATCGTACTAGGCTTGTTATGGAGAGAATTTGGTTTTCTCAAGAATGAAAGATCAAAGACCTCTGCTGTATTGTTGACCACCAACGACTAAACTGGATTACTATGCCAGCACTGCAGTCAGAATTCTCTACAATGAAATTCAAGAACCTGAGCATCAAGGGGGCAAAAAACACCCACCCTTTTCCGAGATCTTCAGCAATCCGGCTTATTGAGTTCTTTTTAACTCATCTGCAGAGGATCTACCTTCATGTACTCTCGGAGTATGGTTGTTGCATAACTTCCCTTAGGAAGCATGAATTCCAGAATTGTTTTTGACTTCCCAGGGTTTAGCTCATCCTCTCCAACTTCAAACTTTGGTTCAACCTGAAGGAGGATTTCTCGTCTTATGCCTTTTGAACTCATCTCTGGAATTTCTTCTATATTGAAACCTTGCAGAGGGACTTTATGTTCTTCGAGAACTGCCTGCTCAATCTCTCCAGGAATACCTGAAGCAAATTCTGTATTATAGCCCGGAAGGGGAGCGGTTATGAAGGCTCGGTTTCTTTTAATCAGGCGATTCATAGCAGTTACGGTATCTGCTTCCACTTTTTCGGTTTTTGAAGAATCTGGCAGGCCAAATTCATTCTTAAAACAGACAATATCTCCTTCTACAGCCAGGTTTAAAAGAAGGCCTTTTTCGATCCTCCGGCACAGGATCATGTTATATATATAAGACTGGTAACCGTGTACGAACATCCTGTAGAGGTTTTTCGGGAGAACCAGAAAAGCACCTGCAAAGTCGTAAGGGTTTGCTATCAGATGGTTCATCATAGCCCTTTCATGCCCAAGGTAGAGAGGATATGTTTTCAAACCTTCCTTAAAATCACGAGTCTCTTTAACAAACTGGCGGACTTCTTTTGTTTCTTCAGGTTCATCAGGGAAGGGTTCGGCAATATAGAGCAGGGCAGCTTTTTCGAAATCTCCTTCAACAATTGCTTTTCCTACCAGGTGAGTTACAGGACGTATCGAGCCAAAACGCTGTACCCCAAAAAAGTTCGGGACTCCGCTCTGAGCCAGGATCTCGTTTGTAGTCTTTTCGAGCAGTTTGTTTGTTTCCTCAGGTGAATAGTCTATGTTCCGGATAGTAATTATGAAATCGTTTCCCCAGAGATCTCCAAGTTCTACGGATTTCCTGGAGCGTCCAAGGACTTTTAGCTCTATGTCTTTTAAGCGAATTTTTTCAATTTCAGAGGCGTCAATATCAAAAATACTGATTTTTTGAGTGGTAAGTGCACGTCTGTCTTTTGTGCCTGCAACGTTGATTCGCTTCTGGCTTATTTGAAGGGTTCTTGCGAGAGTCCTGGTCAGGTGATGAGTATCCCAGTTGCGTTTTGTTAGCTCGAGAATAAGGTATTTTCCTTCCTTTCCTTCATCCCGGTTAGTAATTTCTTTAACAATAAAATCTTCCACTTCCTGGCGAAGGTGTCCTCCGAGGCCGTCGGTGTCCGTGGAGTAAAGGTTTATTCCGATCTGTTTTTCTATTTCCGGAACTTGCATGAGTTAAAAACACTCCTCTTTTATACATATCTAGTGAAAAATTATAAAGGCCATCTTGGGTTGATATCGATAACTCTTACCTGGCTTGTATTTACGAAGGTCCAGCTTCTGTAAGTTTCGTTTCCTTCAGCTGCCTTAACTTTTACCTGGGCCGTTCTTCCGGGAAGCCCGCCTGCATAAAGGCTTGATGTCGGGTCAAGCATTAACCAGGAACCGTATTTATCAGTCAGGTAATTTACATCAACGTCTCCGTAATAAGCCCTGACTCCTTTAACTGTAGCTTCTGCCGCATCCGTTCCATTACCTATATAAACCGCTGTAAAGGCATGATTATTGGTCAAATAGATACGGGTTGTGCCTCCCACAGCCTCGAGCATGGATGAGAGAAGGATTGCCTGGTCTTCACAGTCTCCGGCTCTTATTTTCAGAGTAACGTTTGCAGGCTCCCAGATATCGTTACATCTTGGATCGCTGACATATTCAATTTTCTCTTTTACCATGTCAAAGAGGGCACAGACCTGATAGATGTTATATGCTCCTGGATATGAGCGAGCCACTTCGGCTGCTTTACTCCTTACACTAGGTTCGGCTGGTTCCACAAGTTGGTTTATGGTCTCGAAGTAAGGAACAGGATTGTATCTGTACTTTGGAGCCGATTTTTCCGGCATTGGATTCAGGTCTACTCTGAAGTTTTTCAGGGAATAGGGTTCGTATTCGTGCCATTTTCCTTCCGAAGTTGAAGCAAGCAGCCAGAGGATAAGATTGAGATTGGCTTCTTCTTCTTCAGGGATCTGGAATGAGATTACTCCGAGATTCTTTTCTTCTTGTGGGAGAATCAGAACTCCACAGTCCTCTGAATAAATCCGGCTTTTAGAGGCATTGACTGAAACCCCAAATTTGTCAATAAAGATTGGGTTTCGCCCTTCGTTTTTGATGCGGATTTTCATATAACCCACTCCTCCCTGGAATAACTCCGATGTCTGATAGTTGCTGCTCAGGGAAAAACCAGGCTGCAATGGAGTTCTCATAATAGGAGTGGATCCAATCTTCTTGGGAAAATATGTGGGTATTGCCGGTGAGGTAAATAGAGCAGGCTCAGGTGTATAGGCACTTTCATCGCTTCTGGAGTTCAGTCCTGAGGAGATATAATCTGTTACCTCATTTTTAAAATTCTCAATAGAATCTGAAGACAGTACTCCGGTAAATACAGCGAGCACGAGGCATATGCATAAAGTAGCAATTATTGAGATTGCCTCTTTTCTTGAATCCTTTGAATCCCTAATAATGCCCTCCTGAATCGAAGACAGGCAGAACCTCTTCCCTGATCGCAGGAGCTATCTATTATATCGATAGCCTCTTCTTGGTTTAATTTTTGTGCAGTTTTTATAGGCCTGATTTTCAGGTCTCTAGCACTTAAACAAGTTTAAGGTCCCGCGTAACTTTATCTATAAGCTCTTCCTTTGCTGGCCCTATCCCAAGGACTGTAACTGTTCCAGGCTGAATTTCTGTAAGTCCCGCATCTTGTATAAGAGCGGTAGGAAGTCCTTCCCTTCTTGCCTTTTCTTTAAGCTCGTAAAGATCTTTAAGGGTAGGGACTCTCAGAACGACTTTTTTTTGCCCACCTGTTTTCCACCTTTCAAGATCGCTTTTGCTTGCCCATTCGGCAGCAGAAATTGCAGCATGAGCTACCTGTACTGCAAACTTGCCTTTAGAAAGCTTCAGATCGTCCCTGGTAACTATACATTGTTTATATTCACTCATCCTTTGCCTCGGGCCTATTCAAGGTCCATCTATTTCTTAAATGTTTTTAATAAAGGTATCTGAGTCTGCTTTCTACCTAGGTATTTAAACCGTTTGATGTAAAGTTAAGATGTTATTTGATATGTTTCGTATTATGGTTAATATCACTTATAAATGTTTCACAAAATATTTTCAATGTAGTTTATGATATATTCTGCAGGATTTATACCCCAGGCGTCAAAAATCCCTTTTCCCGATGGTGTTCCGTTGACTTCAAGAATTTGAGGCTTCCCCTCTATTTGGTTAGGTTTTATCTTAATTTCCTTATCAATTTTTTCAGCAAAACCTTCTATGATGTCAACACCTGCAAAAGTTGTGCCTACTGCTAGGGCAGCTTTCTCAGCAAGCTCTTTTTGCTCTTCCGTAAGCACACACCTGTCTGCGTTTCCACCCTGGCTCAGGTTGTTGACCCAGGAGCCAGATGCTGCATTCCGGTAAATTGCCCCTATAGCCTTGCCGCCAACGATAAAGGCTCTTATATCTCTTCCCGGGTTTTCTATGAACTTCTGGATGTACAGCATTCCTCTCTCTTCTAGCAGCTTACTGAGAATTGCTTCCAGGGATGAGGATTCTACTTTTCTGTCCGAAAACTGGATTTCCCCACCCTTTACTCTTGCAATATCCTTTCCCTTATATCCGAACACGGGCTTTATGATGGCGTCTTCAAATCTTGATATTACTCTCAAGGCTGCCTTAACATTCTGCACAGCTATGGTTTCGGGTACAGGAAGTCCGGCCTTTGCCAGAAGATAGGAAGTATGGTATTTATTTGCGGCATCCCGGATAGCTTCAGGGGAATTAACAACTGGGATTCCTTCGGCTTCCAGTTCTCGCAGGATGTCAAACCTGAAAGATACGCCTTCAAAAGTCCCTGCCCCTGCATCCCTTACAATTATCGCATCAAGGTCACAGAGTTTTACATCTCCTACTTTAAAGACAGCAGTTGATTTCTTAGCTGCCAATTTCTCAGTTGCCGAACTCATACTGACTTCTGCAGCCCTGAGATCGAGAACAAAAGGAGAAAAGCCTTTTTTTTCCGCTGCATCGGTAAGTGCTCTTGCTGTCCAGTCTTCAGGATCAGTGATGATAATCCCTAATTTTTTCATAGAGCATCATCGGGAGAATACCAGATCAAGTTTACGATAAAATGGCATAGGAGATATTAAATGTAGGAGATGTTGCAGGTTTTTCATGGCATCATTGGTCACATATAAAATACTTTGCTTTTCAGTTAGTAACGTAACTTGTTCCAGAAGTAATGT
>DALS01000009.1 GCA_002499445.1 Methanosarcina sp. UBA293
AAGCAGGTAGAATCTGCTTTCACCAGATTTTTCAGAGAAAAAAAATGGATTCCCTAAGTTCAAGTCAAAAAAGAATCCTATAAAATCGTTCCCTGTACCTCAACACTACTTTGTTGACTTTGAAAACAATACCGTAAAACTTCCCAAAATTGGAGAAATTAAAGCAGTTCTTCACAGGAAGTTTGAAGGTGAACTTAAAACAGCTACGGTATCAAGGACTTGTAAAGGGCATTACTATATCAGTATCCTTGTTGAAGATGGAAAAGAGCTTCCAGTAAAGGAAGCTTTCACAGAATCAACTACCATAGGTATAGATGTAGGTATCAAAGACTTTGCAGTGCTTTCCACAGGTGTAAAGATTGAGAATCCTAGATACCTGAAAAACTCACTTCAAAGGCTTAAAGTTCTTCAAAAAAGAGTATCAAGGAAACAAAAAGGTTCTAAGAACAGGGCAAAAGCCAAACAAAGACTTGTTGTACTCCATGATAAAATAACAAATCAGAGAAGTGACTTCCAGAACAAACTCTCTTTTAGACTTGTTAGCGAAAACCAAGCTGTAGCTCTGGAAACTCTGAATGTTATAGGTATGGCCAAGAATCATCATTTAGCACAGGCTATAAGCGATTCTGCGTGGAGCAGTTTTGTAACAAAGTTAGAATATAAGGCTCAGTGGTTTGGAAAAAACATACTCAGAATAGGGCAGTTTGAGTCTTCTTCTAAGCTCTGTAGCGTATGTGGATATCACAATAAAGAGCTTCAGTTAAAAGACAGAGAATGGACTTGCCCCGACTGTAAAACAAAACATGATAGAGATATCAACGCAGCAATCAATATCAAAAAATTTGCTCTCATAGATTAAAATCTAATTGGATTATGACACCTACGGAACGTGGGGAAGAGCTTGGGGACTTGTCCTCAATGGAGGGAGGAATGAACCAAGAAGCCACTCAATCTTAGATGAGTGGTAGTTCACGCACCAAATAACAAAAGCTTACTGAAGTTCACTCAAATTTACTTAATTTTACTCAGAACTACTTCAAAACTCAGCGTCCAGGTTCACAGGTTCGGTTCATAAGTTCCTGTCTCAGAATTCAGCGCTTCAAGATAAAGACGCATGATCTTCAGCCTTTCTTCGGCAATCTTTTTGGCAGTATCGGTGTTCAACTTCTCAGGGATAATAAAAGGCTTATACTGCATATATTCGTTAAAGCCTTCAATAGGGTTTTCAATATACACTGTGCTTTTTGAACTCCCTTTATCGATCCCTGTTGCGTGCTTTAGCATCCTGAGAGCTCCCATAGAAAAAACCGCCCTGAAGATCCCTACTGCTCCAAGGGCATCAAGCCGGTCTGCGTCCTGCAAGATCATGGCTTCGAGAGTCTCAGGACTTTTTCCTGCGCTGAAGCGATGCATCAGGATACAGCCTGTAACAGCCTCAACAACTTCTTTTCCAAGTCCTGCTTTCGAAAGAAACTCTGAGGCGATATCAGCACTGTAAACGGCATGGTCCCCGCCTTCTTCATGCTCCTTAATTACGCCAACATCGTGGAGAAGGGCTGCAAGCTGCAGGACTAGAGAATTTCCTCCTTCAACTTTCTGAATTTCCAAACAAAGGGCTTCTACCCGGTTAATATGAGACATATCGTGGGAACTGGGCTCCCCTTCAAGAAAAGAAGCTACAAACTCCCTCGTTTTTTCTATTAGGTCCATATTCAATATCCCATTTATATTCAGTACCCTATTTCTGCAGCCATGATTTTAAGGTGTTCCTGAATTTCAGAAATTGCTTCAAAGAGGGCTTCTTTATTATCATATGTCGTGATCAATTTCACAAGCTCTTCTTTTTTCTCCTTTTTCATCTCTACCCCGAACTTGATCATATTTTCGAGTGCTCTGGTAAGATTATCGACTATTGAGATCGTGGCTTTCCTTGAAGTTCGTGAGAGAGGGTTCAGGTCAATAGTTATAACAGTCTTTCCCATTTCTACAAGTTTCTCACAGCGGTCTCCGTCTTCAAGTGGAACAAGCACCACATCTGCGGAATAGATCCCTCGGCTTTCTACCAACCGCCTGTCGTGAGGGAGTTCCAGACTTACATCAGGATTTTTTCCAAGTACCTCGAAAGCTCCATTGGCTTTGAGTTGTTCTATTATAAGATGAACCCGAGTCTCAGTCCTATGAAAGAGATTCACCTCAAGCTTTGCCCCGGTAACGTCTGCAAGGTCAACAACTTTGTCAGGAGCGAGAGCTGCAACATTTCCATTTACAGAAATCACAGGGTTCTTTGCCAGAAGTAGGGCAGCAACTGCAGCCCTTTCCGCATGCACAGCAGAACTGGTGCTTCGCTCACCTATAAGATAATCAAAGCTTTCGCCTCTTCCCTGGGCAACCAGCCCCTGAATGCTTGTAATTCCCATTTTTACCCCGGATGCAACTTTTTCGCGGGCTAACAGGGACTCATACCTCGGGTGGTTTTTGGGTATCTCAGTCATGGTCGCTTACCTATTTTGGATTACTTTCTAGTACCTTTATTGACTTATTACTTAAGCCGTAAATCAGTTTTCTTCGGTTCCAATATAATTGCCTAGGTTCCAATATAATTGTCTATAAGTTCAAAGCATTCAGGTTCAGAAATAAGTAGGCTTTGCCCTTTATTTGTTCACCTATAATCAATCATTCATAATCAATCGTTCGTTTATCTATTCAATCGATCATTCATTCACCCATTCATTAACTTCGGCACGCAGGTACTTATGCCATATTCCAGTACCTGCCCGAATTCCTGGAGGGCTTCGTAAAGAGAGAACTCTTGGGAGTAAGGCGCAACTGCAAAAACCGTATCTCCAAGCATTGCCTGGGAGGCTAACCCTCCGCTTGCGTTTACGGCTTCGATGACATCTTCTGCCCGGCTGCTCATAAGACCTGTTCTACTAGCAAACACTTTTGCCTGCTGCATGAAATTCTCAAGAGTGGGTTTTTTAAGCAGCTCAGCCATGGCCGCTTTCCCTGCGCTATTAATTCTTGTGGCTGTAACTTCATCCCTCAGAACCGAACCTGTTGAGATCTCACCAAGCACAATGCAAAAAACCCTGGCTTCGGGAGTCGGAATCCTGTCCACAAGTCCAAATTCAGGGCCGCCGGGCTGCAGCCTGATTACTATCCCACCACTGGACTGGGCAGCAATATCCCCAAGTCCGCTGCAGTTAACAACTTCGGCTACATGGGCATATTCAGTCAGGCTTTTTACAGTTTGGTTCAGGGAAAGTGCCCTGTTCAGGGCATAGGCTGTCCCAAGAGCTCCTGCACCTGAGGCTCCAAATCCGCATCCTGTTGGGATTTCTGCCCAGCTCTTTATTCTTACAGGCACATCAGTCATCATCTCTGCGACTGTTTGGGTAGTTCTGCCTTCAACTTTTTTTCCATTAAGGAAGACTTCGGTCTCTTCTATGGATTTCCCGACCATTATTTCGGTTGCAACGCCTCCATTGAGGACAATCCCACAACCTGTAGAACCCTTACGATGAGGATCTTCATGATCGTGAATCTGGAAAAAACCTGTGATGTGTCCCGGAGCATAGGCTTTTGCCAGAATATCTGCTCCTTCATTCTCATTTATACGCATAGAAAACGCCTTTTACCATCTCAATCATTTTTCAAAGTTCGTTCCTTTTTGCAGAATACTTTGCAGAATGTTTCGGATTTTTGTGGAATACTCTGGAATATTTTGTCAATTTCAATTTTGCCAACTTCAATTATGTCAATTTCAACACAAATCAACAAGTCAGAGAATTTTCTTATTTTAGGAGAAACTTCTTTTTAAAAGTCCGGCTACCTCTTCAAGAATATAAGCTGCAAGCTTGCGCTTATTTCCGCTTATATGCCTGGGTTCGTTTTTTTTCCGTCCGAGCAGGTAAAGTTCATTTTCCTCTGTACCCATTCCGCCTTTTCCAACATCGTTTGCAGCAATAAGGTCCAGTTTTGACGCTTTAAGGGTTGAAGCTGCCCTTCTGATGAGCTCATCGGTTTCAACCCCGGTTTCAGCTTTGAAACCTACTATTATAAGGTCGGGATATTTTTCACGGCATTCTTTTATCAATTTACGGGTCGGTTTCAATCTCAAGACAAGTTCTCCTCCCGACTTGATCTTTTTGGGAGATGGCTCGGCTGTATAATCTGCAATTGCTGCCGAACTTATAAGGACGTCGTACCCTTTCTCAAGTTCCAAGAGCACAGAATCAGTCATTTCAGCGGCACTCTCTGCAAAAATCTCCCTGATCCCTGCAAACCCAAGCTTGTCTCGGTGTAAAAGAGTTACATCAGCTCCATTTCGGTAAGCTTCAAGGGCAAGTTCCCTGCCGGTTTTACCCGAAGCCCGGTTCGTCAGAATCCGGATAGGATCCAGGATTTCGGCAGTGGAGCCGCTCGTGATAATTACCTTCCGGTTTTCAAGGGTTCTGCTTCCGAGAGCTCTTTCGACCTCGAGCACGATTTCTTCGTTTGCTGCAATTTTTGCAATGCCTTCTTCCAGCCTGGGACCCACAATCGAGATTCCCCAGCTTTTTAATTTTTTCAGGTTTTCAGCTACAGCCGGGTGCCTGAACATTGATTCGTGCATTGCAGGAACAACCATAACAGGCACGCCAGAGCCAAGGGCAGTTGTTGCAAACGAGGTGACAGGAGTATCGTCTATCCCATATGCGATTTTTCCAATAGTGTTTGCTGTTGCAGGGGCTATAAGAAGAAGATCAGCCCTGCCTTTGAGCCCGCAGAACTCCACATGCTCAACCCTGCCTCCAAGTTCGGTAATTGCAGGGTTTCCGGTAGCATAATGCAGGGCATCAGGGTGCAGGATGTGCGTGGCAGCCTCTGTCATAACAGCATGGACTTCAGCCCCGTTTCGTATCAGTTCCCTTGAAAGCTCGATGGTCCTTACTGCCCCAATGCTGCCTGTAACGCCAAGAACAATGGTTTTCCCGGCAAGGGAAGAACTCTTCTGGCCCTCGATCCAGAGCGTGGGATGGAACTTTTCGGCTCCGGACCTGGCGACTTTTTGCCTGTCCTGTTTATCCATTTAATCTACTCAGTCCGGTCTCTTTTTACCGGGATTTTTCAGGTTCGTTGTAATTTGGATTTTTTGCCCGTCTGATATTGAAAGTCTTTCAATACTGTACTCATTCAGGCACCGGAGTGATCTATAAGGTTAATAATAAGCTAGATAATGACTCTCGAATCGGCTTTACTTTTCAGAAAATGCTCCATAAAGCAAAGTGACATTCAATATGATATTCTTAAAACTTTCGAAATACACAGGATTAGAGCATGAAAAGGATTAGAACTTATAAAACTGAACTCATAAAACTTATAGAAAAATTTTATAGAAAAGCTTTAGAAAAACTTTATTTCATAGACAAATGGGATATATTAACTAAGTAAAAGATGCAATTTAAGTCGCAAGAGTTGCAATCTCAGCAATATTATAATGTCAGCAATAACAGTTCTGTACAACTTTTATTGAAGCCTGAAATGGTTGGGAGGAGTAGATGAACAGTAGAAAAACAAAAAAAGAAGCCTCTGAGGTTACGAAAAGAAGCTTAAGTAAATTTATAGAGAAATTTTCAGGAAAAGAGCAGCTCGAGCTTGAGATCGACCAGCTCAACTCAAAGATAATTAAACTGGAGCTCGACCTGCGGAGTGCAAAAATCCAGCTTGAAAAGAGAGAGAATCTGGCAAGGCAGGCAGTTGCGGACAGGCAGGAAGCTGAGGCCCTTTTAAATCAGGAACGTGTTCGAACCCAGACCCTTTCCTATGAACTTGAAACCATCAGGACTGAATCCGAGGAAAAACTGCAGTTTCGCGGAATTGAAACCCTGAGTCAGCAAGCTGTTCAGGCTTACCTTTCTAAACTCAAATCTTTTCACGCCCCTTCAGACGACCTGCTAACTGCTTACCTTCCCCCAGGCACCAGCCTTTCAAGCGTGTTGAGCGAAAAGGTTCTTGAGCGCGTAGAAGAGGAAATCCGTACGCTTCTTGACAGGCTTGACTCTGAAACCGGCCTTGTGTTTTTCTATGATCTTCACAGGATGGTCTGCGAAGCTATAGCTCCTCCTGTTCCGATTACTTCCCCTGCCTGGCAGCTTGGGCATAATTTTGAAGTCTCTTTGCTTGAAGAGATTTTGAGTAAGGATTACCGCCTGCTCGTCTTTGTTCTGCACGCAGGCGAATCCTTCATAGGTTTTACTCCCGATGCGGAGATCTTCGACATCGAGGAGTTTATCCGAAGCAGTGTAAAGGAAAAACACAGCAAAGGAGGCTTTAGCCAGCGCCGTTTCGAGAGACTCAGGGAAGAGGATATTGCGCACCACATGGACAAAGTCATTGAGGCTTTGGATAAGGTTCTCGAAGAAAACAGGTCTATTGACTTTGTCTTTCTAAGCGGGGATTTTCAGTTAATTGGAGAAATCCGAAAACGTCTTCCTCTCAACCTTGAAGTTATTGAAAAGTCAGCCGATATCAGAGTTGAAAAAACAGGCGGTGAAGAGATTCTCAGAACGGTTTTAAGCTCCAGAAGGTATCTGCTATGAAGCACTAAGTTCATTTGCTGCAAAATTCACATATGTTTCCTTACAAGAGACTGGATGCTACAATAATTATTCAGTGGGTATTATATATTAAGACAAATGTGTATATTGTTATACTGGGAAAACGAGAAGCAAAACCAAAATTTGCTAATGCTTTCTGTTTTAATAAATAGAGACGAAATCGTTATCCAGTGAGACGAAACTTAAAAAATAGTAGATGAATAAAGTTATGGCTTATTTGACAAGTCAAGTTTTTTAAAATTACAATAGCAGATTTCGTTTTCCCTTTTACGATTAATATTAAAGTTCGTTACTATTGAGACGTTTTATTTGAATTTTAAATGATAAAGATGCAAATACCTAAAAATAAAAAAAGTCAATTATAGAATTTTACCTCTGAATCTGTGGAGCTTGGAATACTTCTTGCAATTGTGGGAGGATTTCTTGATGCTTATACGTTTGTAGGGAGAGGCGGGGTTTTCGCCAACTCTCAGACTGGGAATTTCGTACTTATGGGCATAGAAGCTGCAACGGGAGAATGGGGGAAAGCAGTGCTTCATGCAGTACCTATTCTGGCATTTATTGTCGGAGTAGTGGTTGCTGAGATGATTAAAAAACCTTCAATGCACCTGTTTATACCGGACTCTGAAAGAGCAGTTTTAATTCTTGAAATAGCAGTCCTTTTTATCATAGGCTTTATACCTTACACAAGCCCGAATATCATTGTAACCGTTGCGGTTTCATTTGTTTGTTCGGTTCAGGTATCTTCATTTCGCAAACTAGTTGGTTCTGAGTATAATACAACAATGATTACGGGAAACTTACGTTCAGCTACACAGAAAGCTTATATTGCTTTCACAAAAAGAGATAAAGAATCGGCTCTGAAAGCCATCCAATTCTCCAAAGTTAACCTCTCTTTTCTAGCAGGAGCGATTTTGGGAGGGCTACTTACTTCATTTATTGGAGCTAAAGCGGTATGGATACCTATGATCGTATTAATTTGTTCTGTAATTTTATTCAGTGTAGATGATAGTGACTGTGAGAATAAAAATGAGAACAAGAATGCTATTGAAGCATAAGGTCAGAGAATTAGTGTTGACAGTAGGTTAGTAAATGTGTGACAACAGATTAGTAAATGTGTGACAGCAGATTATTGAATGCCAGTGAATGAACAATAATATATCAGGATATTATTGACAAAGATTAATCTTATTGAAAGAACCAATCGATCTGTGCAAAACGACTTTTGCGCAATCTATATCAGCTTTCAGTGCAGGAAAGGTAAGCAATGGCAAGAGACAGGAGAGATTACTATTATCGTCAGGCAAAAGAAGAAGGGTACCGATCCAGGGCTTCCTTCAAGCTTAAACAGATTAATGAAAAACATAATATTATAAGGCGGGGAGACTCGGTTGTTGATCTGGGTGCAGCTCCTGGGGGATGGCTCCAGGTTGCAAAGGAACTGTCAGGGGGCAAAGTCCTTGGCGTGGACCTGAAGAGAATCGAACCTATCGAAGGAGTCGAGACTATCCAGGGCGATATAAATGCAGAATCTACAATAAAAAAGATAATTCAGATCGTGGGGGCAAAAGGTGCTGATGTAGTGCTCTGTGACGCAGCCCCAAACCTGTCAGGAAACTGGTCTTATGACCATGCAAGGTCAATCGAGCTTGCAACCTCGGCTCTTGAATGTGCAAAAAAAATTCTCAAACCAAAAGGAAATTTCGTTGTTAAGGCCTTCCAGGGGGATATGTTTGGCGACTACATGCAAAAGGTCAGGGAAAACTTTGTCCGAACAGCTGCTTATTCTCCAAAAGCATCACGGTCCCAGAGTGCTGAAATCTATGTTATCGGAAAGAAATTCCTCACAGCTCCCCTCCGCAAAGGCGACGAATTCGTTGTGGATATCGAGAAATTGGGCTCAAGCGGGGATGGGGCCGTACTTATAGAAGGGTTTGTTGTTTTCGTAAAGGAAGTTGAGATTGGAGAAAAGGTCAGGATAAAAATAACGGACGTCAAGCCGAACTTCGCTTTTGCTGATGTCGCAGAAAGGCTTGGAAATAACGAATAAGTAAGCAAAAAATTAAGTAATAAAAATAAACAGAAAAAGTGAACAGAAAAGTAGCAGAAAAAGTAAGCACAGAATGATAAAAATCTTCCAAAGACGGTGATCCAATTGATTGACCTTCACACTCACACGATTTTCAGTGATGGGGAATTGATTCCCAGCGAACTTGTCCGGCGGGCAGTTATTCACGGTTATGAGGCTATTGCAATTACTGACCATGCCGATTATACCAATCTCGAGCAGCTTATAGGAGCTGCAAAAAAAGCAAAATATCTGGAAGAGGAATGGGATATCCGCGTTTTGTCAGGCGTTGAATTAACACATGTGCCCCCAGGAAAGATCGCTCCCCTTGCAAAAAAAGCAAAAGAACTGGGTGCAGAAATCGTGGTTGTACATGGTGAAACTACTTCCGAGCCCGTTGCACCCGGAACAAATGCAGCGGCGACTGCTTGTGAATATGTGGATATCCTTGCTCACCCAGGTCTGATTTCCGAAGAAGATATCGAGACTGCTGAAGAGAACAATATCTGCCTTGAAATCACAGCCAGAAATGGCCACAACAGGACCAACGGCCACCTTGTAAGGCTTGCCCTCGAAATTGGTGCAACACTTGTTGTAAACACTGACACCCATGACCCTGAGAACCTGATCACCGATGAAACTGCTCTGAAAGTCGCAATGGGAGCCGGACTTACCGAATCAAAGGCAAGAGAAGTGTTAAAAGCATCTGCAAGAAAGATTGCAGAGATTGCCTGAGTTGTGAAGGATTTCATTTCTGCTTATCAATAAATCCAGTTTTCGTGGCTGACAGGTAACTGGTTCAATTTATCCCTGTAGAATTGCCATTTTGGCATGAACCGGTCCATCAGCATGACGAAGCGAGAATTATGTGTAGGTTCCAGCAGGTGTGCCATTTCATGTATGATAACGTATTCGAGACATTCCTGCGGTTTCTTAGCAAGTTCGGTATTGAGCCTGATGTTGCGTGCTTTGTAGTTGCAGCTCCCCCATTTGGTTTTCATCCGACGCACAAAGAACCGCTCTACCTTCACGCCCAGAAGTGGTTCCCACTTGGCTATTAATGGCGGTACAGCATTCTTGAGCTGCTCGCGGTACCATGCATCGATAATAGCTTGCTTCTTTTTATCATCTGTGCCTGGACGCACACTGAGGACCATTTTTTTGTGTTTTAATTCGACTGTTGGCGTTTCCTCGCTTTCGATCACCTTAAGTAAATAGCGCTTCCCCCACACGTAATGGCTTTCAAGGTTCAGGTACTCCCGCGGGGTTTCACGTTCCTGTTCCTGGAATTTTTTCTGCTGCTGTTTGATCCAACCCAACCTAGAAATGGCAAAAACGCGAATAGTATCTATATCCATCCGCAAGGGAGCGGATATCCTGACTCTGCCATTGGGCGGATACACACTCAGGTGAACGTTCTTGATATCCTTAAAAACTACGTCTATTGTGACATCACCGAGTTTAATCTGTGTGGTCATCAGTATTCCTTTTGTGCCTTGATGATAATGAAGATACGCTCTACCTCGGATACATCATTCAGGACATCGTATATGGCTTTCTTAATTGCTCTTTCTCTAGGTTCAACTCCACGCCAGTCATCAGACCGCTCACGCTTTACGGTTTCATCGATCTTCAGTGCCAGGTTAAGAACCGGATCGCTGGAGACTACGTATTCGCCGCTTTCTTTTGTCTGACCCTCTGAATATTCCCCGTTGTTTTGAAGGTTGTTGTAGAGCGCTCTCAGTGCTGGGCTTTTCTTCAGCACTTCAAAGATATCGTCATCGTGCCCGGCTTCCACCTGCTTTACCAGGTCGGCGATCCGTTTTAAATACTCTTCATATTCGATGGCTTTTGCTTTTCTGGCGGCGATTATTTCATCCAGAAGGGCTGACATCTTATCATAATAGGCAGGGTCGTTCAGGTGCTCCTTGATTATTTTTCTGCGGACATTGTTCTCGATAGTCTCTGCGACAGCGTTCCTGTTGCCTTTCAATCCGCTGAGCTGGGTTGCAATGGCTTTGTCAATGCCTGTTTTTACGATCAAATCCAAAAGCGGAATGTCTTCAAAGGCTGAGACTTTTCTGGGTTCGGTTGCCTCGATGTAAGTGTCGATGAGATGGCGCATGTCAGCTTCATAGGCTTTCAGGTCAAGGCTTTCCCCACTTGCTTTGCGGACTATTTCGCGGATATTCAGGTAGTGGTCAAGCTGTTTCTTAATGCGGGCGATGCCTGAGCTGCTGTAACCTGCGCCTTCCAGTTCGTCGGCAATGTTGGCGTAGGCGCGGACGAGGGAGGCGGTTGCTTTGTAGAGGGCGGCGCGCTGCGGTTCGTGTTCCTGGAGGTCGGTTGGGATTTCAGTATTGCCGCAGAAGTAGTGGATATGCTCAAGTTCGCCTTTTGGAGGTTCAACAGGCTCGCAAAGCAGGGCCAGGGTTTCAAGGGCGTTTTCAAGGTGTTCTCTGCCTTTTTTCAGGCGGTCCTGCATCAGAACTTCAGGGTCGGCCCCGCCTGCGCTGCGGTCCAATTCTGAGGAGTAGACCTGGAGAGCTCCGGTTCCTTTGTCGTTGACAAGATTTTTGAACAGATCTTTGTAGTCCACGATATAGCCGAATTCCTTATCCTCTCCGTCAAGTCGGTTAGTACGGCAGATTGCCTGGAAGAGGCCGTGATCCTGCATTGACTTGTCTATGTAGAGATATGTACAGGGAGGGGCATCAAAACCGGTGAGCAATTTGTCCACAACGATAAGCAGCTTCATGTTAGCAGGTTCTTTGACGAAAAGGGATTTTGCTCTCTCTTCGTAGGTCTCGGTTTTTGTCATGCCAGGATTGGTTTCGATATTTTTGAGCAGTTCGGTGTAGGTGTTGTAGATGAATTCTTTTTCTGTCTCGGTATTTGCGCCCGTATCTTCTTTTGTTACGTCCTGAGCCTGCGGGTTGTATGAGGTTATTACGGAACATTTGCCTTTGAAAGGTGTCTTCTGGAAAAGAGTGAAGTACTTGCAGGCTTCGTAGATGCTTGATGCTACCAGGAGGGCATTGCCGCGTTCATTGGATAGGCGGGGTTTTACGCCGAAATCGAAGACGATATCGCTTACTACCCTTTCCATACGGGAACGGGAACTGAGCACTTTCTGCATTGTGCCCCAGTGCTTTTTAAGTTCGTCTTTCTGCCAATCGTTGAGTCCCCTGGTTTTTGCCTCAAACCACGCATCGGTTTTTTGTTCGGAACCAAGGCGCTGGTCGATGTCCCGGGCTTCATAGACAAGGTCGAGCACCACTTTATCCTCTACTGCTTCGCAGAATTTGTAGGTGTGGATGTAGCCACCGAAGACTTCCAGGCTGGTCTGTTTATCCTTCTTAAGGAGCGGCGTGCCTGTAAAACCGATAAAGACCGCATTCGGCATAATTGCCTTCATTGCCCTGTGCAGTTTTCCGCTCTGGGTGCGGTGGCATTCGTCCACGAAGACAAAGACCTCCCCCACGGTTTTGCTGGGCTGGGATTCCAGATCCTTTATGAATGCATCAAAATCGTCCACGTTTTTGCGCCCGAACTTGTGAACCAGGGAGCAAAGGAGGCGCGGTTTAGCCTGTCCGAGCTGGCTCATCAGTTCGCGGCCGCTGGTGGTACGTTTGATATCCTCCCCTGCGTCAAGGAAGATCCCTTCTATCTGTTTGTCAAGCTCGTCGCGGTCGGTAACGATGACCACCCTTGCATTGGGGTTATTTTCCAGGATCCATTTGGCAAACAGCACCATAACAATGCTTTTTCCGCTCCCTTGTGTATGCCAGATA
This sequence comes from Methanosarcina sp. UBA293, assembly GCA_002499445.1. Taxonomy (GTDB): domain Archaea; phylum Halobacteriota; class Methanosarcinia; order Methanosarcinales; family Methanosarcinaceae; genus Methanosarcina. Next base: position 12,462 of record DALS01000009.1, read on the forward strand.
ATTCCTCCCCTGTGCTGCCGGACATGTTTCTGGGCAGCCTTGACAGCGAAATACTGGTGGACCCTGGGCAGCTTTTTCACGCCGCCGTCAAAAAGCACAAAATCGTACATCAGTTCTATGAGCCGTTTCTTGTTGCACATCTTGAGCAGGTATTTGTCGAGCTTGAAACGGCTGTTATCCTCTTCGTCTTCCTTCCACTGGAGGAAATATTTCTCCTGCGTGCCGATGGTGCCGTATCTCAGGCCTTCGGAATCGTTGCCTGCAAAAATGAACTGCACGGTGCTGAAAAACCATTCGTTGAACTCAGGCTGCTGGTTGGATATGTTCTGCCGGATGCCGTCCCCGATTGTCACGCGGCTGTTCTTCAGTTCAAGTACGCCGACTGCGATGCCGTTCACGTAGAGAACAATGTCGGGACGGCGCTCGCGATTTCCTTTGAGGGTGACTTCCTCGGCAATGGCAAAATCATTATTCTCAGGCTCTTTCCAGTTTATGAGCTGGACACTTTCCGTGACCTTACCTGCTTCGGTTTTCACAGGAACACCGTAGCGCAGAAGGCTGTAAACGGCCTGATTATTGCCGTACAGGTTCCGGTTGTGGTTGTTCGCCTCGATGTCCAGCTTGTAGAGAGCAACGCCTATCTGGGTGGGGGTGTAGCCGCTCTTTGTCAGGTAGGCAGCCAGCAGCCTTTCCTCTATGTTGCTGTTTCCGTCGCGGTCAATCCAGTTCCCAAGGTAGCGATAGCCAAGAAGCTGCTTATCGCGAAAAAGAGAGATTATTCTGTCCTGGGTAGCTCGTTCGGGTTTTCCTACAGTAGTCATATTTAATCGCTCTTCACCGGATGATTTTACCTTCATCCAGTTCTTCCTGTACCTAAATTTCAGTGAGTGTATAATCTGGATAATCTGGATTGAACTGCTGAATCGACTCGACATTCTGGAAACAAAGCTGAACTTTGAAATCAACGTTTTTCGATAGATTTCCCATAAAAGAACCACGGATGAACACGGATAAACACGGATGATCAAGAATTAATCAGAATTAATCAGAATTAACTTTCACATTTACGTTCATTAGTATGCATATATTAACATACGCATTTTGATGTGTATGCTCCATACATATTCATCTGTGTCCATCTGTGTTTATCCGTGGTTTATTCAGAATGTTGATGTACTAACTGGCAATATTTTCAGAGTAAGCGTATCCTCCCTGTAAGCAGTTCCTGCATCATTCCCTGCTTGAGCTGCCGAGCCTTGGCAAGCTTTTCTTCCAGCGCGGTGATTTCTGAGTCCATGTCGGAGAGAATGGCGGCGATTGCTTCTTGTTCATCGGAGTTGTCGGGTATTTTTATTTTGACATCCGAAATAGGTCCCAAGTTTATCTTCTTTGGAATTGCAGATTGAAGAGAATGCAATTCAATGTCCTTTTTGAAGGCTTCTGTTTTGGAATAGTGGCAAATAAATTCTGCAGAATAGCCTTTTCTGATCTTTAGCAAAGCTAAGCTGACGTAAAAACTGGCATCTACATCCCAGTCTATGAACTTACAATCACCAATTGACCCGATTCTCGTCATCAAGATGTCCCCTTTTTCTATCTTGAAAAATCTTGTGAGAAAACGGTGCTCGGCTTCAGAAATAAATTTGGTGTTGGTAAAATCGTCATTTGTGACATTTTCGACGCTGTAGAATGGAATCCCATTTTCTACATATTTTGGTGTTTGATGGGTTCCATCTCTAATTTCTGCAATGTCACCTAACCGCTTTGTTTCCCACTCCCCACTAAACCCCGGCAGCCTTCTCTTCCCAGTTAGTAATTCCTGCATGGCGCCCTGTTTGATCTGGCGTTTCTTGGAAATAAGCTGCTCAAGGGATTCTATGAAGGCGTCCGCATCGCCGAGTGCCTCGGCGATGGCTTCTTGTTCAGCAAGGGTGGGTGGGAGTGGTATTTCCTGATCAAGGATATCAAAACGTGAAAGCCCTGGGATTAATCCAGTAGATGAGGTTTTGATTTTAGATGCATTATAAAGAAGGGAATAAAAAAGGAACTTTGCATTCCATTCTTTCACCCTAATAGCCATTAGTTGTCTGCTAATGCAATAAGAATCGTCAGCTTCTACAAGGGTTCCAGAACCGGATCCTTTTACAGTAACAAGTATGTCACCGGCTTTACAGAGAGTTGTTGGTCTATTCGTAAACTTCGTTAGTTGAATTTTACCACTCGGAAAGTCTGCTGGACCAGTGAGGTAAGGAACTCCATCACCAGATGTATTACAGTGCTGTGCAAGTACATGTTGGCCTGAGAGAAGCGTTACATCGCATCTCAGGGGCTCTATGTCCCAATCCTGTGGAATCACCCCCACCTCGGTCTGTTTGTAGCCGGGCGGGATATTTCCGGGGCTGCATTCCGCGCTCATAATTTGAACCCCATACTCTCGAGGTGCCGGTTCACTTTCACCTCAAGCTCGGCTACGCGGTCGGTCATCTGCGGCATCGGGATTTCGTAGCGTTCGGCAAGTTCCTTTACGCGCTGGGTGAGGGACTGGCTGATTCTGTCCATCTCGCCGTGGATGGCGGAGTCCAGCGAAGAAAGCCATTTGTCTTCCACAACCAGGATCTTGATGTCTTCCTCGGTGAGCCCGGGATAATGGTTGTAGGCTTTTGAGTCGATGTCGGCTTCGGCTTCTTTGATGCTTTTCTTGAGGTTTGCTTCCTCGCTGGAAAGCTTCAACCAATCGTTGAGCACAGCGGTTTCTTCCTCTGCTTCCCTGTCGCCTTTTATATCCTTCAGGCGGGCGGTGACATTGGTTTTGTTTATCCTTTCAAGTTCGGAAAAAGCGCCTTCCTCGCCGCCGTGTTCCTCTTCCAGCTCGGTCATGCTTGCTGTGATGCTTTCCAGCTCAGCGGCGAGCTTATCGATAGCCTCCTGCTCTTTGGCGAAATAACGGGCAACAATAAGGGATTTGGGTACGAGGTCGCAGGTCCAGCCCTTGTCCTTCTCTTTCCCCTTTTTGTCCCTCTCGATAATGCGGTATGTTTCAGCCTTCCATCCTTCATCGGCGATGAGGTAGCAATCGTCCTGCATCGCTTCCTCCCAGTAATCCATCAGGTGTTGATAAACATCGTACCTGTTAATGAGCGGCTTATCTGAGTAGTGGGCTAGCAGGTCTTCGGAAAGCTCGTCTATGATTTCCTTCGGGTGGCATCCGGGCTGTAACTGCCGGAGCATAGTAGAAGTCGTAGCACGCCAGGCATCAAAATGACCATTCATGTCGGCTGTGAAAGCTGCGAATTCGGGGTGCTCGTATATCGCGGATTTAATAGCTGCCTTATCCACAGCAAGCTCCAGATAGCCCGGGCGTATCTCTTTGAATAGGGTTTGCCTGAGCTGCGGGCAGACATTCCAGTAACGCTCAAGGGCGTCAATATCCGCACACGGGATTCCGCCATGCAGGTGGCCCTCGATATCCTGAAGGTCTTCAGCCTGCTGGCTGTCGATGTAACGCGGGAGGTTTAAGTTGAACTCGTTTTTCTCGATCTCCTCAAGACTGACCATCCGCGAATATTTCGGGACCTCGGTCTGCCTTGTGAAAACGTCCACGATCCTGTGGATATCCTGGGCACGGAGGCGGTTTTTGGGGCCGTCCTTCATGAAACCTGCACTGGCATCGATCATGAAAATGCCCTTGCGGGTCTGGACTTCTTCTTTGTCTATAACAATAATACAGGCAGGGATGCCTGTGCCGTAGAAAAGGTTGGCTGGCAGGCCGATAATTCCCTTGATGTAGCCCTTGCGCACGAGAGCCCGGCGGATATCGGCTTCAGCATTTCCCCGGAAAAGCACGCCATGCGGCAGGATGCAGGCTCCCTTGCCTGTGTTCTTGAGCGAGCGGACTATATGAAGCAGATAAGCATAATCTCCCTGCTTAGCAGGCGGGATCCCAAAGGGCTTGAAACGCTCGTAAATATCGTTTAATGGGTCCAGGCCAGTGCTCCAGCGCTTGTCGCTGAAAGGCGGATTGGCAACGACATAATCAAAGGTCTTGAGTGTGTCTCCATCCTTGAATTTGGGGTTAGTAAGAGTGTTCCCCTGCACGATAAGCGCTTCAGGGTTGTTGTGCAGGATCATATTCATGCGGGCAAGGCTGGATGTAGCTGCGTCTTTTTCCTGGCCGTACAGGGTAATCTTTGCTTTTGCCTTTGCTTCGTCTGCAACTTTTAAAAGCAGCGAACCTGAACCGCATGTAGGGTCATATGCTGTGGTTGCGTTTGTGGTATCGGCCTGACTGATGCCAAGTATCTGTGCAATAACCCTGCTGACCTCGGCAGGAGTATAGAACTGGCCTTTGCTCTTCCCACTTTCAGTTGCGAAGTGGCGCATCAGGTATTCGTAAGCATCGCCCAGGATATCGTCACCCTCGGCGCGGTTCTTCGAGAAATCAAGGGCAGGGTTCTCGAAAATAGCGATAAGGTTGGTGAGCCTGTCCACCCGTTCCTTGCCGCTGCCAAGCTTGGTAGCATCATTGAAGTCCGGCATGTCGGAATTGGACAGCTGCCTGTTTGCATCGACCAGAGGAGCGATTATTTTCTTGTTGATCTGGTCGCCGATATCAGGTTTGCCTTTCAGTGCAACCATATCCCTGAAACTTGCCCCCTCAGGGATGGTGATAGGAGCAAAGGGCACACCTGCGTATTTGTCACTTACGTATTTGATAAACAACAGGACGAGCACATAGTCCTTGTACTGGCTGGCATCCATTCCGCCGCGCAGTTCATCACAACTGGACCAAAGAGAAGAGTAAAGTTCGGATTTTTTAAGAGCCATTTCATATCACCAATGAATGTATATTCCTGAATGATCGGCTGAACATGAAATGGAACTTTTGCAGATTGAAAACATCGTTAACAAATATTAGGAAGTTCGGGACAACGATATTATATTTCTCGCTTTTTGAGTCCCATATGCAGGCTGAAGTATGTTTTCCGTTTTGGTTCATGCATCTCATCTTCTTATATAGTTCTACCCAACCGATGACAGCTAAAAGTAATAAATGTGTTCATTTCCCTCAGAGTAATTATGATTTATAGGTTGTTTTGCTGTTTAGTGCATCGATTTCAAATTCTGGGAACAAATCTGGAATTTTAGAGTAATACTGGTAAATGAATATTTTATAGAAGAACCATAGATGGATACGGATAAACCAGATAGTAACGGATTAAAAAATATCAATAAATATCTGTGTCCATCTGTGTTTATCCATGATTTATTGAGAATATAATAAATGATGAGTAGTTTAGAATAAAAATCAATATGTAAAAAAGATCAGAAGAAATTTTACATATAGAATAATATATTGAACAACTACTCTACTTATTGGACATCGTCACAATTAATTAAGGAATAAATATAATTTTAGATGAATTTACGTTATTTATTCGAATTTATATTATAATGTCAAAATCGAAGAGTATATAGTTTACGTTAAATGTATATTAGTTTTGAGAGATCGAGACTAGATGGGGGAAGTCAAATGAAAAATAAGGGGAAGTTATATTCAATAGCCTTAGCTTCAGCAATCTTAATTTTTGCATTTTCAGCTTTAATCTTGCCAGTCGCATCAGCTACTCAGGTGACAAAAATTAATAACACCATGCCGCCAGTTGCTGCATTTACTTCCAATGTAACTTCAGGAAACGCACCTTTAGTTGTGTTGTTTACTGACACCGGCACAGGTGGAGTACCGACTTCTTGGCTCTGGGATTTTGGAGACGGGAATCACTCAAAACATGCAATGAATGCAACACACACCTTTACAAAGCCCGGCATATATAACGTTGCTCTAACGGTAACTAATGCTGCTGGCAACAGTTCTATAACCAGACCAGGTTATATCACGGTCACGACAGGCTCGCCTGCGGAAAAACCTGTTGCAGATTTTTATTCCCCTGAGGCTGAAAAAGTCTTAAATGGAGATACTGATCCCGGAATTTATGAAAATGAGGTTATTTCGTTCTTTGACAACAGTACAGGCTCGCCAACGTCCTGGGAATGGGATTTTGGAGATGGGAATTCCTCAACACAAAGGAACCCGACTCACGCATATGGAAAAATAGGTGGGTATACTGTAAATTTAACAGTGAGAAACGCAGCGGGCAGCGACACGATAAGTAAGTACGGTTATGTACTCATGGGAATAAGGAGCGAAGCTCCATCTCCTGCATACTTTTCATCCGACGTAATTTCTGGATATGCCCCACTCACGGTAACATTCCTCGATGATAAAGATGCCGAGTTTCCAAACTATCCAATATGGCGAGAGTGGGATTTTGGAGACGGTGTAACTCAGACTTATATGGTAGATAATAACTCTTCAGCAATGCCGTATGCAACGCACACCTACGAAAAACCAGGGAAATACTCTGTAACCTTATATCTGGATAACCGTGGCGGGAAATCTATCATAACAAAACATAATTATATCACGGTTAAAGATCCGAATATTGCAGATCTGGAGATCCCAATTGCGAACTTCAGAAGCAACGTTACCTGGGGTTATGCCCCTCTGGCAGTGCAGTTTAGTGATCTATCCCAGAATGCGAAATCAAGGGCATGGGACTTTGATAATGACGGAAAGCCCGACTTGAGCAGCCAGAATCCTATTTATGTATATACAGCTCCAGGGACATATTTTGTTAACCTGACAATAAATAATGCATACGGTTTCTCCTCAAAAATTACTACAATAACTGTACTGGAAAGCAGTTCCAGCGGCAGCAGCAAGAGCGGCAGCAGCAAGAGTGGTGGCAGTTCCAGTAGAGGAAGCGGCGGAGGTGGCAGTTCCCCTGAACCTGCAAAAAACGTTGAAGTGAAAGAACTTGCACAGGCCTTTATTACAAATGGAAAGCCTGTAAAGTTTGATTTCATAAAGAATGCTACCTGTGTTGTGTATGTGACTTTTGATGCAAAGAGGACTTTTGGCAAAACCACAACAATTGCCGAGCAGCTCAAAGGAAAATCGGCTTTAGTTTCCGAATTGCCTTCTGAAGAAGTTTACAAATCCTTTAACATCTGGATTGGGAACGGTGGAATTGCTACCTCAAAGAACATTGAAAATCCAACCGTTTGTTTTAAGGTTGACAAATCCTGGATAAAGGATAAAAAAATCGATCCGGCTTCTATCACCCTTAATAAGTACAGTGAGAAAAAATGGAGGCAGCTGGCAGTAAATTTGTCAGGGGAAGATGACAAATTTCTGTATTTCACAGCCGAAACTCCGGAATCCTCTTCTTTTGTTATTACAGGAAAGACAAAAAGCCCAGAGGATGAAAATAAAACTGGGGCAAAGCCTGAATCAGAGACCAGAGCAACCAATGGAACGGATGCTGGGATCGGAGGGCTTGATGCTGGACTTAAAACCAACCCAGAAGAGAGTAAGGGTACTCCAGGCTTTGAAATTATTTACGGGCTAGCCGGCCTGTTTGCAGTCTTCCTGTATGGAAGAAAGCAAATATAAGGCTGAAACTAAAGACTAAAATTGGGTTCAATGTAAATAACAAAAAGGGGAATTATTCCCCTCAAGTAATTTTTTGCTTATTCACGTGATTTTTTTCTCTCCCCATCTAACTTTTTGTCTCTTCATCTGACTTTTTTGTCATTTTAGTTGCTTCCTGACTTATAGTATTAAAACGCAGTAATTTTCTGCTTCCTGCCTACAATTCACTTTGTCTCTATCTTCTCCTGTACAGGAATACTCCAAACAGGCTGATAATGCCACTAATTACTTCAAACCCAGGCATGCTTTCATTCCTTTTCACCAGGGGTTCTTGTTCAGCATCCGGTTCTGTATCCTCTCCCGGAATGGTGCACATGTAGATATCAACTGTTGAATTGTTACCAGGTGCTTTATCTTCACCACTCCATACTATTATGTTACCGTAAGTAGCAAGACTGTAAATTATGTATTCACTGGTGGAAATCTTAGTTTCATTGGAAGCTGAGAGATCGTACACGTAGATGTTATAGTACAGATTCTCACCGAGCTGCAGGTCTTCAATATGTGGCCGATCAAGCCACACTATTCTGCTCCCATAGATGGCAAGAGAACCATAGCCATTGGAAGTACCGTTTGCTGTCTCATTGGTAGTGATCTTAGTTTCTTCTTTTGCAGAGAGATCAAACATGTAAATGTCAGGCTTTCCATGACTCGTATTATAATATACTATCCTGTTACCATAGATGACAGGAAGCACTGCTGATCCACTTGTGTTGATTTGAGTTTCCTCGGAAGTGGAGATATTGTACATTTTGATATCAGAGTGTTTGAGGAGTCGACTGTCCCACTCGTGAAATACTATCCTGTCATTGTAAATGGCAGGAATTCCTGGATATCTATTGATGACTATCGGAGTTTCCTTTTTTGTGGAAAGATCGTACATGTAGATATCACCTCGGCCTCCGAGACTATTAATATACACTATTCTGTCCCCATAGATGTCAGGAAAGCCTGAGATTCCGCTGCTAGTTATTCGAGATTCTTCGGAAGTGGAGAGGTTGTACATGTAAATATCAGCCCTTCCATTACTCATATTTAAAGCAGAGTATACTATCCTATCACCATAGATTTTAGGAAAGCCTGTTAATCCGCTGGTGGGAATCATGATTTCCATTTTTGTAGATAGATTATAAACAAAGATCTCAGAGAGTTCGGTTTCATTACTCCAATTCATATACACTATCCTGTCTCCGTAGATATCAGGAAAGCCCGCTGACCCACTGGTGGTGATCTTAGTTTCGATGATCCTAGGCAAAGAGTTTTGTGCAGTAGCTGCTGATGACGTAGATGATACGAGAACTGAAAATAACATCAGAGCTATTGTAGCTAAAGCTACTGAATATATTTTTTTATTAGTCTTCATTTAGTTTTCGTCCTTTCCATCATTCAGAAAATCTTAATACTTGAAGATATAACCATAAGTTTAAATCATTTCCTTAAACATTCAAACTTATAATATTATATATATCCTTGATTATTTAAGTAAAAAATTTATAAGTAATTAGAATAACAATAAATTAAACTAGAAAATTAATTCGAATTTAAAACGAATTTCTGTAATTTATTAGATAATTTTTCTTAAAATAGAAAAATATGTTTTTATATTAAGATATTTTTCATTAAATAGAATTAATATGTAACAGTAAATTCAAGACTATTTTACATTATAAAAGATTCCAATAAATTTTTGAATTTAAAAAATTGTAAACCTTTTAGATCCATTATAATCAACCAGGTCGAGAAGTTTTACGGAGTACACTGATATCAGAATCGATATGCTGAGGATTAAAATGAATGAAGAGAAATGTGATAAAATACGCAGAAGACATGTTCTCATAAAAGCTTTAGGAATAATGTCGCTGGCGCTTTTAATGGTAAATACCGTAAACGCGGAGTCATTTGTATATGTTACAAACGCTGACAGAGACAATGTCTCAGTGATTGACACTGCCACAAATAAGGTTATAGCAAAGGTGCAGGTGGGAAGTAATCCTCTAGGAATTGTAGCCACGCCGGATGGAAAAAAAGTATATGTGGCGAACTTTGGGAGCCTGGATTTCCCAGGCAATACTGTGTCTGTAATTGATACAGCAACTAATACTGTCACAGATACGGTTACTGTAGGTTTCTTTCCTTATTATGGAGTCACAGTCAGCCCTGATGGAAGAAATATCTATGTGCCGAATATGGGTAGCGGCAATGTCTCTGTAATTGACACCGCAACAAATAAGGTTACAGCCACAGTGGATGTAGGATACCATCCTGTTGGAGTTGCAGTCAGCCCTGATGGAAAAAAAGTATATGTATCAAACTTAGACAGCGGCACTGTATCTGTAATTGACGCAACCACATACGCTGTTATTGACACGCTTAATATAGTAGCTCCCTTTTGGATCGATGTCGCCCCAAATGGAAAAAAGGTATACGTAGCTAACCGCCTCAATGACACTGTATCTGTAATTGACACAGTAACAAACAAGGTTACAACCATGGTGGTGAATGATGGAATCTATCCATGCGGAGTAATTAAAGTCAACCCGAAAGGAACAGAGGTATATTTCAGTGGAATAAGGGAAGGAATAAATGAGACGAGATGGAATAAAACCGCTGTCTATATAGTTGACACAGCTACAAATAAGGTTACAGGAAAGGTAAAGGTAGGAAGCTTGTTCACTGAAATGGTAGTTAGTCCAGATGGAGCAAAGGTGTATACCACGGGCGGAAAGACTGTGTCTATAATTGATACAGCGACAAACAATGTTACAGCCACAGTGGATGTAGGAGACAAGTCTTTTGGAATTGCCTTTGCAAATTTTACAGCTTCCAATATAACTGATCAGAATACAAAGACGACCTCGGCTAAGAAAATGCCTGCCGGATTTAACTTAATGATCCCTATAATAATGATTATATTCTATATCCAGAAGAGGTCTACTTGAAGTTCGAATAGAAAACTATAGACCTTTTGTAAAATGAAAAACAAACGACAATGCGCCAAGTTTTCGGTAAAATTACAAATTTAGGAAAGTTTTTGAGTCAAAGATTCAATACCAAAAGATCAATTTCTCCTTATAATATACAAAACTTGACTTAGAAACTTGACTTAGAATTTACAGTAAATCACGACACTGCCGACCTGAATCTTCTTGTATATATCTTGTATATACATTGAATGGAAATATATAAAGCACCCAATTAGAAAGCAGAGGATGCAAAAAGAGTCGCAGATCATTTAGAGAAAAACTTTTTCTTTAAGAGGGCCAGTATGATGCCTCCACATACTGTAATTATGATCTCATTAAGGAATTTCCCTAGATTGCCTAATAACTTCTCCCATAGCGAGTCTGTAGGAGTAGGGATTGTTTTTCCATTAGGAGGTTGAACTGGTATTGTTAAAGAAGGCGATGTACTGGGTCTAAAATTATTATTAACTTTGTATCTCGCTATTAGGTGCTCCCTCATTAATTAG
>DALS01000033.1 GCA_002499445.1 Methanosarcina sp. UBA293
TAGAGGATTTCTACAGAGCCAATAAAATAAATAATGAAGTAAGACTTAGAATAAAGAAAAGAGGATTAAAATAAAGAAAAAAGGATTTTGCGCTAACAAAATAAGTTAAAAGTAAAGAAATAAAGGTTTTTAAACCTCACTCTTTACAGTTTCAAAAGCCCTGACAACTTTTTCATTCTGATCTGGAGTTCCGACTGTTACTCTGATAAGAGTATCACCAGCCTCTCTAAAGGAGTCACAGGAGCGTACAATGATTCCCTTTTTCATAAGGCTCTGTGTAACCGCTTTTGCTTTCAAAGGGGCAACGTCCACAAGCATAAAGTTTGCCTGGGAAGGATAAACCTTAAAAGGAATTTTTTCCTCTAGATATTCTCGACCCTTTCTTACGACTTCTATGCTCTTTCTCAGGTGTTCGGTATCCGAAAGTGCAGCTACTCCTGCTTTTAAAGCCGGAAGGCTTACTGAAAACGGAGTTGCTGCCCTTATGTACTCTTTTGCCAGCCATTCGGGCATGATTCCATACCCCAGGCGCAGGCCTGCAAGCCCGAATACCTTGGAAAAGGTCCTGCCAATTACAAGATTATCGTATTCCCGTACAAGCCCTGCAAGGTTCCTGTCCGCAAACTCGACATATGCCTCGTCAACGAACACGAGAGCCCTGGTATTTTCAAGGATCTTTCTCAGATCATCTTCAGGAAGGAGATTACCAGAGGGGTTATTGGGAGAGCAGAGGAAGATTATCTTTGTTCTGCTGGACTCGGCTTCTAGAATCTTTTTTGGATCAAGCGAGAAATCCTGGTTTCTCCTGACAAAAACTGGTTTTCCTCCACATGCTCTTGCCGGAAGTTCGTAATAGGCAAAAGTCGGAGTAGGGACTATGACCTCGTCCCCTTTTTCAATAACCAGCCTGCAAATTCCGTCAAGAAGCCCATCCATTCCTGGTCCTGAAGCTATAAGGTTTGAAACCGGAAAGCCTGTGTATTTAGAGAGAGCTTCCCTAAGTTCTCTTGCATCTGCCGAAGGGTAAATATTTGCACAGGGAGCTGTGTCCACCAGGGCCTGAATAGCTTTTGAAGAGGGTCCGAGCGGATTTTCGTTTGAGCCAAGTTTGGTGATCGAACCAGGGTCAAGCCCATAGGCAGAAGCTATTTCTTCAATAGACTTTCCTGGAACATACTCTGCAATCTCAAAGATCTCTTTTTTTATAAGTTCAGGCCTGCTCAAGAACATCAACTACCGTATCGATCTGTTCTTTCGTAATCACAAGCGGAGGAACCAGACGGAGCACTGAATCTGAGGTGCAATTTACGAGCACTCCATATTCCCTTGCAAAATCCACAAATTTGTTGCAGGGATATTTTATTTCAACTCCTATCATGAGACCTTTCCCACGGACCTCTACAACATCCTCCCTGTCCATATTCCTAAGTTTTCCCATGAAATAAGCCCCATTTTCTCTTGAGCGCTTAAGGAGTCCGTCATCCTGGATTACCTCAATCGAAGCAAGAGCAGCTGCACAGGCAAGCGGTCCGCCTCCGAAAGTAGAAGCATGCTGCCCGCGCCCAAAGCTAAGCCCTTCTCTGGCCGCAATAGCGCCCATTGGAAAGCCTCCTCCTATTGCCTTTGCCATACTCATGATATCGGGTTCAATGCCAAATTGTTCTTTACAGAACCATGTGCCTGTCCTTCCAAAGCCTGTCTGCACTTCGTCAAAGATAAGGAAAGCCCCGGTTTCATCACAGATTTCCCTGACCTCTTTGAGGTATTCGGGGTCCGGGATATTTACTCCACCTTCTCCCTGAATAGGCTCAAGAATAACGGCTGCCGTATTTTCCGAAATTGCCTGTCTGATAGCATCAGCATCAGAGTATGGGACAAAAGTAGTCTCAGAGCTCACAGGAGGCATGAATGGGTCCCTGTACATGCGCTTGTGGGTTACACTGAGTGATCCTATTGTCCTGCCATGAAAGGAGTGTTCAGCTGCTACAAAGGCGCTTTTCCCGGAAGCCATGCGAGCCAGTTTCATTGCAGCTTCTACGGCTTCAGCTCCGGAGTTACAGAAAAAGACACGCTCCATGCCTGTAATCAGGGTCAAAGCTTCTGCAAGCTCGGCCTGAATTTCGGTGTAATAGAGGTTAGAGACATGCAGCAGTTTCTCAGCCTGAGTCTGGATTGCCCTGACAACGGTAGGGTGGCAGTGCCCAACATTATTCACTGCAATTCCAGCTACACAGTCAATATATTCTTTTCCGTAGATGTCCTGGACAATTGCTCCTTTCCCTTTTGAGAGTATAAGGGGCTGGCGCCCATAGGTCTGCATAACATATTTTGAATCTTTTTCTATAATTGAATTGTATTTTGCCTGTAGATTCTCAGGCTCTGTAATATTCTCTATCAATTGAATTCCTTCCTGAAATTTGTTCCTTAAAACTGATTGGAGAGTTTAACAAATCTGGATTTTTTTTGAGTCTATATTTTAATCTGGAAGCCTGAATAGGCTGAGATGAATATTATTAAAACTTCTGAAATACTCTCTTTGATGGTTTAAGAAATTTACAGTTGAAATATTCTCTGTTTTCTTGGAATCCAGATTATTCCCTGATTCCCTAAGAAGGTTACTACTCATTCTCAAAAAAAGAAATTTTTCCGCAATTCTTCTTCATGGAACATAAACTCAAAATTCTTGGGATAAGTTTGCTCTGGAATGAGAATTCAGAGGAAGCTCTGGTCAAGAAAAGTTCTGGATTTCCGGATGATAAAGGCTTATGGACAGACTTGGGTCGGGTTTACTTAAATTATTCTCCAGACTTCTGTTCCTTTCTGTAAGCTCTGGTTCCTTTGAAGCGCCTGGTTCTTTCTAGGGCACGAGTTCTTGCAGTTTTTCGTTTTCTACCAGGCGTAAAACTATTCCTGGCTTTTACATTCGACTTGATAGGTGAATTTACTTCTACAATGTTCTTGGTTCTTATGTCTTCATCTTGAGGTGGATCTTCGGGCAACTTATAAGTATCGCTCATAATTACTTTCCCTAAAGCGTTGACTTCTGCAAGAACAGGCATTTCTGTAGCATCCCGTAGGAAAGTTACTCCAGATGGGGCTTTTATTGTGCCGTCTACCCTTGACTTTTCATACAGTAAGACTGAGCTGGCTTTTACTCCTCCGAAAACTCTACTGTTTCTGCCAATCTGCACCTTTCCTTTTGAATAAAGATTGCCATAGACAGTGCTATTTTCACCGATGAGAATTTGGCCCTCTGAATAAATGCTTCCCTTTAGAGTAAGATTATTTCCTGTCTCGACAGCCTGCGCCCGAATATTTCCTATTAACAGGCAGTTTTCCCCGATAATGGTTTCTCCGGCAACCTCAAAGACTTCAGGGGTAAGTTTTGTGCCGGCAGGTATAATCAATATATTTTCACAGAGGTCTTTTCCTTCAAGGCTCAGGATGTCCTCGGAATCTTCAAAAAGCTCTTCTACGGCTTTTTCGATCTCCTCGTCTTTACCGAGACGCATCATTTCCCTTATATAAAGAAACAAAAACATGATTACAGGCACTGGATTTCTTACCAATATCCATCCTTTGGCTTCGAATCCTCCCCGGATTTTAACCTCTTTTCCTACGTCTAGGTCCCCTTTTACGAGCAACTTCCCGTCAATAGTTACAAATTCTCCTAGGTAGGCATTTCTACCGACCTCTACCCTATTCCCCAACTTTGACCACATATCAACTCTAATATCAGAACTTGCCGCAATATCTCCGGAAACGGTAACTCCTTCTCCCATAATGACGGTATCTCCGAGTATACCATATTCAATATTAGAGTGATTCCCAATAATAACATCTCCCTCGACTGTAATTTTGTTTGCTTCGATTCTGGTGTTATCTGGAACCAAAAAATATTTTAGAATCTGTTCTGGTTCTGAAATGGTGCTCACTCTCCGGGAAACTGTTATATATTTTATAAAAGTTATTGTCTCTTTAATATATGATGGGTTTTAGGGCTGAAACTGTATTTTTAATGATTTCTCTTTCTGAATAACGTTTATTCAAAAATACTATCTATAATATATTCTTATTCATTTTATCCATTTACTTGAAGAATTTTTGAACAATATAAGTAGCGGTTTATATATTATATTTACTATATGTAAATTGTTTAATATTTAAAAAATTTTAATCCTCAGTAGGTGGGTTAAGACATCGGAATAAATTTTTGAACTAGTTTTCCTTTTCAGATTCTTTTTATTTCTTCACAGGCTTTTCTGGGATTCTGGGTTCATTTTTTCGAAGCAACTCCTGCTCTTACATCCACGGCTGCGCCACTGTCAAAAGCCAGGATCTCTTCAGGAGATAGAAGCAGTTGCCCTGTGGCAAGCAGTCTGTCAGCTTCGTCTGTCACGAGCACCTCTTCTCCAGCCCTCAGTTCAGGATCGATTTCAACTACGTGTTTTATGAAAGCAGTTTTACCTTTCTCTACAAAAGGAGCAGCATCTTCTGAGACAACAACCCTGTATTTCTTTCCTGATAGGAGCCTGTGGATAACTGAAGCTCCTTCAATACTAAGTGTAAAAAAGCCATCCTTTGCTCTTGCTGTGGCTATACGTTTTCCTGAGTGAAAGACCTGGCGTATTCTTTTTGTTCTGGATAACTGGAATGTTGAACCGTCAGGAAAAAGTTCTTTCCCAATGCCTTTCCCAAACTGATAGTCTGCGATCATGCGGACTCTGGCAAGTCTTTCGTTTTCATAATTCATGAGAGTAGTAATATATACAGACCTTAAAGCCGTTCCGGTTATCGTGGTCTTTGAGTATGGAGTAACAAAGGTAATGATGAATATATTTTCCGAAAAACAGCATACTTATGAAAATAATGTAATTATTGTGTTTGATATTTAAGCAATATTTATTACATAACTCCCAAGTAAGCATTAGTTATAATATATCATGAAACGAGATATATAATATAACATAATATAGTATAATATATGTGATATAATATAATACAATATAACATGATATAACATAAAATAAGATGCAGTTTAAGATAAATTTAAGGCATTGAACTTTTTTAAGTGGAACTATAGCAGCAATGTGTACACATTTTCGTATTATCATTTACTTCTAGAATTTCTATACTTAATTTTTATTTATTGACTTTATTTGTATATTTTCTACGTTATCTTTGCATTCAAAAGTTTTAGTTTTTTTCTATTCTTGTATTTCATTCTAATGTTATTGTTTTTCATCTAATCTCTTTCTTATATTATATTTTATAATATGTTTTTTTGTACTTGATTATAGCAAAAATATTAAGAAGTAGAAGTGCCAATCTATTATCTAGTTTATAGAATTGAAAATGTGTCCATATGAAAAATATTCACTGCTTATAGTCTCAAAAAGGTAGGAGAGGGAATCCGCTTGATAGTCCGAAAAAATATCTCTATTAACCAGTGCTATTTGGATAAACTAAAACCCTTTCTGGAAAAAAACAATGGAAACTTAAGTGCGGCAATAAGGGATGCCATTGAAGTCGCCTCTCTCTCTCTAGCTGGAAGCATCGATGAAAACGGAAAAGTAAATTCAAGTAAAGTCTCAGAGAATGCAGAATTCCGTAACAAATTAATTGAGGAAGATGAATTTCTTCTAATTCATCATACTTTGTTTGAGTGGTTTATTAAAAAGACTGCAGGATTATTGATCGACGAGTCAATTGTATATGAAACAATTAATCCTTATAAGATTAAGCGAATTCCTGATATTCTCAGTCATATCAATTCTCTAAACGAGAAAATGGGCTGGAAAATTACAGTTGATGCAGAGTATAATCATGGTTCGGAGCCAGAGACTGCAAGTCTTACCTTATCAAATGGGAACTCCTGCTTTAGGGAAATTATGGCTCACAGTCTGGCTCTCTATCTGGCAAAACATATGAAGCTGGATGTTCAGGGTCTATTCTGTAGATCAAATGTAACAAAAATTTATTTTAAAAAATCTGAGTCTCTCGATTATCAAGACGCTCCTAAAGGGCTTAAAGAGCACTTTGGGCTGATGGAAGGTGCCTTCCAGGAAATTCAGAATAAACCGGAGTTCTGGAAAAATCTTATCGAGACGTATAGGCAGCAGAATTATCAGCGACTTAGCATGGACAGAAAAATCTTTGAGGCTTTTGTTTCAGGAGATCTTCCTGATGCAGCTGAGATGATAAGAAGCTTTGAGTTGATTACAGGTAAGCCCCCTGAGGCTTTCACTCTTGCCGAGCATATCATGATTTTTAAAGAGCTTTACCTCACGGATAGCATAGGAAGTGATATCGAAATCTGCACGGAAACAGGTAGGGAATACGTGAAACTTATTCACGATTACTCTGATAGAGAAGTATGTGAGTCTGTTGCAAAATATTATTCAAACGTTTTCAATTCAATTGATCATCCTTTTACAGTGACTACAAATCCCCATATGATCCTGTTCGAGTTCGGAAATAACCTTAATTCTACCGCTATTTCTATGGAATAATTGAAATTAACTCCTAGCTTTACCTATTCTCTGATATTTATGAGGATAGATAAATTCATATGTCGGAGTCTCCTATCCTTTTTTATGAGTGACGTAATTTTGCTTTGGGACAACCCTCTTCTTTTTGAAAAATTGTTTGTAGAATATGGGCTTGAATGCAGTCGTGCACTCTCAACGTCTCTTGGTACTCCTTATCTTCCTGCCTGTAAGGTTCTTATCTTTCCGACAGGTTTTGCAAATAAACAGTACACAAAAACAGGTATAGGACTTGGGCGCAGTAAACATTCCCTTGAGAAGTTTGTAACAAAAGGAGGAACTCTTCTTGTTTTCAGTCCTCTTGTTCCGGAATACGAATACGAATGGCTTCCATTTTCTCTGAAGTATATAATGGAAGAACATTCATGCACACCTCAGCCTGTGGGTAAACACGATGCTCAAAAACTTATAGAAAACATTGATCCTCCTGTGGGTTGTGACGGTTACTTCGCAGAAACCGATGCTGATGTGGTATTAAAGGATGACAGGGGCAGACCTATAATGGCTGTAAAAGAAATCGGAAAAGGCATGGTCGTTGCAACCACAATTCATGAACTCCCTGCAGCCGGGTTCTTTGAATGCAGGGTTGCGTGTACGAAAAAAGTGAAAGTTTGAGAGAAAACCGTTTTTATCAGTTCATTTTATTTTTTTTACATTTTTGTCCTTTTTATACTGGTCTCTGAGCTTTTTTATTTCTTCGACTTCACTTTTTAGTTTGATCACAAAAAAGCCGAAGCAGGGCTTTGTGAACTGAATTATAATGTCACTCTCTGAAAAGCCAACAGGAGAAGTGGCGCCAAGCAAGGTAATATCTTTTACTTTATACCCACCAGGTACTAGGTATACGTCCTCAGAGCACTTTTTAATATAATTCTCGCACTCCTTGAGAGTCGTGTTTTTCAGGAGAATCTCATACCTGTATTCTCTTAAACAAGCCATTTTTTTACCTTTTTTACCTTTTATATTTTTTTCTTTATATCAGCTCCAAAATACTCTGGTGACGGTTTATGCCCAAAAACGGTGCCCCCCAGATAACTGCCATTAAATTTACAATTTAAAATATAAGGAATAATATATTAGACATTTCATTATGAAAAAGAAACAGAAGGTTTGTAGGGATCTTCAATTTATCCGAAAGATCTCTATAATTCCATTATTCATATTATTTGGAACAAACTCAGGGAAAGAAGATCTAATTGGGAGATCAGGCAGTTTTAAAACGAAAGTCAGCAATTTAATATATAATCGTCAATAATATGAGCGGTTAAAGTTAAACTTAGAAGACTGTTACCACGTAGAAAATTGCACAGAACTTAGACTATGTCAAACTCAGGCTGTACCGAATTCAAATGTTTTTTAGTTTCAAGAACTTCTTCAGAAACACTAATCTCAGAAATACTAATCTCAGAAATACTAATCACAAAACTTGAAATTCAGGATTAGCTTATACTTAATTCTTACAGATCAACCACCTAAGAGATGATGTTATGACCGGCGCAAAAGTGCTTCTCATGATGGGATGTCCCGAGATCCCAATTCAAACCAGTATTGCCCTGTATCTATCCCATAAGCTGACCAAATCAGGATTTGATGTGACCATTGCGGGGACAGCTGCCGCAAGTAAACTTTTGAAGGTATCCGATCCCGACGGCTATTATGTAAAAAAGCTGGTAGACCTCGATAAAACAATAGTAAATATTATTGAAAAAAGAACCAATTTTGACCTGTGCTTTGCCTTTATGCATAACGATGCCGGAATGACCTATGCAACAACTATGAGCTCTATTTCTCAAGCCAAGATGTACTCTATAGTTTTTGGCAGGAATGCCGAAGCTCTGGCTGAAACTATAGAATTCGATTGTGAAAAGATCGTTTCACAGGACGCCCATAATCCAGTTCGTCTTAAGAACAAGCTGGATAAGGTGATTGAGGAGATCGTCAAATGAGCTGCATTGAACAAATGAAGTATACAATCCTTCTGCAAAGGATAGGCTTCAAGGAGGCCAGAGAGTACATCGAGAAAAACTCGGAAGAGGTTTACTATGTATCTCCTGGATACAAAATCTTCAAAGACTACTATATAATAGGAGTACCTCCCATTGCTGTAGGAGTAAAGGGTAGTGCTCTGATTTTTCCCTATACGAAACCCTGCCATGGAAGCTTTGTTTTGAGCATAGAAAATGAGGAAAGCATAAAAGAGATCAATAGGCTCAGGGAAACGGGGGGAGAAAAGGTAACGGCTCCATCGAAGAAAGGTAAACCTCCTGAAAGTTCCAAGGCATCTTTAACCAGCTATGGGGATATGTGGAAAAAATAACACCTGAAGACTGACAATGATCAAGATTAAAAAAATTTCAACACCGATAGGGAGAAGATTCCAACATAGAGGAAGAGGATCATAGAGGAGGAAAATTTTATTCTCATTCTCCTCTAAATTGGTTTTCAAAATTAAATCTAGTACGTTTTATGTTTTTACTCTATTACCAGGTCTTTGACCTTGATCCCATTTTCTACAATCTTTCCTACGATTTTTCCACCGATAATTTCTGCAGCTTTTGCAGCATCTTTTTCCGGCAGGATAATTAAAAAGCCCATACCCATATTGAAGGTTCTGTACATCTCAAGATCTTCGACTTTGCCTTCTTTCTGCAAGAACTTGAAGATTTCCTGGGGTTCAAGGGGGTCATAAATATCGAAACCGAGTTTTGTTACTCTTCTAAGTTTCAAGAGTCCGCTACCTGTTATATGGGCAAGCCCGTGAACTTCACACGCTTTCAGGACGTCAAGAATCTCAATATAAATTCTTGTTGGAGCCAGGAGTTCGTCCCCTATTGTCTTTGAACTGTCATAGGGACAGGGATCATGATAAGAGTATCCGGATTCTTCAATGATTTTCCTTACAAGAGTGTATCCATTGCTGTGAATACCTGTACTTGGAATACCTACAATCACGTCACCTACCCTGACTTTCTCTCCTTCGAGAATCTGGTCTTTCTTGACTATTCCAAGACATGTCCCTGCAAGGTCAAAACCTTTAATAATCCCGGGAAGGGTTGCGGTTTCTCCGCCTACAATGGACATCCTAGAGATCTCCGCGCCTTTTACCAGTCCTTCTCCTATCTGCGCAGCAAAACCTTCTTCGTGTTTTTCCACGGCAAGATAATCCACAAAAGCTATAGGTTCGGCGCCTATGGCCAGAAGGTCATTAACATTCATTGCGATACAGTCTATGCCTATTTTGTTCCACCGCTGCATTTCGTTCGCAATAAGAACTTTTGAACCTACCCCGTCCGTTGTCAGGGCAAGGGCATATTCTCCAAAGTCCAGAAGCCCTGCATAATGTCCTATTCCTGTAAGGGGTGCTCCTATACCTTCTCGTACATAGTTAAGTTTTTCAACAAGAGTTTTGATGGTTTTTTCTTCCTTTGCGATATCTACGCCTGCATCCGCGTATGTTAAGTGTTTTTCGCTCATTATTTTGCCCCTGCCTGCCTCTGTTTCATATCTGTTTTTCAATTCCATTTCCATTATATAATTCGAATTCGTCATGCAGGGTCTTGATTGCAGCAAATGCATCATCTTCCTGCACTACGAAAGAGATATTGTACTGGGAAGAACCCTGGCTGATCATTATAATATTAATCATTGAGTTCCCAAGCGCTCCAAAGACTCGTTTTGCCACACCTGGAGTCCCTGCCATACCTGCGCCCACGACTGCGATTACGCAAACATTCCTGTCCGAAGTGATCTCTTTTACAAATTCCCGGTTGAATTCTTCGTGGAGCGCTTTTAAAGCGGGCGCGACGTGTGCCTCACTGACCACAAAAGAGATGTTGGACTCGGAGGATCCCTGGCTGATCATAACAACATTAACGCCTGCCTTCGCAAGCGCTGTAAAGAGCCTTGCAACGGTTCCGACTGCTCCTGCCATCTCTGCTCCTGAAATATTAATGAGAGCCACGTCTTTGATCAGGCTTACGGCTTTTACAATGTGTCTGCACTGAAATTTCTCTGAAACTACAAGTGTACCAGGGAGTTCAGGCTCAAAGGTATTTTTGACACGCACAGGAATATGTTCACGCATTGCAGGCTCAATTGTACGTGGGTGCAATACGTTTGCTCCGAAGTATGAGAGTTCCATAGCTTCAGAATAAGAAATTTGCGGGATAGTTTTTGCCTCTGGCACTATTCTTGGATCAGTGGTCATAATTCCATTTACTTCTTTCCAAAGCCAGATTTCATCAGCTTTCAAAGCTGCACCCAGGATAGAAGCTGAGAAATCAGATCCACTTCTTCCAAGGGTAGTAATGATCCCATCCTCGTTTTCTCCTATGAATCCAGTAACTACGAGGACCTGGGACCCAAGCCTGCATCCAAGCCTTTTTTCAACAAGTTCATAAGTTTTCTCAAGAGGCCTGGCATTTCCGTAATCCGATGAGGTTATGATTCCTGCTTCTCCACCTGTAAATTCGGTTGACTGGATTCCAAGGGAACGGATCGCTCCTGACACGATTGGAGCAGCTAGACGTTCTCCGTAAGAAGAAATATAATCAATTGATCTTGGGGTAAGCTCACCAAGATAGCAGATCCCGATCAAGGCTTTTTCAAGCTCGTCAATGCGGAGGTCAAGAGTCTGGATAACTTCTTCTGCGATTGTGGGGTCATCAATAGCCTCATTCACGGCTTCATGGTGTTTGTTTGTAATTTCTGTTTTAAACTCCTTTACAAGGGCAACTTTGCCTTTTGTTGAGGCAAGGAGCGCATTTTCCAGAAGCCCATCGGTTACTCCACCGAGTGCCGAGGTTACTACCACAATCTGGTTGCCTTCTTCATGATATTTTTTCAGAATCTGGGCAACATGACGGATTTTTTCTCCGTTCCCAACGGAAGTTCCTCCAAATTTCATTACAATTTTCATGATCGGATCACGTTTTGGCTTTAACTGGTTATTCTTACACCACTTATTTAGACTGTCGATATACTTAGTTATCCTCATTAAATATTCCAGACCAGAATGAATAATAATCCGGAAATTCTGTAAATTTGTAGAGTAGCTCTCAGTAAAATAATCTTTTATAGAAAAATAACTCTTTATAGAGAAATTTATATTCAGCTCTTTTTCTACTTAATATATTTTATGTTGGAGCCAGTTCTGTATAGGATATGGATACTATATTATAATATTTGTGTAAAATTAGTTAGAAATTAAAATCTCCAGACTTGCAGAAAAATCTGCTAATACATTTCCGACAATATTCGGTAACAAGTATCTGGTAGAAAATAATATATTAGATTCCCGAGATGAAAGTGTAAAATATTGGAGACAAGTGAAGCAATGAAATACGCTGTACTTATAGGAGACGGGATGGCTGATTACCCAATAGATAAACTGGGTGGAAAGACCATTCTCCAGGCAGCCCGAACCCCTGCTATGGATTATGTTGCATCCCACGGAAAAAACGGGCTTGCAAAGACTATATCTGATGGGTTTCCTCCAGGAAGTGATGTCGCAAATATGTCTATTCTCGGGTACGATCCTGCAGTGTACTATTCTGGCAGGGCTCCTCTCGAAGCTGCCAGTATGGGTGTGAAGCTAGCGACCGATGATGTGGCTTTCAGATGCAACCTTATAACCATTGAGCATGGGAGGATAAAGGATTACAGTGCAGGGCATATTAGCAATGAAGAGGCTAAAATTCTCATCGAGAATCTTGATATGGAACTCAGTACTGAAGAATTGAGCTTTTATCCGGGAATAAGCTACAGACACCTGCTGGTTGCCAGAAGGAATCTGGGAATTGATACCGAATGTACTCCCCCTCACGATATTACTGGGGAGAAATTTGAAGAATACTTGCCAGAGGGAAAAGAAGGAGATTTCTTTTCCGAATTGATCGAAAAATCTATGACCGTTCTTGAAATGCATCCGGTCAATTTGAAAAGGAGTGAGGAAGGTAAGAATCCTGCAAGTTCAATCTGGGTCTGGGGGCAGGGATATGCTCCAAAGTTTACACCATTTCAAGAATTATACGGAAAAACAGGTGCGATTATTTCGGCAGTTGATCTTCTAAAAGGCATTGGAATTTATGCAGGGCTGGATGTAATTGAGGTTCAGGGAGCAACCGGTTATCTGGATACTAATTATGAAGGAAAAACCAGTGCTGCCATTGAGGCTCTAAAAACAAAAGACCTTGTTTTTGTTCATGTGGAAGCTCCAGACGAAACCGGACACGAAGGGAGTATTGACAAAAAGTTGAAAGCGGTTGAAGACTTCGATAGCCAGATAGTAGCTCCTATGCTCAGGCATGCCAAAGCTTCAGATGAGCCCTTTACAATTCTTATACTGCCTGATCATCCTACTCCGATATCTTTGAAAACCCATACTCGAGATCCAATTCCCTTTGCGATCTATAGAACCGACAAAATAGATTCCGATGGAATAGAGACTTTTGATGAGGAATCAGCTAAAAAAGGTTCATTGGGTCTTGTAAGTGCTTCGGACCTTATAGAAATGCTTGTGAAGGCTAAATAACTGCCTTCTCTCATTTCCCATTTGACGCTCTTATTTGCCTGATTTCTTTTAAATTTTCCGGGAATCTCCTGTTTTACGCTTCTGAATTTTTTCTTTTATCATTAAGGTTCTTTTTATATTACGTTTTTGTGAAATTGATCAAGAAAATGTATATATCTTTTCTCAATATATTCAGAGTAGCACATAAAAATCTGTGTTATTTATTTAATTAGGGGGTATTTTTGTATGAGATGGCCTATGAGAAGATCGTTTTCAGGACCTACACGCTGGGATCCTTTTGAAGAAATAAGAAGGACACAAGATCGCCTCAACCAGTTGTTTGAAGACTTTATGCCGATGGAAGAGTGGGGAGGAGGGAAGGTTTTCACTCCTGCTGTTGACATTAAGGAAGAAGAAGACAAGCTTGTGGTTACTACTGACCTGCCTGGTATTAATAAAGAGGATGTTGAGATTAACCTTAAAGAAGATATGCTTGAGATAAGTGCAAAGACTGGGAAGGAAAAAGAGACTGAAGAAGAAGGATATCTGCGCAGGGAGAGAGCATATACTCAATTTTATAGGGCAGTCCGCCTGCCTACAAGCGTTAAGGAAGAAGGAAGCACTGCAAAAATGGAAAGCGGTGTTCTGACAATAACGCTACCGAAAATGCAAATAGAAGAGCCGAAAAAGAAAATCGCTATTGAGTAATCTTTCAATAGCGGAGAGGTAACCCTGATTATAAAGCAAGGCTGCGGGAGAAAATCGCAGTCTTCTTTTTTTGAATTATTTCCTGTTAATTCCAAGTTTTTCCCAATCTAAGTTTTAATACTCGGAATCAGAACACGGTTCTACATGAATCGAAAAATGACCGTTACTGCCACAGATACTCTTTAACTTTTTTTCTATATGCGTTGAGATCTCATGTGCATCCACGATATTCAAATCCCGATCAACTTCAATATGGACGTCTGCAGCCACGGCATTTCCTATTTTTCGGGTTTTTAGCTCATGAAAGCTTAAAACACCTTCAGTGGAATTCAAAACTCGTTCAATATCTCTGTAAGTTTCCGAATCAAGCGAAGCTTCCAGCAGCTCATTAAGGTTTTTGTAAGAAATGTCAAATGCCACTTTAAAGATAAAGAAGCTCAATATTACTGCGGCTATAGGATCGAGCACTACCCACTTACCTCCAAGAAGAATGGCGCCTCCTATTCCTATTGTGGTTCCTATTGAAGAGAAGGCATCCGAACGATGATGCCAGGCGTTTGCGATAAGTGCGTCGCTCTTAAGCTCCTTGGCGTATATCATAGTATAACGATAGAGCCACTCTTTAAACACGATTGAGATAACTGCCGCAATAAACGCGATTGAACTCGGGGCTGGTAGGGGCTCTCCACGGAAAAACGCAAAAACTTTTTGTAGCCCGCTCCAAAAGATTCCAAACGCCACTATAACAAGGACAAGCCCAATAAATGTCGCAGCCAGAGTTTCGATTTTGCCATGTCCATAATTGTGAGTGCTGTCTCTGGGTTTCTTTGCAACCCTCAAACCCACGATTACTGCGATATCAGTCATGAAGTCAGATAGAGAATGAACCGCGTCAGCAACCATTGCTGAACTGTTCCCTACAATCCCGGCTAGAAATTTAAAACCTGTCAGCAAAACATTGACAACCATTGCAACTTTTGTTACGTAGGCTGCTTTGGAATATCTGGTGTTCTCATTCTCATCGAGGTTAAAAAGAGCCTTTTTATTTGTATCTCCAGTACCTTTCATAATTTCTCATATTATTTTAATTGTTTGAGTAAATTTGAGATATTACATTTTGAAATATTTTATTCCATTATTCGACCAGAGCATAAAACTTAGCAGCCAACAGATATAAGGCTATCTTATTTGCTAAGATTTTATAAGGCTCTATTAGGTTTTTTACAGGCTAGTTTAACTTCTTATATTGAGCAACAGTTATAATATTCAGAATATTCTTTTCCTTCCTTACCAATTTTATTGAAAAAAGCTTCCAGTAGTTTTTCTAGTTTACTTTCAACAATAATGTGGAAAGATGTACTTTATTTCTTTAAGTCTCTCTCCTTCCTTTTCATCGATTTCGTCAGGGAACTCTTTATTTTTTAGGGCTTCAGTCTGTGAGATCTCAGGATGTTGTTTTAGAAATTCCATTGAATACTGAGTAGTTTCCTTTACTGATCGTTGAAACATCTCGTCAATTTCTTTCCTGCTGAATTGCCCATGATAAAGAAGTCGCTCAGTTACTTTTTGCCGGGCGGCTTGAGGCTCATTCTCGTAGTCCAGGGAGTAGTATAGCTTGCTTATGATAATTCTTAAAGTCCAAGTTCGGCTTCGTTCGTTGTCCTTTAATTCAAAAGGGCTTTTGTTCTTTATTTTTTCTATAATTTCATTCAGGTCATATTGGCTCGTACTTAACACCCCTATAGAATTTTGTTTGCAAGCAGATAAAAGCTCTTAAATCTGCCGGAAAATGATAAAATTCGTAGACAAGTAAGGTAGAAATAACGTGGCTTGGAAAATAGATAAGGAAATTATATAAGTTGAAGGAATACATAAGTTGAAAAACAAATAAGTTAAAATTATGTATGCTAGACCTTGAATTTGAAAATATAAACTTAGCCTAAATATAGATAAAAAACGCGGCATCAGGAAATTGTTATCATCATCTTTTGCTCAGTTGGGGTAACTCTCATCATCGCCGCAAAATTCAGTATATCGTTGGCCTTATTTATTGTTACTGCCTTTACTGCTCCAAAGAATTAATTTATGGGTTTATTCTCTATATCTGACCTGACAAAGGATTTGCTCCCTGTATCATACTTGATAAAATTTTATTGTTTATATTTATTTCAAAGACTTCTGAGGAAAACACTTGAGATTCGAAGCCATAGCCGTTGAAAATATTCCCCTTATACAAGCTGGGGATGACCTGCCCTCGATCATCTGTAAAAATCTCGAACTTCAGGATAGGGATATTGTTATTATTGCCTCAACTGTTGTCGCTAAAGCTGAAGGGGAAATCTTCAGGCTCGAGGATATCACTCCAGGAAAGGTGGCACTTGAAATTGCAGCCCGAAACGGAAAAGATGCAAGGTTTATCCAGGCTGTACTTTCCAGAAGTAGGGAAGTCCTTGTGGAAAAGCCATTTATGCTTGTGACAACTCTTGCAGGGCATACCTGTGTAAACGCAGGAGTTGACGACTCAAATATTGAAGACGGATTTTTGCTCTATCCTCCGGTAAATCCAGATGCCAGTGCTTCAAAGCTTGGACAGAAGCTCGAGAAGCTGAGCGGGAAAGCGTTAAGTGTCATTGTCACAGATACAAACGGGAGGGCTTTCAAAATAGGACAGACTGGCGCTGCCATAGGAGTTTACAAGATCAAACCTATAAAGCGCTGGATTGGGGAAAAAGATCTTTTTGGAAGAGTTCTTGAGATAACAGAAGAAGCAATTGCTGACGAGCTTGCGGGTGCCGCAAACCTTCTGATGGGCGAAGGCGCAGGCGGAATTCCTGTAGTTGTTATCCGCGGGTTTGATCATTATTGTAAAGAAAATGCTTCTATAAAGGAAATTTACCGGGCTGAAGAACAGGATACTATTAAAAAAGGACTTCGATGCCTGCAAAATAAGAATTAAATTAAGAAAAGTTGAATTAAATAAGATAGGTTGAATTAAATAAGATAGGGCTTCATAGCTAAAATGTTGGTTTAAACAAATACTTGGGCTGGCTCTGTAGAAATTCTCTAATATTTATTTAAACGAAAGGCGTGAACCCTCTATTTTCCGATTTTTATATTTTTAAAGATTTTGTGAGTGGAACAGATGGTTAATTCCTTTCTGAATAATCCACTTCACTTTTAAAAATGAACTTAGTATTTATTAGAACCTAACACGGTTAGATTAGGATCTGATCATAATTAAAATCATTTTGAACTTCTCTAGGGCATGGAGTGCATGCGGTTCATTGGCAGGCATTATAATCGTATCTCCTTTTTCGAGAATATTTTTATTACCAGAAATAGTGATTTCTACTTTTCCATCTATTACCTGAACCATAGCGTCGAAAGGCGCAGTATGTTCGCTTAGACCTTCTCCTTTATCGAAAGCAAATATGGTTACAGTTCCGGTATCTTTACGGATAATCTCTTTACTTACAACAGATCCTTTCTGGTATTCAATCAAATCTTCTGCCTTAAACACTCTGGCTTTTAATCCTTCAGACATTACTCCACCTCTTATCGCTTTTCCATGAACCCAATACAGTCTATCCAGTCACCTGACAATCTTGCTTCTATACAGACTTCTGCACAAATGAATGCAGGAGGCTGTTAAATCCCGCAGGCCCGTTTCTCGCCTGAAAATTCAGCTTTTAAGTGCTTTTAAGTAATGTAAAGGGTATATGCTCAACTTTCACACCTGCTTCTCTAAAGAATTTAAGTGAATCTTTGTCAGGATAAGGAGTTGCATATACGACTCTTATGATGTTTGAGTTGATAATCATTTTCGCGCAGAGAACACACGGCTGGTGTGTACAGTAAATAGTTGCTCCTGATATGCTAACCCCGTGGATCGCCGCCTGAATGATAGCATTCTGTTCGGAGTGTACTGCCCTACATTTTTCATGTCGAGTGCCCGAGGGAATATTCTCGAAGTTACGTATACATCCAGTGTCAAGGCAATGCTCCATACCACTAGGTGCCCCATTATACCCGGTTGAAAGAATCCGCTTATCCCGGACGATCACAGCCCCCACGTTATTTCGGAGGCAGGTAGCCCGTTTGCCTACCACGAAGGCGATTTCGAGGAAGTACTCGTCAAGGGAAGGTCTTTTCGTCATTATTTTCATGAACAGTAACTGGTATATATAGTTGTGACGTTATGAGTTATATATTTTTAAGAGTTAATTTTAAGTGTAATGAGTTAACGGTTTATAGGGAAGAATTCCTTTTCGAGGAAAAATTAATATAATCTGTGAGAATACAGAATAAAACAAATCAACTTATTTATAATATTAACTACTTTATATTATTGTAATATCCAGAACATTATTCTTCTTACCTGAACCCGAATAGCCAGCGTAAGTTCAAATTACTAAAAAATCTGATTATAAATCTGATTGTAATTGTCGCGTTCTGGGTTATACATTCAGATTTAAATCTGAATGTAAGGGGCTATTCGGATAGTTTCAATAAATTAATAGACGCATGCATCCGGAGTATTTAATATGTCAACAGGTTTGACCGAATTATTAGACAATTTCGTGAAAAATCACGATAATCGCCAGTTGCTGGCACTCCCCCTGGCAGTATTTGCAGTTTCTTTAATTATACTGCTGGTTTCCATTATAAATACAGGGTCGCCGCTAAACCTGGGGATGGAATTCCAAGGCGGTACCCAGATTTCGGTGGAAACAACTGATTCTCCTGCCGTGCTTAAAGAAATGTATTCTTCCTACCCTATCACGGATGCCCGGCAAGCCGGAAGCAGGGTTATCATGCAGTTTGATGTTATGGATAATGAGGAGCAGCAGAAGCTCGAAACGGATGTTACGGGCCATTATTCGAATGTGGAAATCCGACAGGTTGGGCCAATCTATGGCCGTGATCTGCAGATACAGGCTATGCAAGCCCTTTTTATTTCTTTTATAGGCATGTGCATCGTAGTATTCCTGCTCTTCCGAACCTTAATACCTTCCTTTACAGTAATGTTTTCAGCTTTTTCGGATATCGTGATTGCCGTTGCTTTCATGAAGGTTGCAGGAATAGAACTCTCCCTGGGAACGCTTGCAGCCCTGCTTATGCTTATTGGTTATTCGGTAGACAGTGATATCCTGCTCACAAATAGAGTAATTAAGCGCCGGGGCATGGTAGAAGAGAAAATTTCCCGGGCTATGCACACAGGTATTACCATGA
This sequence comes from Methanosarcina sp. UBA293, assembly GCA_002499445.1. Lineage (GTDB taxonomy): Archaea > Halobacteriota > Methanosarcinia > Methanosarcinales > Methanosarcinaceae > Methanosarcina. The sequence continues at coordinate 19,000 of DALS01000033.1, forward strand.
CTACCACAACCCTTGCAGCGCTTGCGGTCATGTACATAGTCTCGACTTTCTCTTATCTGGTTATTCCCTCATTCACACAGATTACTCTGCTTTCGCAGATCTCAATCGTGCTAATTGCAGGGCTTATCGCAGATATAATGAATACCTGGCTCCTGAATACGGCAGTTTTACGCTGGTATGTGACGAAGCCCGAGTTCAGAGGGAGGTATAATAGATGAACGATAAAAAAAACCTTTTTAAAAATATAAGAGTCATTATCTTCGCCCTGATCCTGCTTGGCTCTATAGTGGCTATTCATCCAAGTTATACTCCCGGAAAAGGGATAACTACTAACCTGAACTTCGGGCTTGATCTGGAAGGCGGGTCCTGGCTCCAGATTAAATTGGAGGGGGCACTTGCCCAGGTCGATGTAGACTCTGGAAAACTTATTAGTGGAATAGTCGAACCAGCGATTGGCGCCCCGATTGAGATCACAAGTAATAACCTTGATATGGGCGGCTCAACTTCTGCAGGCAAATCTATAACCTTTACCACATCTGCTCCGGTTAGTGTGTCCCAAATTGAGTCTCTGGAGTTGGGCACGGTAAGCGTAGATAAGTTGAGTGATACTAAAACTCAAATAACTATCTCTGACACCAGTAAGGAAACCATGATCGTGGCCTATCTCTCAAAAGCCCTTGATGCAGAGGTAGTCATAGTTCCTGGTGCTGAGAAAGGAATCGTTTATGAGATCAGGACTGAAGTTTCTGAACAGCAACTTGAGGCTCTTTTAGAAAAGGTTGGAGGCTCAATCCATAAGAACCAGGATGGAACTTCAACTTACAAAGAGGGGGTCAGTAGCGGGACAAGGGATCTGACAAAGGAAATTCTTAGTGATAAGCTCAACTCTCTTGGTCTAAAAGACATTCCTGTCAGGACTGTAGGAGAAGATTATATTCTCATTGATTTTGCAGGCATTGATCTGGCTACTGCCAAAGAAATAGCCGAAAAACCAGGGAAATTTGAGATCCGAATCCAGACAACAGGAAATCAGACTCAACATGTGCTTTACGGTGACTCCATAGTAAGTGTGGGAATTCCGAGTTATCATGATGGGCAGTATCATACCCCATTTACTCTCAATGAAGGAGGGGCCCGGGCACTCCAGAAAATTGCACTCGAAACCGGCGCAATTGATAATCCAGATGAGCATTACTTGAACATGTACCTGGATGAAGTCCAGATTTATGGGGCTCCTTTGAGTCCATCTGCAGCTGAAAGACTGCGAGAAACCCCGATATATTCCTGGGAAGCTTCCACAGGTACGGATGAAGCTGCCAAAGCCGAGGCTGAAGCCCTTCAGATCCACCTCAGGGCAGGGGCTCTTCCTGTCAATGTGGTGCTCGTAGGCTCAGGACATGTGGACGCAGGGCTTGGTTCTCAGTTCAAAACTGCATCTGTGGTTACAGGCATATTATCCTTGTTTGCAGTTGCAGCCGTGGTTTACTTCAGGTACAAAAGACCTGAAATTCTAGTGCCTATGGTTGGGACTTCTTTCAGTGAAGTGATTATGATTCTTGGAGTTGCATCACTTATAGGCTGGCAGCTTGATCTTGCATCTATTGCAGGTATTATTGCTGCAATAGGTACTGGGATTGATCACCTTGTGATTATTACAGATGAGGTGCTTTATGAAGGCAGGCTTCCTCCAACAAAGGTTTTCGCCTCCAGGATAGGAAAAGCTTTTACTATTATCATTGGAGCGGCTGCCACAACGGTTATTGCAATGACTCCCTTGGTAGTTATGGGCTTTGGAACTCTGAAAGGTTTTGCCATTACCACTATTATTGGGGTTTTCATTGGTGTGGCTATTGCAAGGCCTGTTTACGGCGTAGTAATCAAAGAGCTTCTTCATGTCGATGAAAGAGGAAATGGAGGCATAACCGAGTAAGTGCTGAGAGAAAGAAAAAAACTCTGAAATAAATTCAAAAACTAAAAACAAGGTGAATATATGCAGGATCTCTGGACTTTAAAATACAGGGCAGATACCCTGAAGGAAATACTTGGAAATGAACACTCAGTAGCCACGCTTTTTGAGCTGGCTCAATCAGGGATTCTGCCCCATCTTGTTTTATATGGTCCTGAAAATTCCGGAAAAACGACAGCTTCTCTTGCTCTTGCAAGGCAGCTCTATGGAATTACCTGGGAAAACAATTTTGCGTACTTCAATGCTTCGGATTTTTTCGACCAGGGAAAGCGCTATCTTGTCCGAGATAAACGTTTTGTGCGCCTCTTAAGCACTGATGACCCAAAGAAAATCTATAAAAGTGTAATTAACATTTTTAAGAAAGTTATCAACGAGTATGCAGGGATGGCTTCAATTGATGCCGATTATAAGTTGATTTATATCGATAACGCTGAGTCCTTGAATTTGGATGCACAGCATGCCCTCAGGCGAATTATGGAAAAATACAATGCAACGTGCAGGTTTATCCTTTCCACTACCAAACCTTCCAAACTCATTGCTCCACTTCGCTCAAGGGGTCTTCAAATTTTCTTCACATATGTTCCTGATTCTGTTCTGAAAGTCCATCTTGAGAAAATCAGCCGTTCTGAAAAGCTGCAGCTTTCTGAAGACGCCTTAGATGCTATCCTTTATTCAGCAAAGGGAAATGTTGCAAAAGCAGTGCAGACTCTACAACTTGTTTCCCTGCTTGCACATGGTTCGGTAATTAATGAAGAGATGGTATATGAAGCTACTTTGGGCAAGGATGAAAGTATTGGTGGTCTACTTTCTGCGGCTCTTACAGGAGATTTTTCCAGAGGGCGTAAACTTATTGATGATATGATTGTCGAAAAAGGTTTATCAGGGGTCGAAATCCTCGAAAAGCTTTCCGAAGCTCTCGCAGAGTCGGGAGAATCCGATGCAGATATTGCTCGCCTTGTTGTGAAAATTTCCGAAACCGATGCTCTCCTTAAGGATGCTGCCAATGACAGAATTCAGCTCGAGAAACTGATCTCTACTTTCTCTTGATTTTACTCAGATCCCCGGTGCTCCCACTCTCTTTTTATCCTTTATATCTCAAGTGTCTCACGTGCTGTTAATTCTTCTCAAATAATTCTTCTCAAATTCTATACATAGTTTATCTATACATATCTTATTTTTACACCCTTATAAAGGTCTTCAAAATCTCCTATATATATACTCCTGTCAAACGTTCTGCGGGAATCGGAATATATATATACTAAATATGTTTAATTACAAATTGTTTCCATAAATTATATATATTTTAATTCCCTACAGTTATGTAGATAGGCCAGAAATTCAGAATTCTCAGGAATTAAAGGCCATATTATATTTTAGGGAAGTACAAAACCTGAGTTTTCAGGACATCCACAGACATCCACAGTAATGTGCTGTACTTCTTGAAATGGTTTAAAGCCTGAATTCCCTGAGTAAAACCAAATTGGGCCTTTTCGAAAAATCCACAAATCCCTCCATTGCTCCCTGAATAACTCCCTCTTTTCAGGGAGGCCATTTTATGCGGTAGAACAAAATCCTAAAATTTGCTGAAAATGGTAATTTTCTGCCTTAATTTAAAAAAAACTAGTCTGCCTGAATTTGCCTTTCAGGCAGGCGTTCGATTAAACCATTCCACCTACTTCATTAATATGTTTTATGTATTATTGAGACTTGTATCTCAATTATTTGCGGATAAAACAGATCTATACTGAATGTTACTAAACTTGTGGGGTAACTCAGCTTTTCACTCGAAGAAGCAAACTATGAGTAAAGCCGAGCTCCTCTGGAGTATCGATTCAGTAGTAATACTGCATTATATATAGAGTACACAAATTCATTGTTCTGGCCGGAACTTAAAATGTTGCGTACTCGATTATAATTGCTTGTCCTACTGAATCTTTTCTTCAATTAAAGATATTATCACTCAACTACTTTGGAAGGTGGAACGTTTCCGGTTGTTCCTTCTGTTCCTGTCAAATCAACTGGTACCGGGTCTGGATTCCATCCAAGGAAAATGCTATTATCGCTGAACAGTTCTTCATGTTCCATTTCTCCTCTCGTGGCTTTCAGGACTATACCCGTTATTCCTCCTGTGATAAGAGAAATGACAATAACACCTATCAGGCTTATTATATTGATAAATCCAGCTGCAAATATTGCTCCAGCAACAGCACCCCATACTCCAGGAACTCCATGAAGGTTGTGTACTCCCATTACGTCAAAGACACCTGCTTTCTCACAGAGCCAGGGGTGAAGTTTTACGAAACAGGTTACCGAAATTATTCCTGCAATTAACCCTATTCCCAATGCAGTCCAGGGGCCCACGGAAATAAGGGGGGATCCTATTGAAACCATTCCTGCAAGTAGAGCATAGGTATATACCAATGGGTTGACTTTCTTCTCAAGGGCCACGCATGTAAGGTATGCAGAAACCACTGATCCAAGTCCTGCCATATAGGTTGTAATCATGCCCCAGGTTACCTGATCTCCAGGAAGTAGTGCAGTGACAAAAGAAGGCCACAATACAAAGAGAAGCATAGAGGCAAGCCAGACAAAAGAAACACTGTGTGTAGTTGTGTTGAAAGGCTCTTCAAAGGACCTTTTTTCCTGAAGCCCTATTAATACACCCCAGCCCCAGTATGCAGCAACCATGTGCACCAGCATAGATCCTCCGGGGTCCACAACTCCTTTAAGGTAGGTAAACATGAACCATTCGACTGCAATCCAGGCAGGAGCAAACATTATTCCTGCTAGTAAATACTGCCAGGTTTTAATGGTTCCCAGGAATACTCCGATACCTATTACGACCGTGATAGCACAAAAGATGCCCATTATCATAAAGTCCTGGTTCCATGTTTGTCCAAGAACAAACTGTCTGATTGCAGAATGACTTATAAAGGACCCTGCAAGTGTCAGTAAAGTAGCTAAGCAGACACCCCATTCAAACTTCTTTATGAAGAGCATCAGGAAGGCCACAAGCATAAGCATGAACCACACGTCCATATTTTTATTGAACTTGTGCATTTCATCTTGTAGCATACTTGTATCCTGGGTCAAACCTTCTTCACCAGTGGGAGTGATATATGGTGAAGCAGCTGCTGGTGCTACTGTTTGAACCAAGCAAAGTAAAATAAAGAATAGAGAAATATATTTGAATACCAATTTAGGTTTCATATGGTTTTCTCCTCTGTATTTTTATATTTTGACAATTCCGAGTTTTAGGGTCTTGCATCACAGATTTCGTTTTTTTATTCTCACTTTCCTACTGTTTGTGTCTGTTTTCAACTCTTCCATTCATGAACATATAAGATGGGAAAGAATAGTGACTAGAACAAATAGGGTTTCCAATGTCGAAAATGTTAATGCTTTACTAATGATGCTTCCCATTCTTCGAAACTTACATTAAATCCAAGGTATTTTTTCCAAAAAAAATTGACCAGCGAGGAACTCGCTGGCTAAATACCTTAAGTACAATCTCAACAAACTTAGAATACAAGTCCGAGGTCTTCGAGCTTCTTTCTTGCTCCGTCATAGACCTGAACGTATTCATCAGTTGGGGTAATGGTTTTTACGTCGTAGCATTCCTGGAAAGTCTTTCCAGCAGGTGCATTTGCATAGTTCTTCTCATAAAGTGGCACAAGAGCATCGAGGATCTTGTTAACCTCTGAGATTTCCATGCCTGCAGTTGCCCTTGCTACTTCTCCCATCATTCTGGCTTCCATGCCAGTGGTCTTGTCGGTTACGACACCCTTTGCTGCTGCAACACCAGAGAGGATTTCCCTGCCTGATGCAGTGTCGGTAATGGACTGTGCAGAAAGCTCAAGGAGGCACATCTCAGTGCATGGGCCTGCACATGGGTAGTACTGGTTACCAGAGAGTATATTTGTGAACTCGGAGATGGTTGCGCATGTCCAGCCTGCAATGGTAAGGGTTTCCCTTGTGTTGGTTGAACCCCAGCGGATGTGGACAGGGCCGTCAAGGTGCCAGCTGGCGTTGCTCATGACAAAGGCGTTGATGTGGGTTGCAACGTCAACGATTGCGGTCTCTTCGACTCCACCTGCGTATCCACCAAAGATTGGCATCTGTTCATCCATGATGATATCGCTGTTTGCATTGTAGTGTGCAATAACTGCGATTGCGTCAAGGTCGATCTTAAGTTCGTTGAGCTGGGAGACTTCGTGGCTGTCAGAGGAGATCTGGCCGCCATAGCAGTCAGAGGCGATATTTCCCTGAGCGGACAGGGAAGTCTCTGGGCCCTATATGGCCATTCCTGGGCGGCCTGCCATTGCAGCTGCCTGTTTGATAAGACGGGTTTCGGTCTTTGCTGCAAGGATTTCGTAGGGGCTGCCAGGAATTGGTGGCTTTCCGCGGACTGAGGTCATGACACCGTCAACAATTGTGTCGACTTCTTTTTCAAGGGCGTAGCTCAGGTGGACAGGCATGAAAACTTCTTCAGAAATTGGAGATCCAGTAGGGCCACCCTGAATGATTGGCTTCTTCTTGTCTCCAACGGTTCTCCTCGTGAAGTTAACTGCGTCCCTGCCGGTACCGAGGGTGAACTCTTGCCTGATGTTGTTGAGAGCATCCCAGATTTCTTCTTCGGTGTACTTTACGACCCTGTTGGTGTCGGTACAGTAGATACCGCACTCAAGGAGCATGTCAAAGCCGGCCTTGAAGAGGTTCTCCATCATGTCCTTGTCTGTTGGAATAAACTCTCCCTTGAAGTCAAGCCCGTACTTCTGCTTGAGCTCCATTGCCTTCATTGGGATCCTCATAAGGTCCCATTCATCCTGGGTGCACTTTTCTCCTACTTTTGCCCTGTCATAGAATTCATAACTGTCGAATGATCTCTTAAATGTCATTATTTCTAGCCTCCCAGGATTATTTCATAATTTCAAGTGCTACTTTTGCAGCTTCGGCAGCATTTTCTGCGGTTGCGTCAGCTTCAATCTCATCGACCCATTTCTGGGATACAGGGGCTCCTCCAAACATGCACTTTACACTGTCCCTGAGATTTTCTTCCTTCAGCATGTTCATCAGGTCTTTCTGGCCGAGCATGGAGGTGGTCATGAGGGCAGAGCCAACAAGAATAACCTTTTCTCCCTTGTGCTTTGCAGCTTCTTCAACGACGGTCTCGTTAAGAACGTCAACTCCAAGGTCGAGGATTTTAAAACCGTTTGCTCCGAGCATGGTGCTAACAAGTCTGTGCCCGATGTCGTGGATATCTCCTTCTGCAACAAAGGTGATGGCAAGTCCTGCTTCTTCTCCTTCTTTCTTGTTCTTCTCAAGTTCAGGAGTAAGGACTTCCATTGCATTGCTCATTGCTTTACCAGACATCATAATCTGGGGCAGGAAAATCTCGGCGGCTTCGAACTTGTCACCTACAATCTTCATTCCAACGGAAAGGCCCTTTGTAATAATATCAAGAGCTGGAATTCCTGCAGCTAGTGCTTCCTTACATAACTCTGCAGTGCCTGCAATGTTCTGATTTACGATCGCGTCGCGTAACTTGTCAAACATTTCTTGGTTTGCCATTTTTTAAACCTCCACTGAAACTAGCTGTTCTATGCGGTATTAGTTGGGGTACAATGCTAATGGAGCTGGACAACCAACTTCTCGCAAAAGTTTAATTTCCTATTATAGGCCCAAGCTCCGCTATCTGAAAATAAGCATTAGCACGGGGTCCTTATTCATAGCTAAATCCCTACTGCCTTATTTCAGCCATAGGCATAAGGGAATACCTTTGTGAAAGTTTTGATTGCCTATATGCAAAGCTATTCACTGTATTTGCCATTTCTCGCCTGAATATAATTCAGACTCTTCGTGAATAGTTTCATTTCTCCTAACATTATTACATGGGAATTTTATTGCTGGAGACTGCAAATTTGTTTATTTCCCAGTCGAATTAGCGACTCATATCCCAAATTTTCCCAACAGTATGTACCTGCTGGAACTGCTCAAAATTGTCCTGAATATTTTCAGATCCAATTTCTAAGATAGAGATTGAAAATTATACTATATAAATGAATAGTATATTTGATCATTAATGTTCTCAAAATAAGTTTTAGACAATATTTTTTTGCAATGTTGTACCAATAATCTAGATCTTGTAACCTTTTTTTCCCTTTAAGTCTTAAACTGGAACATTAAACCGAAATGTATAAATATTAGAGTTTTTGGCCTTCTGAATTTAATTCAATATCAAGACTCTCCTACTCCAAATTTGGGGTACAAAAATGTCTTCTAACAGAAACATATTAATAAGGGATCAATTTGTGAACTGGAGCAAATGTGTTTTAGATTAGAAAAAGCCTAATTATTATAAATAACCACAACTTTGGTTATTTACACCAGCCTTGTAAAAAATAGAGCCGGCTCAATACCGGCATTCGATTTTCTTTTTGTCTAGTACTTTAACATGTATTCAGTACTTGTGGTTGATGGCGCACTCGACCATCTTCCTGAGGTTGGCGGTAGGGGTCATACTGACAATTCCACAGCCAACAGTGAGCAGTCCGACACCTGCGTCGAGTACCTTCTTTGAGGCTTCTGCGACCTCCTCAGGAGTTCCGTTCCAGAGTACGGCTACAGGGTCAATGTTTCCAACAATGATGGCGTTTTCTACGTTACCAGTTGCGGTCTTTATATCTACTCTCTGGTCTACGCTGATCGCGTTTACACCAGCCTTGTCCATAATTGAGAGGCCGTTGGTAGTGTTTCCGCAAATGTGGAGAACTGTAGCCACATCGAGTTCTTTCATCGCATCAGCTATCTTTTTATGATAGGGCAGGGCATACTTCTCATAGAACTCTCCACCGATGAGCTCATAGCTTGCGGTTGGGTCAATGATGGCTATGGTGTCTGCACCGTTTTCAACCATAGCTTTTGCATATTCTACGTTGAAGTCTGTGCAGAAGTCCAGAAGTGCGGGGACAATCTCTTCTCCTGTGAACAGATTTCCAAACCAGGCGTCTCCGTTAATGTGCTGAGCAAGAGAGAAGGGGCCGATCATGGAGCCTATTATGGGGAGTTCTTCTCCATATTTTTCGGAAAGGATCTTGACGGCTTCAAGGATTATTGCAATTCTGCCCTCTTTCAGGCTGTAACCCTTTAATTTTTCAAGATCTTCCATGTTCTTTACTACGTGCTTAATAACAGAGGGCTGCTGCTTCAGGTCGCCAGCCTTTATTCCGCAGCCAAAGTGTTCGGCTTCAGCTGTAATATCGAAGGGAACTCTGACAGCCTCAAAGCCTGCTTCAGTGTGTCCTGCTTCTGCAAGAGTTGCCATCTTCTCTGCATCGGCATGAGCTTCTGGCCAGTAGGCTCCGCAAGCTTCCATCTGTTCAACAGTTGCAGTCTGAGTGAAACAGACAGCTGGCATCCTGTCAATCTGCTGTTTCCTTAATGCACGGTATAATCTTTCTTTTGGGGTATATTCTGTCATCTATAATCCCTCTCTAAGTTATATAGACGGACTAATTTCAAAAATTCATACTATAAATACATATGTATTATTGCTCTTTAATTAAAGAAACTATTATATAAGGTTATCAATCGAATTGCCAAGTTGAGCTGGAAATCTCTTCAAATCAAGTATATTTGTTTTATTTGCCCCCGATGGCGAAATGTTTAAATTAGTTGGGAGATTTGCGGCTTTAACCATTGTTTTCTTGAGTCTTATGAATAAAATACCTAAAGAAGTTCGACAAGTATATCTAGTCTAGATTGATCCTGGTTTTATGTGGTTTTTGTAATTTTTTTGTTTAAACTGATGAATGAGAGTTTTTTGTTTAAACTGATGAATGAGAGTTTTTCGTTTAAACTGATGAACAGGCACAGGTAATTCGCTACAAACTCAAGTAATTAAGGCTATTAAAGAAAGGGATCTATATGAGCCAACATCCTCGATGGTACTATAATGAGTTTAAACAAACTGGGATAGATTATACAGACCTTAAAGAAGTACAGGCTTATGACTTACGTATGCAGAAGTTGAGAGATATTGAAAATGAGGCTAACAGCATTCGAAAGCTTCTGAATATCAAGAACACAGACGCTGTTCTTGAAATTGGAACAGGAACAGGGGAGTTGGCACTCAAACTCTCAGCACACTGTAGGAAAGTTGTAGCTATCGACGTCTCGAGAACTATGATAAACTTTGCAAAAGTGAAGGCTGAAAATCAGAAGGAAGCGAAAATACAATTTCATAATGCTGGATTTTTAACATATGATTACTGCGATGAGCCATTTGATGCTGTTGTCACTCAGCTTGCTTTACACCACCTTCCAGACTACTGGAAAATGATGGCTCTGAGAAGAGTGTACAGGATGTTAAAGGAAGGTGGAAAATTCTATTTACGCGATGTTGTATTCCCTTCGATGATCCAGGATTATGATAGCTATTTTGATGAAATTGTAACTCAACTGAAGAAATCTGTAGGGAACGAAATTGCTAAAGAAACTGAAACCCACATAAGAGAAGAATTTTCAACACTGGATTGGATTATGGAAGGCCTTCTTAAAAGTGTGGGATTTCATATTGAATCTGTTAAATCTGATGGGTTTATGGCTTGTTACCTCTGTAAAAAATGATGTATTTGAAGAATAACAGAGTTGAAGAATAACAGTAATTTGATATCTAGTTATTAGTAATAGTTTATATAATTAATAAGTTCTAAATTTATTATGTTTTTTCCCTATTGCTGTCGAGTTAGTAATCCGGATTAGTAATTACACTAAAAAATTACAATCAACATATCCCATCTCTTAATGAGGCAGTTTATGATACCTGATGCCTCAAAACAATGTACACTTCCGGAGGATTTCTGAAAAATGTATGGAATAGCACTTGATCTAGGTACTAGCGGTTTTAGAGCCCAACTTGTTGATCTTGAAACGAAGGAAACCTTAAAGACGGTCATAACAATGGGTCATCCCCTTCCAGGAGGAAATGTTATGGACCATCTGGATTTTGCAATCACAACAGGCGAGGATGTGGCTAAAGCGGTAATTGTCGAAACCGTTAGGAGGATGTTCCAGCGGTTCGATGCCGATCTTTCCAAAGTGGAAAGGCTGGCAGTCTGTGGGAACCCTATTCAACTGTCTCTTTTCCAGAATATGGAAATAAGAGATCTTGCCTATGCAGGAGAGAATAAGCAGAAATTGCTAGGAGTCCAGAATGTAAAAAGAGATGCCCGTGTGTTTCCTGCTTCGGAAATTTTCGGGGAAAATGATCTGCCCAACTGTGAAATCACTGTGCCCCCTGCAATCAAACACGAGATCGGAGCCGATGCCCTGGCTATGATGCTTGAAACCGATTTCCTTACTCAGCCCGAAATTTCACTTGTCACAGATTATGGGACAAATGCCGAGATGGCTCTAAAAGTCGGGGATAAAATTATTACGGCAAGTGCGGCAGCAGGACCTGCAATTGAAGGACAGGGCATAAGTTCAGGCATGCTCGCAAGTCCTGGCGCGATTTGTGATGTAAAACCTGAAGGAGAATATTGGAGAATAATTGTTCTTGATAGGGAGATGGAAAAACAGAATGCTTATCTTATCAATCCAGTTACAGGAGAGATAAAGGAGTCCTACGGTTACGGGGCCGCCGGAATCACCGGAACAGGAGTTATCTCGGCTTTTGCTCTTGCACTGAGAAGCAAGCTTATTAAAAAGTTTCCTAAACTTCCTAACGGCAAGCTAATTCTAGGGCCTGACATTGAGATCACTGAGAAGGATGTAGAAGAGGCTGGAAAAGCTATTGGGGCGATTCGAGCTGCCCATATGGCCCTTATCATTGAATCCGGGATTAAGTACGAAGACCTGGAATATGCGTATATGTCAGGAGCCTCCGGAGCTTATGTTGACGCTGAAGATGCTCGCAGGCTCGGAGCCGCACCGGGATATGCAAAAAAGATTGTTCAGTTTGGGAACACCTCACTTGCCCTTGCTCGGGAACTTGTGATGGACAAGTCCAGGCTGGATGATGTAATCAAGATTGCAAAAAAAATTACTGCCAATCACCTTATGATGGCAACCAGCGAGACCTTTAACAATTTCTACCTTTGCGAACTTTCCTACTGGACTCAAGGCATGCCACTTGAGATGTACGACCAAATGCTTGAACTCTACGGTTTGCCTCCTCTTCCAAAAACTCTCGAGCATGTAAATATCGAAAAGCGAGTCAGTAAAGATATAGAACATGTAGGACCTGGCGGGCTTTCCATTCTCAAAGAAATAGGTATAATTCTCGAGGTCCCGGTAGAAAAGTGCATTGCGTGCAAAAAATGCATAAAAGAATGCCCTGAAGATGCTCTTGAAATCGTAGAAATAGACGGCCAGAGAGTTGCAAAATACGATAGCCAGAAATGCCTTGGAACAAGTTGCCGCCGCTGTGTCAGCATTTGCCCCGAAAGCGCAATCGATATAACAAAACTCAAAATCACAGCAAAATAACCTCAAGTGGGAATTAAATTCCCACCTGCTTTCTTACTTTTTACCTTACCTGCTTTTTACTTTTTACTTTTTTCTCAGGCGCCTCAGAGGACAGAGTACAGCATTGATGCCGTTCCTATTCCCAGAGGTTCCGTTACAAGTTGCACGTTGTATTTCTTTTGAAGCTCTTCAGAGATTGCACAGGGGATTCCTGGGGTGGAAAGTACACAGTTCTCGGAAAGGACGGCTTCAGGAATTGTATTTGCACATGGGGTTGCCTCGAAAATAATGGAGAACTTTTTTGGGGTTTCAAGGTCAAAAGGAGTAATCCCAAGATTCGAAACCGTTCTCTTCAGGAGAGCTCTATCAGCATCATACCCGTAAACCCTGAAGCCTTTGTGCACAAAGTGAGCTGCTCCGGGAAAACCTACCTTTCCGAGGCCCACAACAAGTACGTCCCTTGAGGTGGCTTTCAGGTGCCTAGAAGCAATTTCAGCATATATCATGCCTGTGCAGGGCTGGTTATTGGCGATTTTTCCGTTGTTGAGGTTATGCGCAAGAAAGGTGTGGTCGTCTGCCATAAGGATTATTTCAGCTCCATTCCGCACAGCTTCGTAATAGCCGCTAACGTCCGGCATATCTGTAACAAAACTATCAAATCCGAAATACTGTGTAATTGCATGCAGAGATGCCGAGAAGTTTCCTATTATCCCGTTTCCTGAAGTTACAGGCACGATACCTACTTTTTCAGAACCCTGCGAAGTGCCGTAGAGAGTTTTGCAGATACCTTTTATATCAAGCCCTGTTACTCTCCGGACGGCTGAATCGGCTTCTTGAAGCTGCTTATTAATGTTTTTCAAATCATCTGGGGTTAAGAGTGCCATTTTTCCATTTCCTGTTTATTTATTCCTTTACACAACTGCTCCGAAACGGTCCTTGAGGACCGAAAGACCTTTGCGTTTCTTTGCCTTGGCTTCTTCTCTATCCTTGCCCCAGAAAATCAGGGTGAATACTGGGTTCTCTCCTTTACAAAGTAAAATCTCAATGCCGGGTTCTTTATAGAATTTCCCGTAGTCGCTGCCCATGGAAAGTACCTGCTCTCCCACAGGAACAAGAATCCCGTTTTCTTTGAGCATGCGGTGCTCGTAAATGCAGTATCTGTTTTCAGGAAAAGTCTTTATTTCCTCAATACCGTCAGTGAAGGCACGGAAAAGAAGTTCTATCAGGTTGATCCCTGAAGAAAAGTAAACGGCTGTCGGAGTCTGGCTTGGAAAACGGGCATCGATTTCGATTACCCTGAGCCCTTTTGGACCGGAGATTGCTTCTACATCCATAATCCCTCTCAAGGGCAAATTTGCCGCAAGAGCCCGGGATATCTGCCTGATGGAAGAGTCAGGAGGAAGCGGGGTTACCTTGTGGCAGTCATAGGCATTGTCTATATGGATCAGGGTCTCTTTTACCACGGCAAAATGACTTCCATCCCCCACAACTTCGAGAGAGACGACATTCCCTTCCACGTATTCTTCAACCAGCAGGCCAGGCTCAAGGGCTTCAAGCTCTTTTTTGTCATAAATTATCCTGGTTCCTATACTGCTGCTTTCGCAGGGAGGTTTTACAAAATAAGGTGGTTCAGAGGGATTATCCAACGGAGTCGGGACTCCTATGGATTTAAAATAATCTTTTGAGCTTTTCTTGTCTCTGCTAATCATGTAAGCTTCAAAATCAAAAAGTATCGGGCAGGAAATTTTTTCTTTTATTGAACTCAGAAATTCAATACAAGCGAGGTTTTCGTTTACAGGAAGTAAAGCGTCAGCGCTTTTTGAGAGTTCTAGAAGTTTTTCAGGTTCCTTTATTATATCAAAACAGTGAAATTCATCTGCGTAATTCCGGGCCAGAGCTTGTGGATCCTTATCTATCAGAACAACTTTCATTCCAGCTTTTTTAGATAGGTAGGCAGCTTCGAAGCCCTGGAGTTTTCCGCCCACAAGACAGATTGTTTTCAAGCTAGCACCCCAGAATTGCCTCAAACTCATCCTGCTGGGCAGGCTCCATACCCATAGCTTCAAGTCTTATAATCACGTTTTTTATGTCTCTATCCCGTTCTTCAAGGTCGCGGTCATAGTTTGCAACGCCTTCTAATCGGGAATCGGAGGGGAGAATCGAAGTAACAATGTTTGCCCCTGCATTTAAGCGGTGAACCATGCCGTTAATACCTTCGAGGTCAAGGGAAGCAGGAATGAGGCATTTAGGGAAAAGCAACCTGAGAACTGATATAATTTTTAGTTCCGAAAGATTTGATCTATCACTGAATCCTTCAAGCGGAGTTCCTTCCTGAGGCAGGAAGGTCATAACTCTAACCATATCAGGATCATTTTTACTCATTCCCCTTAAGGACAGGATTGTAGATTCGATATCGTTTCCAACGCCTGTGAGGATTCCGTCTTCTACGCAGTATCCCTGTTCTTTAGCAAAAAGGCGTGTATTGACACGTCCATCGAATGACTGTCCAACTCTGAGTTTCTGGTAAAGTTCAGTGTCATAAGTTTCCTGATAAAGGGCAAGGAAATTTGCTCCTTTTTCCCTGGCTTTGAGAAGAGTAGCGTTATCCATCACGCCTGGAGAAATCATTATGGGTAGTCCTAGTTCTTCTTTTACTATCTGGATAAGCTCAACGAATCGGTTAGGATCTTCATAGTAATAAGGATCTTCTCCCATGGTCAGGTCAATCATATGAAAACCTGCTCCTTTCAGGGCTTTGCAAGTTTCTCTTATTTCTTCTCTGGTCAGTCGATAGCGATTGATCTCGTTTTTACAGTTATAATAACAAAAAGAGCATTGATTTTTACAGTAAGTGGAGAAATAGATGAAACAATTAAGAAATACCCTGTTGCCAAAATAATAATTTCTTACTTTTTGCGCAGCGGAATAGAGTCTTTTCAGGTCTTCTTCGGATTCAAGGGAAAGAAGAAATCTCAGGTCATCGTCAGACAATTGATAACCTTTAATGATTTTTTCCCCTAACATGTCAAATTCGTCAAGTGTCACTTTTCGGATCAAAAATCTCACCCTCTCATAAATCTCCTGATATTTACTCCGACTCTATTAGAGCCGAATTGTCATTTCGATCTTTTTATTTCGCCTATTTTGCCATTTTGAGTTTTACCATCCAGTTTTTGCCGTTATAGATTGCCATTCAAGTTTATTGTTTAAAGCTGCCGTTTATGACTGTTATTTTATTGTTTAGAGCTGCTGTTTATGACTGCCATTTATGACTGCCATTCAAGATTGCTGTTCTAACATCTAATCTATTTTTAGTACTCGGGTTAGTTTAAACAAATTTCCAGTTACAGGTTGGTAGAAATCCCATTATAGTAAGATTCAGATCTTGCTGCCCTCTTTATGTTTTTAAAGCCGTGCATAACCTTAAGCAGGCGCTCAAGCCCGAAACCTGCACCAATCCAGGGTTTGTCAATGCCCCATTCCCGATCAAGAGGGACTGGCCCGACGACTGCCGAAGAAAGCTCCAGGTTTCCGTGCATTACATCAAGGGTATCCCCATAGACCATGCAGGAATCTCCTATAATTTCAAAGTCGATTTCCAAGTAGTCCAGGAATTCCTTGATCAAGGCTTCAAGATTTTCCCGAGTACAGCCTGAACCCATCTGACAGAAATTCAGCATGGTGAATTCTTCAAGATGCTCTTTGCCGTCAGATTCTTTCCGGTAACAGGGTCCGATTTCAAAAATCTTTATCGGATCAGGCAGAACCCTATCGAATTTTCGCAGGTAGTTGTAAAGATTCGGGGCAAGCATTGGCCTCAAGCAGAAGTTTTTATCTACTCTGAAGACCTGCTTTGAAAGTTCATTATCATTGTCAATGCCCATTCTCTCAACATATTCTGCCGGAATAAGGATAGGAGACTTGATCTCCAGAAAACCCCGGTCCACGAAATATTTCGTAATATCACGTTCGAGTTTTCCAAGGTAGTTTTCTCTCTCATCGGCATAGATCTGCTGCAAATCACCTTTTCTTCTTGCCAGCAGTTCGGATTCAAGTTCTTTGAAAGTCATTGCTTCCGTATTCAGAGAAATTTTATCTTCCGGACTTAGGAGAGCCTCAACCCTATCAAGCTGGCTCCGTGTAAGTGCAGGAGCAGATGCTGACGCAGGAACAGAAGAATCTGAAGCTGATTTTACAGATGTGGGTACAGATCCGGATGTGCTTGCTGATGCCTGTGCAGATACAGGATTTTCCAGAGGTTTTGGAGCCCTTGCGACTGATTTCGGCATGGCTTTTTTAACCTTCGGAGCAGAAACTACCTTAACTTTTACACTGGTTTTGCTTTCGGTTGATTTTGTGAGAAACTTAGCAATATCCTCGTCCGAAACCTTACAATGCTTGCAGGTTTTCCTGTACTTGTGACGCCTTAATGCTCTGGCTGTTCTACAACTCCTGGAATTGTTTACAATAAGATGGTCTCCACACGCCATTTCAATGTATATTTTCCTTCTTGAGACCTCATGATGCTTGATTTTATGGAGCGTACCAGTCCTGGACATCCAGAGCCCGGTCGCAGATATTAGAACATTTAATGGTTTTTTGTCCATAATGTCACCTCCTGGTGAATTAAATGCCCGGGTTATCTCCAAGAAATAGTATTTCAGAATCCTGGCTTACTGAATATAAGCACGGAATCAGCAATTTGCTGACAGCTACCCGGAAAATAAAAGTGATCCCAAATAGTAGAAATAATTTATATATTCTGGAAGAATATTTCCAGTTTTATAAAAATTTCGGTGGAATGTTATGTATTGTCATTCCGGGATTCAGAAATATGGCGGAAACCCCGGGAATCTAACCCGGCTGAACGGATTTAGAGTCCATTCGATCTACATGATCAGGTTTCCTCCTAGGCAAAATAGATATGACAAAGCGTTTTGCTTCCTATGTGGTTATCTTAATTAGTAAGATAGAATAATATTGTTTAATATATATGTTTGTTGGTAAAACTCTAAGAAAGTTAAATTGTTATTTACCTCTATTGGAAAATTGTTTTCTAATGCGCTAGTAACGGCGTGATCACAAACGCAAACTTTTGAGAAAAGTTTGATCAAAACCCTTTGCAACGCGTGATCAACCGGCGCAACGGTTGGTGGTCAACCGGCGCAACGGTTGCGGCCCAACGGTTGTGAGTCAACGCTTGAAGGAATTTAGGTGTATAACACCTAACTTCTGAGGAGATTTTTTAATGCCCCTTATGAGTATTATTTCGTGCAAGATAATGCAGGATGAGATCATCTGGATTCTTGAGAATGACTTATCTATTGATGAGATTCTTGTAGTTGAAAACGAGAATGTCCGGGAATTCGTAGAAAAACTGGATAAAGTAAACCTTCGGTATAAACTGCTCTCTCTAGAAAAGATTTCCTCGCTTCCTGAAATGGGAAGCGAATGTAAGAAATATACAGTTCTGATCCATCTAATGGAACTGGGCCTTCATAGAAGTCCTAAAGAGTTGAAAATTAAGGTATATGAGACAATAGGCACGCTTGCTCCTTTTTCTTCTGGGATTTTGCTCTTTTACGGCTTATGCGGAAATGTACTTGGAGATGTTGAAAATGATTTTGGGATCAAATTTCTTTCCTGCCCGGTTCGTATTCTTAAAGACAAAGATCACAGAATTGTAGATGACTGCATAGGGGCTACTGTGGGAGGAGTCAATAACTATCTGAGGATGCTCAAAAGTGTTAGTGATGCCGGCACATACCTTTTTACTCCCATGTATAGTAAGGGCTGGAGGGAATTAATTCAACTGGATAAGCTGAATAGCGACCCAGTCAAAGCCTTGAAATTAATGAAAAAGACCCATGAAATGATCGGTTACAAAAGGGTTGCAAAAATTAATACCGGGCTTGAATATACTGAAAATTTCGATGCTTCTGTTCGGGAATTTGCAGAGTTGTTCGATTTCGAAATTCTGGAGTTCCACGATGGCAACCAGGAAATTTTTGAAGATTGTTATAACGAACTCAAAGTGGAAATTGAGGACAAATAAAAAAGGCGAGGACAAGTAAGAAGGTTGAAAGATTTCTGTGTTTACAAGTGAGCAGCTAGCCTTTTACAAACCGACAGTTAGTCTATATTTGCAATTAATTGCCTGTTAAATACTTGAAGACGAATTTGGATAGCTTGAAAGTGATTTGTATATATCCTCTCAAAAGACAAATTTCTCCTTTCAGATCTTTTTATAAAGCCCGAGAGTACTCAGGGTCAGGGCAGTAGCGTTTATATCATCGTTTTCATTCCCCCAGGCTCCGCTTTCGTGAACATTTTCAAGGAGCCAGTGGATTGAAGCTTCAAGTTCTTCTTTAAAACCTGCAAAAAGTAGAGCTTGAATTACAAGGTTGCTTGTAGAAACATGCTTCCAGCCTCCGTCCTGTCCTCTTTTTGAAAGAATCCATTCGGCTTTTTCCTGAATAAAAGTCTCGAAGGTTTTGGTTTTTGCCAGATTGTCCTGTTTTTTAAGAGCTGTAATGATAAGGGAGGTGGTGCCAACCTGTTCCCAGGCAGGGCAATAGTGTTCGTATAGCCAGTTACACCCGTTTTTGTCCTGGGTCTCCATATCTGCTAGTGCTGCAAGAGCGTAGGCTGTATCATAAACATCCCTATTCCAGGAGTTATTACTTTTTCTGGCAAGCAGCCATCTTTCTGAGGCAGTGAATACAATTCCTTCCGTTGAGAGAGCTGTGCAAGCTCTGGCAGTGTCCCTGATTGAAGAGTTCCAGGAACCATTCTTTTCCTGTTTAAGGATCAGCTGGGTTATATAAGGGTTCGGGAGTGCCCAATGGGCGTGTGCAGACAGGGTACTTGAAAGTTCCTTTACAGACTGAATTTGCTGAGCAGAGAGCCATTGAAAACTTTTTTCCACAATATCGAATTCCAGATTTCTTGACATTTCACTGTGATTTCTCTGATTCCACATATTAAAACCTGACCTAACACCTTACTGAAAGGTTTATTCTTTTTGTAGCTGTTTTCCGAAAATTAGGCTTTTCCGAGATTGGATTTGGGCGGTGACTCTGGCTGTAAAGCAACAACTTTGCCGAGGTGGAATTGGGCGGCAAATAATTATAATAATTCGGGTGATAATTGAAAAACAAATAGGAAAACTATCATATATTAATGGGAATGACTGCCGAAGCATCAAATGGTATTAATGCTGTATATTGACTGGAGAAAAGTAGTATGGAGATAGAGTCTAAATTTCTGGTAGTGGAAAAAACGGATTTTCAGGCCCTTGAAAACCTTTCCAAGCTTGCTTCATATACTCTTTCTGAGGCAAAAATCCAGTTAAATGAGGATATTTTCTTTGATACTGAGAACCGAGCTATTATGGCTTCAGGCTACTACTTGCGGGACAGGAAAGCGTATGGGGAAGACGGGAGCTGGGTAACCATTAAAAGTCTGGGAGGTTTCGAAGATGGAACTCACAGACGAGAGGAATACGTAAGTTTTCTGCCTGAGGAGGTCTCTGTACTTAAATGTCCTGATTTCCGTATCAGAAACATGATTTTTGAATTTACGGCAGGGCTTGATCTTTTTCCACTTCTGTCCCTCAAACAGAAAAGGATTATTCGTCAGGTAAAAAAAGGAAAAAAGCTTGTAGCTGAAATTTATCTGGATCGGGTAATCCTGGAAAACGAAGGCAGAGAAAAACAATATAATGAGTTTGAGGTTGAGCTTAAAAGCGCAGGAAGCTCTGAAGATCTGGAAATTATTCGGAGTTTCCTGCTCAAACATTATAACCTGGCTGAAAGCCCTTTTTCCAAGTTCGAAAGAGCTTTTCTTTTCATGGAAAAACTTCCTGAGAAAACTTTTCTTAGCCTGAGAGAAAGAGCTTTCTGCACACAAATTGCAGGCCAGAAAAATGTGTATGGAAAGCAGGCTCAAATTTTAATAGGACTTGATAAAGGACAGACTTGTAAAGAATTAAGTTTGCTTCTGAAAATCCCTGAACCTGAAGTAAAAATTGTGCGCTCAAAATTTAAAGAAAAGAGGCTTTCTATTTTTCCTTTTACAACATATAAAGAAAAAGAGCCTGAATTTTATCTTCAGTCCGGATTAGATTTTGTTTTGAAAAAAGGAATAAAGGCAACAGAATTTAAACAATGGGATCCGGAAAGTCTGCTTGAATATTATGGGGTAAATAAAAACAGCGCTGAAAATAGCAGGGAATATGCTCTCAAGCTTTTTGATGGAATGTTTATAAACCATGGTCTAGGGCAGGAAGAGAGAAAACTCCTTGGACTTGCTGCCTTCCTGAAGAACTCAGGAAGTTCAATTTTTCCTGAAGAAAGAGCTCATATTAGCAGGGAAATTCTTCTGACGCACTCAATAAAGGGACTCAAGCTTCATGAAATTTTAATGCTCGCCCTGATAGCCGAACTTCAGGATCCAGATATAATAGAAAAGCGTTTAATCTCAACTTTTAAAGGTTTCCATACAAAGTTGCCTCCCGAGTTCCAGAATAAAGCCCTTATGCTTGCAGTCATCATATCGATTGCAGACCTTTTCGAATCATCCCAAACCCAGTTAGGAAAGACAAGGCAGCTTAAAGATACTCTGGAAATAGAAATAATAGGAACCGTAACTAAAAAAACTGCAAAAAAGTTTGAGGCTAAAAGTAAACTCTGGAAATCGCTCTTTGGAAGCAAACTTCTGTTTTCTCAGGCAGCTGAAGAAGAATCCAGAACAAAGGATGAAGAGTCCAGAATAAAGGTTGAGGAAATAAAGAAACAAGCCGGGAAGGAGGAAAAGCCAGAGAAGAAGCAAGCTAAAAAAAAGGAAAAATCAGAAAAGAAGCAAGTTAAAAAGGAGAAAAAACCAGAAAAGAAAAATTGCAGGCTGCATGGAGAAATAGCTGTCAAACCTACTGACTCTATGGCTGGAGTTGCCTGCAGGATACTTTCTTATCAATTTTCCTGTATGATCTCCCATGAAAAAGGGACCATAAAAGGAGAGAAAATCGAAGAATTACACGAAATGCGGGTCGCAGTCCGAAAAATGAGGGCGGCAACAAAAGTTTTTGAGCCTTATCTTGATTTCAAGCAGCTTGAGCCTTATCTCAAAGAGTTAAGGAAAACACTTGGTTCACTTGGAGAAGTCAGGGATCTTGACGTTTTCCGGGAAAATGCGGAAGAATATCTGAAAACCCTGCCCTCAGGGCATGAGCACGATCTGGACTCGCTTTTTGCAGTGCTTGCTGGAGAGCAAGAAAAAGCCAGAAAAGATATGCTTGATTATCTGGATAGTGAAAAATATCAGGCTTTCAAAAGAGAGTTTTCGAGCGTACTTGCCTCTCCCGAAATCCTGATGCTTCCTGTAACTAATAGAAAATATGAGGCTTTACCTCACAGGATTAGAGAAATTCTTCCTTCAGTCCTTTATGCACGGTTAGCAGACATCAATGCTTATTCCGAATGGGTAGAGGGACCTTATCTTCCTGTTGAACGACTGCACAGGCTCAGGATCGCAGCCAAGGGAATGCGTTATACTCTTGAATTCTTTGAGAGCGTACTTGGAGAAGACGCAAAATCTCTGATCAAAGAACTAAAGACCTTCCAGGACCAGCTTGGAAACCTGCACGATACAGTAATTGCAGTTGACCTGCTGGAATCCTATCTGAGAACCGGGGAATGGGGTTCTGTCGAAAATGAGAAAGTTTCCGGAAAAATGAAGTTTTCCGAAGGTTCAGAAGGAATAAGGACATATCTTGCATATAGGGAAGAAGAACTTCAAATACTGCTTAATGCCTTTCCCGATGCCTGGGAAAAGATAAAGGACGAGAGTTTCAGGAAAAGGATTGAAAGAGCAATTCAAAACTTGTATTGATACAATTAAAAACCTGTATCAATGCAATAAAAACTGTACAATCGCCTTTTATCATAATACTTTTTGAATAAACCCATCAAGTGCATTTCCTTAAAGGTCTTCTAATTTAACTTTTGGAGGATACCTCAAATCCTGGAGTTCCTTTAAGCTCAGTATTTTCTTCACGGACCAAGGGAACTCCGGGATCCTATTTTATAATAACTTTGGATTGGAGACTGTATCCAAACACTCTCTTGAAGTATTTTTTCTGTTTTTCTATTTCCCAGATTTCGAGCTGGCACTCCTGCTGAGCATGTATTTCAAGTACAAGGCTGTCGGTAGAAGCAATATAAAACCGAACATGGGATATAATTCCATTATGAGAACGATCCAGGTCTTTGGCAATGCGGAGCAGAGCAGTCAGTACTCTTATGCTTTTTACTACATCCTTGTTAAGCCCGACAAGATTAGGATGTTTCTTCTTAGGTGTGCTTTTCCTGTGGAAATAGGCAAGGTTCGCTATGATTTCAACTTCTTCAGGCAGAAATCCCGGAAGGTTGCTGTCCAGTATGAGGTGATAGGCGTAGGATTGATGGGTATCATATGATAGAAAAATTCCTATGTCATGCAGGGTTGAACCATATTCGAGCAGCTCCCTTTCCCCTCTCCTGAACTCATAGATTCCAAGCGCCTGAATGCTGTCAAAGAGTTCAAGGGCAAGCCTGGTAACCGTATAGGCATGTGCTTCATCGAAATTACAGGTAAGCCCAAGCTGCATAATACTGCGTTTCCTTACCGACATCTGTGTAATCATGTAGGAGAATTCGCTCTTTGAAATATAATCTACAAGTAGACCTTCTCGAAGCCCTCGTTTACTTATCTTGATCTCGGAAAGCCCCAACTCTTCCATAAAGGTTTCAATAATTGCAGCGCCTGAAATAATAATATCTGCTCTTTGCGTGTTGATTCCTGGGAACTTGCGCCGCTCTTCAAGGGGTATGGCGCACATTGCCCTGACTATTTTCTTCAGGTCCAGGTACTCCAGCTTTTTAAAACTTTCATTGGTTGTTTTCTGCAGGTAGACAAAAGCAATCTTGGCAAGGTTTTCAATTGTCCCCGAGCTTCCAATTGAACAGCTTAAGCTGTACCTGGAAAGGTCTTTTGTTATATCTGTTATCTTGCGCCGGACATAGTTCTTAATTTGTTCATACTGCTCCTCGGAAACAGGCCCGGTTTCGTCCGGTAAAAACATGTTTGTCAGCCTGATCGCTCCAAGGTTAAGGGAATGAAGAAAGTAATACTGTGCCTGATCTCCTACTGATATTTCAGTACTCCCGCCCCCGATGTCTATAAACAGCGCTT
The DNA here is from genome assembly GCA_002499445.1 of Methanosarcina sp. UBA293. Lineage (GTDB taxonomy): Archaea > Halobacteriota > Methanosarcinia > Methanosarcinales > Methanosarcinaceae > Methanosarcina. The sequence continues at coordinate 42,668 of DALS01000033.1, forward strand.
TTGAGTTTCCGAGCCTAAATCCACTTGAAACTCCAAGGTAAATGAGGCGAGCTTCTTCGGTTCCGGAAATTGTGCAGACTTCGAGGTTTGCCTCCCTTTTAAGCATTTCGAGAAGCTGAACCTTGTTGCTCGCGTCTCTTGTTGCCGAAGTAGCCACAGCTATAACCTCTTCTGCTTTATAAGCCCTGACAAGTTCCATGAACTTTTTACAGACAATAACTGCGCGCTCTATTGCCTTAGGCTGCAAAATCCTGTCTATGAATTCCTTATCCCCAAGTCGGACTGTCTCCTTCTGCTTGGTCAGGGGGAAGTAAGATCCATTGGGATTGATCCGGACCAGAAGAAGCCGGACCGAGTTAGTGCCTATATCGATAAACGCAACAACTCTGCCTTCGGAAATTTTCTCGGGTTCCATTATTATCACCTGAAAGCCCTGTCTTTCGTTTTTCTCGAAGGAGTCGAGAAACTCAAAATAAGTTCACAATACTAGTTCATATTTTTATTCTATTTGAAATTATTTGGTATTGTACCAAAAGTTTCTAGTTGTTATTTTTTTCGCATATATTAGTTCTATATTGAATAGGTTGCTTATTTTATCCACAGACTATAATTTTATGTTTCAAATTGGCAAAATAAGAAATAAGTAAAATTTCAGTTCAAATTAATGGAGCTTCTTAGTTTAGAGGATTTTGAAGGCTCAACATTCAATTAAACATTATAATATTTTTTGATAAGTTATTTATAGTGAAGTCTACATATATCGAGTTGTTTAATAATTAAGTTGAGTGTCTACTCTATAAATAATTTATACGTGATGGTGGGTATGGAAAACTTCTTTGAAAGACCTGAGGCTAGACTAATAATTGAAAAATCCACTAATTCTGACAATGACAAAAGACCTTCATATCTTCATGATCGGGATAGAATACTTTTTTCGAGATCTTTTAGAAGATTAGCAAAGAAAACGCAACTTGTTCCCGCTTTAGGGATAAAATCAAGTGATCATCTAAGAAGCAGACTTACTCACTCTTTAGAAGTTATGCAAATAGCAGCTTCCATAGGGAATTACATAAATCTACAAGAAAGAAAAGAAGAAAAAGTTAAAATAGCAGCTTCGATAGGAAATTACATAAATCTACAAGAAAGAAAAGAAGAAAAAGTTAAAATAGCAGCTTCGATAGGGAATTACATATATCAACAAGAAAGAAAAGAAGAAAAAGTTAATATCCATTTGATTGAGGCAATATCTCTGGGTCATGATCTGGGACACACACCTTATGGACATGTTGGTGAAGAAGCACTATGCGATTTTTTTAAACGAAGTATAGATCATGGTTGTTTTCCAGAAAAAAACTCAAACATAGCTTTCAGAGCCTTAAAAAATGTTGTTTCCTTGAAAAACAATATTTACCAGATAATTATGGGCTAAACTTAACAGTATCTACCTTAGATGGGATCTTAAAACACTCAAAAATTGAAGAAAAAGAGAGAGAATTTTATAAAAAATGCTTTGAAAGCTATTACCAAGTTTTTATAAAAGATTTTGTTCCTTATACTAAAATTGATGAAAAGTCCTATGGAACAATGAAAGACCTATTTGAATATTGTTCTCCTGTTACCTTAGAAGGATCTATAGTATCAATAGCTGATGAAATTGCTCAACTTTCCCATGATATTGAAGATATGAGGCGTCTAACAAGTATGGATCGAATGCTAAACTTTTACAAAAAAGTAAAAGAGGTGTTATCAAATGATTTAGGTCAGAAAAATATGGATAAGTTAGAGTTGAATGATACATATGATGTCTTTTCTGAGACTTTAGATGAATTAAAAAATAACTCTATTCTACGTATAAAATGTGAAAGGATGTATACAAAGCTTATTTTGAGTTTTTCTATATCTATAGTAGGAAGGATTATGAGCTCTTTATGGAGCATTCCTGAAGACAAACGCTTAATTTATCTAAAACAATATCATACTGGCTCCTTCGAAGACCTATTAACATTAAGTAAAGAATTCCCTGACATACCTGAGGTGACAAAAATCGGACTAAAATGCTTATGTAAAATATTTAAAGATCATGAAGAAATACTTCAAGATGAAATGGATATAGTCCGTTGGGACTTAAAGGGAAAAGAGATATGTGACGATCTTATGAATATATTAAACAAAACACTAGATAAGAAACTTTCCTACAAAGAACAGGATAAACTAATTATATTTAATAAAGAGCAGAGAAATGACTTAACTAGATCATATAAAGCTGGTTTTAAATTTGGAGAAAAATTAGGCTCCGATAAGTTAGATGAAATTGCTAGAAAATGCTTAATTTGGGATTATATAGCAGGTATGACAGATAACTTCATAATAGAAGAATATGAATCCTTGTCGTGTAAACGAGTTGGACTATAATAATTAGCCTAACAAAAACATAAATAAGTATAAGTGGGTTTGGTAGTGTAATGAATTCACTATCAAAAAGCGCTCTGAGATTTATGATTTTTCAAAAAATTGGCGCGCTGCCTAGATAAGAGAAGCTAAAATAAAAAGAAGAAATTCTCTTTTTCACTCTTTTTTAGAGCCCAAATCCCAGCTTCTGCTATTCTCAAGCATCCATAACTGAGAATCCAGTTCTTCTTCTTCGGGCTGCGGGTAGATTCTTTCAGTCCTGCCGTTAGGAAGTAACAGGCGGGCTTTTACGTTGTCTTTAAGTTGAGTGCCAAGGATTACATCCCTCACGACAGGGATATATTCCGCAGAGACCGGAAAGAGGACCTCTACTCTGTTATCCAGGTTGCGCGGCATGAGGTCGGCACTTCCCATAAAGAGCTCTTCTTTTCCGCCGTTCCTGAAATAGTATACCCTGGAATGTTCCAGGAAGCGGCCAACTATTGAGATTACCCTGATATTTTCACTGATTCCGAAAATTCCTGGCCTGAGGCAGCAGATTCCCCGGACAATGAGGTCTACTTTCACTCCAACCTGAGAAGCCCTGTAAAGTTCCCGAATACACTGGTAGTCAACAAGGGAATTCATCTTGAAGATCAGGTGACCGTTTCCACACTTTTCATGCAGATCGATTTCACGTCTGATGCGTTCCAGAATCTGATGCCTTAGAGTCTGGGGGGCTACAAGAAGTTTGATATAATGGTCTTTTCTCGAATATCCGGTAAGGGCATTGAAAAGGTCAGAGATGTCCTTGCCTATGAATGGGTCGCTTGTCAGGTAACCATGATCGGTATAGAGTTTTCCTGTGACAGCATTATAGTTTCCTGTGCTCATGTGCACATAATACCTTATGCCTTCTTTTTCGGCTCTGATCACAAGGCACATCTTGGCATGGGTCTTGCGCCCTGGAAAACCATAAGCCACATAAACCCCTTTGCGCTCAAGTTCCTTTGCCCAACCTATATTGTTCTCCTCGTCAAAGCGCGCTTTAAGTTCCACCAGGACTGCTACTTGTTTTCTCCTGTCTGCTGCCTTCATAAGGGCCTGAATAATTCTAGAATTGTCATCAACCCTGTATAAGGTCATTTTGATTGCCAGAACATCAGGGTCATCAGCCGCTTCTTCCACAAAATCAATTACTGATTCGAAACTGTCATAAGGATGATAGAGGAGGATATCTCGTTTTTTCAGAGTTGAAAATATTTTCTCTCTGTTTGCAAGCTGAGAATGCTTTTTCGGTTCGGAGGGCTCGTACTTAAGCTCAGGACGGTTAATCTGTGCAAGTTTAACAAGACTTGAGAGCCCCAGAGGAGCTGAAGACCTGAACATAAAGGGAGCAGTAAGGTCAAGGTTTTTAAGAAGGATGTCCGAGACTCTTGGGGGCATTGTATAATCGGTCTCAAGTCTGACAACCGATCCAAAATAGTTCCTACCGACTCTCTGTTTTACAGCGGTCAGAAGGTCTTTGTCTCCATCCTCATCAAATCCAAGGTCTGCATCGCGTGTGATTCTGAATGGATAAGCTCCTAGAATGCGCTGTCCTGGAAATAGGAGGTCAAGATTTGCAGCAATAAGCTGTTCGAGCCAGACAAAACACCCTGTTTTTAGCTCCTCAAAACTGAAAGTTATTCTCTCCTGGTCATCCTCAGGAATAGCTATAAGTCTCGTGAACATTGGAGGGATCTTGACCCTTGCAAAGCGTTCCCCGTAATCTGGATCGTCAATTAATACTGCAAGGTTAAGGCTGAGGTTAGAAATATGAGGAAAAGGGTGTCCTGAGTCAAAACCAAGAGGAGTAAGTAAAGGGAAAATGTTTCTCTCGAAATAATCCCTCAATTTTTCTCGTTCTTTCCCAGAAAGCTCAAAGTAATTAAGAACTTTAATTCCTTTCTCCCTGAGAGCGGGTTTAAGTACCTCGTTCCAGCAGCTATCATTGAGAGGAAGCAGTCTGAGAAGTTCTTCCCGGATAATACGAAGCTGTTCCTGAGCCAGCTCATCAGTCAGGTCATTTTTTATAGCTTCCACTATTCTTTTATGGATGCCTGAAACCCTGATCATGAAAAACTCATCAAGATTGCTTCCAAAAATCGAAAGGAACTTTACTCTTTCAAGCAGGGGATTGCGCTCGTCAAAAGCCTCTTCGAGTACTTTGTCATTGAACTGAAGCCAGCTATATTCCCGGTCCGTATATAAGCACGGATCACTCAGGTCAGGCATACCGGAAACTTCTACCCTAGCTCCTTCAATGCTATCCATAACCAGCCTATCAAAATCTATACGCTGAGTGGGGAAGTTCCGTTCCATTGTTATCACATATTGCCTGGGGTTTTCACTTTTTCAGATCCACCTTTAAAAATCAAAAAAATTTGATGATAGAATCTCTGTATTTCACAATTCAATTTCATTACCTAATTGTCGCCCGGTTTTACTGGGTCGAAAAAAGATAGCCCCCGGGTCAACTCAAACAACCTAAGATAGTTAAGCCTCAGGGATTTTTTCCCTTAATAACATCAACCCTTTTAGTCGATTAGAGTTTTGAATCTTCTGCACAGGAGGGAGGCAATTTCTTCGTCAATTTATTTGAGATGCAATGCCTCCAATGCCTATATAAATTTTATGTCAATCGGATTTTAAGGGTTTAAGGAAGCTCCACCAACTCGCTACTATTTATTAGTATATAGAACTAAAGATTTATAATATTATCTCTTAAAGCCGAGATTGGCGAAAATAAAAAAGATGCCCTGGGTTGAGAAAGTACTGAAAAAATCATCAGAAACTCTCGATCCTATTTTTCAAGAGTGGCCTTTTAATTCAGCTTTAAACTTACTTTTCAGATGTAAATAAAATTCTTGCTCTTTCCCTGTGGTTCTCCTTAGAAGTCGTTCCAAAATCAATTCGGGAGTGCTCCGAGCAATATGATTGTATACTGGATTCCGATTTACGATCAGTTCCAGGTGGGAATCAAGACCATCCGCTTCAATTCCATCTACTCTTACCTCTGTGCCGGTATTTTCAAGGATGAGTTCTGAAAGGTGAGAAACAAAAATCCCAAAACACTGTTTGTTTTTGGACAGGTACTCTAGAATTCCTGCTATAATCCGCGCAGAAGCTCCAGGCTCGGTAATTGATTCCAGTTCGTCCGCAAGCACCAATTTTCCGGAGGTTTCAGAAAGCACTGAGAATTGCTTGAGGGTAGATTCAAAAGCTCCTGCATCCAGGGTTCCTTTTGATTTTCCAAAGTAATAAAATTCCTCTACAGGCCCAAGTTCGAGTTCTTTTGCAGGAACCGGAAAACCCATATATCCAAGGATTACGCATTGGGCAAGGAGTTCGAGCAGGGAGGTCTTGCCCCCGGAATTTACTCCACTCAAAAGTACAACCCTATTTTCCAGATCTGTGGGAGAAAAGCTGGTTTTTCCGATGGAATAACTCACAGGATCGACTTCTCCATGACGGACTTTTAAAAAGAGGTTCTTTCCGGCTTTAAATCCTATTCCGGCTTCAGAAATCATTTCCGGAAGTTTAAGCTGGAATTTCGCCGAAAAACAGGCTATTGAAAAGCCAAGGTCAAAATCCAGGACTTCCTTAACAAGTTTTTCTACGGGCTCGTGGAAATCTGAAAGCGTTTTTGCAAGCTCTCTTTTTCGGGCAAGCCTGGTTTTTTCAAGGGTATTGCTCAGCATTTGCCTGAGAAGCTGCAACTGAGATTGGTCTACGTTCAGAGGACTGGAAATTTCGTCAGGAAAAAGGGAGTCGAGCATTAATTTTTCCTGCTTCTCAAGCCCTAACTTTTCAACAAGCTCTTCCTTCACGGCTTCAATTTCAGTTTTATAGATTTTACTGAATTCCTTTGCAAGCAGGTCTTTGATCTCTATCCCCCCGCTCACGAGTTTAATAAGTTCCTGTCCGTTTAGGGTAAGTGAACTTGCCTCAAGAGTTCTGTTCATTCGCTGGTTAGTCTGGTTTAGAACCAAGGTCAGTACAGGGTCCAGGTTTTGCAGGGCTGCTTCCAGTCTGTCAAGCTCAGGGTCAAAACCGTCAACAGGTTTTCCATCCTCTCCTAGATTTGAGAGAGCTGTCTCCAGCGCATCAAGTCTTTCTTTCGAAAGTTCCTTAAAGAACTCAAATTCTCTGGAGCGCAAAGTTGATACTATATTCAGGCAGGCACGGATGCAGTCCAGGTTTCGCGCAAAAAACGCCAGTTCTTTTTCAGGTAAAACTTGCCAGAATTCAGCTCTGGAAAGGTCCTGAAAATACTCGGGTTCAATGTCTTCAGGTAGATCAAAGCTAAGATAGGTATCATCAAAAACAATTACACTAGAATAACCTCTTGCAAGGTCAACAAATTCTGAGAGGTTTTCTACGCCCTGGATGGGTAAAAAGACATGGAACTTTTCTCTGGCTGCTTCCAGAATTTTTGAGTCTCCACAGAGGATTATCCGGTCTCTAATTTTCAGGTTAACTGGCACTGGCTTGAGTTTCCTGACTCTAGTAAGCAGTTCCAGAAATTCGGAATTCTCGGAAAAAGCTTTTCCCAGTTCGAGATATTCTCGTATAAAAGTCTGTCTCTCCTGGATGAGATCCATGCGCGAGGCAGGTAAGGGGTAAAAAAGGTTTAGCTTATCCCTAGCATGCGGAGTATGGGCAAAGGTTTTCATCAGCTCAAGCAGGTGGGAATAAAGATCTAAGGCTTCTTTTGTCTTGAGAAAATCGGAAATTGAGCAGCCCTCAGCCCTGGACCTTGCTTCCCTAGCAAGGGAAAGAGCAAACTTGTGGCTTATGCCATTGACTTCAGAAAGCGAAGCTATGTCTCCCTCGCAGATCGCCTGAAGCGCCACAGCTTCAGTTCCGAAGTATTCAATCAGCCTGCCGGCTACTCGTTCACCAATTCCATGGATTTCCCGCAGGCTTGAGAGCGGTTGAGAGCTTTTCATATCCAAAACAATTTCCATATTTAAGACATACGTTTCAATAAATTTAGCTGGGTATTAAGCCCACTCTTTTAGTTCAGAATTTAGCTCAGAGGATTTTCAGAGTTTAGTTCAGAAGGAGAGCAAGTTCCTTTTCAAGATAAGGGCGCATTGAGGCTGTATATCCGTGTGTTGCTTCTGTAATGTTATACATCGCTTTTGGCTCTTTTGCAAGGGCAAAAGTTCGGAGTGCCAGATCGTGGGAGATTACGGGATCATTAAAAGAATGAATCTGTACGAATTTTGCAGGTGGCAGGGCAGCGAGATAGATATCCGGATCGATTGAGCGATAAAAGCGGTAAGTTTTAGGATCGTTTGCAAAGGAAGAATCATCTGCAAGATGAGGATCGATTTCTTCAGTGCCGTACCCTGCGGTGCTGATTCCGATAACTCCTTTAAGGGAAGGGTTAAGGGCGCAGGCAAGGATTGCAAATCTTCCTCCATTACTTTCCCCAAGGATTGCAAGTCTTTCCGGATCAATTTCCGGCTGGGCTGCAAGCACGTCTGAAGCTTTAAGGACATCATAAACCATGCTATATTCTATGGGCTCAAGTCCGGCTTTGAAAAGTTCAAGGTCTCTTTCTGTGTTTATGCTGCCCAGATTACGCTGATCCAGAACGAGGGTTGCATACCCCATTTTAGAGAGTTCTGCAGCCAGCCTTTGCTCAGCTTCTTTGCTGACTCCTGCTCCAGGTAAAAGAATCAGACCAGGAGATAGTGATGAAGCAGTGGAAGATGCAGAAGAAGCGGAAAAAGAGTTTCCAGGAATTCTCAAAAGAGCCTGAAGTTTTTCCCCTCTGCTTTCAAAAGACAGTAGTTTTAAAGTATCTGAGTTTTCAGGGGCGTATACATCTTCGATTTCCTTATTTGTAAAGACTGGATCTTCTCGAACCGATTCTTCTAGAAAAGATAAAGTGCCTGCTTCTGAAACCTCCCAAGAAACCGTAGTGCCCGTGGAATTGGAAGGGTTGTAAAAGATTCCGAAAATACCCACAAGTATAAGAAGAAAACCCAGTAGAAAAACTACGGGTTTAGAGGCTCTGATCCCTGAAGAAGCCCTGCTTTTATTTTCTTTTTTTCTTGGACTACGCCTGCTCAAAGGAATCCTGCCGAAAAAGAATTGTGATTACGGCCAGAAACCGCTTGCAGCACTCAGGAATAATATTACTATGCCAGTGAGGGCGCCGACAATCATAACTGTCTTAGGCTGGATGTGAACTGCATTCTTATCCGCTTCATAATAGCGCATAAGCCCTGCAGACGACTGAAGCCCGGAACCTGATTTTTTAGCCATGTGTTAACACCTTTAAATATTTAATTTAACGTAGATTTTTTGCATGTATTAAGATTAATTCGTGTATTAAAATGTAAGCTTCAATACATATAATACATATTTGCCTGTAAGCTTTCTGGAAATTAATAAAATAGTTATCTGGAAATTAATAAAATGATTTCTGGAAATTGACAATTTAGATTTAGAAAATCTAATGCGCTGCTTAATAATTATAAAGTGATTATTAGAATTAAGTAACTGTTAAATTTTCCGTCAAATCACTGTTAAATTTGGTAATTAACACCTAATTCACATTCCAGATATATAAATCCAGCAGAGAAATTTCTTTATTGGCAGACTCAAAAGAGTTAAGGAGAATTAGCCACACTCTTAAAGCAGGCAATTCTCAAAAAGCAGGCAATTCTCAAACAAGTACTTCATCCAGCAGGAAAGGCGGGTGAAACACTCCTTTCTCAGTAACTATCGCAGTTACATTTTCCATAGGAGTTGCATCGAACGCAGGATTGTAAACTTCCACATCTACTGGGGCAAGCTGCTCAGATCCGAAAAAGCGCAATTCGTCTGGGTCTCGCATCTCTACTTTTACACTGCCTTCCCAGCCATTGAAATCGAAAGTAGAGACAGGAGCTGCTACATAGAAGGGAATTTCATGCTCTTTTGCAAGAATGGAGAGAGAATATGTGCCTATTTTGTTGAAGATAACATCCTGGGTAATTCTATCTGCTCCTACAAGCACGCTGTCTATTAGCCCCTGCTGCATTACCCATCCAGCCATAGAATCTGAGATAAGGGTTACTGGAATCTCATCCTGCATAAGCTCCCATGCAGTAATTCTGCTTCCTTGGTTCAGGGGTCTGGTCTCACAGGCAATAACTTTGATCTCTTTGCCTTCAGCAGTAGCCGAACGAACAACCCCAAGAGCTGTACCCCAGTCCACACAGGCAAGCCTGCCAGCGTTGCAGTGTGTAAGCACAGTATCTCCGTCACTCAGGAGTTTTGCCCCGGATTTACCTATCAGCTTGTTGGTGGCCACGTCTTCTTCTGCAATATCCTTTGCTTCCTGAAGGGCAATGTCCTTTACTCCCTGGACATCAAAGGCGTCTGAAATGGCTCCCAAAACCCTATTTACGCCCCAGCTAAGGTTTACTGCTGTGGGACGAGTCGACTTAAGGATTTTTCCCGCAACTTCGAGGTCTTTTGTTATTGTTTCGATGTCTCTGACTTCACTCAGAAAAGCTGCAAGGGCAATCCCGAAACCTCCTGCTGCACCGAGAGCAGGCGCACCTCTTATTCTGAGAGATTTTATAGCTTCACAAAGAGAACTCAAGGTCTTGCATTCTATTATCCTGTATTCTTTCGGAAGCAAGGTCTGGTCTACCAGCACTATGGAGTTGGAATCTTCCTTCCAGTCAATTGTCCTCATAAGATCACTTTCCGATGTAAGCATCATTTTTTCGGAGAAATTCTCCGTTTTTCCTTTCAACTTCCATAAGTTAAAGACCTATTTAACTAAAAGGGTACATTACCCCTCTTCTTTGCATTTCATGCAATTTGAGGAACTTAAAATTAATTTATATAATCCAAGGTGGAATTATGTTAAAGGAATTTTTCTTCAAATCTCAAAATTACTCAAGAATTACAACATGTCAAGCTTCCGGCAGCCTGTCGTCGTAATAAAATTTTATTTAGAAAATAAATGATATGTGTCAGGTATATATAAATAAATTCAATATCTTTTTCCAAAATGGCAAACTTAGATATAATAGATTTATAGAGTAACAGAGCAAATAAGATAAGATTTAAAATCCATGGTTTAGATACAGGAAATCGTAATTTCAAAATGTAAATTAACAGCTTTAAAAATCAAATTCATAATTTCAAACACAAATCCTTAAACTTTAGGATCTGAATCCTTAAATCCTTGAATCTATAGATTTCAGAAATCGTAATAATCTGTCACTTCATTAATGCGGTTTATGAGAATCTGGGTATTCATCGGAGAGTAAGCGCTTATGACAAAAATAAAAATAGCAATTGCAGGAATCGGGAATTGTGCAAGCTCTTTGATACAGGGCATTGAGTACTATAAAGTTGAAGATAAAGAGCCCATAGGACTGATGCACAGGGAAATTGGAGGCTATAAACCCGGCGATATCGAAGTCGTTGCTGCTTTTGATATCGACGCTAGGAAGGTAGGAAAAGACGTTTCTGAAGCTATTTTTGCTCCCCCGAACTGCACAGCGGTTTTTTGTCCTGAAATTCCGTCCACAGGTGTGAAGGTTAAGATGGGAAGGGTCCTTGACGGGGTCTCTGACCATATGAAGAATTATGAGGAAGGGTATACCTTTGTTGTCAGCAAGGAACAGGAAGCTACAAAAGCAAATATTGTGAACGAGCTTAAAAACTCAGGGGCTGAGATGCTTCTCAATTATCTGCCTGTTGGCTCAGAACAGGCAGTCCGTTTTTATGCTGAATGTGCTCTTGAGGCAGGTGTGGCTTTCATAAATAATATGCCGGTTTTTATCGCAAGCAATCCTGAATGGGCAAAAAAGTTTGAAGAAAAGAATATTCCGATCATTGGCGATGATATCAAGGCTCAGCTTGGGGCTACCATCACGCATAGGATTCTTGCAGACCTCTTCGAAAAGCGAGGCGTAAAACTCGAGAGAACATACCAGCTTAATACTGGTGGAAACACGGATTTTCTTAACATGCTCAACAGAAACAGGCTTGCTTCCAAACGAGAATCAAAGACTGAGGCTGTTCAATCGGTGCTTTCCAGGAAGCTTGAGAACGACAATATTCACATTGGACCCAGCGATTACGTAGCCTGGCAAAAAGACAATAAAGTATGTTTTTTGAGAATGGAAGGCAGTCTTTTTGGAGATGTATCCATGAATCTTGAACTCAGGCTTTCCGTAGAAGACTCTCCTAACTCTGGAGGTGTGGTAATCGATGCCATTCGGTGCTGCAAGCTGGCTCTTGACCGTGGAATAGGAGGGGTACTGTATTCTCCTTCTTCTTACTTCATGAAACATCCAGCAATTCAGTATTCTGATGACGAAGCTTATAGGCGGACTGAAGCTTTCATAGCCGGGACCCTGGAACGTTAAAGTCATAGGAGAGAATTCCTTTACTGAAAAGAGATTCCTGTAAACTTAGATTTCAAAAATTCCCGGGCACCTCCGGGAATTTTAAGCTTATTCCGTCCTGAACTGTTTTATGAATTAAACTTTAGGTCCTGAATAATCAGATCTAGAATAGTCTTAGAAAACCTTTCCAAGAAAGTTTTCCTATTTTTATTCAGTTTTATCAGGTTTAGCGAATTCCTTCGGCTGTAATTGTAAACTCTGCACTTGAGCCTTCAGGACGGGAACGGTGTTTGTACAAAATAGCGCGCCTGGTTCCCTCACCTGTTTTTTCCAGCTGGATAATCGCTTTTGAGGTATGTTCCAGGGAACTCCCGCCAAGCGGGCGCACCCCTCCTGAAGTAATATCTGAATATACCTGATTGGTTATAACTGCAGCAAAACCATATTTGCGGGCAAGAGCATGCAAAAATCCTATCTGGCTAGCAAGTTCTCTGCGGCTTTTCATGCCTGTCTCATCGTCTTCAAGCTCGAATCTATAATACGAGGTTGCAGAGTCCAAGATCACAAGACCGATATTCTCACTGGCTATTCTCTCCACCTCCCTCACGGCCGCATACTGCTCTTCAAAATTCAGGGGTTCATAGATAATGATGCTCCTAGCTATTTCTTTTGCATTTTCCCCTGCAATCTGCTTGAAACGGGCAGGAGAAAGTCCTTCAGTATCTATGAAGATAACTCTTTGCCCTTGCTTTACGCATTCCACTGCAAGCTGGATGCAAATATTCGTTTTTCCGGTTCCTGCAGGTCCAAAGACTTGAGTCACGATCCCTTTTTCGAAACCTCCTCCTAGAAGCTCGTCAAGAGGCTTGCAGCCGGAAGATAACAACTTTTCTATGAAATGACACCTCTTTTTGTGCTTGATGAAATATAACTGGTCCATGATATAACGGTTTTTTGTAGTTTTCAACTTTTCCAAGAAGATTAATCCTTTCTAATATGGATAAAATGATAAAATAGATATAAAAGAAATGCTAGGTATATTCTTCCCGATTTCAATAAATGTCAGACATAGTTTTCCTCAGCTTGAGAAGATAAAACATTTTATAATAATATACTGAAAATAGAAAATGTTTTTTGTTTATATGTTATAAAATCTAAGGAATGAAAACTATTTAAATTAAATGACATTTAGTGATACTTGCCTGAATATAAAGGCCATCTTTGCTTAAGAGAATGAAAAATGATATCTCAGGGTATTTCTAGAGACTGTGCTCCGTACGATATCACTGGCTCGATACTTATTAGCCGATACTTGGAAACATATATTTTTAGGGATTATAGGGTTAACCAAGGATGGTAACCCTGTGGGGTTTTATTTTATTGCTATAATGCGCTTTAGATTTGCGCGCTTACTCTGCAATAATGGAAAACAAACATAATGTTTAAGAAGGGAAAAAACCTCGCAAGAAATAGAGTTAAAAATCAGACTAAGGATTAAAGAGTAAAAATCAGAGGGACGTAAAGCATGGCAAAAGTAATTATTTATACGACGGAAAGCTGTTCGAAATGCAATAAATTAAAGGAATTCCTGGAAGCACACTCAGTTGCTTTCGAGGTAGCAGACATGTCTACTCCCGAAGCTCTAACAGAACTGCGTTTCAACGGAGTTTTCACAGTGACAGCTCCTGTTTTACAGATCGATGATACCTTTCTTACACACGAGGAACTCTTCATAGGGGGAGAAATAAATCCTGAAAAAATTCACGGAATCCTGTGATGAAAGAGGTCTGAAAATTAAAAACGAATTGAATATATTATAAGTTCCATTATTAAAGCAGTTACTGAAGATGAGAAAATGACAAACAAGATCCTCTTACCCGATGGCCAGTTATCTGACAACCAGTCAGCGCAAAAGCCGCTTGAAAAGTTGTCCGTCTCTCCTCTCCCCAAAAATGACCCGTTATCTGACAACCAGCCAGTGCAAAAAACTCTTGACGGCTCGTCTATCTCCCCTCTTCCCAAAGTAAGGACAACAGACGGTTTCATCCTTAACTGGGATAGGAACATTATTGTAAACCAGCTTCTAAAAGAAACAAAATTAAGCGAGATCTTCTACAATAAACCCTCAATCACAAAAGAAGAAGCTCTTGAGATTGCAAAGCACGCAGAAAAACTCATTAAAAAAATGAATATTAAGTTTCTCTCAGGTCCTCTTATCCGGGAAATCGTAAACAATATCCTGCTTGACAGGGGACATATCGAGTGGAGAAATATCATGACAAGGGTCGGGGCTTCGGTCTACGATGCCTATGAAATCGATACTGGATATGGGTTTGAGGCTAATGACAACGCAAATCAGCTTAACAATGCTGAAACTTCACATAAAAGAAAAGCCGACAAAATGTCCAAAGAGCAAAACCTTCTCCTGATGCCAAAAGAGCTTGCAGATTTACATTTGAACGGGGATTTCCATATCCATGACCTTGAATACATGGGCACCAGGCCATTTTGCCAGGATTGGGATCTTCGCTACTTTTTTTACTATGGTCTCATGCCTGATGGGGTAGGAACTCAATCGAGCGTTGCAAAGCCAGCAAAGAATGCTGAGGTGGCTTTTCTTCATGCGGTAAAAGCTATGGGTTCGGCTCAAACCAATTTTGCAGGTGGGCAGGGCTTTTACAATTTTTTGACTTTTATGGCTCCCTATTTGGAAGGCAAATCCGAAACCGAAATCAAGCAGCTTATGCAAATGTTTGTCTATGAAATGATGCAAATGATGTGCGCAAGAGGCGGGCAGACGGTCTTTTCATCTGTGCAGCTTTCTCCTGGAGTCCCAAAGCTCTGGAGAAACATTCCAATTGTCGCGATGGGCAAAATCTGGGACGACAAGCAAGCCCCGCTCAGAACCTACGGAGAATTTGAAAAAGAGGTTCGCCTTGGATTTAAGGCTTTAATGGACGTCATGCTTGAAGGAGATGCTTGGGGTAAGCCTTTCAGTTTCCCAAAGCCCGAGATTTCCATTGAACCTGACTTTATGGAGGAAGACGAAGAATTCAACAGGACTCACCCTGAACTTCTGACTTATAAAGAGCTGTACAGGATGACCTTCGAGCTGGCTGCCAAATTCGGGACTCCTTATTTTGATAATCAGCTTCCTGAGTACAGGGGCGCAGGAGAAGGGATTTCATGTTATCAGTGCTGCGCTTATCAATTTTCTGCAAACCCTACTGATGATAAAGAGTTCGATGACAAACTTCATTTCAAGGACGGAAAACACTTTTCAATGGGCTCGTGGATGGTCCTGTCTTTAAACTGTCCAAGGGCTGCATATAGGGCTGAACATGATGATGAGAAGCTTTTCAATGAGCTCAAGACCCTGATGAACCAGGGTGTGGAAGTTTTCAAGATCAAGCAAAAATGGATGAGCAATCTAATAAAGAAAAACAGGATTCCGTTTGCAGCTCAGTGCCCCAAAGATCCGAATACCGGAGAAAAAGGAGCTATAGCTGTTGATTTCGACAGCCTGGTTTATACCATCGGAATAGTCGGAATTAATGAAATGGTTCAGCACCACACAGGCTACCAGATGCATGAGTCTCAGGACGCATATAAGCTTGCAATCAGGGCTATGTTTGAAATGAAGATGCATGCTCAAGAGCTTTCACAGGAAACAGGTATGGAAATTGCCCTTGCAAGAACGCCTGCCGAAACGACAGCCCAGCGTTTTGCAGTCTCTGACCTCCTTCATAAGCAATATGCCGATAAAGCCGAGTTCACAATTAAAGGGGATGTGGAAGGCGCAAAAAGTGAGTTAAGCCAGACACATGACCTGCCTATCTACTATACCAATGGGACCCATTTGCCGCCTGGTGCAGATATATCCCTGCCTGAAAGAATAAAGTATGAACATACTTTCTTCCCAATTGTTGACGGTGGAAATATAATGCATATCTGGCTTGGGGAAGGAAAGCCAGATCCTGATGGTCTGCAGGAGCTTGCCATGCACATAGCAAAGAATACCCAGACCGGTTATTTTGCCTTTACCCGGGACATGACTGTGTGCACTGACGAAGGGTATGTAGCTGATGGTTTGCTGGACAGATGCCCGAAATGTAAGTCTGAAAATGTGCAGCACCTCTCAAGGATCACAGGATACCTTCAGTCCGTAGAAGGCTGGAATAAAGGCAAACGTCAGGAACTTCTGGACAGAAAGCGATATAGTACAAGGGAACTCAGGTAAGAGTCCCTTAAACCTTTTCTGTATTTTTATACAAAAACGTTAGAGACAGTAGGCTATGAAAGGCAAGAAGTGTAGGCTATGAAGGTAAATTATGCAGGTACTGTCCCACTCTCGACCCTAGATTGGAGTGGGAGAGCTGCGATCACTATTTTTTTTCGAGGATGTCCCTTTCGCTGTCCCTACTGTCAGAACCATCCTTACCTCCAGGGACTGAACTCTGTAGAACTGGACTTTGTGAAGGGGCAGATTAAAAAATCGAAATCCTTTGTGAGTTCGGTTGTATTTTCAGGAGGGGAACCTCTGATGCAGGATGCAGTTGTGCCTCTTGCAGAATTTGTAAAAGAACTTGGGCTCTTAGTCGGAATTCACACAAATGGCTGTTATCCTGAAATGGCAGGCGAACTGGTTAAACGAAAACTGGTTGATAAGTTTTTTATTGATATAAAAGCTCCTCCTGCTGATCCTGCACTTTACGGGAAAGTTATAGGCTGGGGAGAACATGAAGCCGTGAAAATGACTCCTGAACAGATTACTGCGGCTATAATAGAAACGCTCGAAATTGTAAATTCCAGTGGCTTAGAACTTGAGCTCAGGACAACACTAATCAGGGATTTTATAGGAAGTAAGCAAGAAATTACGAGTATAGCTGCCTGGATTTCGGAACATATAAAAAATAAGAAACTTACATATGTATTGCAGCAGGGAATTCCGGAATATAGCTTGCAGGAAAACTTAAGGAACACACAGGTTCTGGAAAGGGAGGAATTATACGAACTCGGAAGAATCGCAAAAAACTTTCTGGAAAATGTTAGAATAAGAACAAAAGAAGGTGGAGAAGAAGTAATCCTTAACTCTATATAATATTTCCAGCGTATAATTTATTTGGATTTATTGATGCTCTCTTGGCTGGCTTTTTATCGGTTTTTTAAAAAGCAAAATCTGTTTCTCTTTTTAAGTTCCACTTCTCGATTCTATTTTGCTTCTACCTTTCCAGCTTATTGATATTTTCTCCTTTCCGAGTTTTTAATAGAAAAACCATATTTAAGTTCAAATGATTTTGAAGTTTACAAAAACCTTATACATCCCTAGAGATTAAGGGCTTGTTAAACCATGGAAGATTTACTCGTTCAATACCTATTAATAAATGTTAATATTTTTAAAATAATGTTTAGCTCAATACTAAAAATCTCTCAGTTTGCACTGCCAACTTTTGTATAATGCGTTGAATTACAAAAATTAAATAAAGGAGAGTAACTCAGTGCATCTTGGCTTACAAAAAACGAATTAAAAAGAAAGCAAAAGTAATCGTTTTCAAAAGAACCATGAAAAACACAAAAGTATCTTCAATTGGAGAGCGCGCTCTTATCTCCATTTTATCTGAAATTTTTAAAGTTCCCGATGGCAAGGAGAAAGGACAGGAAGGAATCCTTATAGGTGCAGGTTCAGATGACTGCGCCGTCCTTGACCTGGTAGGTGAAGACTGCTTGGTTGTCACTACCGACATGCTGCATAGGACTACGGATTTTCCGGAAGAAATGACTCCCTGGCAAATAGGCTGGATGTCAGCAGCCGTAAACCTGAGTGACATTGCAGCTATGGGGGCAGAACCCACAGGGCTTGTTATAGCAATCGGGATGCCTACTGATACTGAAATTGATTTTGTTAAAGAACTTGCAAAAGGTATGCAGGCATGTGCTGAGTTCTGCGGAACTGCGATTATCGGAGGCGACCTTGACACCCACGCAGAATTGACAATTACAGGGACAGCAATAGGCAGGGTGAAAAAAAATCAACTCCTTCTTCGGCGTGGAGCAAAGTCAGGTGACCTTGTCTGTGTCACAGGATATACAGGGTCTGCAGGCGCAGCTCTGGAAGCCCTTCTGTCAAAAAAACTAGTAAGTGAACTTGTTCTGAAGGCGCTTTTTGAACCCATTCCGCGCGTGAGAGAAGCAAGGAAGCTGGCCGAATCTGGAGCAGTCACATCCATGATGGATACAAGTGATGGTCTTGCGATGTCTCTTTACGACCTTGCCAAGCAGAGCAAGGTAGGCTTCAAGATTCGGGAAAATTCTCTCCCTATCCTCAGGGATGTCCGAGAATTTGCTTCAAATCCGCACAAGCTAAAGGAACTTGCCCTTTACACTGGTGGAGATTTCGAACTTCTTATTACAGTTGACCCGCAAAAGATGAAAAAAGTACAAAATATATGTAACTTAACTGTTATAGGAGAATGCACAAGGTATGAAGCGGGTATTGTAATTGAATCCCCAGAATGCAAGCTTACAACTATTAAACAGCGAGGATACCAGCAGCTAAAAGCCGAAGCTGTTGATAGATCTTCCTAATTAAAAACTAATTTACTCCCCACAAACCGGAAACTTAGAGATAGACAAAAGATAGACAAAAATTTTTAATTTTTGATAGATAAAACCCCTAAAGATCATAAAGTAAAGCAAATTCTAAGCTAAACTGATTAAATTCATATTATATTTATGCACAAGGTTCAGAAGGATAGAATATGAAAAAAACTAGTTTACAGATATTTATAGCACTTCTGGTGCTAGGGCTATTTTGTGGAACTGTAACAGCAGTCCCAAGTATAATAGCAGATCCTCAGCCCTCACAGAATGTTACAGTTACAGGGACGGTAGGTGCACCTCAAGCGTTTACCATTCCTTTTAACGAAAACGCGACTGTCACGTGGAACGTAAAAGGAGAGAACATAAAAGAAGAGAACACAACAACGCAAACTGATAGTAATAATGTTGCAACTCTCAATCATGTTTTACAGTTAGGTTCGTACCAGGTGACAGCCAGTGTGGACGAGTTAGGGCAGATAGCAGCCTGGAATGTAGAAGGAAAAGCAGTAGGTCCAGTAATCACCTTATCTGACCCTTCGTCGCAGGATGTTAGCAACAATGTAGGAGAATCAAGAACATTCACTGCAACTGTTAGCCAGCCCTCGAATATGACCTGGTACTTTGATGACACTCCCATTAATGCAAATATCACGGAGACAACCTCCGTAACCGAGTCATCATACACCCGCGGTCCTGCAACCCAGGGCACGCATACAATTAAAGTGGATGCACAGAATGAAAATGGTACTGGCTCAAATTTCTGGACATGGACAGTATCAGCAACTTCACTACCAGTTAATGTGACCCCTACTGAAGAGACAATAAACCTAGCTAAGGGTGAGTCCAAAACTTTCAGTGTCAATACTACAAATGGTCAGAATATTAATGCCCAATGGTATTTAAATGGCGAATTAAAGAAAGACGAGCCTGGAGTACCTTCCTCTTCGTATTTACTTGAAGAAAATAATACAGGGGAATTTACTCTAAAGCTGGTTACTACCGATCCTACTGGCACATACACTCCATATGAAAAAACATGGAAAGTAAATGTACAGACTACTTACCATTCAAGTGGGAACAGGATCTGGGACGAAAAATTGGGACTGGCCAAAACCTATATTTGGAATGCACAGAGTTATTCAGGATTCTACTATGACCTTGATTCTGGAGTATCTTCAGAAGAAATGACCATTGAGAATATAGGTAGGAATATAGATGCAGGAGATGTTAAGTATAGAACTAGGCCTACTGAGACTAATTTTGAATATAGTAAGTGGGGCTCCTACCAGGTCATAGGATTCATGGCAGAGAAATACTTTGCAGGTTATAGTAAAGAAAATTCCTCGGTTATAGGGAAAGACGTTAGCCTGATTTCTAATGGTATTCTTTCCAAGATCCTTATTGACAGCGACGACAAAAAGTCTACATATGCCGGTGATTCTCTTGTCCTTGAAGACGGTTATTCCCTAAACATCGTTGAAGTTGATGTTAAGGGGAGTTCCGTCTGGGTGCAGCTTGAAAAAGACGGAAACGTTGTGGATAACGGCTTTATCTTATCTGGAGAGGATTATGTCTATAAGACTGAACTTGGTGGAGCAGAAGACGTACCCGTAATTATTGCGCACTTCGGCACTGTTTTCTCAGGCCGTGAAACTTCGGTTACGTCTATTGAGGGGATTTTCCAGATTTCGGACAATTACGTAGAACTCCATAATGGAGATACCTTTGGGAAAATGAAAGTCAAGTCCATGAGTAGCAGTGAAATAAGAATGGAAAATGAAGACGATATTGGACTTGATAAGGGAAAAACTATCGATCTCATGGGTAAGATAAAGCTCCAGGTAGCTGATGACAGTAGCCTGCGCTTTGCTCCTATTCTGGATATCTCGGAACCTGGAACTTACGAACTGCGCGGAACTGTTTACGATAAAGATAAAGATGGAGATTCTATTCCTACCTGGACTCCCTTCAATTTCGAAGGTTTCTATTATAACATAGACGAGGGAATTGGAACTGAAGAGCTTAAGATTGAAGAACTAAACGGCAGAAATATCCCAACCAATAAACTGGTTTATGAATCCACACCCCAAAATGTTCCGTTTGAATACAATAACTGGGGCAATTTCACAGTTGTCGGGTTCATGGCTGACAAGTATTTTGCAGGCTATCAGGATGGAGCCGTTAACGGAGAAATCAACAGGGTAAGCCTTCTTTCGAATGATATCCTCTCAAAAGTCCTTAAGGACACCGATGATAAGGAATCTATGTATTCAGGTTCTGCCCTCGTGCTTGAACAAGGTTACTCCCTGAATGTCAAAGAAGTCGATATAAATGGAAATAATGTCTGGGTACAGCTCGAAAAGGACGGCAAAGTGGTAGATGAGGCTTTTGTTTCCTCCAATCAGGATTATGTTTACAAGACCGATATTGGAAAAGCTGAGAACATTCCTCTGATCATAGTCCATTTCGGCACGGTCTTTTTAGGCGAGACTTCGGCTGTTTTTACACAGGGCATCTTCCAGATTTCGGATGAGTACACTGAAGTCAATAATGGAGATACCTTCGGCAAGATGAAAGTTAGCAGTGTCTCCGAGAGCGGTATCAAAATGAAAAACGACGACGATATCGGACTTGACAAGGGGGATACTGTCAATATTATGGGCGATGTCAGTTTCAAGACGGCTGACGACAATGTTCTCAGGTTCTACCCTGCAGTGGAGATCCAAACCGCAGGTGGGGCAAGCAGGGAGCTAAAGATCAGCGTGCCTGATGAGATCATTGTGGGTGACACTTTTGATATCAAAGTAACTGCAGGTGAGAATCCTATCGAAGGAGCTAACGTAAAGGTTGACAAAACTACCGCAGGCCAGACTGACGTTGACGGGATTGTTGAATACACAGCCGAAAATATCGGGTCACTGAAGTTGACAGCAGAAAAGAGCGGATACACAACTGCAAACAAGAATGTCAATGTCATTCCTCCGAAAGAGAAAATGTCGGTTAATGTTTCCCCTGAGCCAGTTTATGTTGGTGACACCCTAAATATCGAGGTTTTCAAGGCAATTGGTGGCGATCCCATTGAGGGTGCAAATGTCTCGATTAACGGGAACCTGGTTGACAAAACAGGGTCTGATGGAAAAGTTGCCTATGCAACGGACAAAATCGGTACTCTTAAACTGAGCATTACAAAGGAAGGATTCCTTGACCAGGAAGTAAACGTAAAAGTAAGAGACTTTGAAGCTATCTTTGAATTCTCAAACCTTGTAATTAAGCCTTTAGAGGTTAGGGCAGGAAAGGATACAACAATTTCGGTTGATGTCGGAAACAAAGGCAATGCTGCAGGAAATAAGAGTGTAGAACTGCTTGTGAATGGAAACGTAACCGACTCACAGGAGATCTCCCTGGATGTTGGGGGAAGCACCAGCGTAACCTTTAAGCACTCAGAAGATGGGCCAGGAACTTATAAAGTAGAAGTCGGAGGAGAAACCGCAACCTATACTGTAAAAGAAAAATCTTCCTTACTGCTCTATGCTCTTGGAGTCATTATCCTGTTAATGGTTGGTGGAGCTGCTTATTACTTTACGAAAGGCGGTGGGGACGTAGCAGTGCTTCAGGAAAAAGTGCGGGAGCTTCAGCAAAAGATACAGGAGCGTACCAAGAGGTAATCAAGGAAAATAAAAGCGTCAAGAAAAAAGTTCAAAAGCAAAAAACAAAATTTGAAGAAACAAAACTTAAAGAAATAAAACTTAGAATATAAAATTTAGAATTCCCGCGTTAATAAGATACGCGGGTCCTTTCTATTTTTTAAATAATTTCTATTTGACTCAAATTGGACTCAGGCTTGACTCAGATTCTTACAGTTACTCCATCTTTTTAAGTGCAAGTTCAATCGCGTCTATTAGGCTGCTTTTTGGGATAATTGTCGTGACGGGAATGTTTAGAATCTTTTCTACAGTCGGGCTTACTATGGGAGCACAAACCAGGGCTTTTGCTCCATCCCTTTCGGCGTTAACGGCTGCTATTATGGCTTCTTCCATTGAGGTTGCCGAATATTCCCTAATTGTGACCAGCCTGCCGGCTATTTTTTTCTTTGTTTCTACGATGTTATCAAGCACCGATCTAGCTGCAATTACAGCTATGAATTCTCCACTATCAGATTCTTTGATATCTCGGA
Source organism: Methanosarcina sp. UBA293 (assembly GCA_002499445.1). Lineage (GTDB taxonomy): Archaea > Halobacteriota > Methanosarcinia > Methanosarcinales > Methanosarcinaceae > Methanosarcina. The sequence goes on from DALS01000033.1 coordinate 65,246, forward strand.
TGGTTTTTACGATCTGGCGGAGAGTTTTAATATTGGGATCTCGGTTTCCTGATAAGATTTTGTAAAGGGTACTTGGGGGAATATTTGCTTTTTTGGCGAAATCCACAGCAGTGAGGTTAAGGTCCTCTTTAATTACAGCGGAAAGTGTTTTTTGAAAAACCTCATCGGATTCGAATGCGGATTTGATAACCTTATCTGCAACATTCATAATGTTCAACCTTTTTAATTCTGTAATGGGTTTTTAACAATTGTGGATTGTTTGTAATTGACATTTTTAACTGTAGCTTATTATCTACATTTGTGCTTATTATTAACTGTAACTTATTATCTACATTTGTGCTTATTATCTACATTTATATTGGATTTAGTCCTTAATGAGAAATATGTCTAGATATATTAATACATTAGGGTTATAATTTAGGCGACTTTGGGAAGTTATATATAGGAAATTTAAAAAATATTAGTATACTATCAGGTACTTCCATTTTACTTTTTATTAGGGTTCTTGTCTGGAGAAATATAAGCTCTTTGCAAAAGAACTTATGGAAAGTTGACAGAGAAAATGATATAAGGCCTGTTAATTTTACTTAAGAGGTCTGATTTCAAAAAAAATATTATTTAGAGATTTAATGTTAGTATTGAATGGTTCATTATCAGTTATAAGGACTATCGAGGTGGAGCTTTGAAAAAATCAGGTATATTTACACTTACTTTACTCATGGTTGGAGTTATTTTCGCATCTGGTTGCGCCGCATCCAATGATCTTACCGAACTGAATATTGGCTATCAGCCAAGCACTCATCAGATCGCATATATGACTGCCTATGAAAAAGGATGGTGGCAAGCAGATCTTGAACCATATGGGATTACGAAGATTAACGAATATCAGTTTCCAACAGGAGCTCCTGAAATGCAGGCTATGATGGCTGGAAACCTGGATGTTGCCTATGTTGGGGCAGCTCCTGCGATTACAGCTCTTAGCGGAGGTCTGGATGCAAAGATTGTTGAGCCTGTACAGATTAACGGTTCAAGTCTTGTGCTAAGGCCAGAATATGAATACAAGAGCCCTCAAGACTTAAAAGGTCTTAAGATAGCTACCTTCCCTGCAGCAACAATTCAGGATACTCTACTTAGGGAATGGCTCAAGGAAAATGGGCTTGACCCTGAAAAAGATGTGACAATTCTTGGAATGACCCCTGGAGACGCCGTAACTGCTATTTCTGCCAAACAGGTTGCTGCTGTCTTCTTACCTCACCCCTCTCCAGCAGTTATCGAAAATGAAGGTAACGGGCGTACAATAGTACAGTCTGGACAGATGGAAGCAAACCATTCCTGCTGTGTACTCGTGGTGAGTGGAAAGCTTATTAGAGAACATCCGGATATTGTAGAGCAAATTGTAAAGACCCATATTAAGGCAACTGAGTATAACCAGGCACATGTGGACGAAGCTGCTCAGATTTACTCAAATAAAACTACAGAGAATCTGGAGACTGTGAGGAAATCTCTTAAGGAATGGGATGGACGCTGGATCACAGATCCCACAATCATTGAAGACTCAGCTGTCAATTACTCAAACATTCAGCATGAACTTGGCTATATTCCAAAATCTCTGACGCGGGACGAAATTTTTGATACAAGTTTCTATGAAAAAGTCATGAGTGAGAAATAATTCGGGAATAATGAAGAATAAAGTTAAAATGAAGATAAAATAAAGAAAAAGTCAAAAACAGGTTTGGGTGTCCTACTCTTATATAAGGCAACCTGAACCTATACTTTTTCTAAAGGATGAAGTCTGCCGGAAAGGTAAATAAGTAAGAATCCTTTTAATTAGACATGAAAAAAAGTTTCATAAAAACAATAGAAGAAAACGGTATTGAAGCACTGTCTCTCATTATAGCAATTGCGATATGGCAGGTTGTAGCGGATAAAATCGTACAGAATAAGTTGCTTCTGCCTAGTTTTTATGATGTTATCGTCTCTTTCTTTGCTATCATCGAAAGTGGGCTAATTTTCACGGATACATTGACAAGTCTACTTCATTTCTTTGTTGGTATTCTAGCTGCCTTTGTAATAGGAATTCCTCTCGGAATAGTTATGGGATGGTTCAAGAAAGCAAATAGGGCAATCGATCCAATAATAGAGATACTGCGCCCAATCCCTCCTCTTGCCTGGATTCCCTTTGCAATCGTATGGTTTGGACTTACTCACCAGGCAGCGGGTTTTGTTGTGTTTGTAGGAATGATCTTTCCTATTATTATCAACACCTATACAGGTTTTAAAAACGTACCAAAAGTTTATGTTGAAGCAGCAAAGGTCCTTGGCTGTACCCGAAATCTGGACCTTATACGTCATGTTGCAATCCCCTCAGCTATGCCTTCAATTGTTGCAGGAATCAGGATTGCAATGGGAGTAGGCTGGATGTGCCTTGTAGCCGCTGAAATGTTCGGGGTTAGTAACAGAGGACTTGGATATCAGATCTGGCATAATTATTATTTACACAGGATGGATTTTGTACTCGTCTATATGCTCCTGCTCGGTTTCGTGGGTCTTTTGATTGACCGGTTCTTCAGGTATTATGTAGACGCAAAACTACTGAAATGGACATCAGGAACTGTGGTATAAGATGGGCAGAGTAAGCATAAAAAATGTTTCACGTATCTTTAAAAAGGAAGACAAATCAAGTACAGAAGCTCTAAAGAATGTAAGTTTTGATGTTGGAGATGGAGAGTTCGTCTGCCTACTTGGACCTTCTGGCTGTGGGAAAACCACTTTGCTCCGTATTATTGCAGGGCTTGAAACCCTGACTTCTGGAGACATTACACTCAATGGGGTTTCTATAACTGGCCCTGATCCTAAAAGAGGCATGGTCTTCCAGCAATATTCACTGTTTCCCTGGAGAACAGTTATCGATAACGTTACTTTTGGGCTTGAAATGCAGGGAATTGATAAGGCTGAGTCCCGGAAGCATGCAGAGAAGTATATAGAGCTTGTGGGCCTGAAACAATTCAAAAACAGCTATCCATATGAGTTATCCGGGGGTATGCAGCAGCGAGCCGCGATTGCAAGAGCCCTTGCAAATGAGCCTGAAGTCCTCCTTATGGACGAGCCCTTTGGGGCTCTGGATGCCCAGACTCGAAATATTCTCCAGGATGAGCTCCTCAGGATATGGGAACAAAGACACGTAACCTTCATTTTCGTGACTCACAGTGTAGATGAGGCGGTTGTTCTCTCAGACAGGATAGTTGTCATGACTGCAAGACCAGGAAGGATAAAGGAGATTGTAGAAGTTGATCTGCCCCGCCCGCGGTCCAGGACAAGTCCCGAGGTCAACCGTTTAAGGGACCGAGTCCTGAAACTTCTGGAAGAAGAAAGATTTCACAGATGAGTTTTTACGGTTTCAACAAAACGGAGTAAAGATACATACAAAGACGTAAAAGAGAATGAAAAGGGAAAATAAGATAGAAGGTTAAATATTTGCTGGAGATTCCGTTTATTCTTCAGCCCGGATAACCACTTTCGTTAATGGCTCTACTTTCCTGACAATAACTTTTCCAATAAGTTCAAGCGTACCATCTGCTTTTATAGCATTAATTATACACCCTGGCCTGACTCGGATGTCTCCCTGACTGGTCGCGGCGTTTATTTTAGCTTTATCAAGAAGGATAAGCTCAGAAACCGTTTCAATATTCCCCAGAATTTTTGCTTCTGAACCGACAAGAGCACTTCTAGCCTTTATATTACCCTGAACAATTGAACCCTTTCCGAGTTCAAGCCTACCAGTTACTGTAAGATTCTTCCAAAATTTCACTTCTTGCCCGACAATCACATTGCCGTCCAGAGTAAGATCCTCCTCAAGAAAAGCTCGTTTTTCAATCACGTAAGTATTGGACCTGGGGTGGTACTTGATAAAACGAATCATTAGAAATCACTCCGGGCTACTCTCCCGGTTATGGCTATAAAGTAAATATTATATTCTAAAATATTCTATATTCTAAAATATTTTAAATCAAATATTCGTTTCTTAAAGCTTTTGCAAAATTTTGCCAATCGAGTTCTAAAAATATGATTGAATATCTATTATATAACGGCGTCGAACGTTCACTATCAGATGCCTCGACAATGAATCAGATCTGAACTATAGCTTTGAATAAATTAATTAAGTTAAATGAATTCCAAAACTCAAAATATCTTTCTTGTAATTAGGAAATCTTACTGTTCTCCGTCCTTCTTACTGTTCTCCGTCATTTATCCATATTTCCTGTATTCCACAATCCGTATTCATGTATTCCGTGTTCATGCACATTAGTCTTAAGTAAGGGGGTTTATCTACAAAGAAGTAGGAACAGCTCTTATCTCAGGAAAGTATCGAGAAAAAAGTCTATGCTTTATAAACTGAAGGAAATCTTTATCTCGTTACATTATTAGTTTTATATAATAATTACTTTCGATTATATAATAATCTCCCGATTTCAGGAATCCTATACTCGTATAATTAGAGTGACAATTTATTTGAAGTCTAGAATATAATGGACAGGTCGTTTCCAATATGAAATTCTGTCTTGCACAATGTCGTAAAAGGGAAACTGACGTTTTGTCAGTTAATAATATTACATGCCAAATTTTAACAGGAGATTTTAGCCAGTATGAAGCAGAAAAATCTAGAAAAAGCTCCTGGAGTTAAGAAAGAAGCCCAAAAAAAAATTCTTAAGGATCCTTATGGGCGAAGGGTCACAGGGCTCAGAATATCGATAACTGATAGGTGTAACCTTTCATGCATATATTGCCATAATGAAGGTGCAGACTGCTGTACCTGTGGACAGGTAAGAAATGAAATGAAGCCTGAGTTAATCTGCGGGATTGTCAGGGAAGCGGCAAAGTTCGGGGTCAGCAAAGTAAAATTCTCCGGAGGAGAACCGCTTTTCCGAAAGGATTTTGAGGAGATTCTTGCCTGCCTTCCTCCGTTAAAAGAAGTTTCTGCGACTACAAACGGCATCCTGCTTGAAAAACGCGCACAAACTCTGAAAGCTGCAGGGCTTGACAGAGTAAACATAAGCCTGGATTCCCTTGATCCTGAAAAGTATGAAACGATCACCGGAGCGCCTTCTGGCTCACTTGAGAAGGTTATCAGGGGAATTGACAGTGCAGTTGAAGCTGGACTCACTCCTGTGAAGCTGAATATGGTACTCCTGAAAGGTATAAACGATACCGAAATTGATTCTATGATGGATTTTATCCGGCCATACAAAGGAAAGGTTATCCTGCAGCTCATTGAGCTTATGGACATTGATCCCAGGCTTTCGAAGTATATGATTGACTCAAAAGCCCTCGAAAAACGTCTGGCTGAGAAGGCAAGTGAAATCAGGGTACGGCATTTACATCACCGAAAAAAATACATTATTGATGGGATAGAAGTTGAGTTTGTTCGTCCTATGGACAACTCGGAGTTTTGTGCCCACTGCAGCAGGCTCAGGATTACAGCCGATGGAAAATTCAAGCCCTGCCTTCTGGTAAATGACAATCTTGTAGATGTCAGGGAAGCAAAAAACTCGGAAGAGATCGAAAAATTGCTTAAGCTTGCAGTAAGCCGAAGGAAACCTTATTATGTTCCTGTAAGTGTTCTTGAGCAGAGAAAGAAAGGTTAAAGGAAAAACAGGCGCAGAAGCTAATACAATCGCAAGGTAATAAAACAACAAGGAGGCAAATAGTGAAGATTGAACTTTCAGTAGACGGAAGAAAAATTCCAATGAATGACTTTGTCCAGAAAATTGTAGTAAATGTTGTTAAAGCAATGGTAGAAACGTTACATAGTATCGATGCCGGATGGAAGGAGATCTCTATCCATATCGAGAAAGACAATATAAAAGAATAAAATGAGATAAGGATTTTCTGAAAAAAGAGAATTAGCGCTTCTGATGTATTGAATTTTCCTATTTCTAGTACTGAATTTTCCTATTTTTAAATAATTTTTGAATAATAATTGCGAACTTTTAATTGCGAACTTTTCATTTTATCATATTTCTCTCATAAGTTTCAACTTCAGATTTCCTTAAATTAGGGTCTCTTACCATTCATTTTACAGGCGCTTACAGACCTATCTAATGTTACAATTGGATCAAAGTAAAAATTCATTGGCTGATATATTAAAACAATAAGAATATATAAAAGGTAATATTTAAGGACTGAAATTAATATTTTCAGAAAACTCGATAAAAACTCGATAAAAAAATTTTCTTATTTATGATAGTGATTTTTTTGAAGGTATTCTTATGGACAGTTATAATATTTTCTTGGTAATGCTTGCAGTCTATATAGCCGGTCTTTTGTCTATTGGCTGGTATTTTAATAAAAACCAAAAATCGGTTACTGATTTCTGGCTCGCAGGGCGCAAGATCGGACCCTCAGCTCTGGGATTTTCAGCTGCAGCGTCCTGGATAACAGCTGGAGGAATTTTTGCAGTTACCGGGTTTTATATGCTTCAAGGAATGGGATCAATATGGGGCTTTGTGGCTCCCAATGTTCTTGCCCTGCTCATTATTGCTGTACTTGTGGGGAAAATTAAAAACTTGCCTGCGATTACCCAACCTGAGCTTCTGGAACAAAGGTACGGTAGTGCAGTCAGATGGCCAGTTGCCCTCATTATCACCGTAGTAATGATTCTTTTTGCAGTAGCCGACGTAACAGGGCTTTCTCTTGTGCTGCAGGTATTTTACGGCCTTGATCCAATCTATGCCGCAGTTATGGTTGCAATCGTAGTTTCCATTTATGTAACCCTTGGAGGGCTTGCAGCAGTGGTCTGGACAGATGTTATCCAGTTCTCTTTCCTTGCCATATTCACAATAGGAATGGCTTTTGCCACAGTAGGAACAGTCACAGACGGTAGTCTTAACACAACTGCAATAAGCGTCTCAGAGCTCTTTGGAAATGTACCCGGAACCTGGTGGAATCCTTTTTCAATCGGTCTTCCTATGGTCCTGATCTTCACTCTGGCTATAATTCCGGGCTGGATTACAGAACAGGACCCCTGGCAGAAGGTATGGGCTGCACGGGATGCTAAATCGGCCAGGCGTGGAATGGTTATCGGAGCCCTTATGATTAGTGTAATTTTCGCAGCATGTGCGGTGATTGCAATAGCCCTTAATTCCTTATATCCTGAAATTTCGGAGCTTGGTTTTCCTGCAGGCATGGCACTTGCCGAACCTGCTCTCCTCAGTTTTGTCAATGAACGCTTTATTTCTTCCCCCTTGATAGTAGCTTTCAGTGCAATCGGGCTTGCAGCAGCTTCAATGTCCTGCACTGATACTTTTGCAACCTCAGGGGCTTCCTGTATCTCAAGGGACATTTATCAGAGATATATAAAGCCAGATGCCACAATGAAGGAAATGATGGTAGTAAACAGAATAAGTGTGCTGTTCATCATACTGGCCGCCACTGTCGGCTCATTTATAATCTCCAATATTATTGACGCTATTCACATTGCAACCTTCATAGCAAGCGCCTCCTATTTCTTCCCATTAATGGGAGGTCTATATTGGAAGCGAGCTACCAAGGAGGGAGCTTTTGCAGGCATGATAATAGGGTTTGTAGCCCAAGTAGTTCTTGTGGCTCTTGACCTCATAAATACTCAGCCATTTTCTCCTTATTATCTTGAAACCCTTCACCCTGCCCTGATGAACCATGGGGTTATTGTTGGAATGACCTTAAGCGCGATCGCTTTCTTTGGGGTATCTTTGATGACGAAACCTTCGAGCAGGGTCAACCTTGCACCCTTTTTCGAAGATGAAGCTGAAGAGCTTGCCCGCTATGAAGCAAAGGAAATCAATGAAAATGATCCTGAGTACGTTGCTTTCCTCAAAAACGTTGATGAAAAAGTCACAGGAGAACGTGCGCATCTTCAGCTCAATCTGCAGGCTTCAGGAGCTCTCAACTGGCATGAACTGGTGGAGAAACTTAAATCGAGCTCTTCTGCATGGGTGACCCCCACTGGACTTGATTCGGTATACAGGCTTACTCATGGTGATATGCTTGCTTGTGTAGCAGTCACTAGAGGAAGTAGAGAAAGGGATATCTGGCTTAAAGCTGAGCCCAAACTTGATACCGTCATCAGGCAAAGAAAAGAACTTTTTACAGCTTATGAGGAGCTAAAAAAGGTGTTTGAGAAGAAAGGTGTAACTATAGACTTCTATTAAATAGCTGAGGTTCTTTATCGAACCTTAACTTACTTTTTCTCTTTTTAGTATTTCTAATGCTTATTAAGGTTTTTTAAGCATCATCTCAAGCCTGAGTACTTGAAGGTTACTTTTTTATTCCAGTGCTGAATCATGGTAAATCCAAGCTTTGAATGCATGCAATCTATGGAATCAGCATTTTCTTTAAATCTTCAGAGGATGTAGCAAAGGGCAAGATTGCTAAAATCACTCATCATGCTAGGAAACTAAATATTAAAGTCCTTTTCTGACTCCTGCCACAATCAAACTTGTTAAATGTTGAAGGTAATAATTTCAATTTAACTATTTAGTGTCGGGTTTTAGTAATTTTTTAACATAGAATAGAAAATATACACGGCAATTATTTTTGAAATCTGGATGCTCTGTTTCATGATACTGATACAATAAAACTAGCCAACATATTTATATATAAATAAGTGTTGTCCAGTGAACATTCTTAGGTAATTTATTGGTAGTTATTAAAATATGTATATGTTTTTCAGTTATGCATATACTTTTACTTGGAAGTATGGGCATCATTAAGTGACTTATTTTTTTTAGTTAAAAAAATATTCTATTTATCCAAGGAGTATACGAAAAAGTTAACATAACATATAATTTATACTATTCTATATTATAAAAAACCGTATCAAGAGGACTTGTTAATATAAAAATAATCGGTATATTTTTTAAAGTTAAATGATAAAATTCATTAGTTATAATAGGAATCTTTATATTAGATCGGGAAGAGCCGGATTTTTTAATTTATATAATACCCGAGTTTATTTCTTTTTACCAGCTCGAGACATCTTATAAATTTGATTGTATATTTTATAAATATATAATAATATTTTAAAAGCCTAGATATTTCGAAAGGTTTATGAATGATCCTATCTAATCAAAAAATTAACGTGCGTCATAATCATATTTCTTTATAATGATATGGCAGACGACTTCAAAAAAAATATACATCGTTTTTTGAATCCGGCTTATTACATGTAATAATATAAAGGAGGAAAATGAATGGAACCACTCATAAGCATGGGAGTGCTTGCACTTATTGGAGTGGCTGCGACCATTGCAGGTGCCTCGGAAGACCTGGAATCTGATATAGGCTCGCAGAGTAACCCTAACTCTCAGGTGCAGTTAGCTCCCCAAATGATGTTTCCCCACAGAATATATAACAAAGCGATATCTGGAGAACCACCGTCCAATGCATTAATGTGCTCGATTGGTGCAGCCGTTGCAACTGTATTAATAAGTGAATTTACGCTGTCTCCACTCTTTGCACTGGTATTCGGTTCTCTCATTGCAGCATGCGTACATGGTACTTTTGCGGTAAGTGCTACAATGGGCAGATGTGCCAGTCAGAGTCGGTTCAAGCAGCCGATTTATCTGGATATGATAAGAAGCCACACCCCAGCAATTATGGGATTTGCGTTCATAACGACCTTCTGTGTTCTGATAGTATCGTATTTGATGACCGTTGTACTTGGACACCCCTTCCCGTTAACTATGCTGGCTTTTATCTGGGGTATCACAATAGGTGCAATCGGATCTTCAACAGGTGACGTCCACTACGGTGCAGAGCGTGAATTCCAGCAGTTTGATTTTGGTTCTGGGTTAAATGCCTCAAACTCTGGAAATATTGTAAGATATGCTGAATCCGGGCTCAGGAATGGGTTCGATAACTCCTGGTTCTGCGCCAAGTTTGGAGGACCTACCACAGGAGTTGCTTTTGGTATGACCGTATTCCTTGGAAGCTGGATAACTACTATTTTTAATCCTGCAGAAAGCCTGACCATGGGATGGCTCTCTGTTGTTGCAGGCATAATTATTGTCCTTATATTGATTATCTGGAACTGGAAGATAGAAGTAAAAGCTCGCAGCGATTTCGGACCATACAAGGAAGACAAGATTGAGGAGGCTTCCGCATGATTGATGCTATCTTAGGAAACATAATCTGGATAGTCCTTATCACAGTCGGCGGCGCTCTGATTTCCTGGGGTGTTCACTTCATTCCTGTAGGCGGTGCCCCTGCAGCTATGGCTCAGGCAACAGGTGTTGGTACCGGTACAGTGCAGCTGGCAGCAGGCGCAGGTCTTACAGGACTTGTGAGTGCAGGTTCCATGATGAACTTAACAGACGACCTTCTGCTGATTCTTGCCTCAGGCGCAGTTGGTGCAATGATCATGCTCACTGTGACCATGATTGTCGCTACTTGGACCTATGTCTATGCTGTGGGCTGTGTGCCTTCTTCCGCAAAAGTAAAGGTAGACCCTATTACAAAGTACAGGCAGGACAATTATGTGTCCCAGGGTACTGAAGGGCATGGGATTCCAACAGTAAGTTTTGTGAGCGGAGCCATTGGCGCTGCTCTTGGTGGAATCGGAGGTTCCCTTGTTTATTATTCACTCATTGAGGTGGGTATGAGTGTAGGACTGGAGGGCTCTGCAGTTACCAATGCAGTCACAGGAAATTGGCTTGTAGCAGTTGCAGCAATATTTGCAATAGGTATTTTCTTCGTGAACGCTGTAATTCCTTCCTATAACATAGGAGGTACAATTGAAGGGTTCCACGACCCGAAATTCAAAAAATGGCCGAAGGCGGTAGTATCCTCCCTCATAGCAACATTACTGTGTGCTGTCGTAGCGGTGGTTGCAATCGCACAGCTCGGAGGTATTTAAAATGTCTGTCGGTGGATCAGGAGAAGCCAAAGGAGGATATCCTGTACAAACAATTATAGCCTTAGGTATAGTCGGCGGGCTTGTCGGAATTTACCTGGGTCACTTTGCACCTCCAGCGTATGCCTTCTTCGGAGGAATTGGGGCAATCTTTGCAACGATCTGGGGTGCTGATGCAGTCCGCCGTGTTGCAAGCTATGGGCTTGGTACAGGTGTCCCATCAATTGGTATGCTCGCTTTTGGTATGGGTATTATAGCAGCCCTCTTCGGACTTTCAATAGGAGGTACTGCAGGACCTATAATAGCTGTTATTGTTGCAGCAATTATAGGCTACGTTATCGGTGCCCTCTCAAACAAAGTAATCGGCATGGGTATCCCTATTATGGAACAGGCGATGGCAGAGATTTCATGTGCAGGTACCCTTGTAATTCTCGGTCTGAGTGTGGTCATTGCCGGGTCCTTTGATTACGCTGCAGTTATTCAATACGTAGTCTCAACCGGATACATTGCACTGATCTTTATAATAGGTGGTATGGGTATTCTTCACCCCTTCAATGCCAGCCTGGGACCTGATGAGAAACAGGACAGAACCCTCATGCTTGCTGTTGAAAAAGGAGCTATTGCATTAATTATTACAGGCTTTGCATCTTCACTCCATGAAGGACTGATGGCGGCTAGCATAAACATGCTTATAGGAATTATCATCTGGTATGTTGCCGCCAGCAAACACTACGCGCTTATTAAGAGAGATGCGTATGCAGTGGTTGGAACCGGTCTGCTTCCAAGTGCGGAGGAATTGCAATGAGCATTGTTCGCATAGCTCCCGAGATAAACCTGGTCATGGACACGGAGTCAGGAGCCGTCACACAGGAACGGAAAGACTCGATTCAGTATTCCATGGAACCCGTCTTTGAGAGAGTGGACAAACTGGATGCAGTTGCAGACGACCTGGTAAATTCCCTCTCACCCAGCGAACCGCTCCTTAATTCCTGGCCAGGGCGTGAGCATACCTCCTACATGGCAGGATTTTACACTAATTCCTTCTACGGAATCGTTGTGGGTCTTGCCTTTAGTGGACTGGTAGCACTCATAATAACCATAAAAAGACTGATGGACGGGGTGATGTAAAATGGTAAATAAGAGAGAACCAGCCCCAGGGTGGCCTATCCTGAAAGGTGAATATGAAGTAGGCGATGTCAAGAACTCTGTACTGGTAATTACCTGTGGTTCACACCTTCCAGGAAAGCCAATTCTTGACGCAGGAGCAGCCGTTACAGGATCATGCAAAACTGAAAATCTCGGTATTGAAAAGGTCGTTGCCCACATTATCTCAAACCCAAACATCAGGTTCCTGCTTGTGACTGGCTCTGAAGTTAAAGGGCACGTTACCGGACAGTCGATGCTGGCTCTTCATGCAAACGGTGTAAAGGATAACAGGATTGCAGGAGCATTGGGTGCAATTCCATACGTGGAAAACCTGAATGCAGAGGCAATCGCCCGTTTCCAAGAACAGGTCCAGGTCTTTGATCTGATTGATACCGAAGATATGGGCGCTATCACATCCAAGGTGAGAGAGCTTGCCTCAAAAGATCCGGGCGCCTTTGATGCAGAACCAATGGTCGTGGAGATCAGTGAGGAGGGCGGAGAAGAAGAAGAAGGCGGCATTGTCAGGCCGATCTCCGGAGAAATTGCAGTTATCCGTACCAGGTTGAAGGCAATTGAAGCCCGCATGCTTGATATAGGAAACTTGAACAAGTTCCACTCAGGAGTTCACGCAGGAAAGATTGAAGGCGCCATGATAGGGTTAACAATAACCATATCCCTGCTTGGATTATTACTGCTAGGGAGGTAATGGAAATGGCAGAAGAATATGATAAAGGCGTCCCAATGGCGCTTGCCCCTCAGATGGGGGCAATTGACGCTACTGTTGAGAGCATTCGATATAGAGCACAGTTGATTGCGAGAAACCAGAAACTGGATTCCGGAGTCGCAGCTACAGGAATAGCCGGCTTTGCAGCAGGTTTCATCTTTTCACTGTTGATAGTCGTTGTAATCCCAGTAGCTTTCGGCCTATAAACTTGAGAGGTGAATAATATGGAAGGAAAAGCACCAGCAGCGTTTGTAGAGCCAGGCGAGTTTAACGAAGTAATGAAAAGGCTCGATAAGATCGATGAAAAGGTCGAGTTCGTCAACAGTGAAATTGCGCAGAGAATTGGAAAGAAAGTAGGAAGAGATATCGGAATTCTATACGGCGGAGTTATTGGCCTGCTGCTCTTCCTGATCTATTCCTCTATATCACTAATGTTCATGTAAATGAGGGATCAAAATGTTCAAGTTTGACAAGAAACAGGAAGTTTTTGAAATCGGTGGAGTTAAATTCGGCGGACAGCCGGGTGAATTTCCAACCGTGTTAGTCAGTACTATGTTCTATGCAAGGCACAAAATCGTGACCGATGAAGACAAGGGTATCTTCGACAGGGCAGCCGCAGAGACCCTCTGGAACACCCAGGTCTCACTGAGCGATGCCACAGGGAACCCCTACGTAAACCAGATCGTAGGAGAAACCCCGGAATCAATCAAGCGCTATATTGACTGGTTTGTAGAGATCGACGACAGGACTCCCTTCCTGATTGACTCCTCAGCCGGAAACGTACGTGCAGCCGCAGCCCAGTACTGTACCGAAATCGGTGTTGCAGATAGGGCAATCCACAACTCAATCAATGCAAGTATCGAACAGGAAGAAATCGATATTCTCACTGAAAGCGACGTAACAGCTGCAATCGTTCTGGCTTTCAACGCAACCGATCCAACCGTAAAAGGAAAGATGGACATTCTTGAAGTCGGTGGTTCTGGATTAACAAAAGGAATGCTTCAGATCGCAAAGGAATGTGGAATAAAGTATCCGCTTATCGACGTTGCAGCCATGCCTCTTGGTGCAGGCTCCGGTCCTACTATCCGCTCGATACCCACAATGAAAGCAAAATTCGGGCTGCCAATAGGCGGTGGATACCATAACATGGCTTCTGCATGGGACTGGCTCCGCAAATTCAAAAAGACCCAGCCTGACCCCAAGGCAATCTACATGCCTGCAGACATTGGTACCAACCTGGTAGCCCAGATTGCAGGTTCTGACTACCTGCTCTACGGTCCGATTGAGAACGTCAACCAGATTTTCCCGGCTGTTGCAATGGTCGACATCATGCTCGGTGAAACTGCAAAGGACCTCGGCGTAGAGATCGCAGACCTGGCAAACCACCCGGTATCCAAGCTGACATAAACAAAAAGAAGAAAATTAAAAAGAGTCTTAGCACTCAAAAGCAGAGGATTTTTCCTTTGCTTTTCCTCTATTTTTCAAGGGGAAAGTTCCTGGCTGGCTAAATAATTTCCTCTTAACCTGCCAGGTACTTATGAATCCACTCCCAAACCCGCTCTTTTGGACTGTTTTCTGAAGATCATGAGTTATCAGGAGAATTGGTTAACCTGTAAGTTTTTACTCCGCGTTCGAGCAAGAGTTGTATGATCTACTCCTAAACCCACGGCTTTTGATCTCAACCCATGTCTTTCATCATTACCTTGAGATTTAGTTAGAGCGGACAATCGAAGGTTAGATGAATTGTAAGGACATACTGAAACCATAGCGCAATCTTTCAGATTATAGCAGTCCGACTTACATTCTAACTTTTTTAAGTTACATACTGTACACTGTATTAGCATATATATATAAAGGATTGTGAATCGATATCATCCGTTTCTGATTATTTATCAAAAATTTGACTTTAAATTATAAAAATGCCCAATTAATTTTAAAAAGTGAGACAATGCATAAAGTGCTATGTAAGCTAATTAACTAAGTTTATCAATATTCCACTATTATATAATATTTAGAAACTAGCTGAGAAGCTCGGTGAAATGGTACTAATTCCAATTATTAACGAATGATATTAAATAGAAAGATTTAATATTTGGTAACACTTACCAGTACTATAAATAGATCTCTGAGTAAAATCTTTTAGGATTTCTAAAGTCCCTCATTATAATAATTTTCTTAACTCTTAATCGAAGCCATAATAAGTCCTGATCTTATGTCATTAAAACGGGTCATAGCATAAAGAACCAGGATACCAGTAATATCGGGTGGAAGTATGCTGATCAGAAAGAACATATCCCTGGATGATAAGTACCTTAAGAAGTTAGAGCCTCTTCTGGAAGCTAATAACGGAAATCTGAGTGCTGCAATCAGGGATACGATTGAAGTTGCAGATACAGCTCTTATACATCATGATAATATTGATGAAGCAATCCAATTTTTAAAAGAAATTCCTGCAAAAGAAAAATTAAATGTCACAATCCAGAACGGAGAAAATATTGTTATAAATAAAACCATGCTTGAATGGTTATTCAGGTATACTAGAGGCAGGCTTACTGATGAAGAGCTTGTTAATGAACTTATTAATCCGTTTGAAATTCAGGATATGAAACAGCTCGAAGATTACCTGAACAGGATTTCCAGAGACTATCAATGGAGAATTCGAACATCAATAAAATGTGAAAATGTTAACAATCCTGAGTCTGCAATGGTAATTATTTCCAATTCTACAGTATACAGCCGAGACTTTTTTGCTCAATTGGTGGCTCACTTCCTTTCCAGATGGAAGCAGCTTGATATTGATCATGTTTTTAGGAGATCAAACTCGACCCAGATTTCTTTCAAGAAGAACACATCGACCTCTTCTAATGAAATTATGCCCGGAATTAGGAAGCACCTTGGGTATCTTGATGTTGTATGTAAGGAGCTAGACGAGAATACCGAGTTCTGGACTCAGCTAATGTATACTTATAATGTTGAGAGGTTTAATCTCGTGACTCTTCACCGAGCTCAGTTTGAAGTTTTTGCAACCGGGGAAGTTCCAGACCCAATAAAAACTCTTGAGCGCCTGTGCAAGCAGTCAGTAAGTGATATGTCCCTTCCAGATTTACTGGTTCAGTTTCGAAGAATGTACCTTGCAACTCAACTTGTCAAAAATATAGAAATCTCCCTTGAGTCCGGAAGTGAGTCAGTAACTATCTTCCATGATTTCAAAGATGAAAGAGTTATCCGCAACCTCACTGAGTATTTTTCGAAGATATTCAGAGAAAATGGCACACCTTTCGAGACATCCTTGTATTCAAGCATAATTGTATTCCGATTTTTCCTTGGACTAGAATCCGACGGTTCGGATTTATGTTAAACTTAAAAGGTGGAAGAACCCAAAAATCTGAACGTAATACAATAATCTAGATAACAGGATCGAAAATTAAAAGAAAAATATTGAAGAGGAATATTAAAAATAAAAAATTAAAGATCTGACCGTTCTGACCTTTTTATCTTTCACTTTAACCTTTTGTAACTCCTAAAGGAAGAACTCTTGCTACCTTACGTGCGATGCCAAGCTCGTGCACGACGTTTACTACTTTGCTACTGGACTTGTACACACCCGGAGCCTCCTCTGCAATTACTGAAGGATGTGTGGCTTTGACCGTAATGCCCTGAGCCTCAAGATTTTCCTTTATACTCTGTCCACGGAACTCTTTCTTTGCATGAGCTCTGCTCATAACCCTTCCGGCTCCATGGCAGGCGCTGCCAAAAGAAATATCCATAGCTTCCTTTGAACCGCATAATATAAAGGAAGGTGTTCCCATGCTTCCTGGAATCAAAACCGGTTGACCTATATCCCTGTACACGGCTGGTACTTCAGGATGCCCTGGAGGAAAGGCTCTTGTTGCCCCTTTCCTGTGCACATACACCTTCTTTTTCTTGCCGTTTACGGTATGTTCTTCAAGCTTTGCCACGTTGTGAGCAACATCATAAAGTAGGTCCATACCCAGGTCATCAGAGTCTCTGCCAAATACTTTTTCAAATGATTCCCTTGTCCAGTGAGTAATTATCTGACGGTTTGCCCATGCATAGTTTGCAGCGCAGATCATGGCTTTAAAATAGTTCTGAGCTTCCCTTGACTGGGCAGGGGCACAGGCAAGCTGTTTGTCTGGAATGTCAATTTTATAGTTCTTTACAGCCTGAGAGAGTATCTTTAGATGGTCAGTACAGATCTGGTGTCCTGCCCCCCTTGACCCGCAATGGATCATTACCGTTATCTGGCCCTCTTCAAGCCCGAAAGTTGAAGCCATTTCCTGATCATAGATCTTATCAACATACTGAACCTCAAGGAAGTGGTTTCCGCTCCCAAGAGTTCCTAACTGAGGTTTTCCTCTCTTTCTGGCTTTTGTACTCACTTGGGAAGGATCGGCTCCTTCCATATGCCCATTTGCTTCGCAATTTTCAGCATCAGCCTCCACTCCGTACCCTGCCTCAACAGCCCATTTTGCGCCTTCAAGAAAAGCACTGTCCAGTTCCTGGTCAGAAGCCCTGATCCTGCTTTTAGAACCAACACCAGCGGGCACAGTATTAAAAAGCTCGTCAGTTAGCCTCTTTATGTTTGGAACTACTTCTTCCTTCTGAAGGTTGGTACGAATGAGCCTTACCCCACAGTTGATGTCAAAGCCCACCCCGCCTGGGCTGATAATCCCTTCTTCCACATCAAAAGCAGCGACTCCTCCTATAGCAAAACCGTAGCCAAGATGGGCATCAGGCATTGCCATGGAGTATTTCTGAATGCCAGGGAGGGTTGCTACATTTGCAATCTGGTCAATAGTCCCGGGTTCAATGTCTCCAAGTAAACTTTCGGATACAAACAGGCGGCCCGGAACCCGCATGTTGGGGATATGCCCAACAGGAATTTCCCAGTCATTTTTTGAAAGTTTCCTGACCATGCTCTTTACGTCCCCCTGTGTATTCTCCGTGTTTAATCCCTTAATTTCTGTATCTTCCCTTTCTACCATGATTGATGCTCCCTGCTCCTTTGTGTTGTATTTATATAATAGCTGTAAAGTGCTCATCTACTTTTGTTTCCCGATGTTCTGCAAATGATTTCGGAAACATAATCAAGATATGATGTCTCTTAGGCTGGATTAAAGCCAAAATAATCTTGGAAAAGCCTAATAATAAGATTAGTTTAATATAATAAATTCGATCTAAATACGACTGAGTCAGTTCAGGACTAGATAATTTAGTTTGAGATATTGTAGTAGATTGGATAATAATTCATGTACATGAAGATATGCTTGGACATGAAGATTATACACGGCACAAAATAGTTAGAGATAAAAACAGTAGGTGCCGGGATAAGGGGAAAGTTCTGCTCCTTTAAATGTCCACAACCACTTGAGCTCTCCAGCCGTTGGCAGTCTTTACTATCTCTAATTGGTTATAGGTAACAGCCTTGATTTCAGTTTCAAAGGGATGGCTTTCAGGATAGTACTTTTCGCCCAGTGCCTGAGCTGTTATTGAGTATTCACCTTCTTCCTCTATGATTTTCTTAACCCGAAACTCCCTGAAAACAATTTCATCAACTTCAAAGATATATAGAAGCTCGGAAAGCCAGTCCACAAGTAGAGCCTCCAGATCAGGCGACTTAAGAAAAATTTTTCTTGGGGTTTCTCCCGAGACTTGTTGTGTATCAATTATAACATTGAACATAGCGAGAGCCGCATTTTCAAATACTTCTTCTAAGTTTTTCCCATAAGCTAAGAACTTTATATCGGCAGTGTGTTCCAGATATTCATACTGTTTTCCTTGAGACAACATAGCCATGTATTATATTTTTGTTACATTAATAACTTGTTCGCCGCAGAAACCTGCGTTCAGATCTAAAGGAAACTTCCCTGAATTTAATTAAATTTTACAAATTCATAAATGACGCTTTCATTCCAGTCTCTTCCAGATATAATTAATTCTCTGGATTGCTGTTATATGGCTTGTTATAGCAATCAGGATAACAGCCCAGCCCAAGATTGAAAAACCTGCAATCGGTGTTGGAGAAGCAAAGTTACCTAAAGCTGCGAGAATTATAACTAC
Organism: Methanosarcina sp. UBA293; assembly: GCA_002499445.1. GTDB lineage: Archaea > Halobacteriota > Methanosarcinia > Methanosarcinales > Methanosarcinaceae > Methanosarcina. The sequence continues at coordinate 84,085 of DALS01000033.1, forward strand.
GAGACGATCAGCCCTGCCCATTATCCCTCCATAGTATCTTCCAAGACTAAGAGCCTGAGCTTGGGTGCCGAGATAACTGGTAAGTAGCACTCCTACAATCGCCGCAACCCCGATCTGCCAGGGGACATAACCTGCAAAAAAAATGCTGCATATGATGAAAACATCCGAGTAACGGTCGATAACGTGATCCAGAAAATCTCCTCTTGGGGTAGCTCTATTCGATTTCCGTGCAATCAATCCATCAAGAGCGTCAAAAATCGAGTTAAGTATTACTAGGATGCCTGCCAGCAGAATTAATTCTCTGGATGCAGTCGAGTAATAAAAACTAAGCCCTGCAAAAAATGCACAGATAAGAGAAGCTATGGATACTGTATCAGGTGAGACCTTGTATTTAACGAAAAAGTCTGCCAGCGGTTCAATAACTTTTGAGGCAAAAGGTCTCAGGGTGTTAAATGTCATGGTACTCGAGATTTTTCCTTAGTGATATCTGTAATAGAAAGCCGCCCTAGAAACAGACATTTTATCTTCTTGTCCAATATCCAGGTTAGGGTCTGTTTATTATATCGTTTCTGTGTTTACCGCTTTTTTATATTTATACTTAAGCTGTATGGTTATCGGCTCACTCAATAATTAAGTTTACTTATTTTTTCTTCTTTTCGCTACTGTATACTCTTATTTAATAACGCAGATCAAACGAGTGAATGTTTGCGCTGATTAAACAAGCGGTATTTACAGTTCATTTTTTTTCCTTTTTCGCTGCTGCAAGCTCGTACAGGTACTTAATTTTACAGGAGTGCTCAAGCTGCGTGGTCACGATATAGGCGTCTCCAAGCGTTCTTCCGACTGCAAAAGTCCCGTGACTGTAAACTATAGCGCCCCTGTGTCTTGAGAACGCATTCGCAAGGTTTCTGACAAGTTCGTGACTGCCTATTCCCCCTCCGACTACTGGAATCTCCCCTAGGAAGTACTGTCCTTCGCTATCGATAGGCGAAACTCTTCCTTTGGGACCTGCGAGCAAGGATTCAACAACGGCATAAGTAGAGTGGGCATGAATAATTGCAAGCGATGAAGTCTGTCTATAAATCTCCCTGTGCACGACAGCTTCTGAAGACGCGATTATATCTAAGGACGAGGTTTCCTGAATGTCAATTTCAACAACGCTATTACTTGTAATTTCATCAAGCGCAGCCCCTGTCCGGGTAATAAGCATTCTGTCTCCAGCCCTGATGCTGATATTTCCAAAGTTAGATTCGACAAGTCCGTGTTCAACCAGCTTGCGTCCGTATTTTGAGATTTCCTGCCACATCTTGTGCGAGATATATACAAAGAACGCCATAAGGGTTGTGTACTATAACCTCATGAATCCGGCAGAAAATGAAAAGAAAACAGTTAAAACACTGCGGCTTGCTTTCGGAAAAAGAAATCTGCCATAAAGTTTATCTGTGAGTATTGTATTTAGATAAGTCGCAGTCAGTTCCCATTTGCCTCGTTGGCTCAGCCCGGTAGAGCGAGTGACTTGTAATCACTAGGTCGCGTGTTCGAATCACGCACGAGGCTTTGTACTATTTTTGTTTAAAGCACCTTTCAATTCTGTTTTTCTTCAATACTTGATTTATTTATATATAGCATAGTCCTAGACCTTTAATTTCTTGATCTCAGGTCTCTTATTCAAGCTTGTTTAAGGAATTTTCAAGTATTTTTCGCTTTTCTATCAGCATTCAAAAAAGTTGTTAGGGCAGATAAAAGGCTATGGCCTTAAGATCCATTTTTGAGGGTACTCGTGGGTTTGAATCCCACTCCCCGCACTAAAAGTCTGGGTTTAGTTCTCTAAAGATAAATTTCTGACCTTGAAAAATTCGTGTTTTGCACGATATACGAAATTAATTACTTTCATTTCATCTTTGAAACCATCAGAGTCTTTAAGCCCAGAACTGGCGTCTACACCATATGGCTTTACAAACCTTATAGCCTTTCCAATATTTTCCGGGGTCAGACCTCCTGCTAAGATAACTGGTCGTGATATCTCTTTAACGATGTTTCTACTAATGTTCCAATCATGGACTAAACCTGTTCCACCTACTTTATCGTTGGCTAAATCAAGAGTATCCAGGATGAAAGCATCTACCACAGATTCGAAGGGTTTCATAGCGTGAATAACTTCTAACCCGTTAACATGAAAGTTTTTGATTATTTTTATATAAGGGAGGCTTTTACGCAGTGATATGATACTATCAACTGTACAATCAGAATGTAATTGGATAGAAGTTACACCTATTTCATGTGCTAGATTAGAGATTTCTTCAGCATCATCCAGTTCTGTAACTAGAACTGGCGAAATATAAGGTAGGCATTCGTTCACGATTTTTTTGGCTAAACTTTTGTCAATAAAATCATCTGAATTATGTTTTTGTCCCACTACTAATCCAATCGCATCAGCTCCACAGTACGCAGCCATAATAGCATCTTCGACCCTTTTAATACCACAAATTTTTACTCTCATGACTCTCTCCTAAAAAATCTTTGATAGAGGTCTAACAAGTCAAGCACAAGAGAATGTGATCTCAAGCTCATCAGCTCTTTGCTAAAGGGCATTCTGGCTCATAGCTTTACAACCCATTCATGAAATAATAAAGTGCCTATTAAGCCTTATAAGGATAAATAAGGGGATGACACGATTTGTTCTTTTAGGATCACTTAATAAGCCCAGTACCAGCGAATACGACAAAATTGTCGCCATACCCCTATAATTGCATGCATAATTTTTACAGGCAAAACTCACCTGCATTTCACCGGTAACTTGCAGGAGATTTGCAGGTAAACAGCTGGTAATTCGCAGGTTACATACCTACATATCGCAGGTAAATTGCAGGTAGTCTGCCTGTAACAGAATACAAAAAATAACCTAGATATTGAATTTTTAATATTACTTTTGATTAAATTTGTATGCAAAATTCCTGAGGAAAATCAAAGGAAAAACAAGCACTCTTTTAATTTCTCTATCTGTTTTTACTGATGCCTTTCTGAACTCGATTATTCCACTCTTTATAGGAATATGTCCATTTCCTTCTGTTGATAGATCATTAAGCGCAAAAAATATTTGATCCGCATAGGCACCCATAAAATCAATGACAGACGCCTCATTTTTACGGTAGCCGATTTTAATTGAACTCTTGTAATTATCTAAGGTGAAAAATGGGTTTTTTTGGTTGTCCTCGAAGAACGGATTTAAGCAGACTTTAACAAACAAAGCAGGTTTTTTATCGAAGTGAGCAAATCACCAGAGCAAAAGTTAGCATGCATAAATAAAAAAATAAATTTAGGAAGAGTGACTAAAGTTAATCGTTAAGTGTTGAAAAAGGTGATTGATTGGGTACTGAAAGTGTTCGGACTTATAATAAAATCGAACCATCATATTCTATAAAAGATAGAATAATCCAAATTATCGGGTTCTCTGCATTACTACTATGGTTCGTAGTATACGCGATCAACACTATCAATTTTATCGAATATGAAGACTGTTTATTAATAAAAGCACTATTATTTCTAGCTGCATTTCTCTTTACGGGGTCTATTCTTCTAGGAATGTGGACATACTATAAAATAAAACACGCTTATTCCAATGATCCGTCAACAGGGATAACGAACGCAGTTAAATGGTTTATATTCGGATTCTTTGTTCTCATGATGTCAATCCCATTAATACTATTCCCAGAATCCGACAGATTCTTTGAGACATACTCAATTGCATTGCTGTATGCAGGAAAACACGTAATGGGAAAGATTTCGAAAAGTCCATGAGTAAATACTGGCTTAATTTGAGAGTAATGGACGGCTTATTCTAAGCCCCTGTATTTGTTTATAAGAAGCTCCCCCATAATCCCACCCACTTCAGAAACGCTTCGCTTTCGGGCTCATTTTTCTGCGTTTTAGATATTTAACCGGGCGGTTTTCATCCAAAATCCATGCATTTCTCCAATTAAGCGACAAGGTGCCTACATTCTTAAATATGCGAAATTATTTCAAGATACAAGGATTATTATCAGTATATCAAGTTCTCATAAAATAGGGCAATTGATAGCTATTATATACTTAACATCTCTTTTTTCTTTCAATTGGGTGGATGCTATGAATAGAAGACGACGTCTTGAAAAACACAACTGGTTAATCTCAAAAACTGAAAGCATACTTAAACATTATAGCTGTCCTGAATCATGTAATGCGAGTTGCTGCAAAAATCATATTATTGATTTTTATAGAAAAGAATATGAGAAAATCTTAAAAAATGTAGATAAAGAATGTGCGAATATTTTAAAATCGAATGCGGTAAAATCAGAGTTGGAAGGATGTTATAAAGCAATAGTCGGGCAGTGCCCATTATTGATAAAATCAAAATGCAGAATATACGATAATAGGCCGGAAGCATGTAGAAATTTTCCTTTTGTAATTTTCCCGGATATGGAAGCAGGATTTGGTTTAACGTTGTTGTTATGTCCGATGTCTGTTAACATAATTCAAGATTGTGCACAGTGGTACAAATCGGTAAACTCAACAATATATAATCAATTAAATGTCTTGTACGAACAGTACAAAAACATAGACAAAAATAATGATTTTTGTATTCAAATGAAAGAGCATAATTTAGATTCTTTCATAGAATTTCTTGAAAGGGAGTGATCATTAATTTTCCTTTTTGTATTCCTTCTCTTGTCTATGGAATCGCTAAGAGAAAATCACTTCTCGTTGGCTCAGCCCGGTAGAGCGAGTGACTTGTAATCACTAGGTCGCGTGTTCGAATCACGCACGAGGCTTTGTACTATTTTTGTTCAAAGTTTTTTTCAAGGATTTTAATTTGTAAAATATCAATTAATTAATGAGCTAACCCAAAACTCAAAGTTGGTTCTCTAAATCTTGAATTTTGAGTTATCAATCGAGTTTCTGATCATGGAAAATAGTTCTAAAACTCTCATTAATTTAAAAAGTTATCGAATTATTCATTTATAGAATTTGTTCAGTTATAGAACTCAGCCAAAACTTAAAATCTCTTTTCCTAGAACCTAATAGCCCATTCGAGTTTCTGAGAATGAACTGAGAATAAAAAAATTCTGGAAATTCCTGCTGAAGGCAACTTTGCAAGACCTGAGAAGAAAAGGAGATTGGGATAGGCTCATAAGTACTGTAACTATATAAAGTATTGTGATAATAAAGTGTTGTAGATTAAACACTGTAGTCTTATATACTGCAAAGCTGGGTCCGAAAAATAAGAGGCATAAGGGGTAATAGAAGACAAGGGAGCTGGAAAATGTTGGCAGACAATGAAATTAAAAAACTTGACTTTATAAATCAAGAATTTTCCTGCCAGTTTCCTGGATCTGAAAAAGGGGAAGAAGCATACAAAGCAGGTTTTTCCTTTCTCAGGAATATGCTTAATAGCTTAATGAATCCTGTCATATATACTGATCTTGAAGGGGTAATCCTTGGCATTAATAGATCATTTTCCAGGCAAATTGTAGGGCTTTCCGAAGAAGCAGTTCTTGGTCGCACCCTGCTTGACGTATCACTTGAGACCTTAGATAAATTTCAGGAAAATGAGAAAAGACCTGAAAAAGTGCAAAGCATTCTCAGGGATTTTGAGGAATGGGGTAAATCTGATTGGGAACTCCTAAATTCCGGAGAAAGTCTGACTCTTGAATGTGAGGGTATCTGTGCTGATGGGATTAAAAGAACTTTTCTGGCAACTAAATCAACCTTCAAGGGGAAAAGAGGGGAAGTTCTCGGGCTGGTTACAGTCATGCAGGACATCACTCAGGTCAGAGAGGCTGAAAAAGTCCTGAGGGAAACCCTGGATTTTAAGGAAAGAATGCTTGATGAAATTCCAGTTCCTGTTTTTTATAAAAATACTGAAGGCAAATATATAGGCTGTAATAAGCATTTTGCAAAAGAAATTATGGGTCTCCCTAAAGAGAAAATAACAGGTAAGGTCTATGGCGAACTTACACATCAGGCGCCCAAAGAGCTAATTGAAAAATACGACGAACTGGACTTTCAGATTTACAGACAGGGAATAGAACAATGCTGCGAATTAAAAAGTAGATATCTTCCAAACTGCCTTGGGAATGAATTTATTGTTCTCAAATCCCCTTTTTTTGGTGCAGAGGGCGAGATAAATGGGCTTGTAGGTGCGGTGCTCGATGTTACTGAACGCAACAAAATGCAGAAAGAACTTCAAAAAAGTGAAGAAAAATATCGGTCGTTTATAAATAATTTTAAAGGAATCTTTTTCCAGGTCAACGAGAACTTGACTCCTTTGTTCCTTCACGGAAATGTTGAGGAAATTACAGGATATAGTGAAGCTGAATTCCTATCTGGAAAGATCTGGAAAGAGCTTATCCATCCTGAAGATCTGCCCCTCATTTATGAAGAGAAGAAAAAGATTCAGGCATCTGAGCATTCCTGTTATGCAGAAATCGATTTTCGAATAATATGCAGGAACAGGAGATTTAAATGGGTTCGCGTAAGCTATCAGAAAATATCTTGCAGTTACACAAAGTCAGGAATATACCAGGGTACAATCCATGATATAACCGAAAAGAAAGAGGCACAAGAGACTCTTGCAAAGGCTGAGCTTACCCGTAAAAAAGAGATTCATCACAGGATTAAGAACAATCTGCAGGTTATCTCATCTTTACTTGACCTCCAGGCTGAAAGATTCAAAAACAGGAAAACCATTCAAACTTCAGAAGTCCTTGATTCCTTTCTGGAATGTCAGAATCGTGTAATATCCATGGCTCTCATCCACGAAGAGTTGTACAGGGACGGAAAAGTTGATACATTAAACTTTTCAACATATCTCCAGAAACTTAGTGGGAACCTTTTCCAGACTCACAGGCTCGGAAATCCAGATCTCAACTTGGAAATAAACCTTGAAGAAAGTATTTTCTTTGATATGGATACAGCAGTTCCTTTAGGGATAATTGTAAATGAACTCATTTCAAACTCCCTGAAACATGCATTTCCAGGTAAAGAAAAAGGGGATATTCAAATAGAACTGTTCAGGAGAGAAGCTTGGTTACGTAAAAACGGCGAGGATAAAAGAGATAAAGCCGATTGTGAAAACTTAGCCTTTGTTCTTTCAGTCAAAGATAATGGAGTGGGTATGCCTGAAAATTTCGATATACAAAATTCCGAATCTCTCGGCCTTCAACTTATAACTACGCTTGTAGACCAGTTAGGGGGCAAACTTGAGGTGAAAGATGATAAAGGGACTGAATTTATTATAGAATTTGAAGTTGCAGAAAACAATATTAACCTTTTATAATTATAACCTTTTATAATTTGTATCATTTTACTCTTTCTTGCGTAATTTGTTTCTTCCTATACTTTGTTTTTCTTCTTTCTTGTATACATTGTTTTTGCTTTTTCTTTCACTTCTAATTGTGCTTCATGCTGTCTTACTCTTTCTTGCATTTCAGATTGTGCTTCATGCTTCAGGTGTTAACAGGTCAGTAGACAGATAATTTATTAAATATAATTGATTTTATTAATTTGGGGAATTTACCATGAGTGAGATTAAAATTGGGGACATAATACAGGATTTCAGGTTAAAAGACCAAAAACAGAAAGAGGTACACCTCTATGACTTTGCTGGCAAGAAAGTGCTCCTATCATTCCACCCGCTTGCCTGGACCAAAGTCTGCGCAGAACAGATGAAATCACTTGAAGAGAATCACGAATTGTTCACCAGGCTGAACACAGTAGCATTTGGCATAAGTGTAGACCCCATACCATCAAAAAGGGCATGGGCTAGGGAATTGGGAATTACGCACATCAAGCTTCTTTCGGACTTCTGGCCTCATGGAGAGGTTGCCAGAGCATATGGAATATTTAGGGAAAAAGAAGGGGTCTCCCAGAGAGCGAACATAATTATCGACGAGGATCAGAAAATCATATTCTTCGAAGAATATCCTGTGCACGAACTTCCCGATATGAAAAAAATAGCAAAAGTTCTTGAACAGGAGATATAAGATTCGGCTCTAGAAATAAACAATAAAGAGGAAAAGCAATGAATAAAATAACAGGGTATTACATTGTCAAAGGATGTTATATTGTCAACGCAATTTTATATTAACATAATTATTTAATTTTATTTAAAGCCCATATTACTTAATTCCATATCAATTCTGTCAAAGAGTTCTTTCAGTGCAATGCTTAACCTGCGGGCTTCTACCTGCCAGATCCTTCTGGTAACCTGTGTGCTTCCTCCGGCTTTGACGGCTGCCATCCATGCGTATTTTCTGGCGATTTTTTTATTATCCGAAGGAGAATAAAAAGATTTTCCTGTTTTCTGGTTACTGTACTTTTCATTGATGAGAAATTCGTATATCTCCTGAACTCTCTCAAGTAGTTTTTCTTCACTCTCGGAGCCTGACGCTCCAAACAGGACAAGATTCCAGAGTCTAAACTGCACGTTATTATGCTCAGTGGAAAGCTTCTTAGAAACTGAGACTTCCAGCATCTTCCTGAATTCGAGATAAATATCTGTGTTTCCGAAACCTGAAGGCATGATATTTCCAAGCGAAATTATAACGTGAACGCACTCATGAAAAAGAATTCTGGCTATCAGGAATTCAATTCTCTCCTGCAAATTCCAGAATTTATTTACAAGAGTCTCATCCCAAAGCTGGTAAGGGTTAACTAGGATCATGGACCTGTAGACAACCCTTTTTTCTTTCTGTGAAACTAGGCGTTTAGGATAAAGAGTCATTCCCAGCATTTTCCCGAAAAACTGCACCCTGACAGCGAGATCCCAGCAGTATTCCCAATCCTCTGATCTTATATATTTTATCCTATAATAGTCTCCGTCAAAATGAACATTTTCAAGCAGCCGGTACATATCTTCACTGTGTACCTTGATTACTGATTTTACCTTGGACTCCCGATAGATCCGGAGATCAAAATAAGGCACGTTCGGGATAAAAGTAAAAAATGAAGTAGGTGAGGAAGCGTTAGGTACTGAAGTATTTAGGTCTTGAGATCCATAAGACCAAAAACTTGAGTTCTCGTCCCAAGCATTGACGTCTTTTCCAGCTGGTTTGGTCTTCCTTTTTATAAAATCCCCCCGCATAAGATACCCTATAGGATATTATTACTGAAGATATATAAAAATTGACCAATCGGTAACAGGGAATTGAAATAAAGGTTTAGCTTGGTTTAGAAAGGTAAAATTCTCATTTATTTTCGCTTTCTTCCTTGAGACATCCACAGACCGGGCAATTATTTAGCTTGGAGAGTGAGATTTCGCTGAAATTTCCTGAAAGCCCGCTCCAGAACAGAAGGCGGCCTTCGAGAAGTTTTCCCTGCCCTGTCAGAAACTTAATTGCTTCATTTGCCTGGATAGAACCAATAATTCCTGGAGTTGTCCCTAAAATTGGAAAAACTTCTTTTTTGGAAATGCGCGGGAAAATGCAGTAGAAACAGGGGGTTTTTCCAGGCAATATTGTTGTCACCTGGCCATCATACCCGGTAACAGCTCCATGAATTAAAGGAATCTTTCTTTTTATAGCAAGCCTGTTAAGTATATGTCTCGTTTCGAGGTTATCAAGCGCATCAACTATAATATCACATTCTGGAACCAAGGTCTCGAGATTTGACTCGGTAAGCATCTCTGCTATTGTTTCAACCTCAATATCCGGGTTCATTGAGAGCAACTTTTCTTTTGCTGATCCTATCTTTAGTCTTCCAATATCCTTTTCATGGTGCAGGAATTGTCTATTTAGATTGCTGGGGTCAACGGAATCGAAATCAGCAAGAATTATCTTTCCCACTCCAGCTATTGCAAGATAGGTAGAAACCGGACTTCCAAGCCCGCCTGCTCCGGCAACCAATACTTTTGCCTTCTTCAACTTTTCCTGCCCTTCTTCCCCAAAAAGAAGAATCTGCCGGCTATATTTTTCACGCTCGAAATTATTCATGCAAGGTCTTCCGGAGTATTGATTGATTTAAGGATATTGGTTAATTTTCGAATCGAATGATTCTCATAATTGGATCATTTGCATTAGTGATTAACTTCCTTATGCATAACTTCTTCGGACGATAAAAGGTAGGAAGGCAGGAACTTTGATTGTGGATACCAGACAGGCGCTGAGATCGGGTAAAAATCTGGACTTCAGACTTCAGCATTAAGGCAGAAAGATATATCACTGATAAAAAACATAACCCGCAAAGCATATCGGTGGTAGGGAAAAGATTTTTTAGAAAAATTAATTAAGGCATGATCCGTAAAAATAGTAAGTTCATTTTTAATATCATTCTAACCGGTTATTGCAATTCATATTATAGTATCTTTCTCGCACATTAAAGGCAAGATGACGATAAAGAGAATTTTATAAAGGTTTTGGGATTTATGAGAGCTCTGGATTTAAAAAATACAATTATTAATATTAAACAGGAGTTTTCAGGCTACTTTAAAGAAAGGGACGCTGAAATCAACGGGTCTCTTCTTGCTCTCCTTTCTGGCGAACATGTTCTTTTACTGGGGCCGCCAGGGACTGCAAAAACCCTGCTTGCAAACAAAATCTGTGAAACTATCGAAGGGGGATACTTTTTCCATTATCTTTTGACCCGTTTCTCTACGCCTGAAGAGGTATTTGGACCCCTTTCCCTTAAGGCGCTTGAAAGGGATGAATTCAGCAGGCGGATAGAAGGTTACCTTCCAACTGCCCATATAGCCCTGCTTGATGAAATTTTCAAGGCAAATAGCTCTATCTTAAACAGCCTGTTGACTGTACTGAATGAGAGGAAGTATCATAACGGCAAGGAACTTATTGAGGTGCCTCTTTTTTCCGTTTTTGGGGCTTCCAACGAGCTGCCTGAAGAAGATGAAAGTCTCGAAGCCCTTTACGATCGTTTTTTATTCAGATACAGGGTGGATTATATTCAGCATGAAGAGAACCTTGAAGACCTGATTTTCAAAAATCCGGCAGATTTCACACCCTCAACTAAACTCAGTATAGAGGATATTAGGGAAGTCCAGAGGAATGCAAGAGATCTCCAGATTGACCCCGAGGTCAGGACAATTATAAAGGGACTTAGAAGGGAGCTTAAAAATTCCAATATTTTTGTCTCAGACAGGCGCTGGAAAAAGATTGTAAATATACTCAGAGTAGCCTCGGTTGTAAACGGGCATACCAGCGTAAACCGGATGACTGTTGTCCTGTTACAGCACATGCTCTGGGATGTGCCTGAACAGAAGGAAGCGATCAGAAAAATTATTCTAGATAGGGTTGTTTCAGGGGGTACGGATACTGGCAAACTGAAACTGGATGTTTTTGACCTGAAAAATTCCATTTACAGTTGCCTGCAGCAGGAACTTCCGGACCTTGTAGCCTGTAATAAGTGTTACGAAGAAGAGAGAAAAACAACAGGTGGCATGAAAAGCTCAAGATTTTCAGGGGGAAGAACCCAGAGGAATCTTACGTTTGATAATGCCCTTGACCTGCTGAAACACCATACTGAATTTCCGACCCATACCTATAGTTTCGGACTTGATTACAGCAATGTCAACAGTTCCCTGAACTTTGAAGCTCTGGCAGAGCAATTCCGCAGAAAATATGGTTTTGAGTTCAAGATCAGTCTCGACTATGGAGATAAGAAGCTCTACGAAAAAGAGTATGAAAATCTGGAAGATAGACTGAACTATTTCAGAAGGCAAGTCCAGGAAGAAGAAAAAGCGCTTGAGAACACCTTGAAGGATAATCTCTGGGTTTCGGGACAGGACAGCCAGGAAATCCTGATGAAATACCGTTCCAAAAATATGGATATTTACGAAGTTGCAAGCAATCTAAATGAAATACGCCTCCTGCTGGAGAAACCCAGGGTATTTGATGTCGCCATTGAAAAAGCAGAAGAAGTAGCCTGAAATCAAAAAATCTCTAAACAATATGAAAAAGTTAGAATAAAATATCTTAGGACAACAAGAGAAAACTGAAATAAAGACCTCAAAACAATAAGAGAAAACTGAAAAATTCTCTAAACAACAAGAGAAAGCTGAAATAAAAATTCTCCAAAACTTATAATATTCTATCAAAACTAGAGAAATTTCCGGAAAGGAAAGATATGCAGGAATTAAAAAGGTGGAAGAAAAATTTCGAAGGCGTTCCAGGATCAGGTTCATCTTTATCGTTTAACCAGGCTTTCAATCCTTCCAAAATATTGAATCTGGAACTCAGGGAGGTTCTTGCGACTCCGCGAAGAATGCCAAGACAGGTCAGGGAAGAAATAGCAGAAGTTCTCGTTTACGAGCTCTTTTCAGAGGACGGGTATGAAATAAAAGATGAAAAGTTATTTATGAGTAAATTCGGGGTTTTTTATCCAATTTTTCTGGGTTTAAAGGATTTCAGAGTCTGGGCTGAAATGAAAGATCTTGCAGGAACCAACAACCTTGCAGGCGTTTTTATCCTCAGGGCCCTGCTTGAAGAACTCTTTACACTTCTGGATGACTATGGAAAGATGGAGTCCGAGTTCTCAAAAAAGTTCTCAAAAAACCTCGAAAGAAGCCTTAAAGCCCTTAGGAACCTGATCGATGAAACTCAAGCTATATGGGAAAGAAACAGAATTCGGCATACAGAGAAAAATTTCCGGCCGCAGGAGAATCCTGATTTATTCAGCCAAAAGGCAGGCAAGGAAAGCAAGCAGGAAAGTTCTCTGGAGCAAGAAAGTCTTCTCAAGCAAGAAAGCTCTCTGGAACAGGAAAGCAAGCAGGAAAGTTCGCTGCAAGACCCTGGATATGAAAACCTGGGAAGTCCAGATCAGAAGGCTGGAAAAACTTTGGATCCCGGGTCCGAAAAACTCGCTTCAATGACTCTGAAGTTTATGTCTTCAGAAAAGGCAGGAGAAGCCCTGGATTCTGTTATAGAAGAAAGCATAGCTGCAAAAATTGAAGAGCTTATCCCTATCCTTCAAGATCACCTTGAAATGCTTGAAATTCTCTCAATGCTCTTTCCGGGCAGAGCCTGGGATCACTCCTTGAAAGCTCTTCACAGGGAATACTTCGGAAATCTTGAAAAATATGTTACAATTCTCAGAAAAAGTTCAGACCTTAAAAATATTCTTGAGCAGGTTGGAAGAATCGAACTTGAATATGGCTCAAAAAAGCTGAGCCTCTCACCGTACAGTAAAAGTGAAGTGCATTCGGTTACTTTTTCAGGCAATATCCAGACCCTGCTCCCAGCCGAAGCCGTAAAGCTGAAAAATCCTCTCTTGAAGCGCAAATTCTATGCTGATATGCTAGAAGGAAAACTCCTGACCTACCAGTTAAAAGGGGAGAACTGGAACTCGGATACGGCAGGAAAAAAGAGAAAAGGGCCTGTAGTCGCCCTGGTAGACACCTCAGCCTCAATGCGGGGAAGCCCTGAGCTACTTGCAAAAGCTGTACTTCTGGCAGTTGCAGGAAGAATGCTTAAGGAAAACAGGGATGTTAAAGTAATTCTTTTCTCCTCAAAGTGGCAGACTGTTGAAATTGAGCTTACGAATAAAAAGCGCATGGGACAGGAGTTTCTCGAATTTCTGAAATTTACTTTTGGAGGGGGCACCGATTTCAATACCGCACTTCGCGCAGGTCTTAAAGCTATGAAAAATGAGAACGCCTTTGAGGGAGCGGATCTTCTTTTCCTTACAGACGGGTTTTCAGAACTGTCAGAAGTACCCCTTATTCGGGAATGGAATGAGATAAAAGCCGAAAGAAAAGCCCGGATTTTTTCCTTGATAATAGGAAATTACGATGCTGGCGGGTTAGAGCAGATTTCTGATCACACATATCTAATAAGGAATGCTGAAAACTGGGTTATAGGGGAAAGCCCTGCAAGTTTTGTGAGAGCTATAAGCAAACCCTTCAGGTTTTAAGTTCACAGATTTTTAATCCTGGATACTTTTAATCACTGGCATTTTTATTCAGGAATCTGATTCAAGAACATTTTTATAATTTTCTTGCTCTCTTGCTTTAGTGCCTGCGTTTGAAAAGTTTCAGCAATCCTTCTGTAAAATCTTCTAGATCTTTCCTTCCAGGGGTCTGATGTCTGGAGATGCTTGATAGAACCGCGAACGCAGCCTGTTTACTACGGCTGGCTCCTTTAAGCAGTCCGATTTCGATCATTGCAACTAACAATTCAGAAATGATTTTGCGGTCTCCAGGACTTAGGTTATTCCATCTTTCATTGAGATTTTTCGAGACATTTATTACTGATTCTTTTCTTTCGGATGCTATTGATGAGGCTTTTGAAGAAGCAACTTTTGAGGCGCTTTTTATTTGCTTCCTTCCATAGGAAGCCGTTTCGGAAGCCGTTTCCAAAAAGGCTTTAAAAGCATCTTTTGAGATCTTTTTTATTCTTGTCCTTTGATTAATAGGGATCTCCTCTTCAGCCGCTTTCTGGAAACCACCTTCAAATTCCCTACTCTCCAAAATTTTGCGAACCTCTTCAAAGATCTCAGAAACTTCCTGCTGGGACCTTGTTCTAAAGTATTCTCTGAGATTATCAATAAGTTCCGGGTCGATTGATCTGGAATTAAGTTTAGGAGGAGAATCATAGATGCGGAAAAGATCTTCCTCTACTTCAACAAAATCAGCGACAATTATAGGACTGGACCCAAAAAGAGTTTCATATGACGGTGTCTTTCTGGATTTGTATTTCTCTTTTACCCTAAATCCTGCACTTGAAAGTCTATCGAATACTCTCTCTTTAAACAAGAAAATGCACACCTTCCTGAAAATAAATACCTTCCTTTTTTAAAACAAAAAATTTTATTTTATCCCAGAATTATTTTATCCCAGAATAGTTTATAATCGGTAATTTTTGTACGATTGCTGTTACATACATCAAATACACATCAATTAATTATCTACTAGAATTTGTTTTTGAGACTTGATATCTTTTTTCTGTTTATCTCTTTTCGGAATGTCCGAATTTCCAGATCTTACAGGTAAAAGCTGAAACTATCAAAAGTTAGAACTTTGGTGGTAATTTAATTACTTTTTTGAAGCAAGATGCATAAAAAAGTGGAAAACAAAAAACCGGCTTTTTAACTCTTTATTTTTTAGAAATAACTACAAATTGGTTCGAAGTTTAAGTAATTATTTTATAAGTTTCCCGCCTTAGTAGACAATAAGTGAGGTAAAAATATGAGTATACTGAATACTAAGGCATTAAAAGGAGTCATATGCGGGCTCCTTGCCATATCAATAGTTTCAATTGCCTGCGCAGGAGCAGGAGATAGAGACTCTGCCATGCCTGCAATAGAAGTACAACCAAAAATCGGGGGGGCAAGCGTTGTGTCATCATCGGCTTATGCCAGAGATTGTTTCCCTGAATTTGAGAAGATCAAGGTTGACCCGGCTTATAAGTATCTGACACTTGAGCCCGGAGACAGCAAAAACTTTACTGTAACTGTTGAGAACAAAGACAACAAGACAATTGAATTGAAGCCTAAACCTTTAATCACTCCTTACACGGAAAATTTCATAAATGAAAACTGGATCAGCATAAGTCCCTCCGAAAAGAATCTGAAGCCTGGAGAAAAACAAGAATTTCAGGTAAAGGTGGACATCCCAAAGGATTCCGACCTTGGAAGCTATGCCGCACTCATTGCTTTCACGGAAAAAGTGCCTGAAGGAGACATAGCCGGGTATTATTCTAGTTTCCCGGGCACAATGCAGTTGAATATACAGGTATGGGTAAAGCCTTCAGTCCAGATTCTTACACCTTATGTAAATGATCTTGTAGAAGCCGGGAAGGATTATACTTATGAGATAAAGCTGAGGAACACAGGCGATAAAGATATTACAATTTCTCCTGAGCTTGCCGAAGGAGGAAGCATTATCTACGCTGAAAGTATAGCTTCATCAGAAGAGATGCTGCAGCAGGCCATTGGAGACAATGCAATACGCATAGAGGCTCCTGATAATATAAAAGCTGGACAGACAGCTATTGTCAAACTGACACTTAAAGTGCCGGCTAATGCAAAGGGCAGCTATAGCGGCAGTCTTGACTTAAATATTGACGACCCCGGAATCCGGGATTACGAGGAAATAGTTTCCCTTAACTTCCGTATCCTTCCGGTTCCAGAAAAGCCTTATGAGAATACTTTTGAAGCCAGGACAGATGGCCCCATAACCCTGGAAATTAAAGCCTACCAGTATGGTTATAGCCTGTATACTACCGGAGGTAACCGGAATCTTACACCTTCCTTTAATGTGAGTCTGGTAGACCCTTCAGGAAACGAGGTCACCCCTGTCCTTGTAAACACAAAATACAGTGGTTCAGTTAACATAGTAGCTGATACTTACCCGCAGCCGCCATATCCTATTCCATATATGTCCCTAAGAATTACGGACAGTATGAAAACTAATGACCAGGGAAATTACCAGGGAGGAACTACAACCTTTGTGGAAACCTATACTGTTCCTGGAGCTGTGGGAAAATGGACACTCTTGATCCTTCCCAAAAACACTGAGAACTTTGAGTATACTGCAACAATCGGGGCTGCTGAAGAATAAGCAGCTCATATTTTTTTAATTTCAGAAATTTCGGACTGGAGCGACTTGTTAAAAAAATTAAACCCCATCATTTCTACTGGAAAAATGAAATTCATTCTTCTGGCTTTATCCCTTCTTTCCGACTTTAAGATTCCGCTTTTAATTTTTCATGTTAATTTTAACCTTCAGGCTTACCTGCCGAATTTCTACAGTTCTTTTGCACTTACCCCTTCATGAACAATTTTTGCAATTTTCTGGACAAGACCGGTGGGATCTTTTGCCTGGAAAACATTTCTTCCTATGGCTACACCACGTCCACCGGCTTCGAGAGATCCTTCGATCATCTGCAGTAATTCCTGCTCTGATTCTACCTTTGGGCCCCCTGCAATGATTACAGGTACAGGACACCCGTCAACAACTTCTTTAAAAGTTTCTGGACTTCCGGTATAGTTTGTCTTGATTATATCTGCCCCAAGCTCGGCTCCGACTCTAGCTGTATGTTTTACGGCATCCACGTCATATTCAGAGCGGACTTTTTTTCCACGCGGGTACATCATGGCAAGGAGCGGAATTCCCCACTCATCACATTTTCCTGCCACATAACCAAGTCCCTGCAACATCTCGCATTCGTCTTCAGCTCCTACGTTTATATGAACTGATACTGCATCGGCTCCGACTTTTATAGCTTCTTCTACGGTTGTTACCAGAACTTTATGGTTTGGATCAAGAGAAAGGGAAGTTGAGGCTGATAGGTGGATTATAAGACCTACATCGTGTCCATATCCTCGGTGCCCATGTTTGGCAAGTCCCATGTGCCCAAGCACAGCGTTTGCTCCACCTTCTGCGACCTTGTTTACAGCTTCCTGAAGGTTTTTAAGTCCTTCAATTGGACCTGCGCCAACTCCATGATCCATAGGGATAATGATGGAATTACCGGTATTTCGATCGAATATGCGCTCCATCCTTATGGATTTACCTATAGTGTTCATAGGCTGTGATATTGCAAAATAGGTGATAACTTTATCGGTGAATTTTTTAAGGATACCTGACAAGTATTGTTTACTCCGATGGTATCCGTTTTATCATGATAAATCGATAGCTAGAGTGCTTGAAATGAACTTGGGGGACGCTAGGGAAAAGCTGAAAAAGAGCTAGGGAAATATATGAAAAAAAGTTAAAAAAGAACTTGAAAAAAGCTTATATAAGCTTTTTTAGAATTTATTTTGTATTTTCATTCTGGTAGACTCCTGAATAGCCTTTCTCTATTTTCCCATCCAAAGTATAGAATAAAAGCTGCATTATTCGGGCGTCTTTTTTCAGCCTGAAACCCGCCGGGTTGTAAACTACAAGCATTGACTCGCTGCGTCCCCTGTATCCAGCATCCCACACTGCGGTTTCAAGGGTAGCCCCACAGCGAATAAGGGTTGACCGTGGCTTTGCGATTGCAGCCAGATTCATTGGAATATTTACGATCTCGTTGAAAAGTACCTTATAAACTCCCTTTGGTAGGTGAATCCAACCATCACTCCTAAATTCAAGGGTTTTTCCATCTGGAAGCTTTCTCTCAGAATTATCAAAATCCACAGCTCCAGATCCTTCTATTGTTTTTACTTCTTTTAGGGTAAGTTCAAGTCCATTGGGCTGGATCTGGGTTTCTATATCAATGGCATTTTCAAGCAAAGGAGGGTTTGCCTGTACAAGTTTTCTCAATTCAGTGCTGGATAAAAGAGTCATCGGATCTGTAATTGAAAAGATTCTTTATTATTTTTTCGGAATATTGTTCTTTGAACTTTACATCTTTTTTAAACTGTTATTATAAAAATTAATAATATGATTATCTTTATTATTTTAGGCAAGTATTTATGAAAAGGTTTATTGTTCCTAGTAAAATAATCATTACTTGTCAAGATTTTCATTTTTAATGCTCAGTCGGTTTGATTAAGGCTTACAGGAGGCTTCTAACGATGGCAAAAAGGTCTACCGTATATGGAATCATCACTATATTCTTTATACTTTTATTGGCAGGATGTGCCCTCGCTACTGCGGATGACACGCGGGCTCTATCCACAAAAGGGAATTCATGGAGTTTCTCTCAGGAAATCTTAGTTACTGAGAACGCAGGCAAAACCCTAGAAGGATACCCTGTCCCTGTTAGTTTGGACTCTACTAATTTTAACTTCTCAGAGGCAAAAAGTGACGGCTCAGACATTCGATTTTCTTTGGAAAATAGAACACTCAACTACTGGATTGAAACCTGGGACCTTGAAAATGAGAAAGCTCTTATCTGGGTCAAGATTTCATCTCTCCCTGCAAACAAAACCAGCAAAATTCTCATGAGGTACGGGAACCCAGAAGCTGAAGCCATGAGCAGTGGAGAAAAGACATTTGACTTCTTTGATAGCTTCGAGGGCAGTAGCCTCAACTACCTTATTTGGAATGCTAAAAATGCAGGAGGAGGTTTGGTTAAGGTTAAAAATGGGAGCTGTAATGTTGCAGCTCTCAAGGCTTATGACTCATCTATAATCTACAGCAAAGCCAGTTTTGATATCAATTCTATGTTTGTTGTCAAAAGAATGAAAGTCACCACAGGCATGGATGACAGAGGGCCTATATTGCATCAAGGTTTCATGGACCAGATAGATGACAGAAAAAATGAAATCAAACATGAGACCGAATTTGCCAATGAAAGCCGCGTGGGCCTGGAAACAACTTACATGAAGGAAAAGAGTACTTTTCCTGATCTCACTGATGTCAGTGTTCCTGAAGAGGAATGGTATACCTCAGGAATTGCCTGGTATGAGGAAAATGACACTCGCCAAGTTTCTTGGTATAAAAATGGTATCAGGGACTCGAAAATGGACTTCGTTTCAAATGATTCTATAACAGATTCCCCAATGCATATTTATCTGTATGCGGCTTCTTATCGGGATGCGTCAGACAACACAGGCTATATGGCAGTCGATTACGTACTGGTTCGGAAATTTGTAGGGACCGAGCCTACAGTCAAGGTAGTTTCAGTTCAAGGAGAAGATAAGGTTTCTTCAGACAGTGATTTTGAAAATAATTCTGGGAATATTTCCGAGCTTGGAGTTGATTCTGAATCCGGAGCTCTTTCTGAGCCTCAAGTCACGCCCGAGTCCGAGCTGAGTTCCAAAGCCGATGCTCCTGAAGTGGACTCACAGGCACAGGAAAACCTAAACCTGAACAAGCCCAGTGATGCAGAATCACTGTTCCCTGAGTATGATGTCGGACTTTCCGGAATCAGGCTTTCTTCCCCATACGGATATAATTTTTCTGCTCTTGTAGAGGAACTTGATTCCTCAGGCATAGATACGATTTTCCTCAACGTAATGAGCGAGGATTTATGGCAGTATGAGCGTTTTGTGAAAATGGCTCATGAGGAAGGAATCTCCGTATACGCCTTGATTCTGGAAGGTGTAAACTGCACAGAAAAAGGAGCTGGAGATACCTGCCAGAATTTTCTGGATACGGCACTTGACTATAACGAAAAATCTCTTGCCCCCTTTGACGGGATCGCCATCTACGTAAACTCTTCTGTCCAGGAGGGCTCTAAAGAATGTGAAGTTGACTACAAGGTACTATTTGAGACGGCCAGTAAAGAGGTCAGCGGAAATGTATCAATCTTAGCAAGTCTCCCGCTTAATTATAATGCATCACAGATCGAGGAAATTGCTCCTTTTGTCGACTCATTCATTATCAGGGCTTATCCTAGGGAGAATGAAAAACTTAGCACTACTCCAGAGATTGTTGATTCCGTTGCCCTTGAAATGGGAGAGATAAGGGGCGCAGGTTCAAAAGGAATAATAGAAATTTCTGTGGGAGAGGACTTTAAAAGTAAGGTTTCAATACAGGAGCTATTGTCCGGTCTTGTAGATTATTATTCGGGCGATTCGGCTTTTTTTGGAGTCTCGATTTCCGATTACGATGCCTATAAAGCATTACCTGTGGAAGAATCAAAAGAGAAGAAGTTTCCGATTTCTGGTTTCAAAGCACTCATTGTACTTCTTGGAGGAGTTGGACTCTTCGCTCTTTTAAAAATGAAGAGAAACAAAATTAAAGAGAACTTAAATGAGGACGGGAAAAATGAACAGGAAAAATCTTAAAGAAGGATAATCCTCTCTTATCCTGTCACTTTTTAATTTTTTTCTATTCCTTTCTCTCTTCTTTTTCCGACCGAATTTTTCGGACATACTGTTATATTTATTTCATAAAGAGAAACATTTTTATGTTTATCTGCTGTTTATACTCTTGTTTACTTTGTTTGAAATTTTAACCTTTAATCGTTTGAACGGGGGTTCTAACATTAAAATCCTTGGATTGGTGGGTAGCCCTAACATCAATGGAAACACTGCAAAGCTTATAAACGCAATTCTAGACGGAGCTGCTGAAAACGGCGCAGAAAAAGTAATTTATAATTTAGCTTCTTTAAATATTAAGAGCTGTGATGCCTGCTGCAGATGCCAAGAATCAGGCTGCTGTCATATAGGCGATGATATGCAGGAACTCTATCGAGAAATCAAAACAGCAGATGCTGTTGTACTTGGCTCTCCAGTTTACATGTGGCAAATGACTGGTCAGACTAAACTCTTAATTGACCGTCTGACAGCTTTCTTAAATCCTAATTTCTCGAGTAGGCTTGATAATAAAAAACTGATTCTTGTCTTTTCCCAGGGTAGCTCAGATAGAGACGCCTTTAAACCATATTTTGAATACACCGCTGGCCTTCTTTACTACCTCGGCTTTGATGTTCTGGAAACTATTGTTGCAGCAGGTACGGACAAACTTGAAGTCTCCTCCAGACCCGGTTTGCTTGAGAAATCAAGAGAACTAGGAAAACTGATTTCAGCTTCTCATCTGTCTAAGCCTGAGTTCAGAAGAACCGAGTCAAGCCTGACCCCAATTCTCTGATTTATTTTGTTTTCTTTCTATTTCCAGCTATTTTCTTTCTGTCTCCAATTTTTATTCTTTTAATCCTGCTCGTATTTTTCAAACCTCAAGGAACTGATCCGGATAGATTACAACCCCGCAAGCTCCTTCAAGTGCTCCTTCTTTCAATTCCAGCGCCATAAACGCTTCAGCCGGTGCGCCAAAGGGATCTTTTATTCCCCACATATTTACCTGTTTAAACCCGAATTTCGGATAATATTCAGAATGCCCCAGGACGATGATGGAATCATATCCCAGATGCTGGCAGGCTTCGATCCCTTCTTGTATGAGTTTGCTTCCTATGCCCTTCCTCTGGAATTCAGGTAAAACTGCAACCGGCGCAAGTGAAATCGTTTCTTTTTCCTCTCTGTTCTCTAATTTGATTACTACAGGGAAAAAGAGGATATAGCCAGCTATTTTTCCATTAATCTCTGCCACAAGTGAAAGTTCAGGGATAAACTTTGGATTTTTCCTCAGTTTCTCAACGAGTTTTCCTTCACTTGGCTGCCCGAAGGCAAGGTCATTTACCTGGGTTATTGCAGGATAATCAGCAGGAGTTTCGGGTCGAATTTTAAGAAACATCTATATATCTTCCTGTTATTTTTTAATCGAACCTTTCTTCTTAGAATTTCTTATTATAACCGTTTATTTACCCTGTCCTGTAGTGTGTCTTATGAAATCTGTAAAACGGAGTCTCATTATGATCCCCCTTTTCAGTGCAGTAAAAATCGCATTTGGAAGCATTACAAGTGCAAAACTGCGTTCAACTCTTACAGTGCTTGGAATCGTTATAGGAGTCGCAGCCGTAATTGCAAATGTGTCCCTTGGAGCAAGTTTCAACCAGCATTTTACGAATGAAGTAACCAATTTAGGGTCAAACTTTATCTTTTTTCAGGGAATGCAGCCCAAGCTTTTTTACGACAATGAGCTAAAGACAGTTGAGAGTACGCCCGGGATCTCGGGTGTCTCGCCTTTGAAATCACAAGCCGCTGAAGTTACTTACATGTCTGAAACCAAAAATATTATCGTAACAGGGGTTGGACAATCTTACGATGAGGTAGCGAATACAAAGCTTCAAAAAGGGACCTTCATCAATGACAATGATGGGTACGTGGCGGTTATCGGACATAAGGTTGCAAACGAGAAATTCGACCGAGGTATTTCGGTCCGGAACTCCATAAATATAGCTTTCAGAGTCGGGGAAGATGAAAAAGTTACAAAGACCTTTAAAGTTAAGGCAATAATCCAGAACCCGGAAAATACCGTTGTCCAGGCGTATGATGACAACGAGGCCATTCTTATTCCAATTGGGGTCATGAATGAAATCCTTGGCGAAAATGACTATGGTGGGATTTTTGCAATGGCTGAAGATTCTGCAACAATTCAGGAGACTGCGGATGAAGCAGACAAGCGCCTTGCCCGAAAGTTTGGGATTCCCGACAGGGAACTTGCAGACAAAGAGTCGCGCCCTTATTTCCTCATCAATCAGGCTGAAGTTTTGAAACAAACAGACATGATGGCTGCAGCCCTCAGTTCTTTCTTGACTGCAGTTGCGCTTATCTCCCTGCTGGTCGGCTCAATAGGGATCATGAATATAATGCTCGTGAGCGTGACTGAAAGGACAAGAGAGATAGGAGTGCTCAAATCGCTAGGATTCACAGCTTTTGATATTCTTTTCCTTTTCATGGTCGAATCAATCATGCTTGGAGTTTTCGGGGGCATTCTCGGTAGTACAGTAGGAATCGCAGGCGCTTACGGCGTTGAAACCCTCCTCAAGCTGCCTATCGTGTTTCCTTTCAGCCTCATAGTAGCAGGTTTTTTTGTAGCTGTCCTCGTAGGCTTTGTTTCAGGAGTTTATCCGGCAAGAAAAGCCGCAAAAATGAAACCTGTGGACTCACTCAGGCACGAATGATCCTTGGGCCAGCCTGTCTCGGAAGAAGGATCCCTTTTGTTTCGCTCCCCAAAATTTCGACTCCGAACTTTGTTCATTTTTCCCTCACACGTATAGCCATTTTGCTTAATTCGCGTAGCCACAGCACCGAACTTGCTACTGCTGCGCAGAGTAGCCAATCGTCAGGACTCAAGCTCACAGTCGAAAACGCCTGCTGCAGAAATGGGATGTAAACAACTGCTACCTGCAACAAAAGAGACAATAGGACCGCTCCCCATAGCCATTTGTTTGAGAATAATCCTACAAAAGCACTCTGCTTATCCGAACGTGCGTTGAAAACAACGAAAAGTGAAAAGAAAACTACCGTTGTAAACGCCATCGTCTGCGCGTAACGCAAGCTGCCCGAGCCTTCAACCAAACCTCCAGGCAGGCTTGTATCTAGTATGAATAACGTTCCGAGTGCCATGATTATACCGGTAAAGAGGTTACCAGCCCACATGCTGCGGGTAATCACCCCTTCTTCCCGTGGGCGCGGCGGTTTTTTCATCAGTCCCGGGTCAGCCGGGTCAACGCCTAGGGCAAGTGCAGGCGGGCCGTCCGTGACAAGGTTGATCCAAAGGATCTGAGTCGCAAGCAGGGGCAGTGCTATCCTACCGCTTTCTGCAGTCAGCCCTATCACATCTGCCAGCAGCAAGCCGAAGAACATTATCATTACTTCCCCAAGGTTTGATGAAAGAAGGTAGCGTAAGAACTTACGGATATTTGAGAAGATCGCACGTCCCTCTTCGACAGCCCCGACAATGGTCGCGAAATTGTCGTCCGCAAGAATAACATCGGAAGCTTCTTTGGAAACATCCGTTCCAGTTATACCCATTGCCACTCCGATATCGGCAGTTTTCAAAGCAGGCGCATCATTGACCCCGTCGCCTGTCATTGCCACAATTGCTCCTCCGCGCTGTAATGCTTTTACAATCCGAAGTTTGTGTTCGGGGTTTACACGTGCATAGACTGACACTTCCTGAACCATCTGGTCAAGCTTCTCTTCAGGCATCTTCTCAAGCTCAATACCTGTAACAGCCTTCCCATAAGTTGGAATGCCGAGGCCTGCGGCAATAACTGTGGCGGTTTTAGGATGATCGCCGGTAATCATAATCGGGCGAACACCTGCAGCCATAGCACGTGCAACTGCATCTTTTGCCTCCAAGCGCGGCGGGTCGATCATACCAATTAATCCCAGGAAGACAAGGTCTTTCTCGACGTGTTCATCAAACTCTTCCTGCTTCATCACATCCTTTGGCAGTGTACGGAAAGCGACTGCAAGTGTTCGCAAAGCTTCGCCTGCCAGTTCTTCATTACTCTTCAAAATTTCTGCGCGACGTTCCGCAGTCAGAAGTTTGATCTCGTCCCCTACAAGTTCCTGTGTACAGCGGGCAAGCAATACATCTGGTGCGCCTTTCGTAAAAGCAAGCAGCCTTTCTTCCTGTTCGGCGTCAGTGTGGACCGTGCTCATCAGTTTGCGCTCTGAGGAGAAAGGCACTTCTCCAACACGTTCTAATCGTGCGTTGAGTGCCTCGGCTTCCAGTCCAGCTTTACGCGCCGCAACAATCAATGCTCCTTCAGTCGGGTCGCCGTGTACCACCCAGCGCCCATCCCGCTCAAGTAGCACGGCATTGCTAGCGCGGTCAGCAGCTGCAAGCGCACGTACGAGTTCGAAATGAAGTGCGCCATCAATTTTCCCTCCTCCTTCCCTGCGCACTTCACCTTCGGGAATATAACCCGTACCTTCTAAATTTACACGCCCGCTTGCTGTAATAACTGCAAGTACAGTCATTTCGTTCTTTGTAAGCGTACCAGTTTTATCAGAGGCAATGACATTCGCGGAGCCGAGAGTTTCGACAGCCGCGAGATGGCGCACAATGGCATTTTTTCGTGCCATGCGCTGCACACCAAGAGAGAGCACGACTGTAACCACTGCAGGCAAGCTTTCCGGCACTGCTGCAACCGCAAGTGCTACGCCTAAAATGAGGACGTCAAAAAGGGCTGAGAAACTTCTTACATCTTCGACTAAGATGACTGTTGTAATTATTACGATGGAAATGACGATAACAACGGCTCCGAGCAGTTTGCCAACGCGGTGAAGTTCTTTTTGTAGCGGCGTAGTTTCGATCGGCGTTTCTTTGAGCATGCCGGCAATGCGTCCCATTTCGGTTTTCATTCCAGTTGCTGTAACCACTGCACTCCCGTGCCCGTAAACAGCTACAGTGCCGCTAAAGATCATATTATCACGGTCACCAAGCCCGACCTCTTCTGCAATCGGGAGCTCATCCTTCAAAACAGGCAGGCTCTCTCCCGTCAAGGCTGCTTCGGCTGTTTGAAGCGCAGTTGACTGAATAACTCGGGCATCCGCAGGGATAGTATTGCCTTCTTCAATGATGATAATGTCGCCGGGCACGATCTCAGTTGCCGGAATGCTTTGTCGTGTACCGTTCCGGATTACACTAGCTTGTGCTGCTGTCATCTGGCGAAGTGCAGCCATTGCCTCCTCTGCTCGTGATTGCTGAATATATCCCATGATTGCATTGAGTAGTACGACAGCAAAGATTGCAATTGCCTCATAAGGCAGTGCTGAATTGCGTTCATACAGCCACATTCCAGCCGAAACTAATGTCGCGATAAGCAGCAGGATAACGAGCACATCTTGAAATTGTGCCAGGAATTTTCTCCATGCAGGCACAGGCTTTTCCGCCATCAATTCATTCTTGCCGTACCTATCGAGCCGCGCCTGAGCTTCCCCTTCACTCAAGCCGCTTCGTGCATCAGTACCGAACGCAGTTAATACTTCGTTAGCTGATTGTTGATAAGGGATAATCTTATCCCACTCAATAGTCATGGTGCTCATCTTTGATCCCTTTTCATTTGCTCCAGAGGCTTAACTAGTAAGTTAGTCAGCAGGTTGTGATGCTTATGCTGCTCTCCTGCAAATTGAAATCCTGAATCAGCTTGTAACAGCATCATTGTGAATGTCGCTTTCATACCGGAGACAACAGAGGTAAAAGACTTTCTTCAAGCCAGTTAGTTCAAGTGCATTACTACCAGAGATTTGGGGTTAAATGATCTCTTGAGATTCCCTTTTTAGTTCTACCTTTTTTAGTTCTATATTCTATTTCTATAATCCTTTATACTATAGTTATCGCATAAATTAATGGTTTTTTAATTAATGGGGTTTTTATAAAATTTTATGATAACGACTGGATATAAAAAGTTAATAGATTCCTCACTCCGTAGGCGGTGGAAACTGAAGTGTGAAACAGCTAGAATTCAAGACCAGATGATTGGATATCAGGCACTTTATAACCAGTTGCACGCAACAGGTGAGAAGATAAAGAGCTAAATGAGAACATGTATAAGCAGGCAGTCCACGTTAAAATCTGAAATCATTAGCAGCAGATTAAATATGAGCTCTAACTCGGATGCATTTTTAAGAGAGATTCTAAAATTTTTCTCACGGATTTTAATCTTTAAGACTTGCATAGACGAATAAAAACCGGTAACTTATGATTTAAAATAAGCTCAGTAATTATATTCTTTATTTCCTATTTACATAATAATTAATTAAAAAATTAATTATTATGTAAATATAAACTCTTAAACAACAAAATATATTATATATATCATAATAATTGATAGTTGTCTAAACTTTGGGAGCAATGGGGATTATTTATCATACGAGAAGATCTGCCTAACTTCAATGTCAAAAAATGAAATTCTTGCAAAACTCTACTTATCGGTTTAAAGCAGATCCTCAAATTCCGAAGGTGGTGATTTTATAAAGAGGTGGTATGGTGAAACAAAAGTTACCGCTAATCTTAGCGTCTCTTATCTTAATTACAATAACCTGCTCAGCTATTGCAGTGGGTCAGAACTGGAATATGATTAATTATGATGATTCCATGTCCAGGCATAGTAATCAGACGCAGATAGGCAAAGACAATATAAATCAGCTAGAGGTTAAGTGGATTCTTAACACGGGGTCTGTAATTGAGAATTCGCCTTTGATTGTAGGAAAGACAGGGTATGTTCAAAATAACAAGTATCAGGTCATTGCTCTTGATATGGATACTGGCTTGAACAAGTGGAAGTACGACGTTAATGTAACGTCTCCCCAGCCTGCACATGGCGTAGCCTACGACAACGGAGTGATTTACGCTCCAACCGGTCCTAACGGAACTGTAATAGCCCTGAATGCCGAGAATGGAAAGAAAATCTGGGAATCGTCGGCCTTGCAGCCTGTGGGAGGGTCATTCGTTCTTACTTCACCTCCACTCGTATGGAAGGATTATCTGATTCTTGGATCTGCGTTTGGAGATGTAGTTCTTGAGGGTCCTGCTCCTAATAAGGGAACAGTGACTGCCCTCAATAAAAATACTGGCAAAATAGTCTGGCAGACCTATACTGCAGTGGGTGATTGGGTTGAGGGAGAGAACGCCAGCGTTAACGGCGGCGCCACAGTATGGACTGGTGGAGCTATCGATACTGACAAAGGCGTAGTCTATCTGCCCTGTGGCAATCCTGCGCCTGACTTTGATGCATCCAGCAGACCTGGGGAGAATCAGTATGCAAACAATGTGATTGCCATTAATATAAAGACTGGTAAGATTCTGTGGGCGACACCCCTAATAGAGACAGGTACGGTTCTAAACGTCACCATTCCGGATACTCATGATTGGGATACTTGCTGGGGAACTAATCTCGTCACTATTAACTCTAGCAAGAGCTCCGAAAAAATAGTTATTGGTCACAATAAGAGAGGAGACATTATGGCAATGAATTCAACTACAGGAAAGCCAGTCTGGTGGACAAACGTTGCTTATCTTTACCGCACAGACGTTCCAGCCATGCCAAACGGCAGCGGACCGGTCTGGCCCAGTGTAAGTGGTGGAGTTATGTCATATTCAGCCTTTGACGAAAATAACCTCTATGTGGCTGTAAGCAATCAGGGATCGAATTTCTTCAGCAGGCCCGGTGAAGGTCATGTTGAGCCTGCATTTGACTCCATGACAAATGGAATAGGAAACGGCTCCGTTGCTGCCCTTGACCTGAAGACAGGAGAGGTCAGGTGGGAACATAAGACTGAATTCCCGACCTGGGTGTCTCCGCTGGTAACCAATGGAATAATATTCTCAGGTACCACTACGGCTGTAGGGAACAAAGAAACGGGCGTAATGTATCCGTTTAATGATTATGGAGTTCCATTTGAAACCCCGCTTATAACCTCGGGAATCCTCAGGGCGTATGATGCCGAAACTGGCGAAGAGCTATGGGAATTCAATGTAGGAGCCCCAATTGGTATAGGCGGACCGTCTATAGGAAACGGTATGCTACTGGTGCCTACAGGAAACACCGGGGAAGTTGCCAACCCGAGAGGCTATATAGTTGCCTTTGGGCTTCTAGAAAAATAAATAGATATACAATCAGCGGCTCATTTTGTGCCGCTCAACATTTTTTTATATATAGATTATCGTTGGGATTTTCGCTAAGGATTATTATTAAAAATCAACGTTGAAAATCATATATATCTTGTTTTTTTAATGACTTTACCGGTACTGTCTTTTTCCACGAATCTCATAATTTCCTTGTCGTAGGTAACCATTTTATTACAATGGGGGTATGATTCTGTATTTTTGTACGTTACAGAGTGCAGAAACGATTCTTCATCCTCAAATTGAATAATTTGTGAACTGAACCACTTTCCACATTCTGCACATCTAACTTCACAGTCTTTTTTGTTATTCATTTTTCTTTCATCTTATGTTTAATCTCAGTATTCAGTGAAATATTATCAAATTTATATAATCAACACGACTGAAGTTAAGCGTGCTAGAGCATCTAAAAATTGAGAGATTCAAAACTTGGATAAAAAGATAGATACTGGGCAAAATCCTGAAAAAAACCAGCTTGAGCTTAAAAATTTGTCCTGAGACCCACATTTACAAAAAAAGAAGTTGAATAACAGTATTTTTGATTACATACTTTGCATTTGAGTGCACATATGCTGAAAAAAAACTGGAGAATTACTGAAGAATTAATATCTTCTGAAGTATTGTTCATTAAAATATACTTCCTTCACAGGATTTTTATTTTTCTCTATGGTACTGATCCCAAGAATGGAATAGGGAGTGCAGTGTCTCAGGATTGAGCTGAGGAGTCCCGTGAAAGCTATCGCTGCAACAACCCACTTCCAGGGAGATTTTTTTACAAAGCCTGTCGCCAGCATGAGAGTTGAAAGCACCCCACATATGGTTCTCAACAGGAGATCAAAGCCTCCTACATTTTCTTCCAAAAGCAGTCTTTTGAGATTCGTCGGACAAAACCCCCTTATAAGCCCTCTTACATACCTATGATCCTTCAATATATAGCGTTATTCTGTTTAGATTCTGTTGTATTCCATTTATATTCACTTGCTAAAACTGTTAAATAAGCCAGCTAGGATCTTCTGATAAATCCGAAAGTCCCGAAAAATAAAAAATATATACAAGAGATGAGAAGGTTTCTAACTATGCCTGAAATAAAACTTGACAAATCGATCTCATATCTCGAAGGTACACAGCGAGTATATGACGAAGTCACAACCCTGGAAAACACTAAAGACGAGATAAAAAGGATAGGTGTTACTCGAATTGCAGACATTACAAACCTGGACCGACTTGGAATCCCTATTTTCTCGGCAATCCGCCCCAGTGCCGCAAAGGGAGCCATCAGTATTTACTCAGGCAAGGGCTCGACCGAGCAGAGGGCTAGGATTTCAGCTATAATGGAGAGTTTTGAGCGCTGCCTTGCAGAGCGCCCTGGGTTGAATGCGAATATTGCAGGCGGGATTTCTGCTCCATCTCTTGTGGAATCCTATGCCGACGCTGTAAAAGATTGCACAGTGCTCGATCCAGCCAAGCTGATTCTGCCCCAGCCGCCTTATTTTCCCCAATCTTTGCTTGAGTGGGTTGGGGCATATGATTTGATGAATAAAGAAGAGGTGTTCGTAAGCGCCAATTCAGTTTACCATCCATACGACTCGCCTGGAAGGTGTCAGAAACTTTTCTTAAGCAATACCAATGGGCTGGCGTCCGGAAACATAATTGAGGAAGCTATTCTCCATGGGCTGCTCGAGGTTATAGAAAGGGACGCAATCAGCATAGCGCAATTTTCCCGTAACCTTGGAAAAGAAATTGTGCTAACTGAAGAAGATGGGTATTTGTACGAGCTTGCCAGCAAGTTCAAGGATGCAGAAATAGAACTCAAGGTCTGGCTGGTTCCGAACGATACTGGCATTCCGACAGTAATTGCGGCAACTGACGATGTAAAGCTGAAAGATCCGGCGCTTCTTGTAATGGGAGCAGGTTCTCACCTGAAACCTGAAATTGCAGTTGCGCGAGCTATAACCGAAGCAGCTCAGTCACGAGTTGTCCAGATTCAGGGAGCAAGGGAAGATACGGACAGGGAAGGTTTTATCCGAAGTGTGGGATATGACCGCATGAAACGCTTGAACTGGTTCTGGTTTGAAGAAGGTGAAAAAACTTCCCTTTCTGAAGTACAGGACCTGTCTAGGAAAACTCCTGCAGAAAATATCGATGTGATACTTGAAAAACTCAAGGATCTTGCCGAAAGAGTGCTGGTAGTAGATCTCTCAAGGGAAGAGGTTAAAGTGCCGGCTGTTAGAGTAATCATCCCTGGCTTTGAGCTTTTCACTATTGACCAGGACCGCAAAGGCAAAAGGATCAGTTCCCGAAGGAAGAAAGACTTTTCAAGGGATAAAAACGAAAAACCGTGGAAGAGACGATGAAGGCAAGAGCGGTAATCTTTACAGGCAACAGCATCAGCCACGAGGACGCAAGAAAAGTCCTCAGGGCAAATTATCAGCCTCCTGTACGCCGATTCCAGATTGAAAATTTCATCCAGAAAGGGTATAAGGTCATAGGGATAATAGACGGAATCTTTTTTGACAGAGCTGCTGTAGGACACAGGGAGATTCTGTCTGCGCTTGATGCAGGCATAAAAGTAGTAGGAGGCGCTAGCATGGGAGCTCTACGGGCTTCGGAGCTGGATACCCATGGAATGGTAGGGGTAGGAAAGATTTATGGATGGTACAGAGACGGCGTAATCGAATCCGATGACGAGGTCGCAGTAAGCACAAATCCTGACACTTTTGAGCCCATTTCCGTGCCTCTTGTCAATATAAGAGAAACTCTGAAAGCTGCATTTGTCTCAGGAATTTTTAATGAGAAAGAGCATAACGATCTCCTGCAGCTTGCAATTGACACCTATTACCCTGACCGGAGTTATCTGGGGCTTGTAAAAGAAGGAGCTAAAAGAGGACTGATCCCGGAAGAAAAGAAAAATTTAATTTTAGATTTTTGTACAGGTAATGAAGTTGACATAAAAAGGGAAGATGCAATCCTTGTGCTCGAAACCGTAAAAAAGCTGATTGAAGAGGCCTGAAACTTCAAGCCCTTTTCGATCAATGGTTTCTTATTCAATTAGCAATTTTCTATTTTCGCAAATTTTCAGCGTTTTATGATATAAAGCCTGATGATGTACAGGCTTACAAGCAGGACAATGAAGTTGTAAATCGCTCTGAAAATTGGGATATATTGATACTCGAACCATATTTCGATTATTCGCCCTATGGAAGAATAGAGCTGGAAGGTAGCCACAAGCAGAAGCAGCATGGAAATAAGGAAAACTCCTTTTTTGAAGTTCTCCCCCATATCTGACACTTTTTCCGCTTTTGCCTCTGGTTTCATACCTAATGTTTCACTCCTATCTAATGCTTCACTCACGCAAACCGTCTCCTGAGAATTGCTACTGAACCGAGCAGGATTGCAGATAAAGACAGGCTGAACCCTGGTGTTGCGCCTTTTTCACCCCTATATTCCTCTTCAGGAATCATTTCAGGTTCTACTACATTTTCGAATTCACTTGTCTGGATTTCCCGAGTTTTAATTGTATTTTTGTCTTTAACCTCAACTATGGGTCTGAGTCGAATGTAGCCTTCTCCACGTTCGACTATTGTATTATCATCCCAGATCAGAACTTCGACAATGTAATTGTACTGGTCAGGCATTGTCAGGTTGACGCTCCGGATAACTGTAGCTTCGGGCCTGATTTCTCCTGTGCGCGTCCAGACTTTATCCGCAAGGAGCCCGGCATCCATTTCGCGTATCTTAACAAGCATACGGAAATCCTTGCTGGTTTCCCTTCCTTCATTTGTTAGATAGATATCGTTTTCAACAAGGACTTTTCCGTCTTCCACTTTTTTAACCCTGAAGTCCATTTCCGGAATCTCAAGCCCTGTTTTCTGAACCTCGGCTGGTAGAGCATCCAGATTGTAAACTTTAATTTCTCCACTGCCTTTCTGGACATTTTCCTCAAACAGGACAGAACGGAGATCGTATCCTCCGGTTTTCGGAAGGGTCAAAACCTGACTCACGGACTTTGTATCTCCTTTTTTTATCACTCCGAGTTCTATCTTCTTCTGTGCTTCAAGCAGCCCGCTCTCCCTGCTATAGGCTTTAAGAAGAAGCGAGGAATTCTTTGCAGTGTCCCCTTGAGATTTTTCGATATATGTTGTGACATTCAGGTCTACAAAAGCCGCTCCTGTGCGGTCTGCTGAGATATCCATACTCTTAACATTGTAGTAGCTTTTTTCTTCAAAATCCTTAACGCAGCCGCTTCCGAAGATAAAAACGATAATAAAGAGTACTAGAAGTAAATTTTCTAAGAATTTGATTTGAGTCGACCTGGTCCCCAATTTACTCAAGATCTGTCCTCCTCTTTATTAATTATATTCTGAAGTATATAGTTTTTGCCTTCATGGACATATTTTTTTTCTTGGGAGAAGATTGGATGAAAATTATTAATATGAACACATCGATATTCAGATAGGGAGTAAAATGAAGTGGTCAGAGCATCTTTTGAGAAGCTCAAAATCTAGAGCCCAAGCTTGAAGGATTCTAATTGCGACCTCTAGCTCTGAAATTACTTAAAAACTGTAAGCCCGTAGAAAGGATGAACCTAGGGGTACAGGAATAAAATCAGGATAACAATCGAGAACATGAGGGGATAGTATGGAAGGAATTACTGATATCGAATGTGGACCAAGAAGACAAATACTGATTGCTACCGACGGTTCAGAAACTGCAAATGAAGCCGCAGATTTCGGGATAGAGATGTTTGGGTGCAGTGGGGCAAAAGTATATGCCCTATATGTCATTGATATAACGCCTTATCGCTCAGTTACTCTAGATAAAATCTGGTCAAAGGAAACACTTGATGAATTCGAGAGAGCAGGGAATGAGGCGACCTCTTATGTGGAGAAGCTTGGAAAAGCTGCCGGATTGGAAGTAGAAACCAGGGTTCTCAAAGGCCATCCGGCTGAAAAGATTTTGAGCTTCTCAGAAGATAACAATATCGATATGATCATAGTGGGGTCGCTTGGAAAAGGCGGATATGAACGTGCTCTACTTGGCAGCGTATCGGAAAAAATAGTAAGGCATGCAAAAATTCCGGTGCTGGTTGTTCGAGAAAGACACAAAAGTGAGAAAAAATTGATACAGGCATAACCCAGCTACAATAATCCAGCTACAATAACCCAGCCACAATAATCCAGCTACAGGTATAAATCTGGGTTACTGGGTTAGAGGCACGATCTGGTTCTGAGCAGGCAGATGAGATAAATCTGATTCTTTGGGGATCTAACTCTGTTGGGAACAATCTGTTAAGAATCAGACCATCAAGTAATCAGCTTGAAGTTGTTAAGAATCAGACCATCAAGTAATCAGCTTGAAGTATAGGGTAGATGGGGAGGAGAAAGGGTAATGGAAAGTGATCTTTATAAAAAAATTCTGATCGCTACTGATGGCTCGGAAAGTGGCAAACAGGCGATAAATGCCGGGATGGAAATTGCAAGATTAAGCCAGGGGAAAGTCTATGCCCTGTATGTTATTGACACGGCTGGCTACCCTCATGAAATGAGGGATCCTAAATGGAAAACAGCTATGGAAGAACATTTTAAGACCTTTGGACTTGAACTGACTGCTATAGTGGAAGAAGCCGCAGAAACAGCCAGAGTTGAAGTGGAATTCATAATTCTTGAAGGGCGTCCGGCTGAAAAGATCCTCGATTTTGCAGAAAAGCATGATGTTGACATGATTGTCATAGGCTCAGTCGGAAAAACCGATGTTGAACGCTTCCTTCTCGGAAGTGTATCCGAAAAGGTAGTCAGGCATGCAAAAGTTCCGGTACTTGTTGTGCACGGGAAAAGACAGTGAAAAACACAAGGGTTTAAAGCATAAAGGTTCAAAATATAAATGAGCTTACTAAAACTCAAAATCTTTCTTTAAATCTTATCTTTTTATTAAGCAGTTAACCCTCCTGTCACGGAAGAGGCTCTAGCTATCTAAATCAGTTGACAACAAAATGGGTTTTAGTATCGGCTCAATGATAATCCGGCATTACAAGGGGGATAAGTATGGAGGAAAGGAGTGAACTTAAATCTAAACCACAAAAACGAGTTCTAATCGCTACTGACGGCTCAAAAGCCTCTGAATGTGTGGCTGATTTAGGGATAGAGATTGCTAGGTGTATTGGGGCAAAAATCTATGCCGTATATGTTATTGATATAACATTTTTTGACTCAATTCTGATGGATGAATCATG
Organism: Methanosarcina sp. UBA293; assembly: GCA_002499445.1. Lineage (GTDB taxonomy): Archaea > Halobacteriota > Methanosarcinia > Methanosarcinales > Methanosarcinaceae > Methanosarcina. The sequence goes on from DALS01000033.1 coordinate 119,154, forward strand.
GGTAAAAAATACCAGCGAGCAGTTTGAGAAACTTGGTCGCGAATCAATATGCTGCATAGAAGAAAGTGCAAGGGCTGCTGGAATAGAAGCTGCACCCATACTGCTTAAAGGAAATCCGGCTGAGAAAATCCTTGATTTTGCAGAGGACCAGAAAGTTGACCTTATTGTCGTAGGCTCTACTGGAAAAAGCGGGGCTGAACGTTTCATGCTTGGAAGCGTATCCGAGAAAGTTGTGAGAAATTCAAAAATTCCGGTACTTGTCACACGTGAGAGAATTAAACCTGATAAGTTCTTCAGTTGTGGTCATGAGTATGAAATAAACTCAGCCAATGCCGTATGCAGAGAGCCATAGTGAAAAACCGGACTTCAAATTCAAGAAAGCGTATCAGGAGGACACATTATGAAACGAAAGCCTTACAGGAAAATCCTGCTTGCAATCGATGGCTCGGAAAACGCAAAAATTGCAGCTCTTTCAGGGCTTGAAATCGCAAAAAGTACCGGAGCTGAGGTCTATGCCGTGTACGTTGCCAACATTTCCTGCTGCTCTCCTATCATGCCTGAGAGTTACGACTGGGAGATAGGAAAAGAAGGAAGTGAGGCCGTTGCTGAGATTGAGGAAATTGGAAAAGAGGTTAGAGTTCCTGTAAATCCGGTTCTCCTACAGGGATACCCTGCCCAGGAAATTCTAAATTTCACAGAACAAAATGACATTGATATGATTGTCATGGGAACACAGGGAAAAGCCGGACTAGATAATTTTCTCCTGGGAGGAGTCACGGAAAAGGTTATAAGACATGCAAAAGCCGAGGTATTAGTTGTGCGTGCACATGTCTCCTGATAAAGCGACTTTTTTCAAAAATGTTTGCTCACAAACTTTTGAGAAAAGCTTGCTCACAAACTTTTGAGAAAAGTTTGATCAAAAAGACATTTTTCTTTCCCTGAGTATCTTACCGATCTAGTTTTTATAAATTTTTGGATAAAAACAGATTTAGAAGGTTTCTATAAATCCTTTAATTTGTCAAATAAATATTTTGAGAGTTTGTCCTTTTTGAGGTTCTTGCCTGGTATATTTGGCTCGTATCACTAGTTTATTGTTTTTGTGGCTGAAATTATTTCTATTGAATGACAATTCAAAAAAGTTAAATGTACTAAAACATATTTATTAAAAATTTAGAAAAAACAGTTGGATATTTATCAAAACCCAGCTTTTCAGGAATTAAATTATTGATAACGAAGCTGAATTTCTTGTTTAAGTAGGTTTATTGTGTAAAATCCTGTTTAATATTTAGGTACTTTTCCGTTCAAAATATTTTTACAGTCAGAGCTTTCAATATTAATAATACAGATTAATAATCTATGGAGTAACCCCTTGAAAGGTAATGATATACTACTCTGGGATGAGACCCTATTTAAGGACCTTTCTGTGCTTGAGCCTGATTATCTCCCTGAATATTTTCCCCATAGGGAATCACAGTTGAATGCGCTCAGATTTGCGCTCAAGCCAGCTCTGCGCGGTATGCGTCCTTTTAATTGTTTGCTTGTAGGTCCTCCTGGGACAGGAAAGACCAGCGCAGTTATGAAGGTGTTCAGGGAAGTTGAAGCCCATGCGCCTGGTGTTGTTACCGTCAAAGTCAACTGCCAGATTGATTCCACGCGCTTTGCGGTAATGTCAAGGATTTACAGGAAACTTTCTGGAATCTCTCCTCCTAACTCTGGAATTGCGTTCAGGAAGATCTTTGAAACTGTTATTAATTTCCTTATTTCTTCGGAAAAAGTCCTGCTTGTTGCTCTGGATGACCTCAATTATCTCTGCTATGAAGGGCATGCCAATGAGGTGATGTATTCGCTGCTAAGGGCACATGAACAATATCCAGGAGTAAAAATAGGGGTCATTGGAATTGTAAATGATGCATCTGACCTCTATTGTCTGGACTCAAGGGTAAATTCGGTTTTTCTGCCTGAAGATATCCCCTTCCCTAGATATGGAAGCCCTGAGATTCTTGATATTCTCAGAGACAGGGTAAAATACGGCTTTTATCCAAAGGTAATTTCTGACGAGTTACTGGAACTTGTGGTCTCGTATGTAGAAAGAACTGGAGACCTCAGGGTTGGAATCGACCTTCTTAAGCGTTCCGGGTTTAATGCCGAACGCAGGGGAAGCCGCAATATCTCTTCCGAAGATGTGGAAAAAGCTTACGAAGCATCCAAGCTGCTCCATCTCTGCAGGGGCATAAGCCTCCTGTCCGACCCTGAAAAACACCTGCTCAAACTAGTAGCAAGAAAAGGAGAAATCCAGGCAGGTGAGCTTTACAAGTCCTTCCATGAATTAACCCAACTGGGATACACTCGCTTTTACGGAATTGTCAACAGGCTCCAGGCGCTTAACTACATAGATGCAGACTTTTCCGGCAAAGGACAGAGGGGCAGAACCAGAATTATAAAAATAAAACTAGGCGCTGAAGATATTCTTAGTTGTCTTGAAAAGAAATAAGTACAAATCTCGAAGTGGTATAAAAACTCCGAAATGGTATAAAGTCCTGTAAAACATTAGCGTAAAACAAATAATCTCTTGATTTTAAAGTTAAAAGCCTGAAAAAAGGAAATTATATGGAGATTCACATGGGCTTCCGATTAAGGTCGGAAAGTTGCTTTTCAGACTTCAACTTTTAAGGGCTAAATGGAGGGGCACAGTTGAAAACCGTGCCTCTTCCTGTTTATCCCAGAATAGTTTTATTATTTACTTTTTCGGATTACATCATTGGGGGCATTCCGCCTGGCATTCCGCCCATTCCTGGGGGCATTCCGCCCATTTCTTCTGGGCCTGGGGCTGCACGGGTAGAAGCTATGATATCGTCAATCCTTAGAATCATGACAGCAGACTCGGTGGCTGCATTGATAACCTGGGTCTTTACTCTGAGAGGCTCAACTACAAAGTTTTCCCACATGTCAACAACTTTGCCTTCGAAAACATTGAGTCCTGCAGTTTTTACGCCTTTCTCGTGCTGGGAACGTAGCTCCATGAGCATGTCAATGGGATCAAGTCCTGCGTTTTCTGCAAGAGTCCTCGGGATAATCTCGAGAGCTTCGGCATAGGCTTTGACTGCAAGTTGTTCTCTACCTTCGAGAGTTGCTGCGTATTCCTGGAGCCTGAGGGCAACCTCAACTTCAGGGGAGCCGCCGCCTGCAACGAGCTTTTCATCCTCAATTGCAACTGCAACCACACGGAGGGCGTCTTCAAGAGCACCGTCAATACTGTCAACAACATGCTCTGTACCGCCACGCAGGAGGATAGTTACAGCTTTCGGGTTGTCACAACCTGTGACAAAGGTCATGTTGTCGCCGCCAACCTTCTTCTCTTCCACGAGGCCTGCATATCCGAGGTCTTCGGGAGTGATTTCGTCCATATTGGTAATGAGTTTGCCGCCTGTTGCTCTAGCAAGCTTTTCCATGTCACTCTTCTTAACTCTGCGCACGGCAAAGATACCTGCTTTTGCAAGGTAATGCTGGGCAAGCTCTTCAATACCTTTCTGGCAGAAGACAACGTTTGCCCCGCTGCCAATAACCTTCTGGACGATCTTCTTGAGCATCTGCTCTTCCTGATCAAGGAAGGACTGGAGCTGGTCAGGAGAGGTTATGGAGATTTCCGCATCTACTTCAGTATCCTTGAGTTCGATTGCGGCGTTAAGGAGAATGATTTTTGCATCCTTAATTTTTACAGGCATATTGGGGTGAATTCTTTCCTTATCAATGATCATGCCCCTGATAAGCTCGGAATCCTCTATCCTGCCGCCAACCTTCTTCACAACATTGATGTTGTCCCTGTCAATATCCGCCTTTCCGTTTGTATCTACAACGCTGGTTACGGCATCTACGGCAATCTCGGAAAGGAGCTTTTTGGAGGATTCTGCACCCTTTCCAGTCATTGCGGTTTCAGCGATGCTGATTAACAGGTCACGGTTGGACATTTCTACTGTCATTGCCAGTGAGTTCAGAACTTCTACGGCTTTTTCGGCTGCAAGCCTGTACCCTGTTGCGATAATTGTCGGGTGGATTTCCTGCTCGATTAAATCTTCAGCTTTACTTAACAGCTGGCCTGCGACCACAGCTGCACTAGTAGTGCCATCTCCTACTTCCTCATCCTGGGTCTTGGCTACTTCTACTACCATCTTTGCTGCAGGGTGTTCGATGTCCATCTCTTTGAGGATGGTTGCTCCGTCGTTTGTAATAACTACATCGCCCATTGAGTCCACGAGCATTTTGTCCATGCCCTTGGGACCAAGGGTTGTTCTGACGGCTTCGGCTACTGCCTTTGCTGCCATGATGTTGTTACTCTGGGCATCCCTGCCTCTGGTTCTTTTACTTCCTTCTTTTAAAATGAATATTGGCTGTCCTGCCATGATTTAATCCTCCATTAGTGTGAATTTGGAATTAAAATCTCATTTTACATGTTTGTACTTCTATATAAACTCATCCCGTTGGCGGCTCTGAATAATAGGGGTTTTGTTTATTGACTTTTCTCAAGTAAGAGCTTGGATAAATCGGCTTCGTCCAGTCACTTTTGCGAAAAAAAAGAGTTTCTTTTGATTGCAGATTTTTCAAAAAAAAGAATGGGTTACAAGAGATAGATTATTTGCCAGTTCCGAAATGCAGTTTCTTCACTATTTAAGGAAGGTTGTTAAATCTATACTTTTCTATCAAATCTATCAGCTGTCAAGTCTTTGCAGCTGTCAAGTCTATACAAGACATATTGTTTCAAAACTCTTCATTTTCTTTAGGAAACCAGGAAATGCCTCAATTTATTCTACTCCCTCGTTTCCGGAAGTTTTGAAAGAGTCTCTTCTATTTTGTTTGCTTCCTCAAAAGAAAGCCCAAGTGGAACTTCAAAATCTCCATATCCACTATGCTTTCTTGATCCCTTGCACCCAAAAGATAGGGCTATGCCCTGCTTGTATGCAAGTACAATACAGTCTCCACAGATCGATGCTGCACCCATTGTATCAAATACTACCCTTTTTCCTTCCGAATAGGCGCTGGCCTGAATAATGCGCATAGCTTTTTCGGGCTTCAGGAAAAGAATCAGCACGTCAAAACTACCTTTATTCAGGGAAAGGGGCTCGATTCTTATGAAAGAGAACCTTTTTTTCAATCTTGGGAGCGATAATGCAGCATTTTCCACAGCCTCCGAGTCCTTATATCTTCCGGAGTTTAGATAGTACGTTGCAGGACTCTCCTCCGAAAAGCCCAGCACATAGTTTCCTGGGGAGCAGCCCTGCCCTGAAATCTGGAATTCTTCTCCCATACGAGCCATCTGCACAAGTTCACAAAAAAGAAAACAGGATTTTTCAGGAAATTTTTTGTCTCGTGTGTCAGTTACTCTCTCCTCGGTTTTTTCCTCGATACCCTTACCCTTTTCGATTTCGCTCCCGATATCTTGCTCAACCTTGCAACCGATTTTGCTGCCAAATTTACACCCGATTTCGTGTCCTGTTTCAAAGCTTACACATACAGGCTCGCCGGTTTCCATCAACCTACTAAGCTCGGAATACTTTGAAAAAGGGCTTTGATCTGGGTGCATGTAGTTTGCTCCTGTTTTTCTGGTCTTCACACTTTTCTGGTCTTCACATAAATTCCGCTTTTACAGACGTGAAAACCGGGCCTCTCATATCGATTTTTCTCTTTTTGCCCGTGATATAACGCTGGGCAATAGGACCTATCTTCAGGTTGACTTCTGAGGGAACTTTGGCGATTCTTACCCTGACTATGTGCTCGTTTGCTCCTGACATCGCAGCTTCTTCGATCTCCCTGGCAGCCAGAGCTGCAAATGCCTCTATGAAACGGATTCCTGCTCTTGCAGAGTGGTTTTCAAAGGCTTTTTGCCACTTTTTAGTGTTTGGGATTCCTACGAGATCTCCCTGATAGGCTACAACCTCATTGAAAGCTGCAGGTCCGCAAAGCTTTGTATTTTCTTCGGGCTCGATTACAGAAACTTTTACTTTTCTGCCGCAGACTTCTCCCTCCCAGGCAGGGAATTCACAGGGACTGGGCTCCTCTCCATGCAGTTCGCACTGGGAAACGATTGCTGCTGCAATCTCAAGTCCTTCTGGAGTCTCAGGGATCTTATCTACGAAGACCTGTTTTGCAAGTTCTCCATCTGACATTTCCCATTCCGTATATTGCGGAATCTGTGGGTAGGTAAGAGAGCGAACATCAGGAGCATCATGCAGGATCATTGCTAGCCTTTCCACTCCAAGTCCCAGGTTCATGACAGGGTATGGGATATCATACTCTGCAAGGGCCGTTGGGGAATAAATCCCGAAAGTTGCAACCTCGATCCAGCCATCCGAATACTTTGAGTTAGAGCCCACAAGTTTCGGATGAAAGGCAAATACTTCAGTCTGCGTGTCAGGAATATAGTATTTGCTGCGTTTCTCATCGGGCCTGAAAAGGAATTTTTCAAAGCCAAACTGGGATAGCAGCCCTTCTGCAACAGCTTTTCCATGATCAACAGTCACGTCTTCATCCATGATTACACAGGATGCTGAATAATAGGTCATGAGCCTTGAGGCATCTTCCTGTTGTTCTCGCCTGAAACAGCGGTCTATTGAGAAGAAGTGGAAAGGAGGTTCTTGTCTTTCAAGGAGGGCACCGAGGGAAATGAACCAGCCGCTGGTCATGTGGCTGCGGAGTGTCTTTGTGCTTGCCTGGGGCACAAGCTCTTTAAACTCCGGGAAAACTTTGTCAATCATATCGGCAACAAGGGCATCCGAGACACCAAGCACTCCTGAAATTTCAGGCACAAGGTCGTCTCCCTCTATCTTTCCTTTTTTATATGAATGGAGTACCTGCCTGATTTTGTCTATCCCATCGTCGCCTATATCTCCAAGAATCTCTTTTACCTGCGCGATGCGTTCATCGGAAATTCCAACGTTTGGTCTTGGCAGGCCTGCCAGATAGAAACAGCGGTCTAGGACTGCAAGAGCTTCACTTCCAAATTGTTTGTGTACCTCTTTATCGTCCACCATTAGAGGATTCATCATCTCTTCAAATCCCATCCTTAGATAGGCTTCTCTGAGTTTCTGGATTGTATCGTAAACAGGATGGGCTTTTCCATATCTCAGAGTTGTCCTGGGATAACGTTCGTTTAGGGTAGGGGTCCTGATCAGCTTTTTACCCTCATTCCAGGTAAGGTCGAAGTTCTCTCTTGCGTCCTTTTTTATTTGCTCCGGATCAAATTTCATGCATATCCTCTTGTAGTAGATTATTGGAATTCGTTGGAATCTATTGAAATATATTGTAGATCTTTATTGGGATTGTAGTTTATTGGGATCGTAGTTTATTGGAATTGTAGATCTGTCTCACTGGATTTCTAAACTAGTAAACTTGGAGACTTTAGTCTTTAATATTCATAAGTCAAATGTCTAACAGATAAATAATAGTTAAAATAATAAGCGGTTTAACAGTAATCTATAACCGTATATTAGCTGGTTGACCATAAGCCGTATATTAGTTAGCTGAAGTTTATACTTCGTTTAATGTTTCATTATTGCTTCATTTAATGCTTCATTATAATTTAGTCCAAAAACGTTGATTTTCCAGTATTAAAAGCATTACTTTTATCTTAAGCTATCTAAAGTCTGGATTCCAGATTCCGCATTGCGATTTCAAGCTTTTTCTGACCAATTGCATTGACAACATCGCCGCGCGTCTTTTCTATTATGGAGCGGGATACATCGGTTTTTCTCCTCAGTCCCCTGGTTATAGCATCGGGGTAGTCAAAGTCCATAAGCATAGCATGGATGTTTTCCATTATGCCTAAAAATATTTCAGCTTTCTCAAAGGATTCTTTCCTTATGAGGTCCAGAACATGCCTTCTAAGCTCCCCTACAACATCCCCAAGCCCGTTAAGGTAAGCTGCATATTCGACTCTTAATTCTTCAGGAAAAGGGAACCTGTCTCCTTCTTCCTTCAGCAGGCTGCTTAGAACTGCAACCTCCGAATATTCCTGTTGGGCATGTTCTACAAAACCTGCATGATAGATGTCAGCATGCCCTTCGAAGAGAATTTCAAGCTCCTTAAGCGCTTTTCCGGCTATTTTAATATTCTTATCTGCTTTTTCAAAGTCCTGTCCATGAAGGGCAAATGAGGCTGTCCTGCATTCTCTGACAATTTCTCTAGAGATTTTCAGTCCTTCTTCCCTTATGCGATCTTTAGCCTCAAAATTTTCTCTTATCCTGACTGAAATTTCTTCAAGCAATATTTTTTCATACCCCCTTCAATGCTTATCAGTTTTTATCAGCCTTCTTCCTGTATGGATCGAGCTTAATTTGTTTAAATTTTTATGATTTGAACTTAATTAAAATTCTATTTATTATTCCCTGTAACACTTTACAACTCTTACTTTTTCAAAATTTTCTAGTCTAGGTATTTTATATTTATACCTTTATCTTTTATATTCATAACTTGATCTTTTATATCCATTATCCTTTTATACTCTGGTTTTAAGATCTAGGATTTTTATCTGGGTCCTGAAAAAAGGTATAAAAAAGAAGGGAAAAGCTTTTTTCGTAGTCGTTATCCTTTAACTTCCAGAGATGATTCCAAAACTAGCTCGAAATGCCAGTAAAAATATAAGGCGTTCCCTTCCGGCTATTTTTTAGAATTAGTTGAAGTTTGGGATTTTTAACAGGATCGTCTTAAGAAGCGTATCCTGAGCTTGCTTATTCCTGGAGTTTATCTGCTCTCAGACTGTACTCCAGAGCAAATTCTTTCTTTATATTATTTAAAATCTGTATTTACTATTCATCTACAGGAATTGTCTCGAGCTGACTTGAGAGATTCCATATTAAAGTCCTCGTGTGCAGAGGAAGGTTAGGATCATTGCTTATATCTTCGAGAATGGAAATGCTTGATGCTGCTCTAAGAAAGAGAGGCTCGGATTCGTTGTTCAGTATGTCCATTATTTCATTCACGGAACGCCTGATATTTCTTGGAACGGAAGAGTCACTGGTTATACTTTCTAAGACCTGAAGACATTGTCTAATAACTTCTACTGAATCATTTGATGGCACTCGAATCACCTTCGCAGTTAATTATTGTGTAAAAATAAGAGCTAATAGATTAGTCTAAGATAGGCATGTTATATAAAATATTATCGGTAATTTTTAAAGCTACTTGCTTTAGGGTCTTTCCTTCGTGATTCTGGATTTACTGCTTTCTCCAGTTTACATAGGATAAATTAACTTCATATACAGGAGCTACAGTAAAAATTTTATAAAATAAACGAGAAGCAAATGCATTAGAAGCTGTGAGCAAAGGAAGGTTAGATATGGATTCTGAAAAAGATAAAAAAGTAAAGCGAATAGCACGCTTCCTTGAACTTGGAGGCACAATGCTTGCTGAGCATTGTAAAATCTGCGGAGCCCCTAAATTTCGTTATCAGGGTACAGTAATCTGCCCTATATGTGATGTCCAGGAAGAAGAGGAAACTCAGGAACAAGCTGAAAATGCCCCAGCTCCTGAACCCAGACCTTATACGGAGAAAAACAGGTCTTCTTTTGAAGCTAAAAAAAGAACCCAGGCACACAGGCAAAAATCACGGCTCGGATTGAGAGCCTCTGAATCTGCAGATGAAGAGGAAAAAGCTGTCGAGCTGGTAGAAGAAGAGATTTCAAGAATAGCTTCCGAAAAAGAAGAAGCAGGAAGGGCAGTTCCTGAAGCTCTTGAAGCCTCTGCATCCACATCTCCTGCAGCTACTGTAACCTCTGCAATCCAGGCCGCACCTGCAGGAGGCGCAGGAAGAGCAGAAAAATCAGCAGGAGCACGGAAGGTATCCGGAACTCATGAAGACCGGAAAGTACTGGAACACCTCCTCTTTAAAAAGATGGTGAATATTGCTGATTCTCTTCAGGATGAAATAGATCCACGCAGTATTGCCGAAGATTTAGAACTAATTGAAAAAGGGCTTGGGATTGTAGAGCGCCTGAGGCAGTTATAAAATAAGGATAAGGTGAAAAAGATAAGGGTGAGAGAGAATGATCGAGAAAATAAAGGAGAGACGATAAAGGAGAGGTGAAAAGAAAAAGAAGAAGTCTAAAAAAGTTTGACTTTTTCCCACTTATCCTTTATAAGGAGCCTCTATGATCTCTCTGATTTTGTTTGCTCTTTTTGGCCCTATTAATTTTACCTTCTTGAGTTCTTTGGTATCAGCCTTCATAATAGCTTCTACTGAGCCGAAGTGTAAAAGAAGGTTTCTTGCGGCTTTTGGTCCTATATCTGCGATCGCAGTGATCAGGTATTCCTGCTGCTCAGTAAGAGTACTGGTTAACTTCTTTCCATGGGGATTAACTTCACGCTTATTTTCGGTCTGCTCACGGTTTGCAAGCACTTTTAAGATTGCAGCAGTCTCTTCTTCATCTCTTGAGTATAACAGTGAAACTCCAAAATCAATAGCAATGGATACCAGGGAGCCGTAAATGGCATTCGGATTGATTTGCCTGGAAGTGAAAAGTTCAGTTCCTTCAACGATAAGAACGGGTTTTTCATATACTCTTGCAAGGTTTGATAATTGCGCAAAGAGATTCCGCTTCCCATCGATAAGGGAATTTGCAAAGTCGTCCGTGCGCTTTCTCTCGACAGCAAGGCGGTCGCTTACAACATAATCTCCGATTTCAAGCGCCGCAAAATCAACCTCTACTCCAAGCTTGTCGAGAACATTTGCAACTCCACTTTTTGTTTCCCTAAAGTCAACTACTATTTTGAGGGTTTCAGGGGTGGCTCCTAACTCAGGGACTCTCTGAGCTGGTTCTGGCTCTGGTTCTGATTCTAATTCTGATTCAGGTTTCTTTCCTGAAAGAGTTTCAAAATCGACAAGCGTTTTTTGTCTCTCTTTTAAGCTTTCTACTCTGTTTTCTAACAGATTTTTTTCTAACAGATTTTCTGCTCTACTGTCATCTTCAGCTTTATTTTCATTTTCTATTTTACTCTCGGCTTCATTTATTGTGTAATCTGAAACTTTAATTTCAGATTCAAAATCTGAAAGTCTCAAATCTTGCTTTGAGTCATCAGGGTCCAGAAGAGCTTCAAGCTTCTGTATGCTGTTTAACATCCTTTTTTCTTTGTTCCTGCTGCTCCAGTAATACGCTTCGTCGCGTGTGTCTTTTGTAATAAGTACGACGACTCTGCCTTTCTGTTGCCTGCCTGTCCTGCCCTTACGCTGGATGCTCCGAATTTCCGAGGGAATAGGTTCGTAGAATAATACTAGGTCTGTTGAGGGAATGTCAAGTCCTTCTTCAGCAACTGATGTGGCTACAAGTACGTTGTATTCTCCTGATCTGAATTTGTCGAGAGTTTCCACCTGCTGTTTTTGCGTAAGCCCTTTGTCCTTACGGCGTGAAGCCTGTCCTACAAAGCGGGCGGGGACAATTTCTGGAACTCCAGAAAGGGCATTTACAACTATCTCTGCCGTATCCCTATAATTCGTAAAAACAATTACCCTGGAGTTAGGGCTTTCTTTTAGCTGCTCGGATACGATTTTCCTTGCAAGCTCAAGTTTAGGATGTTCAACCTCGCATTCCTTTACCCTGTAAAAGGCTTTTCTCATGTAGAGGTCGTCCATTAGTCTTTTTGTAGCCTTGCTTGCGCTGCTTGAAGAGGCTTCTGCATCCAGTTTTTCCAGGTATTTCCTCAGAGGTTCAAGCCCCTGGGTCTCAACCATTTCTACAGCATGGTTTACCTTCATTATTTCGGCAACAACAGACAAGGCAGTAAAAATTTCAGGATCACCCCCTATCCGGATTTCGCCCTGAAGCTTCTTCTGGAGAAACAGGAGATCTTTTTTGGAGACATATTTCCCGCTGCCTGCCGAAAATCCTAGATCTCTTATAGCTCCGAGCCGGCCATTAACGATTTTTTCTAAATAATCTCGGATTTCAGCCATCTCAGAAGGAAGCTGGACCTGAAGCCATTCTACCTTTTTTTCCTGCACATAAGGGCGAACATCTCTGTCGTTCTCAGTCTTCACCGAGACATTCTCAACATGCAGAGCCTGGCAGACCTCAGAAATTTTCTCGTCTGAACTGCCAGGACTTGCAGTAATTCCAAGTACAAGAGGATTTTTTGCACTCTCAAAATACTTTCCCGCAATGAAGGTATAAGCGTAATTTCCGACTGTCCGGTGCGCCTCATCAAAGGTTATATGGTTTACGTCCTCAAGGCTGATTCTTTTTGTAAGAAGGTCATTTTCAATAACCTGAGGGGTGGATATTATCAGTTTTCCCTGCGCCCAGAGCTTTTCCCGCTCCGCAGGGGCAATACTGCCCGTAAAAGCCAGAATCTCTTCTTCGGGAAGAGTCATCACTTCTCTGAAAAAAGCAGCATGCTGTTCCACAAGAGGTTTTGTTGGGGAGAGAACCAGGGCTTTTCCTCCAAAACGCTGAAGTCTCGAGGCAATTACAAAAAGGGCTATAATGGTTTTTCCAAGTCCTGTGGGAAGCACAACTAGGCTTGATCCTTCAAGGGCTCTTCCTGCGAGATTCAACTGATAGAGCCTCTGCTCAACTGTATTGGGTTTTATCAGCGGGTGCTTCATGCAGGCTGGCTTCTCAGGAAAAAAGTTTTCGTTCATTCGGTTTCAGGGTCATTTATTTTGGATTAACTTACTTCAGGTAATTTCTGTCGGAGAAATTTCTCGGATTCTAATCCGATTATGATTCTAATCTAGTTATTAATCTAATTATAAGTCTATAAAAAATTAAAAACTTTGCTGCAGGCTTTTTAGCCCACAGCTCAGGGACTTTCAGTTTTTCAATTTTAGAAATTAAAGGGGCTGCCTGCGGATTCGAAAGTCCTGCTTCTGTAAATAAGTTCGTAGAGCACGTTTTCGATCCCTTTAATCGGAGCCCGGACCTGGCGCATGGAATCCCTGTCCCTGATAGTTACAGTCCCGTCTTTGAGGGTATCATAATCTACAGTAACGCAGTAAGGCGTTCCGATTTCGTCATTTCTCCTGTAACGGCGCCCGATGGTTCCGGAATCATCGTAATTAACAAGCAGGGTCTTTTCCCTGAGTTTTAAAATGATATCTTTTGCAGGGTCTGCAAGCTCTTTACGGGTCAGGAGTGGGAGAACTGCCACCTGGACCGGGGCAATTGCGCTTGCGAGGTGCATGACAAGGCGGGTTTCCTCTTCTCCCTCAGCTTCACCCTCGTCCTTACTGGTTTTGGAATCTTTTGCTTCGGATTCTTTTCCGGCTTCTTCTGCACCTTTAAGCCCGGATTTGGCAGCCTTTTGAGCCACATTTTCTTCTTCATAGGCATGCTCCATTACACCGTAGAAGATTCTGTCGATCCCATAGGAAGGTTCGATTACATGAGGAACTACATTTTCTCCACTGACTTTAACAGTCTTTTCTGCAAAGTCTACTGCATCCGAGCTGACTGTCAATTCCTCTCCGCCTACAGTAACTTTGATCTCACTCTTCGAGAGCTCTTCTTCGGAAAGCTGCTTTAAGGCATCTGCAACAGCTTTTGCCTTGCCCTTAAAGATAGGGCCAAGCTTGCCCATGTTCGGGTTTACAGCAAAGCGAGTCACCATTTTCGGCTCGTCATATTCAACATACACATAAAGCTCGGTCTTGCTGACTCTTGCGTGGGCTTTCAGGTCATAATCCGTCCTGTCGGCAATTCCCACAATCTCAACCCAGCCAAACCGGTCAGTTTCGATCTCGGCATCCCAGCAGTCAATCGCGTAATGCGCCATCTCGTCGGTCAGGTGTTGCCTGAACCTAAGTCTTGCAGGATCGATCCCAACCTTTGTCAGGAACTCGTTGGTAAGTGCGATATTGTAGCCCAGGATTTCATGTGCAATAATTCCAGCTTTTACAGCCTCCTGCACAGTCATCCTGAAGGATTCGCCTTTCTGCTGTGCCTCCTGCGAATAAAGCATAAGCTCCCTGTCTGCAAAACGCTCGAAGTTGGGATGTTTCTTGTTCCTGGGATCAACGAAAATCTCACACTCGGCCTGCGTGAACTCCCTGAGCCGGATTACGCCCTGTCTTGGCGCAATCTCGTTTCTATAGGATTTTCCGATCTGCACTGCCCCAAAAGGCAGTTTATCCCTGTAGAACTTGGACAGCCTCTGGAAATCGACAAACATCCCCTGTGCCGTTTCCGGCCTGAGGTACCCCTGCCTTCCAGTGCCTGGACCGATTGTGGTTTTGAACATCAGGTTAAATTCGTAGGCTTCCCTAAATTCGCCACCGCATTCTGGGCATCGGATCTCATTTTCCCTTATGACTTTAGTGAGGTCTTCTGCGCTTAGAGTTCCGGCGGCGTCCATTACATTTTCTACAAGGTGGTCAGCCCGGAATGCCTCTTTACAGTTCATGCACTCGCACAGGGGATCAGAAAAACCTCCTACGTGCCCTGACGCAATAAACACTTCTTCGAGCCCGATTGTCGGGCACTCGATCTCCATAAACCCTTCCTGAATAACGTAAAACTCTCTCCAGGTCTGTTCTATGCGCCTCTTCAGTGTGCTCCCAAGAGGCCCGTAATCATAAAATCCCCGGCTTCCGCCATACAGCTCAAAGGAGTTCCACAAAAACCCCCGGCGTTTAGCCAGCTCGAATACCTTTTCGTACTTGTCCATTTAATAAATCCTCGTGAAATTGATTGGGGGATATTGGATAATAATAAATTTTGATTTATAGGAAATACTAGATGGATAACGGTATCATTATATTAAATTTGCACTGCTCTGTGTCAGTTGAGGAGGTTTCGGGTTATAGAAGCATAGAATGTAAAAATGAGATTTGATGTATCTTTTCTGGTAAGGTTCTGTAGAGATCTTCTTAAAGTCGACAGAAATAGATTACATTCAACTACTAGTCTCCAAAGTCTTGCATGAGAATGACTTCCAAAGTCGGGCTCATGAATGAGGAAGAAACTGTCAAAGCTCTTGAGATGATAGATTTAAGGATCAAAAGTGAACACGCCTGCCAGGAAGAAGATGTGGAAGAAATCTACCGGCAGTTCAGAGGTTACTGGAAACTCATGGACGAGGTTTGCAGGCGGATCGTTAAAAGGTTGAGTCGGATTTTCCCGAGCCGTCGGCAGAAAAATAAAAATAAAGTTGTAGTAATCTGAAGTGCAATTTAATTTTTGATTCTGGAAGCTGCTTTCTATCCTTTTCTTTTACCGGATTAGGGTTTTGCACTTGATCCTGTCTTGCAGGGCATAGGAAATTAACTCATGGATAATTTTTATTAATCTATATTTTCGACCTATGGCTTATATAATCTGCTCTGAATTTCTAGCTTGGTAATTTATGCTATCAATGTTCAGCTTCTTTCTCATACCTTTTGGCTAAAGTGTTGATCGGAACACTCGGATATTGTCTACGCGTTCACATAAAATTCTTTCATGCAGGGTCAACATCTTTTAATATCACAAGCTTCTAAAGCTAGAGTCGGTGGGGTAAATAGTGCATTTTCGACATGAAGATGCCTCATTGAGATCACGTCGGATAGTGTATACTATGTAAGGCATTTTCAAACATAAAGTGCCTTTTTGAGATATCGTTGGATTAGGGTAAGTATTCAGAGCACTTTCTAACATGGAATGCTTTGAGGACCTACCGGATAGAATACATTATCAGTGGGGTTTTGATAAAATGATGTTAGAAAGCTTAAATGAAATTGTAGAAACGATAAAAGGAAAACGAATCTTACGCTCAGAAAAACTTGTAGAAATGACTCATTGGCTCCACAATCTGGAGTTTCTGGTAGTAAGATTGATGATGTTTGCCATAGGGGTTCACCATCTCTATGTATATACCATAAAAACAGTGTTCTGAGTTCTAAATCTGAACTAAATCTGAACTCAAAGCATATGCAGATCCGTTTCCGTTTGTATTCGGTTAAGATACGAACTGCGAGATGAGATGTTATTATGCTATTTTGAATGGGGCTTGGTAAATTCTAGAGCT
The DNA here is from genome assembly GCA_002499445.1 of Methanosarcina sp. UBA293. Classification (GTDB taxonomy): domain Archaea; phylum Halobacteriota; class Methanosarcinia; order Methanosarcinales; family Methanosarcinaceae; genus Methanosarcina. Next base: position 135,138 of record DALS01000033.1, read on the forward strand.
CAGCCCTAAATTAACTTTTCTTTTTTGGCGTTTTCTTTATTTTGCCATTTTGTTTTGCCATTTTATTTTGCCATTTTATTTGCCACTTCATTTTACATTTAAAGCGTATTTGAAGTGTTAATGTATTTCCTGAAGCATATATCCTTTCCATTAATTTTAAATTATCCGACAACTTATTGGAAGGCTGATGGCCCCAAAAATTCTTGTTACTAATGATGATGGTGTTTATTCCACAGGTTTGAAAGCCGCTTTTGACAGTGTTTCAGATCTTGGAGATGTTACGATTTCGGCTCCTGCTGTCCAGCAAAGCGGAGTCGGGCGCTCGATTTCTATCTTTGAGCCCCTTCGAATCACGAAAACGAATGCTGGAGGCATACCTGCTTATTCTGTGGGAGGAACCCCTACAGATGCTGTAATCCTGGGCATTTTCACGATTCTAAAGGAAATGCCTGACCTGGTGCTTTCTGGTTTTAATATTGGGGAGAATATAAGTACAGATACTATTACTACTTCAGGGACCATTGGAGGAGCTCTTGAAGCTGCAAGCTACGGTGTGCCTGCAATTGCCGCCTCCATGCAGGTACTCGATGAAGGATTGAAATTTGATGATCCCAGGGACTACCATAGAGAGCGTTTTGAAACCGGAATAAAGGTAGTAAATAGAGTTGCTCGGAATGTCTTGAGGCACGGCATGCCGGAAAACGTGGATCTTCTAAACATTAATATTCCCTATCATGCTGAAGAGGATACCCCTATAGAGATAACCCGCCTTGCACGAAAAATCTTTAAAACAGATGTCGAGGAGAGACACGACCCAAGGGGCAGACCCTATTACTGGATTGCAGGCGACCTGATCCAGGAAGAAAAAGAAGGTACTGATGTGCACGCCATCATGCAGAAAGGACACGTCTCAATCACTCCAATTTCCCTGGATTCAACTGCCAGGGTAGATTTTTCAGAAATTGAAAAGTACCTCTAAAATCAAAAAGTACCTAAGTTTATATTCAGAGTTTAAGAATCTCAAATAAGGGAGTTTAGTGAAAGGCAAAAATCAAAGAAGTTTAGTGAACGGAAGTATCAAAAAAAGTTTAATGAGAGACACAAGCCTAAAATAGTTAAAAACATGTATTAACTTTGCTTTTCCCTCTCGATTTGTTTTTCAATTTCTTTTGCTAAACTCTCTTCCGTATGGAGATAAAATGAAGCCGGAAGCCCTGTGTTTGAGATCAGATAAAGCAGACTCATGGTTGTTTTGTTGAGCCCGGGGAAATTGTTTAGTAGTTCGCTCCTGGAAATCCTGACCATTGCATCCAGGGATTTTATTCCAGTAAGGTAGTTTTTTATATCCCTGTTTTTCTGGCTTTTTTCAAAAATCAGATCTATCCAGGTATTCATTTCATCAATTAGAAGTTCCCTGGTAAGGTCTTCAGGTACAATGTAATTTTTACCTTTTTCTACATTTCTGAAAAAATCTTTGAAGCTATCGCCCTTTGCAAGAGTGTACACCTTTCCTAGTTTCCCAGAATGAGAGTCGGTTGTCGCAGCAATGCCTTTTCCGAATTTCTCAGCCAGGGCAATAGTAAGCCCGTTTTTCTGTTTGGGTTCATTCATATTGTATTCCAGTACTGGGAAAAGCCTTGCCAGTCTGGGTACTGCAGACGGATTCGGTTCACGATGGAATTCAAACCAGAAAGGATGATTGTAAACAAAAGGAAGTTTATGCCGCTTGAGGTACTTGATAAAGCTTTTCAGATTATGCTCGATTTCCGCAATTTCTCTGAGTTCAAAAAAATTATCCCTGTCAAGTTCGAAAACGTTAATGTGCAGGACATGTCCTGCAAATTCAGGGTCGTACACACTCATCTCAACCCCTGGAACAAACTTTTCACGGTCCCATCCGAGAATCTCGCATGCTTCCACGGTATCATGGTCCGTAAATGTTACATAATCCATTCCAAGATTAAGGGCTTTATCATAAAGGCTTTCTGGATGCAGATCTCTCACAGGAAGGACGTCAAAGGAACAGGTTGTATGTACGTGCAGGTCTGCCCGCTTCCAGCCTTCTTCTATAAGTTCAGCTGCTCGTTCCGGAGTTATCAGCTTCTCCTCGTAATTTCTCGGCCCTCTTCCCATAGGCGTAAAACCCCGTACTTTAGATCCTTTAATTATTTTTAATAAGTCTTAAATTTCTCCCCATATAGTATATTCTTTTTTTAGATTAAGGTTTTCCGGAAAAATCTATGTCAGGATTCAGGTTTGCAGGCTCTCTCAAGTAAAAACTGCCCGCCCTATTATGTTCATACACTGAAAATTCCAATATTTTCTTAAAAACCTTAATAATTGAAAATTAGTTTTTTCGGAACGCTAAAAGATTATCCTGGTAATTTTGAAAACAGGTCAGATCAATAAGACGAATTGATTGAAATTAATTGTAATTGATTATTATTGATATCTATAAAAATAGGAAAGAACCTGGTGACCTGCAAACAAAATTTCAAGGAATAAACCAGAAAACTTCTTTCTCGAAACTTAGCTTTCAGGGGAAGAATTCAGGGAGATGTATTTCACTAATTTGAGAATTAAATGAGAATTAAATAGTTGAGAAGGCAAAATTATACTCAGGATACAAAAATTTGACTTTAAATTTATAGCAAATTCACTACGTTGCCCAAACAGAATGCGGGTGATAAAGACAAATGGATGTAGAGCCTCGAAAGTCTGGCAGAAGTACATTCTAAAAACAAAACCTCTTAAAAAGTATTACCTAGCAAGCAAGTTTACGGGTTGCCCTGGATAACAAAGACATTTTATTAAAGTCTTTGAGAAAAACTGTAAGAAAATGAGATTTACACACTTGAGATACAAAGTTCAAGCACAATAACCGCGCTGTTAATTTGGATTAATAAACAGCTACAAGGTCGATGTTATTGATCTTTCAATCAAATGTGTAAATCCACGTGGATTATATTTTGAATTATCTTTTATTTCTTATGGAAGTAACTCTCAGACTTTCATTTCACTTACTTCTTCAGTGTTTTGACTTGCCTCTT
>DALS01000014.1:0-1758 GCA_002499445.1 Methanosarcina sp. UBA293
GCTGCAAAAGGAATTGCTGCAAAGATGAATATCGAGAAACTGCTCGATATAAAGATTAATTCCTGCAACCTCTTCAGAAAACAGATAGCGTAAAAAACTAAATTAACTTCAATACGGGAAAACAGGTGTAAAACATCCTTGAAGTAGGATGGACTTCAACAATAGTCGGCTTCGTAGTGCTTGCACTTTATATACCTCTCTGGCTGTATTCCCAGAAAAAACGAAAAGTGCTGCCTGACAGTACTTTGAAATCAACATTGGTCCTTTGAAATCAACATTGGTCTGTGGATAACCCATAAGAAACTACAGATTGACATGGATTCACATGGATAACGACAAATTGAAAAACCATCTATGTTTTTATTTGTGATGTATGTTCACCTGCATTCATCTGTGTTTATCCGTGGTTTACTGAGGATATGAATAGGTACATTAGCTACAATGAAGTCATCAAGAAATTATATATGCCATATAAGATATGTATAGTATTATAAGAGTTGCGCACTTGAGATGTAAAACCAAGTACATAAGAGCGTCTCAGAAAAATCATATTTTGGATAGTTTGGTGCTCATGCTACTGGTTATTTGTTCAACTGCGTAAGTCCTAGTATTATAAGAAATCCGGAAAAATTAGCAAAGGGGGCTTAAATCCGGAAAAGGGTTGGATTTTACCGGAAAGCGGTGCGGATTTTTCATCGTAACTCCAGAAGAAAGAAATGCAGATTGAAGATATGGATTGAAGAAATAGCTAGCTTCCCGAAAATATTTAAAAAAGGGGTTAATGGAGACTATATAAGAATCTCAAGGGATGTGTAGAAAACCGGACTTTCTTTCTTTGAAATCCATAATCAAAAACTAACAGATATTATCAAAAAGGAAACAGATTTTGAAAAAGTTTTCAATCCATCCCAGTAAATTTAATCCTATTCACGCGCCGTCGAATCCGACCTTCAGAAAAATGCAGATTCTCCCCATGCGTTGAGAAGCGAATGAAAGCAAATTGAACAATTCGAGAATAAGGAGAGAGAAGATGGCAAAAAATAATGCAGTTGCAGGATTCAATTCCCTCCAGGGCGTGGAACTTGGCCTTTTCACATTAGATGAACTCAAGGCGATACACTACGCCACCATGGAGGTCCTGATGAGCCCAGGCATTCAGGTTTCGGATGCAGAAGCAAGGAAGATCTTCAAGGAAAACGGCTGTGATGTGAATGAGAGTACAAAAGTGGTGAAGATCCCCGAATATCTTGTAAGGAGAGCTCTTAAGCTCGCACCATCCAGGTTCGTGCTCTGGGGCCGCGACAAGAAGTACAACACTGTCCAGGAATCTGGTGGCAAAGTACACTGGACCTGTTTCGGTACTGGTGTAAAGGTCTGCAAGTATCAGGACGGCAAGTACGTAACCGTTGACTCCGTCGAACAGGACATTGCAGACATTGCAAAGCTCTGTGACTGGGCCGAAAATATCGACTATTTTTCCCTCCCGGTATCCGCTAGGGATTGGGCTGGAAAAGGCGCTCAGGACGTTCACGAAATATTCACTCCTCTGACCAACACCGCAAAGCACTTCCACCACATTGACCCTGTCGGCGAGAACGTCGAATACTACTGGGACATCGCAAAAGCCTACTACGGCGGCGACGAGGAAGAAGCCAGGAAGAAACCAATCTTTTCCATGCTGCTCTGCCCAACCAGTCCTCTCGAGCTCAGTGTCAATGCTTGCCAGGTCATCATCAAGGGTGCCCGTCTCGGAATCCC
>DALS01000014.1:1939-31524 GCA_002499445.1 Methanosarcina sp. UBA293
GCAGGCCACGAAAAAACAATGACCTGTCTCCTTCCGGCACTTTCCGGAGCAAACACGATCTATGGAGCCGGAATGCTTGAGCTTGGTATGACCTTCTCAATGGAACAGCTAGTAATCGACAATGACATCATTCAGATGACCAAAAAAGCCATGCAGGGAATTCCAGTCTCAGAAGAAACTCTTTCTGTCGAATCTATCCAGAAAGTAGGCATTGGAAATAACTTCCTCGCCCTCAAACAGACCAGGCAACTTATAGACTATCCCTCCAGCCCCATGCTTATTGACAGGCGTATGTTTGGAGACTGGGCAGCAGCCGGCTCAAAGGATCTTGCAGCCGTGGCAAATGAAAAGGTCCAGGATGTCCTGAAACACCATGAGGTGCCTCCAATCGACGCAGATATCCTCAAGGATATGCAGGCGATTGTGAATAAGGCTGACAAAGCTTTCAAAGAGGGTTAAGTTAAGGGGGAGTAAAATGGCAAGCAAAGAAGAGATTATAGCAAAAGCAAAAGAAGCAATTACCGAGTTTGACGAAGAACTTGCAGCAGAAGTCGCAACTGAAGCCCTTGCTGCAGGAGTTGACCCTGTAGAGCTTATTGAGAAGGGCTTTACTGCAGGCATGGAAGAAGTCGGGGAAAAATTTGGACAGGGTGAACTTTTCCTGCCCCATGTACTTGCAGCCGCAGAGGCAATGAATGCAGGTATAAAAGTCATCACCCCAGAGATGGAAAAGCGCCAGGCTCAGACCAAGAACCTCGGAACCGTCATTATTGGAACTATAGAAGGCGACATCCATTCCATCGGAAAGGACATTGTAGCTTCCATGCTCAACATTGCAGGTTTCAAAGTTGTAGACCTTGGAAGAGACGTCCCAATCAAGACCTTCGTCGAAAAGGTGAAGGAATTCAAACCTCAGGTTGTTGCATCCTCTGCTCTTATGACTACCACAATGGTCAACCAGATCCAGATCGAGGAACAACTCAAAGAGGCAGGTCTCCGCGATCAGGTAAAAACAATGGTCGGAGGCGCTCCTGTCACTCAGGACTGGGCAGACAAGATCGGCGCAGACATCTACGGTGAAAGCGCCAATGATGCCGTAGCCAAGGTAAAAGCAGCCCTAAAAGTCTGATAATTAAAAAGGCAGGCAGTCCCGGAGGAAATTCCTGACACGTTATAGTGACCAGGTCCTCCGGCACACCTGCCCAACAACTCTATGGTACTTACCTGGGACTGTTGTATGGGTGCTGAACCCATTTGATAAAATATATGAAATTATTTCTGGAACCTTCGGAAGAGTCCGGAGTTCGGATGCTTGTATCAGATATGTCTAACGACCCTTTTTAAAAATAATGTTAAAGGACATACCAGTCCGTGTCGTCAACCGAGAGGTCTTCCCGAAGGCCGACTTTTCTCCTCGGAAGTTTAAGAGCGTCAGTAATTGCATCGGAAAGGTCCTGAAGGTACTCTCTAGAAGAGAGGCTATTGTAGATGAAAGGTTTATCGGGTTGGAGCATAGTCTGGATTGTAGATTCCCTAGGAACTATGTCCACTTTTATATCGACCATTTCTACGGCTTTTTCCATCGCAGTTCGGAAATCTCCGATACAGTAAGCTATCCTGTGTTTGTAATTATTCCTGGTCTTTTCAAGATAAGCGGCAAGCCTTTCACTTTCCATTTTTATGAAATCTCGTTTGATCTTTGCCACATTACACTTGCCCATCATGAAACTGTAATGCATGAAAGGATACTGGGTATCAAGTTCCCTTGGCGTAATCCCACAGGTTCCAAAGGTTACTATATGTACATCCTCAGGTTTTGCAATTCCAAAAATTACCCTGTCAAACTTTTTATGAGAAGGGCTTTCATGATAGGGTTTCCTTTTGGCACAGGGCACGAAAATACAGAGTTCCCTGTAGGGGGCTTCATACTCTGTAAGTACCCATTCATTGGCCCTTATCATATCAGGGTGATAAATTACCCTATCAGTATCAAGAGGCTCTTTAGAACGCTCATCCTCAGGAATAATGGGTCTCATAAACGTCAAAGCTAATTGAGCCTGGAGATTGTATATATAATTAACTGATTCTATAATTAACTGATTCAGAAGCAGCAGGGGTTACAGGCAGCCGCAGGAATATATAAGTTTGAGAATATTCCCTCAAAAATGAATCAAACAATATCCGCAAAATGTCAATAAAAGATTTAAAAAGAATAATTGATTGGGGAAATATATTAGATATTGCTGTTGATGATTTACCTGTTGATTTTGAAAATTCTTCACATTTCAAAATTACTATAATTTAATATATTTACTAATAGATTTAATTGTTACAATAATTATATTTATTATAGCAATTATGATTAAAATATAAATAATAATACCTATAACAGTACTTAAATTCGTCAACAAACCATTATACTTTGGGAAGATACACTAAAATAGTGTAATAGATGGAAATATCATTAAAAATATCATTGTTAAAAAACCTCTAGATATTTTTAGCGACATTACTATTCCCTTTAGAATATTTAAGAAACTGTTGCAGTGAAACTATCATCATCCCATGCAAAAAGGCCACTAGCTACCCTCTTGTTCATGGCCATATGCATAGAAGTTGAAACTTCCTGTATTATCTATATTTAACTTTAACTTTTATAGTTTCTCTGTATCCAAAGGTATGAACGCCCTGCCAAAACAATACAGTAGCTGGGCCATACACTATTCCTTTCTCTGGAATAGACCGGTTGTTTCGCTGCGCGAAACAATGTGAGAATGTATTGGGGCCAAGAAAAACAGTATGTAGCAGATGAATTTATAGAAGACAGATAGACATCTTTCAGATTCAGAACCTCATTTTGTAACAGATAAATAAAAATTTTATGTTGAGCTTCTTTTTGAAAAAATGTGAGAGTGAATGGAGTTTCCTAAAACTTGAAAGATAGAAAGACCGAAGAAACCCAAATTAATTTCGGATAAAAACTTGAAGTATGCTCAGGTTGTCAAAAATAAGCAGGGAAAAAAGCTCCAGAATGCTGAAAAAAAGATTATCTTTGGTCAAAATATAGATCAAAGTGAAATCTCAACAAGTTTACTTGAAAGACAAAATTTAACTTTTAGATAGAACAATAATAGGATTTCAAGAAAAACAATAGGATTTTCAAAGAAGCTAAGGAATCTGTATAATCAAATGAGGCTTTACTGTACTCATTTTAACTTCTGTAAGGTTTATAGAGGATTAGTAAAAGAAAAGGAAAAGGGAGTTCTGGAAAAGAAAACACCTGCACAATAGTCTGAAATCGTTAAAAAGAAGTGGGGATTAATAGAGTTGTTAAGTTACAGGTGTCAAAACATCAACTGATTAACTAGAGAGTACCTAAACTTTCATCAGGCTTTTTATCCCCTGACTCTTCAATGTACCGCTGTGATATTTTTCTTTCTTTAAAATTGCCTGTTCCTGTTATTATCTGGGATACATCTATTTCTGCAAATTCTGAACCGTCTTCTCCTTTTAAAATGTATACCAGGGTTTGGTTGAGTGAGTTTCGAGGCGAGCCAGAGTGAAAGAGTGTAAATTCAAATATAGTATCTTCTGTTTCTGTCTTGTTGGTTATATGCATATTTTTCCCTATTGTTCTATTATGTACATCCCACTTTTGTATGTGGCATCCACTAAGAGTTTAATAGACTTAAGGATATATTTAATAAAGAAGTCCTAAATTGTCGAACTCTGACTTAACGACCCTCATACCCTCTTCACAATCCTCCGGACATTTCCCGCCTGTGATTACCAGCTTACCAGAGCTGAACACAAGCACTACTACTTTGGGAGCCCCGACCCTATAAATAAGCCCAGGAAATACCTCTGGCTCGTATTCGACATTCTCCAGACCAAAAGCTATAGCAATGGTGTTCAGGTTAAGGGTTGTTTTCAAATCAGCACTAGCTACAATGTTCTGAACATGAACTTCAGGTTCTAGATCTATTTTATCGAAGCCGATGTCCTTTAGTGTGTTAGCCAGAGTGATTACGGCCGCATGAGCGTTCTCGATGCTCTTAGCTCCAGTGCATACCACTTTTCCGGAAGTGAAAATTAGAAAGGCAGCCTTGGGATTCTCAATTCTGTAGACGAGGCCGGGGAACTTCGTTTTGTTATATTCTGCGCCTTCCAGCCCAGACTCCATCATTTTTACCAGGTCGAAATCTTCCGCCAGCTTGGTGGATGCCACCACATTCTCTAGCTTTACTGTGGATTCCATACAGCATGTATCTGGAAGTTCTATAGTTCTGATTGTCGGTTCAAGGCAAAAAATAAAGATTTTAGTAGTTTGTATTGGGCAAATTGCCTAACTCATATGTTGTAAAACTCACAAAGTTACTTCTTAATAAAATACCTGACCCAAATTCCCGCCTTCCCTCTTATCTCAAGTATTCTACACAATATAGGAGTAGAAAGGTTCTCTTCGATTACTAAGAGATAAAATGCGGTTAAATCAAGTTTTGAGATGAGCTAATGATAAATAAACCACCTCGTCCGAAAAACAAATGATGAGGAAAATCGAATAAAAATAAGATTTAATGAAAATTTTGAAAAGAAATCTGGAAAGATTTGGCTGAATTTACTGCTTTAATCCGTCCATAAAGTCTCCCATTCTATCTAATGCTTTTCTAATATCATCTATTGATGCTGCATAGGCGCAGCGCAGGAAACCTTCGCCTGCCTCTCCAAAAACATCTCCAGGAATTGTAACGACTTTCTTTTCATCCAGAAGACGCTCTGCAAACTCAGAGGAAGAAAGCCCAGTGTTCCCAATATAAGGGAAGGCGTAAAATGCTCCTTTAGGGTTGCAACACTCAAGCCCTATTTTATTAAAGCCGTTGACAATAAAATGCCTGCGCCGGTCGTATTCCCTTACCATCCGCTCCATTTCATCTTTACCATTTCGGAGGGCTTCGATTGCACCTATTTGAGCGGTTATGGGGGCGCAAAGCATGGAATACTGATGAATCATCATCATCGAGTGTATAATCTCAGGGGAGCCCATTGCAAAACCGAGCCTGAGACCTGTCATTGCATAAGCTTTGGAGAAACCATTGAGCATAATAGTCCGCTCTTTCATACCGTCAAGGGAAGAGAACGGAACATGTTTGCTTCCATAGGTAAGGCACTCATAGACTTCGTCCGAGATGACAAACAAATCATTTTCCACAATAAGATCGGCAATGTCCTCCAGCTCTTCCTGTGTCATAATCGCTCCTGTAGGATTGTTAGGGAAGTTGAGAATTATTGCCTTGGTTTTGTTAGTAATCGCAGGTTTGAGGGCTTCGGCAGTCAAGCTAAACTCATCATCCCTATGGGTGGAAACGATAACAGGCTTACCTCCTGCAAGCACGACAGACGGCACATACGCCACATATGAAGGCTGGACGATAATAACCTCATCACCAGGATTGACCACTGTCCTTACTGCTATATCCAGAGCTTCACTCACGCCTGTTGTTATGAGTACTTCAGAGGATGGGTCATAGTTCAGACCGTAGCGCCTGTAATAAGTCTTGGTAAGTTCATCTCTGAGCTCTGGAAGTCCGTAATTTGAAGTATATGAAGTCTGCCCTTTTTCCAGAGAATGAATGCACATTTCACGGATATGCCACGGAGTGATGAAATCAGGTTCTCCTACCCCAAGAGAGATTATATCCTCAAGTCCGGAAACCAGATCAAAAAAGCGGCGTATTCCTGAAGGGGGAATGTTTTTCACAGCATCGGCAACAAACTTGGAAGGATCGCACGGAGGTCTCAAGCAAAACACCCTGTAAAAATATATAATTAATATAAGATGTAAAATTAAATAGGAATATCAAGCTCTAAACCAGCCCGTATTAAAACGAGACTGGCAGCTTTTTAATCGTTTCAGGTTCGTGAAGGATAACCCCATCTTCTTTATAGGTTTTCAGTACGAAATGGGTTGACGTACTCTGTACCTGATCAAGGGTTGCAATTTTCTCTGCTACGAAAAAGGCCACGTCCTTCATCGATTTTCCCCGGACTGTAAGGGATATATCATAATTCCCGGATAGGAGCCTGACTGATCTAACTTCCGGGAACTTATAGATCCTTTCTGCAATTGCCTGATAGCCCTGATTGCGTTCAAGAGTAACCTTTAGCTCAATCACGGCGTATACATAATTCTCCCCGACCAGGTCCCAATCAACTATGGTCTTGTAGTGCCGGATAATTCCCGTCTCTTCAAGCTTTGTAATTTCCTGGGAAACTTCCTGTGCAGACATATCGATAAGGGATGCGATCTCTTCTGGAGTTGCTCGAGCGTCGTTTTCAAGAATTTCCAATATATGTCGAACCTTTTCATCCATAATGATCACCGGCACAAAAATAAATAAAGGAATTTGACAAAGAAATCCCCGTTTTCGGGGTAAACTCTACTAAAGTTATTCGATTAATACAGCGTTTACAACTCCGTCCTGCCCTGGTCTACTTGTTACTCTAGCAGTTCCAAGTGTAGTCCTTATAACAGAGCCTTTTGTCAGAATGTTACGCCTGACGTAGTGCTTGTTTGCGATGTTGTCGAGGACTCTCTCAATCTGGGCAGAAGCGGTTTTTCCGTCTTTGGGATTTGTCACGTTTGCAACGTTGCACTGAAGAAGTCTTACCTTCCTGTTGCCTCCCATTGTGTGAACATTTTTCCTCTTTATTTCACTTATACGGGTTTCCGCAGACTCGCGGCCCATTTCAAACTTGCGCTTTCCGCGGGCAGCAACAATTTTCCCACCGGTCATTTTTCTTCTGGAGCTACCTTGCCATCTCATATTAAAACCTCATCGTGTATTGAAATTATAATCAATGTTTATCCTTATGATTATTTCTTTGTTTTCGTAAATTCTCTACTTACCGAATTTAACTTAGACTGTAAATTAGACTGTAATCCTGATGATCTTGAATTGATGATCGTGTCAAGGCAAAAGCATACCAATCCGTAGCTTAATTGCTCTGATTATATATTAATTATATTAACAGGAGTACTTAATTAGCATATTTGCTATGGACTAATCAATACAAATAGAATCGTATAAGAACTTTGCGATTAGGCTGTCAAAAAAACTCAATTTTGCGTCCTGTCTGAGCCTATAAAAAGAAATCAACTTTAAAGAATCGTAAAGTAATGAAAAAATAAATCAAGATTAAACCCACGAAAGCAGGTTACGGAAAAAAGCATATACTTAAAATTATATAAAAAGATTTATTCTCTTTGCAGGTAAAAGTTAAAAGATTAAATTTTAACCTAGAATTTTGATGTCTGAAAAGGGATACGGCGTTTCAGGAGAGAAAAAAATGGCTACAGAGATATCATTGAACACGGTATGTGGGCATACAACAAAGATAATTGCCACAAAAGAAGGGAAGGACACTCATGTACATATTAAGACCACATGCGAAAAACTCAGGAAATGGGGCACACATTTTGATATGGAAATGAAAGATCTCATGGGTGGTCCCGAAACCTTACTTGGTAAGAAAATGGCTGAAGCCCCCCTTACCCCTACCTGCCTCGTCCCGGCAGCAATAATGAACGCTTGCTGGCTCGAAAACGGCATGATTTCGAAAAATCTTGCTCGAGAAATGGGAAAAATGGAGATTATTTTTGATAAGTTGGAATGAACTCTCCACCAATCCCTATGATTTCCTTTAGAAAGTACGTAATAAGGAAGAAAATCACAAGCTAATAAGGAAGTAAATCGCAAGTAATAGAAGTACTGTGGAAAATTTCCGTATACACATAAACTCGGGAATGCTTATATTGAATTCAGTTATGTTTAATTTGCTCAAAGTTAAAAAACCGAATAGTAATAACTTTGCCAATAATTAAGAAAGCTCCTAGAACACTTAAGAGATATTAAAGCCATACTATTATCTCAGATTAATAAAAGTTTTAAAACCCGAGTTGAGAACATGGACATAAAAGAAATAAATAAGTATGGACAGGAACTTATAGACTGCCTAAAACTCAAGACATCTCCCATTGCAGTAAAACTGATCCCAAAAGGAGGGGAAATCCCAGAGGGAATACAGAAAGTAGATGAGACTATGAGACACTGCCAGCTTGTTGATAGGGTGAGAAGGACAGGCGAAGAGTTCTATACACTGGGCGAAGATCAGATGTGCAAAGGGGGAGCCGGTGCAATGGGTCTTGGCGAAATGCCTCCAAAAGTCGCAAGTGGAGAATTTTACTATAATAAACTGAAACAGTTCAGCACCCAGGGCGCTGCAAGGCGTACCCTTGAAAGGGTTCCCAAACTTCCTCCAAATACAACAAAAGCTATCCTGTATTCCCCCCTGGAAAAAGCCTCATTTACTCCGGACGTTGTTGTGGTTATCTGTACTCCCAAACAGGTTATGCTACTTACACAGGCTATGATGTATAAAACAGGCGGCAGGGTCGAAGCGAGTTTTGCAGGAAAACAGAGCTTGTGCTCAGATGGGGTTGTACAGGCATATAAGGAAGGAAAAATCGGAGTTACAGTCGGCTGTAGCGGCAGCAGAACATATACCAAGATCGCAGACGAAGAAATGATTATGGGGATTCCCATCGAACTTCTGGCTGATGTAGCTGCTGGCCTCAAGGAAATTTGTCCAAAGTAATATCCTCAAAAATGCGTATTTCCCTCAAATCAAATTTTTTGCGGCACCCCGCTGTAAACTGAAGGGGCATTCGACTGAGATAAAAATTCTTCATGCTCAAGCCCTTTCAAGATTTTTCTAAAGCGGAAACATAATGAAAGGACATAGAGCTTGTCAAACGCAGTAAGGCACCTGATGCCCAGGATTGAATTCTGAAAATCTAGCCTTCAAATATAAAATATATTATAAAAGTCGATCTCCATTAATAGACTAATTTCACTTATTCTTATGATTACTTAACTCATTTTTGGCTCTTTTTTTGTTAACTCCCCCTGAGAGCATAGAAAAAGCAAGTTCATAATCCTTAAAACCATGGAAAATACAGAAAACCTGACACGTGGAAGAGATTTAACCTTATAAATTATTCCTTAAACGAAAGTCAAAACAGCTAATAAACAAACTAACCTTCTTCAGCAAATAAAAAACAATTTCTCTTGCCCCTAAATTAGCCCTCTTAAGCACAACCGTTGCGCCGGTTGATCACGCCGGATAGGGTTTGGGGATAAGGCATTCAAATTCAAACGTTACACCGTTTTTGATCAAACTTTTTTTGAAAAAGTTTGCGAGCCAACAAATTATATACTAAGTATATGCTAAAAAGAAAAGAGAAGAAAAATGACCTGTTACATTGCAGATTCAGCGGTTTTTATAATGGGAAACTGTGACCTGGACAGTTCCCTGATAATTACCATCCCTTCGGTTGCAGAGGAATTGAAAAGCCGAGACTCTTTACTTCGTTTTGACCTGGCAAAAGTAGAAGGACTGCGTGTGGAATGGCCAGATCCCGAAATGGTAAAAGAGGTTCGGAAAATGGCTGAACATACCCAGGACTCCGAAGAACTCTCAAAAACCGACCTGGAAATCCTTGCAAAAGCTCTTGAATACAGAGATAGGGGCATATTGCTAACTGACGATTATGCAGTCCAGAATGTTGCAATCCAGCTTGAGATCCAGGTTAAGCCTGTTGTCCAGAAAAAAATTAAGGATATTATTATCTGGCAAAAGCAGTGTATAGGTTGCAGAAAAACTTTTGACAAAGGGGATGTCTGCCCTATCTGTGGTTCCCCCCTTAAGAAGAAAAGGAAAAAAAGCAGAAAAGAAAAGAGTCATGCTTAAGCTAAAGAAAAAGATATAATGCTTGATAATGTAATAATGTCTTAAATCAAGAGAATAAACATTTGAATATAGTTTTCCAGGCGGTATTCCGGGTTATATAAATAAGGTTTAAAACTTGCCGAATACAGCCAGATAAAATTTTAGGTGGGAATGGAGGCATGAAGAATATAGAAGATTTAATCCAGAAAGCTGTGGAACTGCAGAATAGCGGGCTTGTAACCGGTCAGATTGCCGATGAACTCAACGTTTCAAGGGAAACGGTTACCTGGCTTTTGACCCGTTCAAAAAAAGAAGTATCAGCTCCCGCTCCAAAGGATTTTTCCGTAAATTGGAGCTGCATAGGAAAAAGTGCTACACGGCTCCATTACATCTCGCTTGCGCTTTGCGACATGGTGCTTGAGATTCTGGAAAAAACAAACTCTGAAGTCGATGTAGTTGTCGGTGTCGCCGCCAGCGGCGTTCCCCTGGCAAGCCTGATGGCAAATGAACTGGGAACTGACTTTGCCCTCTATCATTCCCGTAAAGGACAGGACGTAGTCCAGCCAGGCCAGAAAGGGACAATAAGCAGGAATTTTGGAAATGTTGCCGGCAAAAACTGCGTGATAGTAGACGACGTCATCACTACAGGCTCTACAATGATGGAAGTTATTGAGCAGCTCCGGGAAATGGGCGCAAAACCAAGAGCAGTTGTGGTTCTGGTAGACAAAAAAGGCGCAGATATGATCGCTAACGTCCCAATCCAGTCTCTTGTGAGGATTGTGCGCGTGGATTAAAGGCAGAGTAAAGATAATTGTTAGTAAGGATTTGATAGTAAGGATAATTGTTAGTAAGGATAATTGTTAGTAAGGATAATTGTTAATAATAGGATTATTGTTAGTTAACCCTTTTTGCATGGAAGCCTTTCTCAGGAAAGGTTTCCCAAAATTACATCATTTTGAAAGTTTCTTTCTTCAGCTATTTTGAGAAAAAAATTCTAAAGGACAGACTTTTAAGAATAAAATCTCTTAAAAATAGCAAATCTCTTAAAAATAGCGATTTTCAAAAATACAAATTTTCTTTCATCCTTTTAGTAGAAGCAAAGGGAGGAAAAAGGCTTGTAAAAGCCCTTAATACTCGACCTCTGCGGCCCCTATTTTCTCGGCAAGCCTTGATAACACTTCGGACCTCATTCCTTCTACAAACTTAATGCTGCCCACAACCAGATGCCCTCCTCCGCTGACGCCTGCGCCTTTAACTTCTTCCCTGATCTCTTTGACGATCTTTGGGATATTCATAAGCACGCCCTTGGAACGGATAACCGCAAAATCAGGGCCGTATCCAATTGTGACCACGGGTTTATTTGGATTCTTTTTAGTGAGCACATCGTGAACCTCTCCAGAAGTCTTTCCCGGTGGTGGAAAAGTGAATTTCTGTGCATAGTTTTCAACGTCTATCACATTCACTATAGCTCCATTTGCCAGCTTATGTGACTTAACATTAAAGAGGCAGGTTTCAAGCTGCTCCTTTATCATGTCATTTGCCTGTTCACAGAGCAGGGAAACCAGATTTTTATGGATTTCATGGTCCCCAAGATCCAGAATATCATCAATAAGCCCTTTGCCGCTACTGAACTTCAGCCAGAACTGCTCGTAGTCCAGGGCTAAAGCCATTTCTTTCAACTCTTCAAGGTTATAACGGTCTGACACAAGAGAAATGTACCTTTCAGCTTCCGGAGCTTCAGAACGGTCTCCTACTGCCGAAACCGCAGGAAGGTGCTTTATTGTGTCACTAATATCGGGATTGATCATACGAGCAATTTCAGTACAGAGCATTCCGGCAGTAATCCCGAAGTCTCCTCCAGCATGCGCAGGATTTACATGCCCTATGAGATACTGGTCGACAATCTCGTCAGGGTGGTGATGATCAATAACAAGCATATTGATTCCATAGACTCTTGCCTGCCGCATAGAAGGGACATCTTCTTCGGTTGACCCGTTATCTACAAGGATAATAAGCGGCATCTTTTGTCCGTGCCTGGAAAGGTCTTCAAGCGCAAAAGAAATATCTCGGGTCACATCGGCAAGCTCATAAAAAGGAGCTTTGGAAGGAGCACGTTTGTAGAAATAATATTCTGCATCCGCTCCCCCAATCTCCGTAATAAGGGGCAAAATTGCTCTCTCAATTGCAATTGCTGAGGTAATTCCGTCAGCATCGGCATGATGTCTGAGAATAATCGGGGTTGAATGGAGAATAGCTTTTTTAATTTCCTTAGCGACATGGAGCATTCTCGGCTTAAGTTTCTCCATAATCTCGCTTTTGACAAGGAAAGGAATATCAGCAGGAGCTGCCTTTTCGTCAATTACCCTTTCAACCCTACCTCTGACAACTGCTTCTCTCTCCCCGGCAAGCAATTTCATGCTCATGACTTCGATCTGAACCTGATCATCCCGCAGAGTTACTTCTCCAGTGATGGAAACAATCATTCCTACATCAATGTGCGGATAAGACCTTTTCCCTGCACTCTCAAAGGCTGCACAGGGGACAAAGCCTCCTTCATCGCTAATGGTAAAAATGGTAGGCCCGCTGGTCTGCTTTACCTGGATAACCTCACCTTCGATCCTGATGAGTCTTCCCTTCATGCTGGAATCGATTTCAGCTGAGTTCTTGAGTGGAAGCTCTTTTTCAAGCTCAATAGTCTCATACTTTTTAGGAGTTTTCGGAATAAGGTCAAGCTTCCCTCCGGCTTTGATGCTTTTTACCAGCACGATCACGGCATCCCCAACTTCAGGTGGTACCCCGACATTGCTAGAGTGCATAAGCCCTCTTACATGAGGGTTAAGATCCACAAAGACCCCAAAAGAGGCTTTACTGCTTGCTATCCCATGGTAAAGTTTTCCTGCCTCTATATCCTTAAGGTCGCAGGATTCATCAAGGGCATAAACGTACTGAGAACGGGCACAGGAATCACATAATTCTTCCTCAAGGTCCCTAGGATCCTCAATGCGTTTTCCGCAAACCTTGCATGTGTATATTTTCCCGAACCCCCCGCAGGTTTCACAAGGAGTGGTTACTTCAATACTTCCAGTACCTTTACATTTCCCACATACAGCTCCGTTTTTTAAAAAACTGTCAAGATTTTTTTCTGAAATTTTCATGAAATCAATTGATTTTGACTTGCCTTTTCCCTTACACTGAGGGCAAGTATCAGTTGAGATAACTTCATAGCCACGCCCGTGGCAGTCTAGACATTCCTTACTCATTAATATCAACACCAATGGTTCTTCCGAACCTGCGTTTTCTTGCTCTACTTCTTGTGGCTCAAAATAAATTCCTGAACCTGATAGTATTTTTCGCTCATATTATCAGCTTGAAAAATACATTGACTTAACTATGCAGCTCCAGCGAGACAAAAAGTCATGTCATTGTGATTCTTCCTCTCGTTGTCAACTCATTTTCCCTGTTTTGTATTTTCTACACTTCAGATATAAGTAATTTCAGACATAATTATTTATTAGAATAAGTCATTTGAGCAGTAACTTCATAACTTATGCATCAGACATCTGCATACATGACATTTATTTCTTCCTCAAATATAACTCAAAAATCTGAAAAACTTAAGTTGATAAAGGATTTACAGCAGAAAGTAATAACAAGTAAGAGTATACCTTTAATTGGTAAGAGTACACCTTTAATAATTAAGAGTGTGATTTTCCAGATATTTTGAGAGTATATAGTAGAAAATTCTTAGATTTTGAACATTTAATTTATAGATATTTTTAGAATTGATTCTCCGAATAAAGAATATTTAATAATTAATAAATCTAATTAAAACACTAATTGAGTAAGAGGTCATAAAATTATGAACACTTTCGCTAGTCAAATTTACCTTCCTGTATTATTAGTTATATTATTAATACTCTCACAATCTATAAAAATGGTTAACGAGTATGAGAGAGTAGTAATTTTTAGATTAGGTCGCCTCAGCGGCGTAAAAGGGCCAGGGATATTTCTGATAATCCCGATTGTTGATAGAGCTATGAAAATAGATCTGAGAATTACTACAATGAATGTGCCCAAGCAGGCTGTAATCACCAGAGATAACGTCACAGTTGAAGTAGATGCCGTTGTTTATTACAAAGTTATTGAACCAGGGGCTGCCATAACTCAGGTAGAAAACTATAATTTTGCAACTGTTACCCTTTCACAGACTATCCTGAGAGACATCGTGGGCCACATGGAACTCGATGGGTTGCTTTCGGAGAGAGAACATATCAACAAGCAAATTCAGGAGCTTCTGGATGCGTATACCGAGCCTTGGGGGATCAAGGTTACAGGAGTTACAATTATGGATGTTGCCCTGCCTGAAACAATGAAGAGAGCAATTGCCAAACAGGCTGAAGCCGAAAGGGAAAAACGTTCCAGGATAATCCTCGCAGATGGAGAGTTCCAGGCAGCCCAGAAAATGAAAGATGCCGCTTCCCTCTATGAAGGAATCCCCGCAGCAATCAAATTGAGGGAGCTCCAAACTTTAGCTGATATTGCCAGAGAAAAGAACCTCATAGTAGTTACACAGTCCCAGTCTCTTGAGACCGGGAATATAGCAGCTTTATCTCAGGCTGTTGCCGAAAGGAAGAAGCAGTAAAGATAAAAGAGGAAAAATAAAAACGAAAGGAAGTAAAGACAAAAAAAGAGTTAATAAAAGAGATAATAATGACAAAAAGAACTAAAGGAAAGGGATAAACAAGAGAGGACTGATAAATATGCCAGTAAAAAAAGTTTCCCATTTCCTTTTTATTTTTTTCCTGTGCTTCATTCTCACAGCTGGCCTCATAACCCCAGTCGATGCAGGACCTCAAGAGAAAGTACTCGTGCTTAAAATATCCGAGGCTATCACCCCAGCCTCAGACGATATTATAGCGAATGCGATAGAAAAAGCTGAAAACGAAAATTTTGAGGCTCTTGTAATAAGCCTGGATACCCCTGGTGGAGGGCTGGATGAAACCCAGGTAATCATCAGGACAATCGAGAACACAAGCGTGCCTGTTATAGGATACGTGCCTGAGAGCGGGAAAGCTTGGTCAGCCGGCACTCTCATCCTTATGGGAACGGATATTGCTGCAATGGCTCCTTTTACGGTGATTGGATCAGCCCAGCCTGTTCAGATGACGGCAGAAGGGACAAAACCCATAAAAGACGAAAAAATAATAAACGCACTTGTCAAGTTTTCGGTTTCAACAGCTAGCAAACATGGGAGAAACGAGACCTTTGCAGAAGAGGTTATAACAAAAAACAAAAATCTTGACGCGCAGGAAGCCCTGGAAACAGGAGTAATAGAATACATAGCTCCTACTATCCCAAATTTGCTTACACAGATTGACGGGGAGCAGGTAAAAGGGAAAATCCTGAGAACCGAAAATGCAAATATAGAAAGTTACGAGCCTCCCCTTTCTCTATCCCTTCTAAGGCTTATTTCAAACCCGATTATCTCTTCCCTTCTTTTGACCATCGGACTTTATGGGCTAATCTTTGGGATCTCAAGCCCAGGAGTTGGAGCAGAAGTATTCGGAGTTATCTCAATTGTACTTGGGTTAATAGGCACAGGTTTTGATATCAATATAGGGGCAGTCTTCCTCATTCTTTTAGGGATAGGACTTTTGATTGTCGAAATTAAGGTACCTGGATTTGGGATATTCGGGCTTGCAGGCCTTATTAGCCTCATAATAGGAAGTATACTCCTCATACCCATGGGATACGAAAACATTTACACCCCCGAGTTCCGCAGGCTTCTGATCCTGACAGTTGTTGCTCCTACCATTGTTTTCGGGCTTTTCCTAGTTTTTGCGATTTACAAAGTAACCGAAATAAGAAATAAAAAACCGGTTATTGGAGAGTTTATAGGGGAGTCTGCTCAAACCATAGATCCTCTGGGACCTGAAAAAACAGGCTTTGTCCGCTATAGAGGAGAGTACTGGAAAGCTCGCTCAGAAGAGGAAATCGAACCTGAAACAGAGGTTGAAATCACTGGAAAAGTAAGGGAAGTGCTCTTAGTAAAAAGAAAAATCTAATTACTTCCCTTTTTTCGCTAAAACATGTTTTTGAAAGATTTTAGGAAAATTGCTTAAATCAGGTAAAGCAAAAGCCTTTTAAAAAGGCTTTATTTGCTTCTTATTTTTTGGAGAACTTTTTGTTTCTTCTCAATAGCTTCAAGCGCAGCCCTATCAATTGCTGCTCTCATTTCTTCAAAGTCTCTGGGATCCTCTTCCCCGTGAACTTTTTTAACGGGTGTGTAAGCAGATTCTCTAAACCTTGGTACAAAGTCTCTTCGCTCACCATTCAGGAAAATTTCAGCCCCGCTTCCTTCCTCAACCTGCCCAATAACATCAATTTCAATACCTGCAGCCCTTATAGTCTCAAGTATCTCAGCAACATATGCAGGAGGAACAATTACAAGCAGGGCATCGATAGAAACTCCAAGGTAATCGATCTCTAGGCGCTCAAGCATTGAAAGCACTTTTGGATTCACAAGAGCCCTTATTTTTTCCTCTTCAAAGACCAGTTTTACACCTGCAGTTTTTGAGATTTCCTTGGCATCGCCCCGGATTCCACCATTAGTAACATCAGTCATAGAATGGACCCTTTTATGTAGCCCGGACTGGAGAAGAGCTTCGCAGGCTTCTAAGAAACGGATGTTAATGGTTTCTTTTACAACGTCATGCATCCCATAATAAAGCGCAGTTGTAGAAACCGTGCCTCCTCCTGCTCCTTCGGTCATAAGGATAAGGTCTCCTACTTCTGTCCGGTTCCGTGAGGTAAGAGAAGAGGTTATACCTACAGCTCCAACGCCGCCTGTCATGCGGTCACCTATCACCATATCCCCGCCGATCCGAAGCGTGCTTCCTGTAATAAGGGGGATTCCAGTCAATTCCGAAACCGTGGTTATTCCTGCAATATGGTCAAAGATCTTTGCTACATCTCCGTCGTCTGCTACGTGAATGTCGGAAAGCATTGCCAGAGGACGGGCTCCCATAGAGTATACGTCACGCAGAGCTGCCCGGGCTACATGGAAGCCCGAGAGAAAAGGAAAATCGCTCAAGCGTGAATGGATACCATCGATTGTAACCACCAGATAATCTTCACCAAATTTGACAACCCCTGAGTCGTCAAGCTGGGAACTATCCACAACTGCCCCTGTCTTACCTATAACTTCTCCAAGCTTGGAATGGACGTAAAAATCCCCTATACCCCTGGAGCCTACTCCGAATTCTCCCATTGAAACGCCTGAGAGAGTAGAGCTTAACACATCTCCTTCCGCATTAAGTGTTGCTTTTGCCTCACAAACGACCGCAGTCGCGATCTCCTGAGCCTTTTCAGGGCTTATATTCTTAATTTCAAGAATTCTTGAAGCCAGCTTTGCCTCAAGTCCTGCTTCATTTGAAGGGTCTTTCCTGAGAGCTCGTTTTATATAGCCTTCTATATCCATAGTAACCATCTCTTGCAGATCTGTCTACCCTAAAAAATGTGCAGGGCAGGAGAGTCTGGCATTTAAAAATCAATCTATTAATTTCAAGTAGTCTAGTAATTTCAAGTAGTCTAATAATTCAAGTAGTCTAATAATTCAAGTAGTCTAGTAATTCAAGTAGTCTAGTAATTCAAGTACTCTAGTAATTTCAGACACTTCAGTGTAAAGTGCTTAGAAATGAGAATTCAATGATCTGGACAAAAATTAAGAAATAAACTTTGAGCATAAAGGGCAAATTCCTAAGACAAATCCTTTCAGCACATTTCTATGAAATTTTTCAAAATTTTCAGCCCTATAGTTCCACTTTTCTCAGGATGAAACTGGGTTCCCATAATATTGCCATTAGAGTTTACAACAGAAGCTGAAAAATTCAGTCCATAATTGCAGGTTGCAAGGGTATTTTCAGGTGCTGTATATACATAGTAAGAATGCACGAAATATACGAAAGAGTTGTCAGGAATACCTTCAAACAGAGGGTGATCCTGTTTGATTTCAAGGTTGTTCCAGCCAATATGAGGTACCTTCAGTTCAGATTTCGGAAAACGCAGTACCTTGCCAGAAATAAAGTCAAGTCCGTCAGTCAGCTTTCCTTCCTCAGAAGAACTCATAAGGACCTGTTGTCCCAGGCAGATTCCGAGCATAGGCTTGCCTGACTGTGTATATTCTTCTATAATCCTTTTGATGGGGATAAGGCACTTCATTGCATCCACAAAAGCGCCAACACCAGGGAGAATTAAACCATCCGCGGCTAGAATCTCTTCAGGGTCCCCGGAGATTGCTGGATTGGATCCGATATGTTCGAGCGCCTTTTGAACACTGCGGAGATTTCCAAGCCCATAATCGAGAATTATAATTCTCTTCATAATTCTAACAAACAAAGTTAAGATAGATTAACTTTACGAGCAATGGAAAGGATAGCAGGAAGATATAAAAGGAAAGGAAAAATAAAATGAAAAAATAATGGGGCATACAATCCCTGGCAGTTAAGACCTGCCAGCAGGAAGTGTGTAAGAACTTTCTTCCCTTTCAAAAACCACCTTGTATTTGCCACAATGTATACATTCATAGCGTTTTTGGAGCACTTTTGGCAAAAAACATAATGCCCCGCTTTTTCGCTTCCATTCATGCAGTCCTAAAAAACACAAGAAACTACTGTCACGTTCCGATTCGCCTGAATCATCAGAGCACTCTTGAGTCAAAAAACTGTTTCCCCTTGTATCTGATTGTTAAGGTAATTCTACAACAGTAAAAAGAATATGGGTAAAAGAACTATATAAACATAGAGACCCTCAAAAAAATTAAAGAGTATAAAATCAGGGTTGAAACAATAAAACACGGATCAGGTTTTTATTTAAGCTCGTGTATCAAATCCTGCACCCCGATTCATTACCGCTTCAATCTGCTTGCTCGAATCGATTAGTTTTCTCATCTATTATACCGCTTTCTGCACACCAAACTGCCCCAGGTGCCAGGAGAATCTTTCTCGATTTCACGGATCAGCTAGCTTCTGATCCAATCGGGCTGCACCAGCCATACTAACACTCTCGCGCCGAATGGCAGTTATGGTATGCTAAGTCATCCTCGACAATGCGTTGCTTCTCTGGAAAATATTGCTCAATCGCGATTAGCACCGTTGGACTTACTCCTGTTTTAGCTGCTGCTTTTGCCACAATATTTTACTCTTGAAATTGGAGATTTTTATCATTCCCTGGTCTTCTTTTTTCTCCAATCATGCAAAACAATAAAATTTTAATTTCATTGAAATATCCTTTTGTAAATGTTAAGAAGAAAAAAAATCAATCGAAAAATCAATGGTAAGTACGATATTTAGGCAATATATTAATTCCTTAAAGGCGACATATCAATTCCTTTACCGAAAGCATTAGTTGAAAATCATTATC
The DNA here is from genome assembly GCA_002499445.1 of Methanosarcina sp. UBA293. Lineage (GTDB taxonomy): Archaea > Halobacteriota > Methanosarcinia > Methanosarcinales > Methanosarcinaceae > Methanosarcina. The sequence goes on from DALS01000014.1 coordinate 21,149, forward strand.
ATTCTTTATTCTCTAGTATCTTCTGCCTATTATGATTTTTCTGACAATAAATTAATTATGGCACTAAACGAACCTGAATTCTCACCGTACCCGTTCAATCCTCACAAATTATGGCACTATATAACGTGCATTACTGCATACTGGATCTAAAAAGGCTCTTAGAAGATCACTACAGAACCAAATTCAGATCATTGCAGCGATATTACTGTTATTTATCATAAACCACATGCCGAAAAGAGCCATAAAGCCACCGCATAAGTATACCATTATTTCATGCGTACGTTGGGATACAATCCTATTCCCCTGTGAAAAAGATGAGGATACCGTCAACAAGAACCCAAAATCTGCTATCCAGTGGCCGAGAAGAAATGCACCTACTGAAGAAATACCTACCAGATATTCCTGAAGGACAATCGCACTACCCGCTGTTAGCCACCATATAACAAAAATAGGATTCAATGCAGAAGTTATAATTCCTGCAGACACCGGGCCTGAGAAAGGATTCAGCACAAGGGTTAAAATTTTTGCAGGACCTGAAGACAAATTCAAGCTACTGGCTGAAATGGGAATATCCATTGTAGAAGCCTTTTTTGCGTTTTTTATCATTACCAGCCCTGAAAGAAACATAATTAATCCGCCTATTATAGCCAGATATGTAATGACTGTTGCTCCAAGAAAAGACGATGCGCCTATAAGTATAATCACTAAAATAGACAGCTCTACCAAGGCATGCCCTATGAAAACTGAAGGTCCTGCTCTCCAACCTTTCTTGAAAGACGCTGCAATTGTTGCAAACATCATGGGCCCTGGAATAATTGCTGCAGATATGCCTACTGTAAAACCTAAAATAATGGCTTTAGTTAATTCTATCATGTTGTTTCCCTAGAAAAGTCGAAACTGTACTGTAAAAGAATTAAATATATATAAATATATTTAGAGGCCTATCAATAATAGAACCTTAGCCGTACCAAAAAAGTTATAGAAACAAGCCCAGTTTATTAAATACACAAATTTTCTTTTTCATATCTAATCTGTCATAATTTCCTTTTTTGGTTTACCATATAAGACTTCATAAAAAGGACTCCTGTCATTAGCACGGTAAGTCCGATCAAGAAATAAGAAGACCTTATTATATCCCATCGGCCAGACCAGATGAAAAAACTGGTAAGGAAAACAACTAAAGAGCTTATAACTCCTGATATTTCAAAAGGAATTTTCATAGAGCCGATGGTTAATGTGTTTTGGTTCTCGAGAAATTTTATACGGGACTCAAGCTCTTTTATATATTCATTTTTTATATTTTCCCGATCCTTGAAATTACGAAGTTCCGTTTCCAATTTTTCGATTTCGGATTTGAGATTGCTATGAGTAAAATTTGACAGCTCAGATATAGCAGCCTGAAGAGTACGGAGACTTTCAGAGATGCTGAAAAATACCTCATTTATACTTTTGATCCTATAACCGGTTCCAGAAACCTCGGAGGAATTGTCCAAAGGACCCGTAGAAAGATTAGGGAATTCGCCAGAAGGAAATAATGCACTGAACCTGAAACACGAAATATTTCCTTTTGAAACGGACTGAGCCAGATCCAGAAGAAAAGGGTTTCCGCAAATAAAAACATCAGGAGAAACTGAAGGTACCTGTGGAATAATTGAAGAGCCTGCAATTGAAGAATTGCATGCAATAGCACACCCTGTGCTCTCGTCCAGAAAAAAGCCTGAGAATTTTCCGGAGAAAGTTTGACCAGCTTGCAGTACAGGAAAAGCTTCCTCAATACAAAGACTTTTCTCAGATGTCCTGAATCTTTTCCCGAGATGTCCTGTATTTGGGTCAAAAACTTCAATCCTTTCCTGCAAACCCTCCTTTATTTCTGACTCTGCATGATGCAACCTATCCAATCTTACCATAACCCCTATGAATTTCTACTACAAAGACTAGTCAAACAGTATAAATAATCTTTTGAAGAATTAATATTAAAATAATAAAGTATAAAAACTAAGACAGTAAGAAACTAATAAAATAGAGCCAGCAGCAGAAAAGAAGGATAAAAAGGAAGAAAAGAAAAAAGAACAAAAGAAAAACAGCAAAAAAGAACAAAAAGGAAAACAGCAAAAAAAGTAATAAGTTACTTGAAAGAAGAAATCAGGAGATCAGCCTAATCTCAATAGGCTCTCCCCTATCCTGGGCTTCCATAATATCGGCTGCAAGATCCGAGTTTGCTCTGAGTTTCACTTCTCCGTGTCGGCTTATCGTTGCACTGAAGAGGTACTCGTCCTCGATATAGACTTCCACATCCTTTCCTGCAAGCTCCGGTGCTCCAAGAATAATGTGCTTCTTATTTCTTTCTATTAAAGGATGGACCGAAGAAACAACTGGTGCTTCCTCAAAGCTGGACATTCTTTGTTTCTCTCGAGGAGTTCTGCTTTCAGCTCCATATTTTCGGCCTTTTGCAGCTTCTGGAGCCTCGGCCTCCAGCTCTCTTACATCAATATGCAACCCAAGGAGATTTTCGATCCGGTCAATTACGTTTCCGCCTTTGCCAATAACTTTCCGGACCTCACTTTCTCGAACTTTTACGATTGCACTATCGTCTGAGACTAGTTCCACTTCAACAGGACCGGATGCATACCTGCTAATAACATTCCTTATTTCTTCTCCCGCAAGCTTCCAGGCAGGTTTTCTGAGGTCAGTAGAAGGCCCTATTGGCATGACTACAACCTGTTCTCCATAAGTATAAATTTCATATTCGACTTTTCTGGTCTCAAAATCTGCAATAATAATTACCGGTCTTGCAAGATCCTGTTCCGTCATTCCATGAGGGACTTTAACAGTAAATTCAAGCACCAAAACCTTTGCAACTTCTCCTTTATCAATAAAAATAACAGTATCCACTACCTGGGGGATAACGCCCAGTTCAACCCTTCCAATCAGGCGTTGAATTGCGTCTACTGCCCTTGTTGCGTGTACTACCCCAATCATTCCCACGCCTGCAAGCCGCATATCTGCAAAAATCAGAAAATCACTGGTTTTCCTAACTTCATCATATATTGTGTAATCAGGCCTGACCAGAAGCAAAAGATCCGCAGTATTTTCCATCCTGCCATTCAGAGGGGAATACTGGGTGATTTCAGGAGGCACCTGGAGATCTCTGGGAGATTCCATGGTTTTGACTACCTGTCCATGGTCATTCAGGTATCGGGCAACTCCAGCAGCAAAAGTAGACTTTCCGGCTCCTGGTGGACCCGCGATAAGAATACCACGCTGGCTTACAATCCGTTCTTTGAGTTTGTCACTAAGCCGATAGTGCTCAAGATCCACAACCACAGTTGGCCTGACAACCGTAATTTCCATATCATCAGAGAAAGGCGGGTGAGCAATTGCAATTCGCATGTTACGGATTTGCAGGACAGTAGCTCCACTGGAAGACATCTCAATAAAAGATTCGGGATCAAGCCTCGCCCTTTCAATAAGTTCTCTCGAAATACTGGAAAGTTCTGAGGAAGTAACAGGGGTTTCACGAATCCTTACATAATGTATATTCCCTACAGGACCTTTTTTGGCCATAGGGAGGACCCCGTTTTTAAGGTGTACGGACATCGTATCTTCAGTGAAAAAATGCTCTACTTTGAGGCGCGGAAGTTCTGATGGGTCTAGGGTTTTGGGATGCATGTACTCGACGTTAAGCCCTTTTGCTTTAGCTATAAGAGACTGTACCCTATCTTCACTTAAAAAAAGCCCTCCAACTTCGACAGCCGTGCTTCGAATAAGAGCATCGACCCTGCCTTCTTTAGACAGTTTGATCTCTTCAAGAGTAGGCTGAACCCCGCTGAATTGAAGGAGAATTTCATCCCTGTCTGCCAGTCTGCGCAGTTCCAAAAGCTCTTCAAGCCCTTTAAACCCAATTTCTTTGCCCCGATTTGCCTGGGCTTCAAGTTCCGATACCACAGCTTCAGGGATAATAACTTCCGCACCCCTGAAATCCCCACTTCTAATGCGAGAAGAAAGCCTTCCATCGATAATTACACTTGTATCTGGAACGATTCTCCATATCCGCTTGTCTTCAGCCATATAAGGGGATATAGAACCAGATGCTATATAATAAAACTTTTGACAATATCTTTTAAAAGATAAATCAGAAAACTATGTCGAAGGAACAAAATTATTGAAAAACTGAAAATAAATGGATCCAAAAATAGGGAACTCAAATAAAAATAAGAGAACAAAAATAAAGAAATTGAAGCGAAATCGAGGCGTAATATGACTTGCCACAGTCTCCAAACTTGACAGGCTTGGCGAATTTAATGAGACTTAATAAACATCTTCCGGCTCGAAGACTTTCTCCCCTACAATTTTTCCCTCGAGATTCCGGTAAAAACAGGATCTGTACCCCATATGGCAGGCTCCTCCGGTCTGTTCCACAAGCAGGAGGAGGGAATCCATATCGCAGTCAATCCTGATCTCTTTTATCTTCTGTACATGCCCAGAGGTCTCTCCTTTTTTCCATAATTGTTGTCTGCTCCGGCTCCAGAAGTGTGCAATTCCGGTTTCTACTGTCTTCTCAAGGGCTTCCCGATTCATAAAGGCGCACATCAGTACCTCCCTGCTAAGCTGGTCCTGAACAATGGCAAGGATCAGGCCGTTCTCGGATTTCAAAGTATCAAAATCAATCATGGGGGATAGATTGTAGAACTAATATAAAAAAGAGAGGGAATTAGATTTTAAGGGCATGAAGGAAAAACACCAGTAAACCTAATTCTTCTTTCAAGGCTTAATTCCCAGTACCTCTTCGACATATGCCCTAAGGATTTCTGCAATGCTCCAGGCTTGAGCAATGCAGCCACCTGGAGTGTAAGGATAGTCGCCATCAAAGATTTCAGAAATAGTGCCTATACCTGCGGTTTCAAAGTGTATATCAAAACCCTGCAGAAGAGCCCGCATATCTTCAAGGCTTTCTTTTGAATAGTTATGTACCTTCCGGTAAGCTCCCACATAAGCGCCAAGGAGCCAGGGCCAGACGGTCCCATTGTGGTAGGTCGCATCTCTGTTCGCGGGGTCTCCGCGACACTGTCCTTTATATAAAGGATGATCCCTCGAAAGAGTTCTAAGCCCAAAGGGGGTCAAAAGATCTTTTTCGGCTCGATCTACAATAGCTTTTTCTTTCTCAGGAGAAAGCATGGTGTAGGGAAGAGCCACTGCAAAGATTTGATTAGGACGGATTGCAGGATCTTTAACCTCATTTCCTGCTTCATCCTGAGATACAAGGTCGAAAAGACAATTAGTCTTCGGGTTCCAGAAAGTATTCTCAAAGTTTGAAGCTACTCCGGTTGCAAGAGTTTCGTATGAAGAAATGTTTTTCCCTAGAAGAGTACCCAGATTAGAAGCCGTTTTCAGGGCATTATACCAGAGAGCATTAATTTCACAGGCTTTACCTGCTCTTGGGGTCACTGCTTGATCCCCGACTTTAGCATCCATCCAGGTTAGCTGAGGTCCCTGCCGGATAAGATAATCGGAATCCATGCCGATTCCAAAATCTGTACCCTTACGGTAATTATTTATGATATCATCCACGGTATCCCAGATATCCGAGAGGAAAATGAAATCTTTTGTATAGGCAAAATACCGGCCAACAGTGTGAATAAACCAGAGAGAAGCGTCAACAGTGTTATAAATTGGTTCTCCTCCGAGCGCTAAGAAAGCATTAGGAATCAGGCCTCTCTTACAATGCCTGGAAAAGTTTTTGAGAATAGATTTTGCCTCCTCAAAGCGACGGGGAATTAAAAGCAGACCAGGTATAGAAATCATAGTATCCCTCCCCCAGTCAGAAAACCAGTGATATCCTGCAATTACCGTGCTCTCACCTGTAGAAGGATTTTTCACTATAAAAGGATCTGCTGCCCTGAGAAGCTTAAGAGCAAAGGGCTCGGTAAGTCTTGAATTAAAGACAAGGAGATTTTGTCGGTACACCTCCCTTGTATAAAATTCTTCAACCTTCTCGAGCGTCAGAGAAGAAATATCTTCTGTTGAAGCGACAATAAAAAAGTGGGAAGTTCCGATTTTGAGTTTGCTTTCGAAGTAGCCTGGATTAAAATTGTCTTCCTGGAAATTCAGTCCCCTTTGCTTTTCGGTGTCATACTCAAAATTATAGTACCACTTGGGATCAGAATGGTACTGGAGATTGGAGGAAAGCGAGAAAGTAAAACCATTAGAGCTTTCCAGTTCTACTCCTGTAGGAATTGCTTTCTGGGAGAAAGAAAGTTCTCCTGAGCGAACAGTGTGATGGAAGTTTCTAGAATTTACCAGCGGAATGATCCTTAACAAAGCTCCCTCTCTTCTGGATCTGACATCATAGAGAATGCAGGTTGTATTGCTGTCATGAATCACAAAAACCTTTTTCTTCACAGTAAATGCATCTGGCTGATAGACCCAAAGAGGAAAAGGAGCGAGAACAAATTTGGAGAGGTAATTAAAACCTTTAGGAAAAACAGTCCCTGGATATTTATGGCTCGCAAGCCGGTAAACTTCTTCATTAAGCGAAATTTCCTCATCAAGGGAAGAAAGCAATACAAACCTTCCTGGAGGATTCTTTGAAGCTGCAACGAGGAGTCCATGATAAGTCCTTGTTCCTGCTCCTATGATTGTAGATGAGGCATATCCCCCGAGTCCATTTCCTACAATCCACTCTTTCTTTATTCCTTCTTCATATGTGGAAAAGGAATCTGCTCCAAACCTGATACCACTCATATATATCTGTTTAGGGCTTGATTTCTTAAATATTTGTACCTTTGAAAATGTGTAGAAAAGACGCAAAAGAAGAATAGGCCAGCTTATAACAGAAATATTAAATAATCATATCTAAGGTTCAGACATAAACTATTTTAGCTGTATAGGATATAAGAAAGTGAGAATCATGAAGCAAGACCTTTTAGAAATCCTTTTTGGTGTCTTCAAATGCTCCGGATACAAAGCCACAATATCCAGCAAGTGTGACATTCTTGTGGAGAAAAATGGGCATAAAGCTTATGTCAGGTGTGCCCTGCAGCCAGATTACGAGGAAATAAAAGCTTTTTCAGAAAAAACAGAGGATTGTACAGGAATCTATGTAACTACCCGGAAAGGGTCTGAAAAGTTAATTGACTATGCAGCTGAACTTGGGATCTATATTTGGGATAGAGAGGAATTGGCTCTTCAAATTGGAAGAGCGGTTCTTTTAAATCTTGAACAGAAATCAAAGATCTCTTATTTTGAGCCAGAGATTCAACCAGCCAGTAAAGCACGAGACCTACACAGCCAGCCAGCTATTGAATTGCCTGTAGAAAACCGGAAACTAAAAGATGACCGGAAACTAAAAGATGAGTTCAAAGAGGAAACTTATTTTAACGGAGAACTCTTGTCTCTTCCGATCCAGCAATCTGAGGCCGAAAAAAGTGCTTTTGATACGAGATCCTTGACACAAAACTTTGAGAGGAGAAAAAATACAAATAAAACTGAACAAGTTGAGGTTCCAGAGATTGAATCTTATGAAATGCTGAATATACAGTCTGTAGAACCAAGGATTTCTAAAAATCAAGCGATTATCATTGCAAAACCCTATATAAGCAGCCCCAGGGAAGCAGTTTTGAAGTTTGTTCCTTTCTGGAGATACCGATACAGCGTTGAAGCAGAAAAACGCTTTAAATCAAAAGTCCTGAGTATTGTTGGAGAAGGAAAGGGTTTTCTTAATGCTCTAAACAAGTCGAAAGAAGAGATGGAAATCGAAGGACTTGCCGTGCCTACAAGAATTCCTGCCGTGCAATATGAGCTAAAAAGGTCAAATGTGGATAGAAAACAAGCAGAAAAGATTCTCCTAGGTTTAATTATAGAAGAGAATACACGCGAAATACATTTTAACAACACGGAAGGACAGGCAGTTATATATGAGCATAGGAGTTTCAGCCCCAGATCTGAAGAAATACGGCTTGATATGGAGCTTGTGTATATTCCTTTCTGGGAAGTGAAGGGAAAACGTAATTCTCTGGAGATTAATGCTTATAATGCAAAGGTTCTTGAGGAACCTGTTGATGAAGATGCCGAATTTTTGTGAAAAGGTAGTGCAAAAAGAATATTAGAAGATAAATATATAAAATAGAAAATATATTGACACATATTGGCAGAACATTAAGATTCCGTGAGAGAGAATCAAATCTCTGCCCTCCCATATTCCTGTGAAAATGTCTTTTTCAGGGGAAAGCGCAATTTATAATAAACGTTATGTTCGCCAGATGCAAGAGTATATAACGTTTGGAAATTATCTGTAAGCTGTAACGGATGGCATCTTGTAGGAAATAAACTACATAAATATTTTGTAAATATGGAAAGTAAAAAAGAGGTGTGTAGATGATAGAAATAACAGACAAAGCTGCTTCAGAATTGAAAACATTGCTTGAACAGGAAGGAAAACCTGAGCTTGCTCTAAGAATTTTTGTTGCCGGAGTTGCCTGCAGTGGAGTTCAATATGGATTAGCTTTTGATGATGAATTCAAGGAAGAAGACGTGACAATGGAAAGTAACGGAATTAAACTTGTTATGGCAAAAGATATTGAAAGGAGCTTCTCTGAGGGCAGCATTGATTTTATTGAGGATGAAAATGGGAAAGGATTCCTTATCCGCAACCCCACAGCTGGTGGATGTGGCTCCTGTGGCGGCGGATGCCATTAAGTAAATAAATCGCGCTGAAGGTATTGAACCGAACCTGAAAAAGCAAATTAAAATAAAGGAGAAGTAGACCTATGTTCCCAGGAATGGGAGGCCGTGGAATGAACCCGGCTAAGATGAAACAAATGATGAAACAGATGGGAATTGATGTTAAAGAGCTCAAGGATGTTCAAGAAGTAATCATAAAAACTGCAGACTCTAATTTCATTATAGAGAATGCAAATGTGACTATCATGAAGGTCCAGGGTTCGGAAACATACCAGATTGTAGGCGACGTAAAGGAAGTTCCGAAAGAACTGGAAATTCCTGAAGAAGATATAAAACTCGTAATGGAGCAGACCGGTGTTTCAGAAGATGAAGCTCGAGAAGCCCTTAAGAGTTCAAATGGAGATCTGGCAGAAGCCATTGTAGCACTCTCTTCTGCTTGAGCTTTTCATAATTTTTTTAAATATTACGCTAAATGTATTTTTCAGGTCGTCGCCCGAGCTCGGCCTCGGGAGGACGGTCCAATGCGCCAAGCTGCAGTTCTGCAGCCTGTTGCCCTTTTTATATATAATCACTATCTTAATAAAGAAATTAAAGAGATCGAGCTTCGCTCATACTAATTTATGATAGGCTCCTCAAAAAAGGATTAGTTATTTAAGAGTTATTAAGCACTATTTGCCCAATTAAATATGGTACCACCCCTCCCCCAAATAATGTACATCCATTAAATGGCCTATTTGTTAATTAGATAGCTTAAGTGTTTTAATTAACTGATTAAACATCATATTTTCCTCGCTTTTATCATTGAATTGTGTATGGATGAGAATGATACCAGGTGCCTTAGTTATAAATCAAATTGCTTACAGTCACCCCATCCAAAAGGATGGGTTATGCTTCGGGCCGCCCGGTTATTCTGTTAATTAGAAATCATCAAGTCTTCTTTGCTCGGATCTCATGAATCTATACAATCGGGACTCTTCACCCTGTTTTCCTTGCGACTCTTTAATGTAATGCTTAATTGTATCAACAGTTACGTTTCCAACGGATCGATAGAACTTGTCATTTGACCAAAGGCTTCCACCCCAATATCGTTTATTCACATCAGGATGGAGCTTGAATAGTCTGTAAGAACTGCCTCCTTTCAAGTATTGAATCACCTCTGACAGGGAATTACTTGGATGGAATTCCAGAAACAAGTGAATATGATTGTTTACTACTTCCATAGCATGGATTGTGTAGCCTTTTTCCATGCAAATGTTATCACATCCTAGCCAGAGGTGGCTGGAACAACCTCTGGCTATGGTGCCAAAAAACCTCATTTTACAAAGAACTGATGATATAGAGGGTTAAACGAAAACAAAAAAGCCAGCGAGGGTTCACTCCCTCCCCGACCTAAAGGACGGGGTATTCGTGACCCTCTGCGCTCCCGTAGTAATAAAAGAAACAGAAAGAAAAAGAAGAGAGGAAGGCCAATAAAGGTAGATCAGGAAGAATACAAAAAGAAAAGCATAGTAGAAAGGTTCTTTAGCTGGATAGAGTTATGTAAAAAAGTATTTCCAAGATATGAAATAAAAGAGGAATCATATCTAGGAGTTGTAATGGTAGCAGCAATAATTAGATTACAGGAAGTTTTGGGATAGGCTCATAGAATAAAAATCAGCTATAGAATAAAAAATCAGCTTTAGAAAATAAACATTAAA
>DALS01000047.1 GCA_002499445.1 Methanosarcina sp. UBA293
ATTAAGGATTTCTACAGAGCCAAAATATACAAAACGTTAATATTAGCTCCGAGAAATGTAATCAAATGGCATTCAGGCCCCTCAATTGGTCGTAAAGGTTGTGGTGTAAAAATTTGACTTTATTACAAAATCAGTGTAAACCTTCACAATTAGGAAAGTTAATCAATCTCATCACCTAGAAAATGGCACATAGCGATAAGAACTATAGTATCAAACTGCTGAAATATTATTTTTATACCACAACCCTTTTTGGTCACTTTTTTCTCTTTTAACACCATTTTGCAGCAGAACCAGCTATTCTATTTTTTGGATAGACTCAAAATGCAAATTTATTCAGGCTCTCCCATATTTATCCTCAAGCCTTTCGATATCGTCTTCCCCAAGGTAATCTCCCTGTGCGATCTCAATGAAAACTAGGTTTTCGTTGTCTATATTTTTTATACGATGCACTTCGTTTACCGAAATATCGATAGAATCTCCGGCAAGAACCCTGATTTCACTCCCGTTTTTAGTTACAATTCCTTTTCCCTTGACCATGTACCAGTGCTCGTTTCTATGAGCATGGCGCTGAAGTGATATTTCACCCTGAGGCAGAATCGTAAGGCTTTTGACTTTGTACCCAGGCTTCTGAGTAAGCACCTCATAGTACCCCCAGGGCCTTTCTGACTCATGTTTGCATTTCTGACTCATGTTTACATTTCTCCAGAGTTGTTTCGTACACTTTGATGCAATCATCTATCACCCTGTCAACAGAGAGACGTTTTTCCATACTTCCCCTGCATTTTTTGCGGATATGAAAGCAATCTTTTTTACAGCCTCTGTGACTTCTTCAACGCTGTTAACCAGTATCTAGTCTCTTTATCCCTTATTAGTCTCTTTATCCCTTATCAGCTCAGACATCGAACCCCTATTCATTGCAATTACTTGAGTACCGCTTTTCATGGCTTCAACCACATCAAGCCCGAATGCTTCATCATAATTGATCATGTGCAGCAAAGCGTATGCATTTGATAGGAGTTTCTTCTTAAATTCAGGGTCAACTTATCCCCAATAAATAATCTGTTCATTTTCATGTAGGGCTAGACTTCTTTTTCAAAATAGGCCTGATTTGCAATATAACTGGCCATTCTAAGTTTTCTTCCTGTCTTTTTTGCAACTTTTATTACTTCTTTCGCACCTTTGTTTTTGTGCAGGCGGGATAAAAAGAGGAGGTAACATTGCAATTCTTATAATAATACCCCAAAAATACTCAAATCCCCAAATTTATTTTTAATTTACAATCACCTTTTTTTGGATCATTTGAAGTTCCCCGGTTTTCTTCAAACCATCTGCAGTATTCTTCAGGGCATTGTGTCTCAGGGCACCCATGTATATACTCCAGTATATCACATAATTTTGCACTGGCCATTGATACTGATACATCCGCACTTCCATAATAAATGCGGATTTCATCATCCACTAAAACCCATCCGCAAGGGAAAACAACATCATTAACGTCTCCACTGCGTTCATACATTTCACGAGGTCCGAAAACCCATCCTTCGGACCTGTGAAGCACTTTTCGGGGGTCTTCAAGATCAAGAAGAGCCAGTCCAAGCCGGTAACTTGCTTTAGATGTTGTCTGGCGTACCCCATGGTACATAATTAACCATCCATCAGATGTGAGTAGTGGCTGTGGGGATAGACCTATCTTGTTGGCATCCCACCATCCACCTTCCCGAGCATACAGAAGAACCTCGTGTTCTCCCCAGTATTTCATATCCGGCGAAAAGGATATCCAGATATTTGCCTTCGCACCCGCCATACCAGATACTGGTCTGTGTAGCATTGCCCATCTGCCTTTAAACCTTACAGGAAAAATAGCAGCATCTTTATTCTCAGGCGGCATGACAGCACCAATTCGTTCGAAATTATAGAAATCTTCTGTAAGGGCAAGAGATGGTAAGGGGCCTGAATCTGAAAAAGCGGTATATGCTACAACCCATTTCTCAAGTTCATCTATGTAAGTTACACGCGCATCCTCAATGCCGTATATTTCTTCAGGGTAATTTACAGGATCCGGAGCAAAAGTTGGTTCGCGGTCAATTTCCCAGCCGTCAATTCCATTCTTACTCCTGGCTACCGTAAAGTGAGAAAAGCCTCGATGGTCTTCGACACGTACTATTAATAGAGTTGTACCATTAACTATAGTAGCTGCAGGGTTAAACACTGAATGGGCCTGATACGGCCAGTCTTCAACATTAAGTATAGGATTTTTCTCATACCTTTGGAATAATTCTCCTTGATCTTTCCACATAATATTCTCCCTTATTCTGCCTGATTTATGGATAGCATGCTCTTTTTCTTTTGTAGAGTCCCATCACTTACTTTGGGTTGGAACGCCACAATGATGGATTCATTTGTGTGTTTATTTAAAGAGCTCAAAGCCATAAGGAAGCAAATTACGGATTCTGCCCCCTGGTTACAGTTCATGCCATCGCTGCCGAGTCCGTCAAAGACCCCACCTGTTGAGTAATCGTACATAACAGTTCGCAAGCGATTTCTGCCTAGAAAATATTCAAAAGAATATTTTGCGAGTTCCAGATATTTTCTTTCACGCACAATCTCATAGGCTGAAATGTAAGCCTGAGTCAGGTAACCTGCCTCTATAGGCTGCTGGTCAAAAAGCGGTTTATCTTCATTATAGGAATACCAACCGTGATTTCCAACTAGATCAAAAAAGTCGCCTCTCCATTGAATCTCAGTAAGGAAATCCAGGGTAGTAAGGCCAATTTTTCTGTAAGTTATGTCTTTAGTGTAATTATAAGCCAGTAAAAGGGATTCACTTAGTTTTGCGTTGCTATAGGTTACTGTAGGTTCAAACCAGTTCCAGTCTTCTTTATGGTTAGCCTCATATGAGTCAACCAGGGAATCCGCATGGCTGATAAATATGGATTCAAAGTTGTCTTTCTCTACAAGAGAATCTACGGACTTGACTGTATCCCTGTGTGAGTTGAATACAGATTCAAATTCATCTGCATCCACGCCTGCCCTGAGCATCTCATACAAACCGCACATCGCATAGGCTTTTGCTCTAGGAGAGCCCAGATTTTCGATTTCCGACCTGGATTTCCTGATCAGGGTATTTGCAAGGGTACGCATATTTTTCGACAGGTAAGAACAGCTTACTACATGCCCAAGCCCGTAGATGGCACGTCCGAGCGTATCTTCACTGCCCTTCTCATCCAAAAATTCCCTGTTATAACTCATGAAATTATGGAAGTGGCCCGTCTCGATCTGGGCATATTCAAGAAAGCTCATATATGTAGTAATTAACTTCCAGAACTCCTCTGCTTTCTTCTGGCTATCTATCAGCTGTGTCAGTGCAACAAGAGCTCGGCCTACGTCATCAGTACTATATCCATAGCGGCGAGCCGGTACACCAAGATTGGTGTGCTGAATAATGCCCACATCATCGGTCAATAGCTTAAGATGATCAAGTTTAACTTCAGGCAGCTGAATCGGAAGGAAATTAAATCTGCTTTGTATTCCGGGATAGGTATTGTAGTTCTTTAAAGCCTTGATGAAAACAATATTATATTCTTTACTTATATTTTCCCATGTCATTTTTCTGCCAAAATCGTATGCTTTTTTGCGCATACCATCACATTCTTCTGGACTTTCAATTAAGTATAGCAGGGATTTTTTAAAGCCATCAGCGTCTCCGAAATCTACAATCAGTCCACGATTGTCGGAAAGCATTTCCTGAGCATACCAGTAGGGAGTGGAAACTATTGCTTTTCCCATGCCAATTGCATAGGTTAGAGCGCCGCTTACTATCTGTTCTTTAGAAAGGTAAGGAGATACGTAAATGTCACTGGCAAGAATATAATTACATAGCTCTTCTTTTTCAACAAACTTGTCATGGAAGATTACATTCTTCTCAAGCCCGAGTTCGGAAACCTTGTTCTCAAGATAATGTCTGTATGCTTCTCCCTGAGTCTTTTTGACCATCGGGTGTGTGGCGCCCAGTACAAGGTAAGTAAGGTCAGGATACTGGCTTACAACTTCAGGAAGAGCCTCGAGCATACTTTCAATACCTTTATTCTGGCTCAGCAGGCCGAAAGTAAGGATAAGCGGAGCTCCTTTCAGATTAAGCATCTTTTTGTACTTACTGCAGTTGTTAAATGGGTAGTCAGGTACTCCATGAAATATTAATTCTATCTTGTCCTCAGGGGCTTTATAAACGGCTTTTAACATGTCGACTGCAGACTGGCTCATTACAACCAGCTTTTCGGAACACCTGATGAGTTTTTCTGTGGACACCCGGTACTCAGGTTCAGGTTCCCGGATTACAGTATGCATTGTGGTTATTACAGGCTTATTTATTCCTGATAGAAGAGCAAAAATGTAGTCTCCTGCATCCCCACCAAAAAGCCCAAATTCATGCTGAAGACATACAATGTCAACATCAGATTGGTTTATATAATCTGCAGCCCGGTAATAGTCCTCGAGTTTATCCCTTTGAATTTGAAAAACGACTTCTTCCGGATAATTATAAGTTTCAGAAGGATCACTCAAAGCAATTACCTCACAATGAACGTCGTTGTTTTCTCCCAAAACTGAATTTAAGAGATCAGAAGTGAATGTAGCAATCCCACATTCTTTTGGAACATAAGTTCCTATAAATAATACTCTCAATTGCTTATTCAAATAATCCCTCCAAACTTATCTCGATTTATAGACTTTTTGTTTTGATATCTGGTCGCGCCCGCGAGTTACTTAAGCGAGTTACTTAAAATAGTGGAAACAGCTCTGTAGAAAACCTATCTATATCAGATGAAAGAGGCTGAAAAAAGATAAGTATATCCAGATCTGGCTGCTCAGTTTAAATTTATGGAAATTCATTATTTCAGAGGATTTCTACAGAGCCGTGGAAACTATTTATTCCGTGGAAAACAACATCAATAGCCATCGTTATTATGGTTCAATAGGCAAATTTTGGGAAATTGATTATATTTGATTATTGGCTATTGATTGCGTATTTTCAAATCTACTTGGCTAAAATCAGACATATCGGTTTCATTAAAATCGATATCAATCAACTAATTCTTGTAGGCTGAATAGTTACAAATAGTGAGCATAATAATAATAATCTCTCTTCATTTTCCTCAAATGCGAGGGAAGTACTCTTTTTTCAAAAGAGATCAATTACCTCACGGACAAGATATATTATTTAGATGTCTCTATTTTGACGTCCGAACTTAATACTTTCTCGTATTTTATTGCTACATAAGTTTTATCTACAGCTTCGGCGCAATAATTTTGTCTGTTCCACTCATGTTTTTTACCTCTTTATATCTTTTATGCAGGTGAGCCACAAATTTAGCTTCCCAAATATCCTATTTTAGCTTTTTAAAATATTCCACATGACCCCATTATGCATAAGCGTAATAAATACAGAGTTTTCTAATAACTATTAAGCTATAATAGTAGTTGAACATATAAATAACCATTGATTTTTAAATTTATTTTAAATGATAAGTACGGTTAAAATTTAGTGATTAAGTGTAATGCAAAATATGAAAGATGTAGCGAAAATGTAATTTCTAATCCGAATCTTTGGGAGCTGCTATAGGGTCGACACAAAAGAAACTATAAACCGTTATGATAGCAACATTTTTGGGAAAATGTCGCTATCCACAAAAATCAAAGTTGCGCTGGCGCACCCCGCTGCAAGCAACGGGGTATATTTGCGCCACCGCTCCAAATTCCGTTAAAGGAGACAATAACCCTAAACAATTTAGCTTGAGCAGAAGTTAACAATCGAAAAACGGAATTGAGAATCATATTATTATCAACGGTTACCGGGGAAGTTTTTTATCCCCGCAGCAAGCTAGCTGGGTATTCGACTGAAATAAAAAACATGTATCTTTTTTGACACTCCAAAAACGTTCTGCCATTTCTTTATATGTTCTCTTTTCTATGTCTATGTTGATAACGTCAACATTAGAAATAAATTTGTTTTCCTTGAATAAATACTTAGCATATATGTTCAAATGTTTATAGTACTTATCAATACTATATATTCAAATAAAAAGATATTTAGTGAATACATATATACATATAGGCCTAGAGATCTATAGAATAGATTGCTGAGATACAATATAGATTGTCGAGTCATAGTATTTCAGTGACAGATCCGAACCCGACTTGCCGTTTAATGGAACAGTAATATGATTGAACGTAAAATTGGCCCGCATTTTAAAAACAATGCAGGTAACCAAACAAAGGAGTGAAATATATGAGAGACAATAAGAAAGTTGAGCCTATAAAAGAAGATGCAAAAGAAAAAGTCGAGCCAACAAAAACCGCAGAAGGAAACGTAAAAAAATAAAGTAAGCGGTTTCTTTGGAAAAGCTTCGCAAGAAGCCTATCCCATTCATATTATTTAAAATAAGTAATTCACATACCAATATAAGTAATTCACATACCAATAATTCACATACCAATAATTCACATACCAATAATTCACAAGCAAGACAACGGGTGAATAAAATGTTAAAACAAATAAAAAAATATTTACTGTTTTGCTGGCAGTCAATTGCTAGTAGAATTAATAGTATCCTTTCATTTGCATTCGGTTAAGGAATCTGTTAACGTTAAAATGACTACTGCGATTATATATAGAACTTACGCACTTGAAGCACAAAACAATAGCAGTAAACCCATAATTTTTTAAAATTAAAATTTTAACTATAAAGTTTGCTGTACTTGAATTTTATATAAATTAAAGGGGTAATTAAACATGTTTAAAGAACATTCAACAGGAATACATCCAATAATGCATGCTGAACCGATGTCTGAGATTTGGGAATTTTTGACTGAAGAACAGAAAAAGAAAGTTGCAGTAATGAAGATGGATATGAAAATACAATGGATGGAAACAAAAATAAATGATATGGAAAAGATGATCGAGCTAAAGAAAAAGGCTATAGTTAACATCCGAATGGTTCAAGAAATGATAAATAATTAGAATAAACGATTCTAAATTATTGTGGAAAGAATAAACGGTTCTAAATTATTGTGGAAATCGGTGTAATTTCTCATGATTCCTCACTTAACCGAAGACGCATGAATGTTTATATAATTTTTGTTTCGCGTTAACGGCCAATGATTAAAATGAACCTATTGATTATTTAACAGAAGATACAATTAGACAAAACGAAGAAAAACTCAAATATATTAGAGAGTATATGTCTATTTTATTTACCATCCATAGTAAAAATATAGAACATATACGAAAACTATATAATCCTCTTGTGTTTATGTAGAACTCCAATAATTATGTTTATTTCTATTCAAACTTAATACAAGACAACAAAATTTTCGTGATAACGGGGAGTGAT
>DALS01000038.1 GCA_002499445.1 Methanosarcina sp. UBA293
AACTAAATATAACTGGAGCACCCCTCATTTTAATTAGTAATTTTGATTTGGGATTTATTCTTTTCAGTACTCTATCTTATTTTCAGATTCATCCCACGCCTTAAAAGCCTTAAGTGCCTCTTCCCGAAGAAGTTGCCGGAATTCTATATCTCGCTCTTGAGGAGGGCGTGAGATTTCCTTATAAATTCGAGAATCTGCAAAGCCAATGTTTTGAGCATCAGACGTGGTATTGGCAAAAACAACTTTATCAATCCTGGCCCAGTAGATAGCCCCAAGGCACATCGGGCAGGGCTCACAGGAAGCATAGATAACGCAGCCGCTGAGATCAAAAGTATCAAGTTTCCGGGCTGCTTCTCTTATCGCATTGATCTCGGCATGGGCTGTAGGATCGTTAAGTGCAATAACCAGATTGGAGCTTTCTGCAAGGATTTCCCCGTTTCGAACGATTACTGCCCCAAAAGGGCCTCCTCCTTTTTTTACACTTTCAAGGGAGAGTCCGATTGCCCTTCTCATAAACAAAAAATCATTATCTGACATTTTTACTCTCTCGTCTTATCCAATTTGTTTTTATTCGAGCCTATTTCACTCAAAATTAATCAAAATTAAAGTCCCTCTTTCCGAAGTGAATAAGAATTGAATATATAATTGAATATAAGAATTGAATAGAAAAGCTTTTTCAGGAAAATCCTTAAGTACAGATTTGTATTAAACAGTTATAAAACTATTAGTTAAAAACTAAAATAAAACTATTAGTTAAAAACTAAAATAAAACTATTAGTTAAAGACTAAATAACTAAATTAAGGGTTAAATTACCAATTTAGAGTTAAATAATCAAATTGGAAATTGAATATTCAGCGGGAGTGGTAATTTTGACAAAAAAGCAATTTACGGCTGAAGAGGCAAAGGCAGTTGGGGAACAGCTTGGAATAAAATGGGATAAGTTCGATATCGATCAGTTCCGCAGAGGCATGGATATAGAACTCGAACACGGAACCCAGAACCCCTGGACAAATGTTACCAATGATGATCCCACAATAACTGGAAAAATTGCTCTGGCTCATTTAAACGAGTTTCCGGACTACTATGACAGGCTGGAAGAAATGGAGGAAGAAGCCGAGAAATTCTGGGAGAAAAATAAACACTGAATTTCATTAACCGCTTTTTATTTTTTCACTTTATACTAAAATCACTTTTATTAACTCACTTTCAATTCAATAATAAGGTTCAGTGGCCTATTAAAAATCACTTGTCTTCTGGAGCCAGAGCTCACTACATATTTATGTTTATGAGGTCTTACTACACCATATATTCATATATTAGCTTGTGTCACAGCTACAGCACATGGTGAGCTATAAAGCCCTTGTAAAAAATGTTATTAAAAAAGCTGACATCCTTCTCGAAGTAATAGATGCAAGATTTCCTGAAGAGACCCGAAATAGCGAGGTTGAGCGTGAGATTATTCGCTTAAACAAGCCTTTCATTATAGTAATCAACAAATCCGATCTCATATCAAGAGAAAAACTTGAAAAAACCAAATCCCGTCTCTCAAAAATTGCACCTGTAATCTTCGTTTCCAGTAAGGATAGATCAGGGACAACGATGCTAAGGCACCAGATCCTTGCTTCTGTCTCTATAAAAGGGCGGAATATTCTAGTCGGCACTCTTGGATATCCCAATGTTGGCAAGTCCTCAGTAATAAATAGTGTCACAGGTAGGCGTCGGGCAAGCACGTCCCCTATATCAGGCCACACAAAAGGTATCCAGCATGTGGATGCAGGCTCAGGCATAATGTTTATAGATACGCCTGGAGTGATTCCTTTTGACGAAAAAGATGAGTATCTCCAGGGCTTGCTCGGGATAAAGGATGCAACCCATCTTAAAGACCAGATTGGGGTTGCCATGAAAATAATTGAAAAAGTGCTTGACGAAAATAAAGCGGCTTTTGAGTCTTTCTACAATGTCAAAATAGAAGATGAAAATTCCTATGATGTGCTTGAACTGATAGGCAAACAGTGTAATTTCCTGCAAAAGAAAGGCGAAGTGGACGAAACAAGGACTGCTACCAAAATTATCAATGATTGGCAAAACGGGCTGCTTCTTATTTGACTATGATCTACTCTATTCAGATCCTGAAAATCAATAAACAAGGCAATCAACCTGGTGGAACAATCGGAATGCGTGTCACCAGCACCTTGTCTATTCGATTGCCATCCATATCGATTACTTCATACCGAAGTCCACCTAATTCTATATAGTCCCCAGTTGCTGGCATCCGCTGCAGGATAAAGATAAGTAGCCCGGCAATTGTCCGATAATATCCAAGTGCCTCCCCTGGAAAAGAATCTACAGACAGCGCATCCTTAAGCTTTTCGATAGTAGTATCCCCATCGATTAGCCAGGAACCATCCTCTCGAACTTTAACTTGCCCCTCCACAGGCTCGCCAAGGGAACGAACTTCGCCCACAATTGTTTCCAGTATATCATGCAGGGTAATTGCGCCCTCAATGCTACCATATTCATCAGTGATGAGGGCAATATGCACTCCGGTTTCCTTGAATAATTCTAGAAGTTTCAGGACCGAGGCACTCTCAGGTATAAAAAGCGGTTTTGTAACCAGCTCTCTGAGATCAACGGTATCGCTTTCAACGAACTTCTCAAGGATGCTTTTTACGGATACCATTCCGACGATATTGTCCAGTTCTCCCATATATACTGGAAAATTGGATCGACCGCTTTCGATAATTTCCCGCAGATTATCATCAGTAGAATCATCAAGATCAAGCGCAATAAGATCACTTCGATGCGTCATCAGAGAATCAACGCGTCGGTCGCCAATTTCAAGCACGCCCTCTATCATGCTCAGTTCGACCCTTTCGAACACTCCTGCTTCAGTTCCTTCCTCAAGCATAATCTTGATCTCCTCTTCTGTTACTGGAGGCCCTGTAATCTTCCTGACCTTCATAGCCCTGAGCACAGCCTCGGTCGAATGACTGAGAATTATCACAAATGGCTTTGCAAGGATAGAAAGAGAGAACATGGGCTTTGCAATAGCAGAAGCGATGGATTCTGCATTGCTCAGTGCAAGCCGTTTTGGAACAAGCTCCCCAAAAATCAGAGTCAGGTAGGTTATTACAAGTACTACAAGAGTGATGCTGAGCGCCCCACTGTATGGAGCCAGATCAGGGAATTTTTCAAGGTAAGCTGCAAGTCCTTTTGCTATTGTAGCTCCACCGAACACACCTGCAAAGATCCCCACTAGAGTAATTCCTATCTGAATTGTTGATAGAAAAGGAGTAGGCTCATTCGCAAGCTTAAGGGCAACGGCTGCCCGTATATCTCCTTCTTCCACCCGCTGCTTCAGGCGAGTTTTCTTAGCAGAGATAAGGGCAAACTCTGACATGGAAAATAAGCCATTGAGTGCGATCAGAATTAGGACGATTACGATCTCAAGCAAATATGACATTTTGAAGATATTGGTCGAATAATAACATAAAGCTATTTATAGTCTTTATAAAAATTTACTTCTTTACTGCCACCGACACACCAGTTATTTAACTCATTGAATGTCAAATAAAGTCTGTATTATAGGACAATTAGTATATTTTTTAACATATATTTGCTTGAAATTTTTAATCTGGATATATTTTTCTATTGAAAACAATTTTTGATATAATTAATTTAAAATAATTTAGGTTATTAGTATACTCTGGAGTTGGGGAATAGAAGATAGGGGTAAACGAGATCTACCACATAGAAGAACTTCCTAGGGGTTGCTGATCTTTCTTCGAACTAGTATGCTTGGGGAGCACAAATTCGGAGAGACTGTATTCGGGGATGCAGTATAATAGTCACAGCGCCTCTGGGCTTCTTCTTAAGCGATCAATTTTCGATGCTTAATTTTCTTTGCTTAATTTTCTGTGTTTGTTAATATATTTTAGTTTTCAATTAGTCCGGTATTTTGAGATGTAGATTCTAGATTATATTAAAATCTAGATTATATTAAAATACTCTTCATTTTTCATTAAATCCGTTTTTACTTTCTTTTTAATCCCTTTTTTAATCCCTCTTTTAGTCTGCCTTTATTTCAAAGTGACCTAGGTGTTCTCCATAAAACAACTGTCATCTTCTGAAATTGATCTAAAAACAAGCCCAGTTAACTTACAAACTTCCTGAAATAAACTTTAAGATCTTCAAGTTTAGCAGAAGAGCCCTTTTTCCCCACTAGAAAAGGAAAATAGTTGTTAATAAGGTAAATTACTGGCACCAGGAAAAGAAGGTTCAGCACAGTAAGGCTCAAAGCAAAAGCCATATTATAATAGAAATAATTAAGCTCGACCCCGAAACTCAGAATTGCTAGTTTTGTTAGGATGGCTTTAAGAGGGAAGTGAAGCGCGAGCACGATCAAGCTATTTCTCCCATAGAACTCCAAGATTTTTGAACTCCCTATCCTTTTGAACAGGTGCACAAAAGCAAAAATCCCTGAGAAAGCCAGCAGATAATACGAAAGGAAGTCACCGTATTCTAGCACATTCATATTGACTTTGTTTGTCGTAGGAAACTCCAGAAGATAACCAAAATAAAATAAGTTTAGAAGGATAAAGATCCCCGGAAGAAGCATATCAACTCGATGGAGAGTTTCTCTTAAGTTTGAACCGGACTCAAAATCTGATCCTCTTAAACCTGACCGAAAATTGAAATCCCTGAGTTTTTCTCCTAGTTCTTTTTCCTCTGACTTCTGTCTACCTGACTCTACATATCTTCTAAATAAATTCCCGGCTCCATAAAAGACCACAGCCGAGAGAGCTACGTCAGCATTCCAGAACAGCCTTAAAGGCACGTATACTGGATAAAGATATCCAATAACCCCAGCTGCAGCAAGCCAGAGTACAAGCTTTTTGGGTTCCAGGTAATACCTTTTTGCAAATCCATAAAAGAGCAGTTCAGTTACAAAAAGACATGTCAAGAACCAGAGGGGCGGATTATAGGAAATAAGAGGGCCCAGTGCATACAGGATGGAATAGATGCCGTAAAGAGCGTCAGCTTCAAAAAATTTAATATTTGTAACTCCTGGCTGGAATGCTGTGTCTAGCAAAAAGTAAAATAGGCAGGTAAGCAATGCAAAACCGAAATAAGGCACAATAAGGGATCTGAACCTACTCTTTACAAAAATTGAAGCCGATTCCATATATTTTCCGAAGTCAAACAGGAACCCAGAAATAAAAAAGAAAAGCGGCATGTGAAAAGAAAATATGTAGGTGTCAAGTGCAATCGGTAAGCTGTGATGTGCAAACACCATGAGCATTATTCCCATCCCTTTTAAAGCATCAATCCAGTGAATCCTCATCTTAACCCAGAATGTAAACACTGTTAATATAATAAATTTTGCTAACTATCTTCAGGTCTATGCCATTTTTGACGCAAAATCGAGATATGCAAGGTTCTGAAAATATACACTACCCAAGTCACCTAACTGCAGTATATTATCCTTCCTAGCCTTCAGATTTTTATCTCATAATCATGAAAAGTAATTTGAGATCGTATACTTTTATAAATATATTTATATAAAATAGTTCACTATAATATAATAATAAATTAGTAAATGAGAAGTGTTTATGGCATTGGCAAAATCTCCGTGGATTATACACGTAAATTGCAACAGTTGTAATGGCTGTGATATTGAAGTATTAGCTTGTCTTACTCCCATATATGATGCTGAAAGGTTTGGTGTTTTAAACATCGGTACTCCCAAGCAAGCCGATATAATGGTGGTTACAGGCGCAGTAAATTACAAAAATGTAAATGTGCTTATAAATATCTATAACCAGATCCCGGATCCAAAAGTTGTTATAGCAGTCGGAGCCTGTGCATCCACAGGTGGGATTTTCCACAGCTGTTATAACGTAATAGGCGGAGTGGATCAGGTCATACCTGTGGATATATATGTTCCAGGATGCTGCCCGAAGCCTGAAGCCATACTTGACGGCGTAGTAGCAGCGCTTTCAATACTTGAAAGTAAGAAGAAAGAGAATATCAAAGGAAAAGAAGTAAAACTTATAGGAAACGAATTCCCGGCGTCCGGTGATTCCCTGAGTACGCCACGCTGAAACAAAAGCGATATAGTCTCTCTGACTTAATCATATACGAGCAGTCTATTTGCACTTTTATTAAGTTTGGCTTTTTATGGTTGGTTTTCTTTTTGGTAGTTCTGTATTAATTGATTGATTGATTGATTGATATTATTTTGGAATGACCAGAATACTATCTGAAATATTTCTTTTTCCTTGCCTTGACACGGTTTACCCAGCTACTCAAGATAAATAAAACGTAATTATGTGCTGTCCTCAAGCCTCAGTCCCCAAAACATCAACCATGTAATGGTAAAGACCCCATATTTTATTTCATTTGTTATTGCTTTTAGTATTATTTTCTCTTTTTCTAGTTCTTCATATTTAATAGTCTGTGAACGGGCAAAGCTTTAAATCAAATGATTCAGTTGTATCGCATGTTTCATTTTCGGGATTAAGTCCCGTTGGAATGTAGTCCTGCAGGCAGGGCTGAACCGTGAAACAAAAGTGAAACTTGGTGTTTAAATTGGTAAAATCTTTTTACACATACATACGTGATGCATGGAAAAACCCTGGTGAGACTTATGTGAACGAGCTCCGCTGGGGGCGCATGCAAATCTGGAGAAAGCAGGGTTCCGTGACCAGAATTGAAAGACCCACAAGAATCGACAGGGCTCGCTCCCTTGGATACAAAGCCAAGCAGGGCATTGTCGTTGCCAGGGTAAAGGTACGCCGCGGAGGGCTTGGTAAAACAAGGTTCAACCGTGGAAGAAGAACCCAGAAAATGGGAGTAAACAAGATCACAGGTGGCATGAGCATTCAGAGAATTGCCGAAGCCCGTGCAGACCGCAAATACCCGAACCTTGAAGTCCTGAACTCCTACTGGGTAGGGCAGGATGGAAAGAACAAGTGGTTTGAAGTCATTCTTGTAGACCCTCACCACCCCGTAATAAAGAGCGACAAAAACCTGAATTGGGTATGCGACCCCTCCACCAGGGGCCGAGCCGCTAGGGGCAAGACCAGTGCCGGTCGGAAGGGCAGAGGCATGTCCAAACGCGGAAAAGGTACTGAAAAGACCAGACCGAGTATCCGTGCACATCAGAGTCGAGGCAAGTGATTCATCACATAATACTGCGTGTAATCGCCCACGCAACCGAAGACATATCCAGAGTCCATACGGCTCTGGATTTTTTTTTATCCGGTGCCGGCATCCGGGAAGAGAGCAAACTGGTTGAAGAGATCCAGGCTGAAGGGCACCATGGAAATCCCATTACTATTCTGAGCGTACAGCTTAAAAAAAAGGCAGACTGCCTGGGTTTTGCCCATTTTGTCCGGGAAAAGTTTTCCGATGAAGACGTAGCAAGGCTCAGGGAAGAAATGCCTGAGAGGCTGGACGACAATCAAGTCTTCCATCTCCGCTTTGACAAGCAGGCTGCATACCTGCAGCAGGTGAAGTTGACAAATTCCTCGGATGCGATTACTGCAAAAGTCAAGATCGAGACCTATCCGAAGAATCGAGAAAAAGCCGGAGCTATAGTGGAGGAGTTGTTTGGGTAAACCAAAATTCTACGATTTTTGCGTTCATGCAGTGCCAGATGGGGAAAACACCATTGAGCAACTTACTGCCCTTGCCAGGTATTTTGGGTACAGCGGGATTGCGCTTGCAAACCACTCGGATAAACTTCCTCAATCTTGGCCTGAATTACCTTCTACTGACGAAGTTGAGGTTTTCAGGGGAATCGAGCTTGTAGAGGAAAATCCCTCGAAACTTCATGGGCTCATCGGAAAATTCAGAAAGTCGGTGGATGTCCTGATAGTACATGGAGGATCCGAAGCCGTCAACAGAGCTGCACTGGAAAATCCAAGAGTAGATATCCTGAACCATCCGGCTTTTGATAAGAGCAGTGGGCTAAACCAGGTGCTTGCAAAAGCTGCAGCTGAAAACGATGTTGCAATCGGCCTGACATTAAGGCCTCTTCTTCATTCAAGAGGTCCAAGGCGAGTTCATCTGTTATCAGATCTCAGGGCAAACCTTGACCTTGCCAGAAAATACGATGTGCCGCTTGTCCTTTCAAGCGACGCGATATCCTGTTTTGACCTTCGCTCTCCTATGGAAGTCCTTGCTCTGGCTGAAATCTGCGGGCTTGAAGAACAAGAAGCCCTTGAAGCCATGACTACTGTGCCCGAAAGAATAATTTCAAGGAACCGTCCTGGCCCAGGATATATCAGGGAAGGTATCGAGGTGCTTGAAGGAGGAGATTACTTTTGAAACGTTTACTTCCTTCACTTCGTGCGAAAAAACGCTATCTTGCCTTTGAATTAATTTCCGAGGGGCCAGTAAGTAGAAGTGAGCTTGTAAAGGAGGTAATGTTCTCAGCTTCCTCCTTGCTTGGTGATGTCACTGCCAGCGAATGTGACATCAGGGTGCTCGGGTTCGAAGACAGTAAAGGCATTATCCAGTGTTCCCATACAAAAGTAAAAGAAACAAGAGCTTCCCTGGCAACTCTCACCCGGATCAACGGAAAAAGAGCGACCTTGCATATACTTGGAACTTCAGGCACGGTAAAAAGGGCAACCAAAAAGTTTCTTCAGAATCATATGGTCTTTGAGCTGAAGTCAAAATAAGAACCCTTTCATAAGGATGTCAAAACCCGGTCTTAAGTACCGGAAAACTTAGGTCTCACAAGCATTATAACTGAGTAAATACACTTTATTAGCAGACTTAGTTAACAATGGAACTGGACCTTAAAAACTATTAAAAAGGTTCCTCAAGTGAGTAAATCCAGATTCTGGAAAATGTGCATTGCAGGGTGAAAGCGCCTTTGAATTCCCTGTAACTGGGTATTTCCCGCAGGTTTTGCCCGAAAAAAATTATTAGAATTAGAAAATTAGAATAAAAGGTTAAAAACTCTAATAAGGAAGAAATACGTTATAGAGAATAAAAAGTAGGTTTTCTTATCTGAACGCTGGGTTTGGGACTTTAAACTCCTGAATTTTCGGGAAACCCGCACAGTTTATGATCACTGACCAAAGCCTTTTTGAGGAAGCGGTCATTTAGCTGACAAACCTGCGGATAAAGATTCTTAGAAGAGGAAAACCGGTTTCTTGCCGGGAAAATTAGAAACAATATAGTTAATAGAAATTAAGGGAGATATGGAATATGCAGATGGCACCACAGATGGGCTATGACAGGGCAATTACGGTTTTTAGCCCTGATGGAAGACTTTTTCAGGTAGAATATGCCCGCGAAGCGGTCAAGAGGGGAACAACAGCCGTGGGGATCAAGGCAGCTGATGGGGTAGTGCTGCTCGTTGACAAGCGAATAACAAGCAGGCTTGTAGAAGCCGAGTCAATCGAAAAGATATTCCAGATTGATGATCACATAGGAGCCGCAACCTCGGGGCTTGTGGCAGATGCCCGCTCCCTTGTTGACAGAGCCCGTGTAGAAGCGCAGGTCAACAGAGTTTCTTATGACGAACCCATAGGTGTGGAGGTTATCTCCAAGAAAATCTGCGACCACAAGCAAACTTACACTCAGTACGGTGGAGTTCGCCCATACGGGACAGCACTCTTAATTGCAGGTGTTGACGACAATCTGCCAAGGCTCTTTGAGACAGACCCAAGCGGTGCTCTCTTGGAGTACAAAGCAACCGCCATAGGAGCTGGCAGAAATGCAGTAGTTGAGGTTTTTGAAGCGGAATACAAGGAAGACATGAATATTGACGCGGCTATCCTTCTTGGCATGGATGCGCTCTATAGAGCAGCCGAAGGCAAATTTGATGCATCTACCCTTGAGGTAGGTATTGTGTCGCTTCAGGATAAGAAGTTCAGGAAATTAGTTCCTGAAGAAGTTGAGAATTATGTTCAGCAGATTCTTGATAAACACCGAGGAACTGAACACAAAGAATAAAATCTATATAACATTTGATAGTGAGTAAACAGAGAATCTTCGGATTCTCAAAATAATGTTTTGGAGAAGGTATTTGAAAATGGTGTCCCTCGATGAGGCAGTGACTGCACGGCTCAAAAGAGGCAGCAAGCAATTCGAAGTCCTGGTCGAGCCTGAAGGGGCTCTGGCCTATAAACGAGGAGATGACGTAAGCCTCGAAGACATTCTGGCGGTTGAAACTATCTTTGAGGATGCAAACCGAGGAGATCGGGCAGCTGAATCAGATATTCTCAATGCTTTTGAGACAACAGATCCCTTCAAGATTACTGCGGTGATACTGAAAAGCGGCGAGCTTCAGCTTACTGCTGAGCAGAGAAAACGCATCCTTGAGGAAAAAAAGAGAAAAGTTATCTATACCATTTCCAGAAACGCATTTAACCCCCAGACAAAAGCACCGCATCCTCCAGCACGGATCGAGAAAGCAATGGAAGAGGCAAAGGTGCATATAGACCCTTTAAAAAGCGTGGATCAGCTGGTCAATATTACAATGAAAGCCATTCGCCCGCTTATACCTATACGCTTTGAGGAGATCAGTATTGCTGTGAAAATCCCTCCCGAATATGCTCCCAAAGCATACGGAGATATTTCCAAGATAGGAAGCATTACGAAAGAAGAATGGCAGCGTGACGGCTCCTGGATTGCAGTGGTAAGAATTCCAGCAGGAGTCCAGACTGATTTTTACGCTCTTATAAATCATCTTACGAAGGGAGAGGCTCAAACTAAACTTTTATAAGAGGATGTTGGATGGAGAAAAAAATAGTGATCCCTGGTGACCTGTTATCCGAGAATTCAAAAAAAGCCGGATACGGGACGTATGTCAAGAACGACAAGATCTATTCTTTGTTTTGTGGTATTGAAAGTCTCAAAGAGGATAAAGTTGGAGTGATCCCTCTTGCGGGAGCCTATATCCCTTCCGTAAATGATGTGGTGATCGGGATCGTTATTGTGGTTACACCATCCAACTGGATAATGGATATTGCTTCTCCTTATGATGGTCTATTCCACGTATCCGAATATCCAAGAAGAATAGAATCCCAGAATATGCCTGAAGTTATGGATGTAGGCGACTCTATAATTCTCAGAGTAAAGGATGTCGATAGCTCCATGAAAGTCGAGCTTGCTCTAAGGGACTCGAATTTCTATAAACTTAAAACAGGCTTAGTCGTCAAAGTTGAACCTGTGAAAGTTCCACGTGTTATAGGACACGGCGGTTCCATGATTTCTATGCTGAAGAAAGAAACGAACTGCAGCATTTTCGTTGGCCAGAACGGCAGAATATGGATCGATGGAAGAGACGAGGATATGGAGCTTCTGAGTAAGGCTCTTCGGAAGATAGAAGCCGAGGCCCAGCGTTCCGGATTGACAGATAGGATCTATAACTTTTTGAAAAGTGAGCGGAGCAAGAAGAAAGAGTCAAGGCCCGCTAAGTATTTTAAAAGCAAAAAGAAAGAGACAAAGTTGCCAAAAGAAAGTCATTCCGAAGAAATATACAGGAAAATCGATGTATTGTTGGATCCGAAGAATTAATTCCAATTCCGGACAGTTATAAGGAATTCTAGGGAAACTTCTGTGGAATATTTGTTTTAGGAGTTTTTTGGAGATTAAATTATGAATGATAAACCTAATAAATTAATCACTGATGATGGGCTGCGCCTTGATGGGAGACGTGCGGATGAAATTAGGCCCATGAAAATAGAAATCGGTGTACTTTCGCGAGCTGACGGCTCATGTTATCTTGAATGGGGAAGGAACAAAATCCTTGTAGGTGTATTTGGCCCAAGAGAAGCTCATCCACGCCGTTTACAGCGCGCAGATGCTGCAGTTATTCGTTATAGATATAATATGGCTTCTTTTTCTGTGGAAGACCGCGCCAGACCTGGACCAAGCAGACGGAGTATTGAGATTTCAAAAGTTTCCAGAGAAGCTTTTGAGCCTGTAATTATGGCAGAGCTTTACCCGAAGACTGCAATCGACATTTTTGTGGAAATCCTCCAGGCTGATGCCGGGACAAGGACAGCAGCAATCAATGCCTCAAGCATAGCGCTTGCAGATGCGGGTATCCCCATGAAAGGCTTGGTTACTTCCTGTGCATTTGGAAAAGTTGACGGGCAGATAGTACTCGACCTCAACAAGGAAGAAGACAATTATGGTGAGGCTGATTTCCCTGTTGCAATGACTCAGGATGGAGAAATTACCCTGCTCCAGATGGACGGGCACCTCACTCCTGAAGAAATTAAAAAAGGCTTTGAACTTGTAAAGAAGGGCTGCAAAGAAATTCTTGAAATTCAGCAGACTGTCTTGAGAAAGAAGTTTGAAACGCCTGTTGAAGAGCCTGAAGCAGAACCTGAAGCAAAAATTGTAGATACTGAGAGTGAAGCCGCAGAAACCGAACCTTCTCTTGAATATGCTCCAGAAGCAGCAGCTGTAGAAGAGACCATTGAGGAGGCAGAAGAGCTTGAGGCAGAGCCCTCCGAAGAAGTTACTGAAACTGTTCCCGAAGCCGAGGAGCTTGAAGAGATAGTTAAAGAAGCAGAAGTCGAAGTAGTAGACGGGGAAGCTATAGAAGAAGCAATTGAGGCTGAAACTGAAGAGGAAGCAATTGAAGCTGAAACTGAAGAGGAAGCAATTGAAGCTGAAGATGAATCCAAGGGACCCTGGAAAGTAGTAAAAGATCCCTCTGAATCAGGAAGCAGAGGTGAAAACGATGAGTGAAATTATCACTACACTTAAGAAGGACTATATTTATAATCTTATGATTAAAGGAAAGCGTCAAGATGGGCGCGGGTTTAAAGATTTTAGAGATATCAAACTCGAGACTAACATAATCTCGAAAGCGGAAGGCTCGGCAAAGGTTACCTTGGGAGAGACCCAGGTCCTTGTAGGGGTTAAGCTTCAGACAGGAACTCCTTTTCCAGATTCTCAGGACGAGGGCGTGATTATTACTAACCTGGAACTCAATCCTATTGCTTCCCCGGAGTTTGAGCCAGGTCCTCCCAGAGAAGACGCAATCGAAATGGCAAGGGTTGTTGACAGAGGAATCAGAGAATCGGGCGCAATTGATATAAAGAAGCTTTGCATAACCGTTGGAGAATCCGTCTGGATAGTTTTCATAGATGTCCATGTTCTCAATGACGATGGAAATCTCATTGATGCATCCTGTCTCGCTGCAATTGCAGCCCTTATGACCACGGTTGTTCCGAATGAGCAGCAGGGAATTGGTACAAATGTGCCCCTTGCAATGAAAGAGATCCCTGTGGGCGTGACTGTTGCCAAGATTGGCTCAAAACTAATAGTGGATCCCTCATTGGATGAGGAAGCCGTTTGTGAGACAAAAATGACTATAGTCTCAAGTTCGGATGGATCGGTTGCTGGCATGCAGAAAATGGGTTCTGCTCCTCTCACGGAGGCCGAAGTGATGGAAGCAATCGATATGGCATGCGAAAAGGCAGCCGAACTCAGGGAACTTTACTTGGAAGAACTGGTAAAGCAGGAATAAATCAGCAATAAATCAGGCAGCATTAATTAAATATAAATATTAAATGCCAGTATTACGGTCTAAGTGCAAGTTGCAATAAGTGATAAAGAAACCTGAGTATCTGGGTCTCAGGGACCTGACCCGTGAGCCAGCAGGTTCTGAATCAAATCACTTCGGATTAAACGTTTACATTTAAGGAGTTATAACGATGGCAAAAAAGTTTACTAAGAAAGGAAGGATTTCCAGATCAGCAGGCAGATATGGTCCCAAATATGGTAGAAAGGACAGAAAGCTTGTTGCAGACCTGGAAGAACGCATGAGAGCCCCGCATGTCTGTACAAAATGCGCTCGTCCAACAGTAAAAAGGATTGGGACTGGAATCTGGAAATGCAACAAATGTGGACACACCTTCGCTGGCGGAACCTATATCCCATATACCAGTGTTGGTCAGACTCTGCTACGTACTATGAAGAACGTCGTTGAGGCGAAATAAATTTTTTGAGGTTGTGGTTGTATGGGTTACAAGTGCACTCGATGTAAACAGAAGGTTGAAATCGACTACGAGTACACAGGTATTAGATGTCCGTATTGTGGGCACAGAATCCTGGTAAAAGAGCGTCCTACAACCATTAAACGCATTAAGGCCGAGTAAGGAACACTCTGATTAATTCGGCCGACAAGTAGGAAGTATTAGATAAAAAATGGGCTTCTGCAAAGATAAGCCCTTCTATCTAATAACTAATGCGTTAGACAAGCGAAAAGTAGACGCTCTCTAATAAGATAATTAATGTCAACTCTATTTTGATTTTCTACTGTACAAGGTAGCAATAAGCAATTGCTGTCCAGAATACTTTTTTATGGTCTTGTAACGCGCACGGAGCTTAATTCCGTCTCATAATATCCTTCTGAGGATATTTCTTGTCAAACTTCTTTCTGTAATTATTTTTTAACCCTGTTCATTCAATCACTTATTATCCTCATAGGAGCCTAGCTCAATATAAAAGCCCTGTTTTATTATAAGTGCTTTCTGAATTGATATTATAAAGAGAAGACATAGGACTATTTTTATAATATTGTGTTTATGAAAGACATAAGAAATCTAAATTAGGGTTTTTACGGATCTCTACAAAACATATATAATTTCATTTAATGGGGATTAACTTGCCAGAATAGTGAAACTTACAATTGAATCTAAAGGGGAGACCTTAAAATGGCATTATTCGGAACGAACGGGGTACGTGGCATAGCGAATGAATACATAGTTCCAGAACTGGCAGTGAATTTAGCCAGATGTCTTGGTACATACATGGGTTCAAAAGGCACGGTTGCTATCGGATGTGATACCCGAATTTCAGGCCGGATGCTAAAGTCTGCAGCAATTGCCGGGGCTCTTTCAACTGGTCTAAATGTAATCGATGTAGGAATTGTTCCCACTCCTTCTATCCTGTATTATGTGCGCGATTTTGCCGATGCAGGGATCATTGTTACTGCATCACATAATCCAAGAGAATATAACGGAATCAAATTTATTGCCGGGGACGGTTCAGAGTTTTCCAGGGATGCCGAAAAAGATATAGAGAAAATTTATTCCTCAGGAAAATATTCAATTGTCTCCTGGGAGAAAACTGGAAGCTTTAGAATTGATCCTGGAGTCAATGAATATTATGTAAAAAATATCATTAAATCTGTAAACGCCGAAGCCATCCGTGGCCGCAGACTCAAAGTAGTTACTGATACAGGATGTGGAGCAGGCTCACTGACCCTTCCTTTTTTGCTCAGGGAACTGGGCTGCCAGATACTGACCCTTGAAGCTCAACCAGATGGGACTTTTCCCTGGAGAAACCCAGAACCTTTACCTGAAGCCCTAACCGAGCTTACTAAGCTTGTAAAAATGACAGGAGCTGATCTGGGAGCAGCCCATGACGGGGACGCAGATAGAGTAGTATTTGTAGATGAAAATGGGGAGTTCATTAATGACGAAGTCCTGCTTGCCATGATGGCAAAATATATTGTTGAACATGAAAAAGGGCCTATAGTAACTCCTGTAAGCTCTTCGCAGCGTATGGCTGATGTAGCAAAAGATGCAGGTGTCGAACTTTACTGGACTGCAGTCGGTTCCATTAATGTTGCCCGGAAAATGATGGAAGTAAATGCAGTTTTCGGAGGCGAGGGCAATGGAGGTCTGATCTTCCCAAAACACCAATACTGTAGAGACGGAGCAATGGGTTGCGCTAAGGTCCTTGAGATCCTGGCTGATGGAGAAAAGCTTTCAGAGCTTGCTAAGAGTGTCCCTCAATACTTTAACGAGAAAACCAAAGTGCCTGCTAAAAATACTCATACCACAATGGAAATAATAAAAAACGAAGCATCAGGGCTTGGGCAAAAGCTTGATACTACTGACGGGGTAAAAATCTGGTACGAAGATGGCTGGGTCCTCATCCGGCCTTCAGGCACAGAACCGATTTTTCGGATCTTTGCCGAAGCAAAAAATCAGGAAAGAGCAGAGGAACTTTTGCAGGAAGGTTTGAATATAGTCACAAGGGCAGAGAAACTCTCAACTCTCAAATGAATTCTTTGAAAGCTATTGACTGAATTTGAGAGATTATCAAGATTAGCCGATACTATCTAACCTCTAGATACAATTCTAACCTCTAGATACATTCTAACCTTTAAAATCTGTGTTTAACTATGTTTTCTTTCTTTGCGTGAGTTTTGGCCTCTGTAAACCAGAATAGGATGAATAGGGAAATTCATTTCTATCATCGATGCATAGAATTGTAGTGGAACCTCTTGATTCGAGAATATTCAGTACGCTCTGGGGGAGCGCTTCAACTAATTATGAAACCTAAGATGAGTTTTCAATTGATTTGAAAATACAACAAGTTTAAAGGGGATTTTGGGGAAATGCCTGAGAACGAAAGTAAGTATATACGCTGGTTTGATGAGACATCGATTGAAGATATTCCGCTTGTGGGCGGAAAAAATGCCTCTCTTGGAGAAATGTACAGGGAGCTCACCCCAAAGGGAGTGAAGATTCCAAATGGTTTCTCAGTGACTGCTGAAGCCTATTGGTATGTCCTTAAAGCCGGTGGGATTCTCGAAAAGCTCAAGCAAACCCTTGAAGGGCTTGATATCTCAAATGTAACCGAGCTTTCAAAAAGAGGAAAGGCCGCAAGAGACCTGATTCTTGGGACAGAAATTCCGGATGACCTCTGGCAGGAAATTAAAACCGGGTATGACCAACTATGTGAGCAATATGGAGAAAATACCGATGTAGCCGTGCGGAGCTCGGCGACAGCTGAAGACCTTCCGACTGCTTCTTTTGCAGGCCAGCAGGAATCTTACCTTAATATCCGGGGATATCCAGCGCTTCGAGATGCCTGCGTACGCTGTATTGCCTCGCTTTTTACTGACAGGGCTATTTCCTATCGGGTAATAAATCATTTTGATCACTTTAAAGTAGCCCTGTCGATAGGGATTATGAAAATGGTCAGGTCGGATCTGGCTTCTAGTGGAGTTATATTTACTCTTGATACGGAAACCGGGTTCAGGGACGTGGTTTTCATTACCGGCTCTTACGGGCTTGGGGAAAATATCGTTCAGGGGCAGGTTAATCCGGATGAGTTCTATGTTTTCAAGCCAACTTTCAAGGAAGGGTATAAGCCAATTATCGAGAAGAATTTAGGGGATAAAGAAATTAAGATGATTTATGGGCAAGGCGGCTCCAAAATGCTTACTCGGAATGTGGAGGTTCCTGATGCAGATCGACGCCGCTTCTGCCTCAATGACGAAGAAGTGCTTAAACTTGCTTGGTATGCTACTACCATTGAAGACTATTACTCAAATAAAAACAAGAAATCCATGCCCATGGATATCGAATGGGCAAAGGATGGGATAACAGGGGACCTCTTTATAGTGCAGGCGAGGCCGGAAACTGTCCAGTCTCAGAAAAGTAGAGACATTTTGGAGACCTATGTGCTCGAAAAGAAATCAACAGTCCTTGCCAAAGGTAGAAGCGTAGGCGACAAAATTGCTTCCGGAAAGTCACATGTAATCCCCGACGTTTCAGATCTGCCTTCTTTTAAACAGGGAGAGATTCTGATTGCTGATACCACAACCCCTGACTGGGAGCCTGTAATGAAAAAAGCAGCTGCAATTGTCACGAACCAGGGAGGAAGAACCTCTCATGCTGCAATTGTCAGCCGGGAACTGGGAATTCCAGCAGTTGTGGGAACAGGCAACGCAACAGAAGTTCTCGAGACAGGTCGGGAAATTACCGTAAGCTGTGCGGAAGGTGAAGATGGACTTGTGTACGAAGGAATTCTTCCCTTCCACAAAGATACACTGAGCCTTAAAGATACAAAACGCCCTAAAACCGCAATTATGATGAACCTTGGAAATCCTGATGAGGCCTTTAGCCTTTCCATGATCCCAAACGACGGAATCGGGCTTGCAAGGCTGGAGTTTATTATCTCGAACTATATCAAAATCCATCCAATGGCTCTGGTGCATCCTGAAAAGGTCAAAGACCCTAAAGTCCTTCAGGAAATTGAAAAACTTACCCAAAATTCCGAAAACAAAGAAGAATATTTCGTAGATAAGCTTGCTCAGGGCGTTGGAACCATTGCGGCTTCTTTCTACCCGAAGGATGTCGTAGTCCGCACAAGTGACTTCAAAACCAACGAATATGCAAGCCTGCTTGGGGGCAGTTATTTTGAAGTGAAGGAAGATAACCCCATGCTGGGGTTTAGAGGGGCTTCCCGCTATTTTGATGAGCGTTACAGGGAAGGTTTTGCTCTTGAATGCAGGGCTATGAAAAAAGTCAGGGACGAAATGGGACTCAAAAATCTCATTATTATGATTCCTTTCTGCAGGACAATTGAGGAAGCGCGGAAAGTAATTACCGAAATGGAGAAAAACGGGCTAAAGAGAGGAGAAAACGGACTTCAGGTCTATGTT
This sequence comes from Methanosarcina sp. UBA293, assembly GCA_002499445.1. Taxonomy (GTDB): domain Archaea; phylum Halobacteriota; class Methanosarcinia; order Methanosarcinales; family Methanosarcinaceae; genus Methanosarcina. The sequence continues at coordinate 18,450 of DALS01000038.1, forward strand.
ATGTGCGAGATTCCAAATAATGTTCTTCAAATTGACGAATTCAGCAAATGCTTCGATGGTTTTTCCATAGGCTCAAATGATCTTACCCAGTTGACCCTCGGAGTTGATAGGGACTCGGAAATTCTTGCTGCAGAATTCGATGAGCGTGACCCAGGTGTTCTGAAAATAATGGCAATGGCCGTACTGGGAGCAAAACAGAATGGAAGGCACAGCGGGATCTGTGGACAGGCACCTAGTGATTATCCCGAGATCGCAGAATTCCTGGTAAAACAGGGTATAGATTCCATTTCACTTAATCCGGATTCGGTTATGAAGGTCACCCTTAAAGTTCTGGATACGGAAAAAGGGCTGGAAGGTAAAAAAGAAGCGGAAAAGATAACTGGTGTTCATTAAGCAAGGTCTATCTTATGGACATGTGGAGTTCGTGGTATGACTCAGACAAGAAGACCTCTTATGATCATTATTCTTGACGGCTGGGGTTACAGTAAAGCAAAAGAAGGAAACGCTGTCCTGACAGCCAGAGCTCCAAACCTTGACCTGCTGGAAAAGAAATATCCGTGGTGTTTTTTAGAAGCCTCTGGGGAAGCTGTAGGTCTTCCTAAAGGTATGATGGGGAATTCGGAGGTTGGACACCTGACCATAGGGGCAGGACGAATTGTATATCAGGATCTGACCCGAATAAATTTCTCTATCAGGAACGGAGATTTTTTTGAAAATCCGGCTTTTCTGAATGCTATTTCAAATGTCAAAGCTAATGATTCCAGCCTGCATCTTATTGGCCTTGCTTCCTATGGAGGTATTCATAGTTATATGCCCCACATGTATGCTCTTATCAAACTTGCACAGAAAAAAAGGCTAAAAAAAGTTTATATACACGCTTTTCTGGACGGAAGAGACGAACCTCCAAAAGCTGCCCTTAGTGATATAAAAGAGCTTGAAGCATTTTGTTATGAACATGGGAATGCTAAAATTGCAACTGTCTCAGGCCGTTATTATGCAATGGACAGAGATAAACGCTGGGGCAGGACAAAATTTGCCTATGATGCCCTGACAAGAGGAGTGGCCCCATATACAGCGGCAAACGCATAGACTGCGGTTTCTGAAGCCTACACTAGAGGAGAAACTGATGAGTTTGTAAAACCTACTATAATTACAGATTCAGCTGGAAAACCTGTGGCGACAATACAGGATAACGATTCTGTTATCTTCTTCAATTTTAGGCCTGATAGAGCAAGGCAATTGACCTGGGCTTTTGTTAAAGAAAACTTCGATGGTTTTGTGAGAGAAAAGCATCCTGAGGTTTACTTTGTCTGTATGACCAAGTATGACGAAACCCTTGATGTACCCATTGCTTTTCCTCCAATAAAACTGAAAAATGTACTTGGGGAGGTGCTGAGCAAGCATGGACTCATCCAGCTCCGCATTGCTGAAACAGAAAAATATGCCCATGTGACCTATTTCCTTAACGGCGGCGAAGAAAAACGTTATAAGGGTGAAGATCGCTGCCTTATTCCTTCACCGAAAATCACTACTTACGATCTCAAACCCGAAATGAGCGCTTATGAGATTACGGATGAAGTTATCAAAAGAGTCCGATCAGGAAAGTATGACGTTATTGTCCTTAACTTTGCAAATATGGACATGGTTGGGCATACCGGAATATTTGAAGCTGCAGTAAAAGCAGTAGAAGCTGTGGATAAATGCATTGGCAGGATTGTTGAAGCTCTAAAAGAAAAAGGAGGTGCGACACTTATAACTGCAGATCACGGAAATGCCGAGGAGATGATAGACCCAAAAACAGGAGAGCCACATACTGCACATACTTCAAATCCGGTAAAATGCATTTACTTCGGAGACAGTGAAGTAAAATCCCTTAAAAACGGAGGACTATGTGACGTTGCACCGACACTTCTTGAGCTTCTTGAAATCCCTAAGCCGCAAGAGATGACAGGAAAGTCACTTCTAATAAAAGAGTGATTAAGAGCCTGTACGGAGTAATCCTGACCATCTTGTAACGAAAAATCAGTCACGGGGAGCTGTCACAGTTCTGGTCATAATTATTATTCAATTCCCTTATATTTTATCAGTAAATATTTTATCGAATCATTTACCAGAAGTGTTAAAACAAAATAATAGACTACTATACCAAATGTATAATAAATTGGTAAAGGTGAAAGACCTGGAATTCCAACAGTAGAAATTGTACCTACAAATATCATATCCAGCATAATAGCCAACACAAGTGTCCTGCTTGGAGCAGAGTTCCAAAAATGGCCTCTTTCCCTCACCATAAATATGGTGAAGACCCCAGAGAAAAACAGCATCTCAAAAACAAATGTATTAAGCTCTGGTATAGAGAACTGAAGCCCAAAATACTTCAAACCAATATATAGTAATCCAAAATGTTCTATTAGTGTCACAATACCCAAAGCTACGGCAATTTTTACAAGCTCTGTTATGTTCCAAGTATCGGGTTTATAGGACCATCTGACCTTATCAGTTGCAAGTGAGAGTGTTACAAAATCTGTAAGGAATAACAGCAGGACCATGTCAAAAGCAGTTACTACAAAGAGGCCGGTAAACATAAAAGACAATGTAACGAAAACAACTATAGTAAACGTTTTAATTATTTTATTAAGTATCCAGCTTATTATCCTTTGATAAATCATTCTGCCAGTTTTTATCAGGTCAACAATACTAGATAATCCTTCACTTGTCAGTACGACACTGGCTGACCCTTTGGCTACATCTGTTGCATTGCTGACAGCTATTCCTACTTCAGCCTGTTTGAGTGCAGGAGCATCATTTACTCCATCTCCAGTCATTCCTACAATATGACTTTTTGATTGCAGACTTTTGACTATTATATACTTGTCTTCGGGATATATTTCAGCAAATCCATCACTCTTCTCAGCGATTTCAGCTGCCTTTATAAGGTTTTCCTTTGCATACTTTTTTAGATCTGGTGCTTTTACTATGTTTTTTTCAATACCAACTTTATCTGCTATTTCTTTAGCAATAGGCAAGGCATCTCCAGTAAGCATTTTTACTGAGATCCCTAAATGTTTCAGTTCCTGTATCAGTTTTTTAGAATCTGGTCTTGGATTATCAATCATTGCAACAAGACCTATAAGCCTTGATTTTTCAGTATTCTCGTTTATCGCGACAGCCAGGGTTCTATAGCCTTTCCCAGCAAGCTTCCCCATACTTCCCTCAAGCCTTTCTATCTCCTTATCCTTTAAACCGCAAAGTTCAGCTATTTGTCGAACTGCCCCTTTCATTACCCTGAAACTACTATTATTTCGTTGAACCACAGCTTCAGTTCGTTTAATCTTAGGATCGAAGGGGTAAAACTCCTTTTGGACATATTCTTGGCTTAGCAGCTTTTTATCTCTGGCAAAAATAAGGAATGCTAGATCTATAGGATCCATATTTGCTTCCTGAGAAGCCAGTGCTCCATATAATATTACATCCTCTTCTGTAAAACCAGTTGATGGAGAAATGTTCGTTATGGTGAGCCTGTTCATTGTTATTGTGCCGGTTTTATCGGCACATAAGGTATCCATTGTTGCTACGTCTTCTGAGGCCGTAAGCCTGGTAACAAGTACACCTTGCTTTGCAAGTTCTATTGACCCCAGAGCCATGCTCAAAGTGAACATGGCGGGGAGTGCAACGGGTATGGCTGTAACCAGCAGTATGAGAGTTAATGGCAGTATTTCCAGTAAACTGCCTCCCTTTATTACCTGCGCCAGAATGGTCAATCCAAGGAGCAAAATAACTGTTACAAGTAACCAGGTCACAACTTTTGAGATTACCTCTTCCATGTGCAGTTTAGGTCTGGCTATTTGAACCAGCTGTGCAGTCCTACCAAAATAGGTTTTCTTTCCTGTAGCCAGCACAATTGAATTTGCTTCCCCTTCTTTAATTATCGAACCTGAGTAAAGGACTGAATTCTCCTTTTTTCCAACCGCCATGGATTCACCGGTAAGTGTCGACTGGTCTGCTTCGAGTTTACCTGTAACTACTTTGAGATCTGCTGCGACAAAATCTCCGGCTCTGACCCTTACGATGTCTCCTGGAACAAGTTCTCTGGCTGGCACTGTTTTCCATTTACCATCCCTTAGTACCCTCACCTCAACCTGAAGGTTTTTCTTCAAAGAGTTTATTATACTGGATGCCTTCTCTTCTTGCAGGAAGCTCAATATTGAATTAAAGAGCAGCAAAGCCCCGATGATATATAGATCGAGATACTTGCCCAGAATAAAAGAGACCAGCATGGTCAGTTCGAGCATCCAGGCTGTTAATCCCCAGAATTTTTTAAAAAATTTTATAACCGGAGATTCCTTCTTTTCAGGGATTTCGTTAAAGCCTAATTTACTGGTCCTTTTTTGAGCTTCTTCCTGCGGTAAACCTGTTTTAATATCAACATTGAGCCTTTCTGTTACTTGTTTCCAATCCAGATTATTTGGCCCATTCCCCTCCCCTTGGCCTTCCCCAACAACCATTTAAGTTTACTCCGATAGTCCTGAAATATTGAGATGTCAGCTATTTCCAAACTATAGAGTGATTTGTGAACATAATAGAATAAGAATTTGTATCTTAGAAACTGGCTGAGACCAGGTTTAAGTACACTCAATAAAAGAAGCCAATATCTATAAATTTACATCCTTTTTTACAAATCTGTTTTTTACTAAATCTTAATATTTTAACATTTATGAATCAAATAGGACTATGCAGTAGAGGATGAAATAAATTCAAGCTTCTCATTTTGATAGTAAGATTTAGCTCTGTAGAAATACTCATGAGCCTTTGATGCGAATTTGTTCACCGTCACAGGCTGCAATCTTTAAACCTTCAAGAGGGGCATCCCCGCCTTCAATCACAACGGCATCCGAATGTGGACCTAATGCGTGAATACCCTTCTGCACGTCCAAATGGTCAATTCTCCCCTGCACAATCAACGTAACAACCCCTTGCCCGGTGGTACGCAGCGCGCCACCGATTCTTAATTCGCCGATGTGACCGTCTTTCAACACGCTCAATGCATATGCTTTGAGTTTTAGCACTTTACCTTTTACCAGGCTGTCACCTTCGCTGCCATGTGTCGTTACGTCACCTCGAACACTTAGGCGCAGCAAATCGCGGCCTATCTGAATGCCCACGCTCCCATCACCGTGTGTTGTAATGCTATGGAACGAAGCTTCTTGCAAACTGCCTGCATAGAGATTAAATCCACGCGCCCCTCTGCCGAAGGTTTCTATTGGTGCTTTAACTTCCAAACTGCCAATTTCATAAAACTGTACAAATCCAATGCCGCTCGGTCCTCGTGACACAATAGGCGCATGGACAATCCACTCGCGTACGTTCCCCCAGTTATCGAGCACCATATCATTTGGCCCATAAGTCGTAACCGCTCCGACATTCTCGACACGCTCCACCCATGTGCCATAAATCACAAACACTCCGCCGCTAATCAGATCAGGTGTATTCTCGAGGATGCCGCCGTCTGTATGGATCTCGCCGGTCGTAAGGCGCGTCACCTGCACACGCCCACCTTCCGGTGTGCCATCTGGATTACCCTGACCACCAACGAAAACGCCGCTACCGCGTACCGGTGATTCGGCACTGCCCGCAGAAATGTTCAGAAGTTCGGCAGTGATCGTCACGTCGTCAGTATGCTTATTCCATAAGGTAAATGCACCCTGCATAGCATCCACACCATATGCGTGAGGGCGCTCGGCACACCCGCGCAAATCAGCATGTTCTATATTAAGATTCTCAACGTGTACATGCCCGCTGCATGTCGCACTGTCTATTAACAATGCTACTTGCCCGGTCGTGCGAACGTTATGAAGCGTGAGCGTGCCTATATCCGGTACACCTGTATCGTTCAAAATAGCGCGCTCCACCTCACTCGTGCGAATTGTAATATCGGAGAGCGTGTTATCGCGGCTCAACTGCACACCGCGTGCGCCGAAATACAATGTCCCGCCCGTCAAGGTCTGTCCCGGTTTAAGGGCAAGCATTGGCATTCCGTGAATCTTGCCCTTGACGGTAATGTGCGCGTCGCCACACTTTACTGCTTCCTGAAGCTCATCTGCATTTGTGACTATTCGAGTTTGATGCCCCATATACTTCTCCTCATAGACTTGCAAATTATATGTGATCGAATGCCAAAGACTTTTAATTTTTTAGCTCTCGGGCAATTGGCAAATACAGACTGAAAGGCTATCTTAAATTAAATTTGATATGTGTACCTGAATTGCTGAAAAGTTACAGTATGAATTTAAAAGTTAACGTTGTCCATTATCCAATTGTAAGAATGGTTTGAATTTTAAGACAGCCTCTAATGCTCTCATTGCAGAACTTAAGAACACTAGTTCGGGTTAAATCAAATTATGGGCGACCAACCTGCCCTAAATGACGAAGTACGCTTCGGGCCGCCCCAGTTTGTCTAACACTTAGAACTGTTAATTCTCTGTTACCGGATTTAATCCCATTAACCTTATTTGTTATTCAGTCCAATAGTTTTGTTTGTCTTCTCGATTGACTTCGCGCCGTCACTCTCCAGTTCCATCATGGCCCTTATTGCATCCACATTTTCGGGAATTGTAATAGATTCCTGATGAATAGCCTGGAAGAAGTAAAGCTCCTTCTCGGTCACTGTAATGGACTCAGGCCAGATACAGAGCTCCCACATATCATGTCTGGGACGTCCAATATCTCGCGCAAACTCAATTATTTCAGCTGTAGATGTAATCCCCTGATCTACGAAACGTATCCTGGACTGGGAGCCGAAAATTTTCTTGATATCATCTACCGTACAATCAGTGTTAATATCCATATTTACAGTGTGTATATGCATAAGAGTCGTTGGGACTTTCATAGCTGCAGTCGTTATGTTAATGTGTGAAAGAACACTCCTTACATCCGGTCCATGATGAGACGGAAGTTTAACCGGGTTAAGTACAATTGCATTAACAGGTCCCTTTTTAATATCATTAGGATCGACTGCTCTTCTTGTGAGACTTACCCTCACCTTATTTACTCCGAGTTCTCTGTCTATAGGTGAAATGACCCTGCAAAGCGCTGTAGTGTTACAGGAGACAATCCTTGCCAGATCACGGCCAAGAGCCTGTTCATAATTACTTTCCGCATTAAAGGAGAAACCTGCAAGGGAATGGCTTTCGCCGCCCTGCCAGATTGCCTTTATCCCGACTTTTTCATACATAGGCTTATTTTTTTCTCCAACTCCCCCTGGAGTACAGTCCACAACCAAGTCAGCCTTTTCCAGCATCTCTTCAATAGTTCCGGCTGTCGACATTCCTGCTTTCTCAAAAGCTCCGAGATTTACGGCTGGGGCATATATGTCATATCCCAGCTGGTGGGCTACTGCAGCCTCATAATTAGGTCTTGTCTTGGAAACTCCGATAACTTCCATATCGTCTTGAGCCCTTACAGCGTCTGCAACCCTTTTACCTATAGTTCCATACCCATTTATTGCAACCTTTGCTTTAGCCATTGTTATCTCCCCTGTTTGCTTAATTTTTACATACTCAGAATTATATGCTTAAAGTTACAGTTAAAAATCCAAACTAAGTACTCTTGAATTAACCGACTCTAATGCTTTTTCTTAAGCATTTGCACACTTCTTCACTCCCCTTGAAATTTTGCAAATTGAATATATGTAGGATGTATTTCCCCTCGATTCCCTCGATTTAGCCAGCTTCAACAGCAATTTTCATTTTAGTTTTTCCCTCGAATCCCCCAGGCAAAATTCAGCATGACAGCTTGCCAAGAGCAAACGACCCATATTGCAATGTTTTCACATTTCGGTGTTATTTGCAATATCCCCACCTTATAATGCTTGACTCTGGCCAGGCACATCGAAAAGATCCTTTTGTGTCATCATTCTCATTTAAAGCCCCCTTTTCCTATAAAACTCAACAGTCTCGTATCTTTAGGGCTTGCGTACTTTTGAGCGAAAGAAACATGAGCAAACCATCACAATAGGATAATTTAAGAGTTTGAGATCTCATGCTACTTTTTTCATTATACTGCGTAAGCCCCTGAGCTATTTGGATTTGGATTTAAAAGAATAAAATGTCATAGAATACAAAGCCTTTTGCATCGGTTAATTGTCTAAAAAGTAAAGAATAAAGGACTTCTTTGATAAAAAGTAGGTTAATTAATAAAAAATTCATAAAATTTAAGTACAAGTTGACTTGAAAATGGAAAATTTTGTTCCAATTACAAAATAAACTTGGTTTTGAGATACTAAAAGAGATTTTTTAACCATTACGAACCCTAGACGCATAATTTTTTAGAGCTGTGATTCCAGGCAAGGGCTCCCCAGAGAGATAGGTTATGCTCGCACCTCCACCCATGCTTAAGTGGGAAAATTTTGACTCTAAGCCAAACTCATCAATGGCATCTAAGGTATGCCCTCCGCCTGCGATAGAGTAGCTTGATTGAGTTACAGCCTTAAGAAGTTCCTCCGTGCCAAACCTGAAATTCTCTTGCTCGAAAATCCCAGTTGGGCCGTGAAAAACGCATAACTTTGCTTCCTTAATACAACTCGAATAATTTTTGATGGTCTCGTGGCCAATATCAGCTATTGGAAGAGCTCCTTTTATCTTGTCCACTTCGACTTCTTGGCGTTCCCCACCATTATTCAGTGCTACATCCTCAGGCACAACAATCTTGTCTGAATACTCCTTGAGTAGCTTAGAAGCGGTCGAAACTTGTTCCAGATATTTTTCATCTTCAATGAATTTCTTGTTGACCTCGCCTACGTCTATGCCCTTTGCCATCATAAATACTGTCGCTACAACTCCAGTTGTAAGTATTTTATCAGCGCCACCCCGTTTGAGAACCTTAGAAATGACCTTAATGGAGTCGTTGGCTTTCGCTCCTCCCAACACGAAGATTGCTGGATGTTCCTGACATTTCAAGCCTTTATCCAGGGCTGTAATTTCTTTGTCCATAAGGATACCAGCAACGCTGGGCAAAACCTCTGTAAATCCTACCACAGAACACTGAGACCTGTGAGAAACCGAAAAAGCGTCGTTTATAAAGAGATCAAATAATGGATGCAACTTCTTGACCATTTGGCTTTTGGCATGTTCCTCAGGAGTGCGATTCATGAGCTCTTCGGCATTGAAGCGTGTGTTCTCAAGGAGCAGAATCTCCCCTTGCGCAAGCAATTTTATAGCATTCCTCGCACAGGAGCTGAATATTTCATCCTGATATGTCACTTCCCGACCTAGAAGTTCTGTCGCAAGCTTTGCATGAGCTTCCAGGGTGGTATAGTCCTCATCTCCGGGTCGACCCTGATGAGACATCAGAACTACTTTTGAGTGCTCCAGGGATTGTAGCGTACGTAAATGACTTTTAATTCTTCTATCATCCAGGATATGTCCATTAGAGTCCATTGGTGAGTTAAAATCCACTCTCATGAGTACTCTTTTATTATCCAGTACAGCATCACCCATCGTCAAATAGTCCTTTCCAGTTGTTTTCTGAAACATAAAGCACCCCCTTCACATGTAATGAAAAACTCAAACCTTCATCGAAGTATTTTAATTTCTGATAACTACTTCCTGTATGTATATACTCTGCAATGTATTATACTCCGCATGAGTGACTGCGCAGAACAGGGAATCCGCGTTATCAATATAGTTTTAAGCCTAGTTTGCATTATTCACATACTTACGATGCTTGATTTCTCCCCAAAAAAGGTCAAAAAAAATTACTATGTCCTAAATTACTAAGTCCTCATCCTCAGTTAAAAACTTTTAAATAAAGTTCAATAATTTATGTCTTCAGGATTTGTTTTTTTCAGGGCTTACATATTTGGAGAGCAAAATAAAACATAAATAGACCTGAAATAAATACAATGACTTAAGGCATTTTATAATTTCATGCTACTGTTTTCAGTTCATTACCTGAGCCTAATCTATTTTGCATTTGGATTTAGAGAATAAAAGCCTTTTTAGTTTGAAGAAAACATTCAAACAGTTGCTTTGAATTATGCCATCATGTCTAAGAGGTGCACTTTAAAGAACCAGAAGTTGGTAGGAATCTTGGCAGAACTAGATTAATTATTTGAAATCTGGAATGTTGAGTTGTTTTCTCAGCTTTGAACCTGTAGCAAGAAAATATATTCTCCTTTAAGTTTGTTTTCTCCGACAATTACTATGCTTGGATTTTCAAAATAAGCTCTGCCGAGACATGTATCAATTCCGTTTTGCAACCCCACTATTTGATAAAGATCTTCTTAATAGGTCAGTGGCAAATCTTTATAAGTCAAAGAGAAAATATAAGATGAAAGGGGGAGCAGTGTGCAGGAGAGAGAAATAGAAGAACAGCAAAAGTTCGAATGTTCTGTTTGTCATATGACTTTTGCAACAAGAGCTGAATATGAAAAGCATATGAGAGAAAAGCATAACAGATGAAATTATCCTAAGCGTTGAGAATTATTTTTTAATTTTTAACAACGTATTTCCTTCTCCAGTAGAGTGCAACATTGACAAGTCCAATCATTACGAGTACTTCAATTAGAGGAACAACTACTGCTGCAAATACCTGCCCTGAGTTGATGCCGAAAACCGCCACTGCTACGGCAATTGCTAGTTCGAAGTTATTACTAGCCGCGGTAAAAGCGAGAGATGTTGTCTGTTCATAGTTAATGCCTACTTTTTTAGATATAAAAAGGAAATACCGAACATAACTGCGAAATAGACCCGTGCCAGAGAGGATACATCATAATTATTAAACCAATAGCAAAATGGGATAGAACCCCACAATATAGGGAGCCTGGCCAGAGAGGATACATCATAACTATTAAACCAATAGCGTTAGGAATGAATGTAGTGCCAATAGATAGGCTCTTTAAAAAATCAGCAAAGCCCGGATAAACAAAGTCCAGGGCTACGCCAATAAACATGGCCAGAAAGATCTACAAGGTTAAATAACGATTTAGAAATGACAGTTTCGATACAACTGATTTTTCCAAAACAAACCCCCCTTATTTTGTTCATTCAAAACTTCCCAAAGTAGACTGGACTTTTTCCTTCATCTGATTTTTTCCCTGCTCGAAATCTTTGACATTGTCCGGATTGTTAGCCAGATATGCCAGTATATCCCCATGGCATTGATCAGGCCAGCACCAGCATACGAGAACTTTGCCTGACAATTCCCTAGAGATTGTCCTTAGAAGATCCGGCCTTGTTCTCAGGTAGTCCTGGTGCTTTTGCATTACTTCTTCCCTGCTCCCATCCTTGCCTATTGCAAAAGGGCTTCCCCATTTCGTTGTACGGTCAATTGTTATGGTGTTCTCTTCCCCATAAATCGCCTTGTACCTCTCAAGTTCCTTGCTCTGATTTTTCCTTTTGCTTCTGACAATAGTTTTTTTGACTTCAGTCATATTATCTACAGGCAAGGTTTATTTCCTAAAAAATATAAACTTTAGGTTCTGCAATTTATAAAAGTAGAGATTTTAACCGGATATATTTGATATGTCACATTTGATATGTCACGGATTTCTATATACGCAATCAAGTACAGTAAACGCAAAATATTAACTCAGTTGGGCGAAAGTGAAATATACTTTTAACTTGTCTGAGGAAGTATGCTGGTCACATCTTCTCGTAAACCATCGGCAAGGACCAGGACGCTTTGCAAGTTGCTTTCGCGGTTTATGGCTGGCAGGTGTATAACGCGCGGAAAAATGGGCATGCAGGAGCTTCTGGAATTTGCAGAGGGCAGACCTCTTATAATTATAGGAGAGTACCACGGAAACCCTGGAGAGCTAGGTTTTTTCGATGAAACAGGAAAGCTTTTTTTCTCGATCAGGTTTACGGACTGGTATTCTAAGGACCTCGATTCCCACTGGTTTTCCAATGTCGAGCCTGTGCTTACAGGCCAGGGAGAAATTGCGGATGCCTTTGAGACTTTTTTCCATTTTCAAAGGATTGAAAATGATAAAATTGATCAACTTCCACAAGGTTCCACTTTAATAGCAGTCTGGGAAAACGATATCGATTTTATGGATAGCGGAAAGACCCTTTTTAAACTCAATCTTCGAGGTTTTAAAAAATACTGATTTCTAACTCCTATTTTATATCAGAAATAGGATTTTTTTCAGGAGGATTTCCTTGAAACTTTTCGCAGAGTTCATTTTTGAAACCGAAACTGCAGAAACAATATACAGGGCTCTCCTGCCCGAGCTTGAGGACAGTTTTTCAGAAAGGTCTGAAATAGGCTTGTCCTTTAAGGATACAAACAAGCTGATACTAAGCGTAAAAGCTGAAGATGTAGTTTCCCTTCGTTCGGCCCTGAATACCTGGTTCAGGCTTATTCAGATTGCCCAAGAAGTCCTTGAGACCACATCTGAAGCGAGTTGTTAATCTCACCGAAGCGCAATTTGGATATAAAAATTTAATAAGATTTTAAGTTCGTTTGATTCCGGTAAGCAAAAAGAGAAATTATTTAGGCATTCCGGAATTTCGGTCAAGTTTGAAGGTTTATTTCGATTAATTTTGCACTCTAAACCTCGATTTGAGCATTTCCGTCCTTTTTAAGTATTTTTACCTTTTATTTCCATATTTTTTAGTAACCTTGCGCTCCAGATTTTCTTGATTTTGGGCCTTTATTTGGCCTAAAAGCCCGCTCCGGGCACTTTTTAGAATCAGTTTTCGCGCGTACCTCAAAGCCTAGGCTAAAACATTCGCCTTTTAGCTCATCAATAGCTGTATAAAATCTGCAATCTTGGCATGTAGGCATTAGGATTACTACCTCCAGATACGTGAAGGCCATCTGGTTTTCTTCCCAGAGTGTTTGCCCGGATACAATCATGAAGCAAGAAATCGCTTCTCTTCAGACATCTTAAGTACATGGATGTATCCTCTAAATAATATGCATCTGTAAATAAAACGTTTTTGGTAAGCGGTTAAAAAGAGGGGAGAGATATGAATTCAGCAAACCGCCAGAGGATCTCAATTACTATTTAAAGTTATTTATACTTGCATAAAACTAAGGATTTCTACAGAGCCTTATATCTGTATATATTTATATTCACAAAACATTTGCCAGCTATTTATCGGTTCTTATGTCAAAAATCTCCATAACCCTCAAATTTCACATCAAGTACAGGAAGTTCGATTATTTTTCCTCCCCTATCATAACATGTCCAGCTTTGCGTATCGTAGGGACGGCCAACTATAATATGATAGTTTCCTGTTTTTGAAAAGAGGCGCCGGTCAGCTTGCGAAGGGCTGCGGTTCAGGCCCGGATGGCTGTGGACCGAACCTACAGCTTTAATATTCGGCATCATATAAAGCTTGAGAACTGCATTCGTATTACTGGACTCTGTACCAGGCAATAAAAGAACTTCAGTAATGATGCCGTTTTTTTCCTGCAAAAGTCCGGCAAATTCCTGAGGAGCCATGAATTTACTCACTTCCAGAATAAAGTTGAGGGTGTCACGGGCTATTCCCTTAATTTTCATATGAGAGTATTCTCCTCAAAAGGTATATCATTTCTGTGGTAATGAAATGCGGATTGGATTATACTCTTTATAAATTATTAGACTAGAATAAGAAAGGATATTAATATCGAATATACATTATAGAAAAATAATCATAATTTATGTTACCACGACCTTTTGTTAATACGTCCTATTTAATTAGTCTATCCCGAAACCTCATTTAGTCTCATTATTGCTGCAAAGATTAATTCAGATATTCCATAATATATCTATGATCAGCATATAGGGCGCTGAAGGCACATCCAGAATAAATCCTGCTAAAAAGACCAAGAAAATTATCAGGTTATACCCAGGATGCAACTGCAGAAATCAGAGAACTAATAAAAGATTTGTTTTCTATATCCTGATCTTTAATCTCATTCTTAGAAGTACGATTGGAAGAATTAACTGGTAAATGATCTACATCTGAATTCCCAATATTACCTCTCAAAGTATTATTATTTGACCTAGCAAACTCAAAGTCATATCTCCTGTTCGAATTTGCAATATTATTAATTAAAGTGTTATTCGAACCTCCTAAGTCAATTCCTGCATACTCGTTTGAATTTGCAATATTATTGTTTAGCAAGCTGTTACTACAATTGAATAATTTAATTCCACCACCATTGTGATTTGCAATATTTCCATTTACTTTATTTTGTATAGAAGAACTCAAAGTTATGCCGTTATCTTTATTAAAATTTGCCGTGTTGTTATTCAATTCAGTATTTGTTGATTCATGAACATCAAATCCAACGATATTAGAATTTGCCACGTTGTTACTTAAATAATTATCAGTGGATTTAACTATTCCAATGCCAATAATATTATTAACTGCAATATTATTCAACCCGGTGTTATTATCTGAGTTAAACAGAATGATTCCAACGGCGTTATTTGATAGGATGTTGCTGTCAAACCTTGAACTGCTTGTATTATGTAAAAAAATACTATGGGAGTTATTTTGGAGAACCTGATCTTTTATTGACATGTTCTGGCAGTTGATACAGTAAATAACCCCAGCATTTGAGGCAGAATTTAAAGTAGCATTCGAAACATTTACAAGATAATAGATAGGTTTTCCATTTACAGTATTGGTAATATCGATATTGTTCTGCATACTAGCATTTTCATACCCAGTATAAATCTCAAAATTATATGTATTGTTGACCATTGTGTTATTAATAAGCGTATTGTTGCTTGCAAGCTCACTGTCATCTGGAGTCAATCGGATTCCCGCCCAGTTATTGTCTGATGCTGTGTTATTGATCAGTATATTATTTCTAGCAGCATTCCAGAGATGGATTCCTATCCCATTAGCCTGTAAATGGTTGTTTGCAATAGTGTTATATTGCACATTGTCCAGATAAATTCCACTTGTTGAGCTGGAATTTCTCAAACCAAACCCTTTGATAGTCACGTTGTTCGCAGTTACATGCAAAACATGATCATATGGATGAAAAGCCTGAATTATTGTATCTTCCGGATTTCCCGATTTTGAGATTACTGCTAACTTCTTATCTATGTCTACGTTTTCGATGTATGTTCCTTTATTAACAAGTATCGTGTCTCCATCGACAGAGTTGTTTACAGCTTGCTGTATAGAGGTATAATTTTCATTTCCACTGTTACCAACAGTTATCGTATCTGCCGCAACGACATTTGCGTTTATTAATAGAAAAGAAAGCGCGATAATGGAATAGGTTTTAATTTTCATTAGGCCACCTTCTCGGTAGTTCATTATTGATTTGTTTATATTTTATAACACCTGTATTTCTATTACTGAACTTCATTTTCTTCTCTTTAATTTTTATCTCACGTAGTGGCGGAAAAAATATAATTGGAAGAGAGCTCATCTTAAAACCCAAAATTGCTTTTCTAAACCCCATATTCAAAAATAATCAATCGAACATCTTTTTTAGAAACTGAGGCTTTATTGAAAAACACGGAAATAGCGAATTGCCCTTTTCTTTTTTCCCCTTGTTTAAGCCATCAACCTTGCCTTCTTCATTAGACATATAATAGGACTTTGCAATCAATTTTTTCAGCGCTGGTGTTTCTTCAGTGAGATTCGTCATTCCTCTGATTCCGTAATAGGCTATAAAATAATCTTCTCTCTCTTTAAGGAAAGGTCTCTTGTACACTAGAAAATATCCTGAAGTTTCAGG
Source organism: Methanosarcina sp. UBA293 (assembly GCA_002499445.1). Taxonomy (GTDB): domain Archaea; phylum Halobacteriota; class Methanosarcinia; order Methanosarcinales; family Methanosarcinaceae; genus Methanosarcina. The sequence goes on from DALS01000038.1 coordinate 34,146, forward strand.
ACTTTCATACCTCGTTGTATTAAAAGAGTGAGGACAAAAAATGGGTTTCCAGGAATTTTCAGCTTCAAGCCTTTCAGCTACCTCTTGAAGTTCTGTACTAATATTTATTTCCTGTTGAGACAGATTACCATTCTCTTCCAGATAAAGATAAAGTACATCTTCTGCTTTTAAAAATTCAGATTCATCTTCAAAGTACCAGACATTTATAAATTTTCCTCCAGAGTAGTTTCCTGCATTACAGTAAGGAGAAATCTCCGGAAAAGACGAAATACAGCTCTGTACATTTCCTCTCCAGGCTCCAGGGATGTACCATCCCGGCATTGCCTTTGGAGAGGGCAGTCCTGGGCCTATCCGAATGAAATCAAGCACAAGCCATACTCCAATAAAGATAACCATGAAAAATATTAGAAAAGCTATTTTTTTATTCACTTTCTTGTAGAACATTTGCCTGCTCCAAGTTCAATATAATAAAGACGCTTTGCCTTCGGTTTATATAAAAGTTCACAGGAAGCCTTCAATTTCCTGGAGCTCCCATATAGTAAGAAAAATTTGACTTTCTCCATAAACTGTATGAATTTTTTGTTATAAAGTATTTATGGCAAAGTTTAATAACTGTGTGATGGAACCTGGCTCTTAAGTCAAAGAATATACTCAGAAACAGACAACCAAGATAATTATTCAACCTATCTAAAATTAGCTTGTTGACATTGATTTTGACATAGCAGATGAGTATAGTTACTATAGTCAAGGACCAAAATTTCTTCACCAATTTTAAGTGAAAGGTTAACCACGGAAAGTACGGAAGACACGGAATAAAGGAAATAGGGGTACAATTCTTCCGTGCTTTCCGTGTCGTCGGTGGTTATAAAGTAAGTGCAAATATTTACATTGAGGACTATAAATTACGAAAGAAGAAAAAAATCAATAACCGACAATTATAGAATTCAACTCACGGAAGTTTTTCTATTGAATTTTAAGCAGTTATTTCAAAAAAGAAAATAAAAATAGTAAATAAACACATAGCCATTTTTCTCGGGGTCCGCAGACATCGATTTAAATAAGTGTTTATGCCGGGTTGAGAATGGTTACCTTTTCTAATTGTAAAGGTTTTCACTGATTTTGTAAAAAACCCAGATTTTTTGTAACAGAACCCTTCATACAAATATTCGTAATTATCTATAGTCGTGAAGTTAATTAATGCAATATTTCATGAGATAATGCTGTTTTTTTTGTTGCAGCAATTATGAGCGTTACTATATTCATCATCATTTTGTGAAAGCCACTCCTGGACGCTTGCCTCCAAACGCACAGCTTTAAAGCCATGAGCTCTTAATATCTCCACTGCCTCTACAGACAGTAAGCAGCAACGGCCACGGCAATAAGCAACAATTTCCTGATTTATAGGTAAAGTAGCTAAATGCTTTTCCAAATCTTCTATAGGAATAGAATTAGCTCCTGGAATGTGCATCATCTCATATTCTTCTTTCGGCCTTACATCAATTAAAGTCACATTGCCTTTTTTCATTCTGACAATGAGTTCACTCATTTTTATTTGTTCTATATTATCTCTGTTAGTGTAAATTTCCTCCCGAAGCTTTTGAAGCTCCGTAATACGTTTTTCGGCTAAAAGCTGTAAAGATAGGATGAAATTCCCCACCATTCGATCCGCCAATTTGTAATATGAGTAAACTCCACGCTTCTCATACTCTACCAGCCTAGATTCAAGCAGAGTTTGCAGATGCTGGGATGTATTTGCAACACTCATATCCGTTTCACGGGCGATTGTTTCGACCGTTTTGGATCCCTGCATCAAAATGTCCAATATCTCCAACCTTCGAGGACTTGAAATAGCCTTTCCGATTCTGGCGATCTGCGCATAAACGCTATCTTTAAATATACGGGTTTCTTTTTCCATAAAAACTTCCTGATTTATCTCGTTTTTTATATATTCTAAGTCGTAATTCATCGTTATGCTAAAATACAATTTTACCATATGATTTAAATATTCAATTGATCAATTGAATATTTAAATCATGCAGGTCCTAAATGGGATGCTGCCATCAGATCCTAAATATCGTACGCTAAGACTTTACCATCTGAAATCTAGACAAGTACGAAATTTAGGATTTTCTGGTTGCGCCCTAAATGAGATAGATTCACAGTTGGATACGGAATTAATCTAATAGGATGAGCTTATGACAGCAACATTTGACCCTTCTGTAACTGGTATATTTGTTTTTGGACTACTAGCAGGTATTTGCCCATGTAATAGCGTGTTATGCTTAGGATTAATAGGTTACCTTACAAGCGGAAAAACAAACTTATCACTTTCGAACATACTTAAACTAGTTTTCTCATTTTCAATAGGCACTGTGCTGGTACTATTGCCGCTTGGATTTATTGCTGGATACATTGGTAAATATATATTGTTTTTAAATAGTGCAATCGCTTGGACAATTGGTGGTATATTAATGATTACAATGGGATTACAACTGTTACATGTTTACAAACCACCAATACGAAACATATACAATTTTTTTAAATTACCTAACTCTTACACAATAATGGGAGCATTTTTACTTGGGCTTTCTTTTGGGGCAATTACAATAGGTAGAGGTGCTCCGATGCTAATAATTGTGTTAACTTATATAGGATTGTATCAAACGCCGCTTCAAGGGATACTTACTATGTTAATATACGCTGTTGGTCTAAGTATTCCTCTTATGGTGATCAGCTCTATTGGTGGTTCAATAGGTAAAAAAATTAAGGAAACCACCAGAATGAGTGGTGACCTCATGGATAGAGTTATAGGAGTATCAATTATAATAATTGGCCTTTATTTCCTATATCTAGCCACACAATAAGTCAACTCTTTGTCAATTTGAGTAAATAATTTAAAGTCATTTTACAAATGTGACATATAAGATACGAGAAGAAATTTAATATGAAAGATAACATTCAGAATTTACTTATCACTTTGGTTTGATCAGCTTTAAGCTAGAGAATTAATTTTACTAATCAAATTGCGGGCGGCTCGGTTATTCGGAAGCAGATGATTAAGTATCCTTTAACACGGTTTCCTAAACATATGTGATTGAAATTTTGATCTCAGTTTCCTATCAGATTTGCTATCTCCATACAAGGAAGCTATGGTTTTAGATATTTAAAGAGAAAAACGAAGAGGCGAGGATTCACCTCATCCCTATCTTAAGGTCAGGGTATTCGTGACCCTCTGCGCTCCCTTGTAATAAAGCCGCAAAATGCAGCTTTACTTAAACTCAATGCTCATGCACATGTTCGTGCCCGTGTATACGACCCTCTTCATGGGCTTCCTCAAGCTGTTCTCTTTTGAACTTTATATAAGCCTCATTGATGGATTCCAGGCATTTTGAGCAAACCGAAACATCTTTTTTTACGATCCCTTTTGAAAAATCGGGGACCTGAAGTTCAACAGGAGTTACACCGCCTTTTTTTCCACAAAGAGAGCACTTGCCTCTCCTGCATATGGTTTCATTTTTGCCTTTGTTGATGTAAGTTTTCTGGGCGGAATCGAGACAGGTCTCACAGAGCCCTTTCCAGACACCCTCAGGATAGGCAAATTTGAGGAGGGGAGGAAAAGTTCGGACCGGGATAACGGTCGGGATTCCTTTTCCACAAAGATCACAATCTGTCATTTCTCATACCTCCTTAGATAAGTACCTGTGCTGCATCCATTGCCCACTGCATGAAAGGTTCGGGCCAGATGCCCATTGCCAGCACACCGGCGACTGCAAGCAGAAGAGCTGCTGCATATGGGAAAGGCATGCCGATTTTCTTGCCTTCAGGGGGCAGGAAGTACATGTATCTTACAAGCCGTGCATAATAGAACAATGAAAGGGCACTGTTCAGGATTGCAATTACCGCAAGCCAGGTCATGCCTGCCTGAATGGTCGAAGAGAAGAGCACCAGCTTAGCCATGAAACCTGCAGTTGGGGGAATACCTGCAAGGGCAAAGACGAAAACCGTCATGCAAAGGGCAGCCAGCGGCATTCTCTTTCCAAGACCCCTGAAGCTATCCAGATGGTCCGGGATATCCAGGTTTCCGGTCTTTTGAGAAGTTATCATCCAGACAACTGCCCCGGCTGCAATAAATGCGCCTGCCTTCATAAAGGCGTGAGCAAGGGTGTAGAAGATTCCGCCTGTAAGAGCCATTGGGGTCATTACCACAAAAGCCATTGCGATATATCCTGCCTGTGCAAGGGAAGAGTAGGCGAGCATGCGTTTAACACTGGTCTGGGATACTGCAACCACGTTCCCGAAGGTCATGGTTACGACTGCCAGGATCGTAAAGGCAAGCTGCCAGTCAGGCTGGAGAGCTGCAAGGGCTACGATAAAAACCCTGAAAGCTGCCACAAAACCCATCTTTTTCGACCCGGCTGCAAGCAGGGAGGAAACAACTGAAGGGGAGCCTTGGTAGGCATCCGGAGCCCACATATGGAAGGGCACAAGAGCCATCTTAAAGCCGAAGCCTGCAATAAGCAGCACGACTGCAACAAGCCCGATCGGGTTTTCTGCCAGGAGAGTGGCATTTTCAGCAATCATAGGGATGCTGGTAGTGCCTGTTGCCCCGTAGACATAAGAAATCCCAAAGAGCATAAGAGCTGAAGAGATTGCGCCTATTATAAAGTACTTCATGGCTCCTTCGAGAGATCTTGCATTCCTTTTCTCAAAGCCTGCAAGGGCAAAGGTGGCAAGACTTGCCAGCTCAAAGGCACAGAAGAGCAGGATCAGGTCGTTTGCGGATGCAACAACCATCATCCCAAAGGTTGCGAAAAGCACCAGAGAATAGAACTCTTCAGTATGATCGCTGTTTTCATTATACTTGATTGAAGCAAGCGAAACGATCAGGGAAACTGCAAGGAAGACCAGTTTGAAAAACTGGGAGAGGGCATCAATACTGAGAGTGCCAAAGAACATTGTAGCTTCGGTCCCGAAACTCTGTATTGTCAGAGCCAGAGCTGCAAGGACTCCCAGGGTTGCCAGATAACCCAGCATATTCTTGGTCTGAGGGGACATGAAAACCCCTATAAGCAGTACTATCAGACCGGTTGCAACGACTGCTAATTCAGGTGCAAGGAACATTAAATTCTCCATTTCTTACACCCCCAGGGCAGCCGCGAGGCTTACAATTGCTTCCGAATTCGTAATCATCATATTAAGCACCGGACTCGGATTCAAGCCGAAATAAAGTACAAGCAGAGCAATTGCTGCCATAGAAAAGACCTGAAGGGAATTAATATCCATGATATCCCCGAGTTTCTCATTGTACACTCCGAACATTGCTCTCTGCATTGCCCAGAGATGGTAACCTGCAGTAATCACTATTGCTAGCAGGGCAAGCAGAACAAAGCCAGGCAGGTTAACGTAGCTGAAGGTCAGCACCAGGAACTCGGCAATAAAGCCTGTCAGTCCTGGTAAGCCAAGGGATGCCATAAACCCAACCATCATAACCACAGTCAGCTTCGGCATTTTCTTTGCAAGCCCGCCAAGGTTGTTTATGATCCTTGTGCCTGCGCTGGTCTGGATAGCGCCTGCGGACATGAATAGGATGCTCATAATAAGCCCGTGGGAAAACTGCTGGAACATAGCGCCTGAAACCGATAGGGTAACAAGTCCGGCTGCTCCCAGGGTAACAAATCCCATATGGCTCAAACTGGAATACGCGATCATGCGCTTGAGATCTTTCTGCCTCAGAGCCACAAGAGCCCCATAAAGAATGCTGAAAGACCCGAGGAAACCCAGCATAGTAATCATCAGATCGGGATTACCAGTATTCGGGAGCATTGGAAGTGAGATCCTGAAAAGCCCGTATCCTCCTATTTTAAGCAGAACGAAGAGTACACTGCCTGCAGTCGGGGCCTCACTATACGCATCTGGCAGCCAGGAATGGAAGGGGAAGGCTGGCATCTTTGCAAGGAACCCGAAGATAATTGAAAGGAAGATTGCGTCCCTTAAAAGGCTGGATTCGAAGAACTGGAACTGTGTAACCAGCTCTCTTATATCAAAGGTAGGAATTCCGGTCTGCTGCCAGGAGGCATAGAAGAGCCCGAAAATCCCGAGAAGCATTACCAGGGAGGCAACATGCGTGTAAATGAAAAATTTGTAAGACGCATGAACCCGCTTTTCTCCTCCCCAGATATTTACCATGAAGAAGAGAGGAATGAGGGTAAGCTCCCAGAAGATATAGAAGACCAGGAAATCAAGGGCTACGAAGACTCCTATAACTGCAGCCTGCATGGTAAGGATGAGCCCGTAGAACCTGTTCGGAGCTTCCCTGTCTTCCTTCCAGCTATAAAGGATCAGGAACGGGATAACAATTGAAATCAGGAGAATGAGGGGCATGGAAATGCCATCAATTCCAACTGAATAGTTAACCCCGAGTGAAGGAATCCATTCAATCGACTCAAAGAACTGCATAGCAGCCGTACTGCTGTCAAAGTTCATGTAGGCGTACAGGGTAAGACCAAGAGTCACAAGGGACCCTAAAAAGCCCAGGCCTGCAGCCTGTTCTTTCGTTTTTGTGAAAAAGGTCACTGCTGCGAAGATCAGCGGCACCAGAATCAACAATGATGCGACCGGCAGCATCAGAGTACCTCCATAATTAACTTAACAAGTATTATTAGCAGGCTTACACCCAGAATTACTGCAGTTGCATAACTCTGGACAACCCCAGTCTGAATTTTCCGGAGTTCTTCACTTGCACCGACTGTAAGGATCCCGATTCCCTCAACGATGCTGTCAACTATGACATCAAGCACCTGCGAAAAGAAAGCAATGACTCCATATACGATTCCAAGTGAGAAGAATTCGGTATAGATTTCATGCTGGTAATAGCGCTTGTAAAGCAGCCTGTAAATCGGATTTTTCATGGAAGCAATAGGTCCAAGTTCAACTATTCTCAGATAATAGATTACAAAAGCAACTGCAAGGCCTACAACTGCAACTATTAGCGGAAGCCACAAAACAAAGACAGGTTCGTGCCCTGCTGCCTCTACAAGCTCGTTTTGACCTATAACTGCAAGGCTTCCTATGTCAATGTTCACGAAGCTATTGGCAAAGGTTTCTTCAAGGAATGACATGAACCCTGTTTTTGTCAGCCCTCCAAACACAAGGGCAAAGAGTGCCAGAATGGAAAGGGGAATTGTCATAATGGCAGGGGACTCATGCCCGTGATAATCGCTTCTAGGCTTCCCTGTAAAGGTCATAAAGATCAGCCTGAAGATGTAGATCGATGTGAGGAGTGCAGCTGCAATTGAAAACACATAGGGAATCCAGTTATTGCTGTGTTCTCCAAAGAGATAGGCAGCCTCAATAATTGCATCCTTTGAGAAGAAACCGCTTGTTCCTATTGAAGTTCCTGGAATTCCGAAACCTGCCAGAGCTAAGGCTGCAATTGTCATGGTAGCAGCAGTAATTGGCATTACCTTTCCTACGCCTCCAAGCTCCCTCATATCCTGAGTACCGACTGCATGAATTACACTGCCTGCACAGAGGAAAAGGAGTGCCTTAAAGAAAGCATGGTTGATAAGGTGGAAAATGGAGATCCCAACCGCCTCAAGCCCGATTGCCGAACCAAGACCCAGACCAAGCATCATGTATCCGAGCTGGCTGATGGTTGAGAAAGCAAGCACACGCTTGAGGTCGTTCATCACAATGCCCATAGTGCCTGCAAAGAGTGCGGTAAAGCCTCCAAGGTAAGCGACCACAAGAAGGGAGTCAGGAGCTGCAATAAACATCGGGAAGGTTCTTGCGACCAGATAAACCCCGGCAGTAACCATTGTTGCAGCATGGATAAGGGCTGAAACGGTTGTTGGACCTTCCATTGCATCAGGCAGCCAAACATGCAGAGGGAACTGCCCAGACTTTCCTACGGCTCCTCCAAAGAAGAGCAAGGTAATAAGAGTAAGGTGGCTTACTTCAAAGCCTAAAATGTTTGCCTGAAGAGCCGCAAGCTGCGGGATGTAACTGAAGATTTCGTCAAAACGGAGCAGGTACACTCCATCCTGGAAGCCTCCTGCAAGTTTCAGAAGATCGGAAGTAAGTACGATTATTCCAGTAAGGAACATCACGTCTCCTATTCTGGTTGTGAGGAAAGCTTTCTTGGCAGCTGCTGCGGCAGAGGGCTTTTCGAACCAGAAGCCGATAAGGAGATAGGAACACAGTCCTACAAGTTCCCAGGAAACAAAGAGTTGAAGGATATTGTCTGAAAGCACCAGGGAAAGCATTGCCGCAGTAAAGAGTGCAGTCTCTGCAAAATATCTGGCTTTTCCGGGGTCATGAGACATATAACTAACTGCATAAATATGGATCAGCAGGCTCACAAAGGAAACCATTGACAGCATTACTGCAGCTAGAGGGTCAATCAAAATTCCGATATTGAGCACAGCAAACCAGGAATAGGACTGGCTTACGACCTCTCCTGGATTTTCCAGCAGCCCGAGTGTAATCATTAAAGAGATTACAAAGGAAGCGGCAATTGCCAGAATAGGGACTATTGCCCCACCTGATGGCATTTTCCTGCCAAAGAAGAAGGTGATCACAAAAGCCAGTGCCGGAAGTAAGGGGATCAAAAATGCAAAGTCTTCCAGAGCCGTTTTTACCACCTCAGGATGTTGAGCTCATCAAGGTTGATTTTATCGTGCATTCTGTAGATTGCCATGAAGATTGCAAACCCTACTGCTGCTTCGGCAGCTGCAAGGGCAATTGAGAATATGGCAAAAACCTGACCATTCAGAGTATCCGTATAACTGGAGAAAGCTACCAGGTTCAGGTTTGCGGAGTTGAGCATTAGCTCAATGCACATAATCATTCTGATGCCGTTTTTATTGGTCATTACACCATAGAGTCCAATTGAGAAGAGCAAGGCTGCAAGCCCAAGGTAAAAGGTTAAAGGAATCATTGGTTGCCCTCCCCTTTTGCCATGTAAATCGCCCCTATAAGGGATGCGAGCAGGACAATTGAAAGGACTTCAAAAGGCGCTACATAATGAGTAAAGAGCAGCATGCCTATGCCTTCAATATTGCTCTGGTCAGTTGGGTTTTCAGGAAGTTCGGAAACCGTGTTCCAGGAGGTTCCAAAAGCCCCAACTACTATAACAGCTGTAAAGAGCAAAGCTACGAGAAAGGCTAAAGGCCGATTAATCTTCACCGGGTTCACCTCCGATTTCATGCTTTGTAAGCATAACTGCAAAGAGAATCAGCACTCCGATTGCTCCTATATAAACCAACACCTGAATAATTCCCAGAAACTGGGCGTTTAAGAGGATATAGAGAGCTGCAACTCCGAACATGCACATAATGAGGGCAAGCCCAGCTCTGACAATATCCTTTGCAATTACCACAAAGATTGCAAAGAATACTGTAATAAAAGCAAGAAGCCCGAAGACAGCCATTTCCAGAGCTGCTCCGATCGTTCCGAGTTCTATCATCTTTCGTCACCTTTCTCAAGATCGACTTCCCTGGCGAGTTTTTCAGGGGTCATAAGCAGGTCTTTGTGATGCCATTTAACAAGACCTTTAGTGTATTCCTTCCCGCTTGAAAGCGCGCCTTTCGGGCACTGGTCGATACATAGCCCGCAGAAAAGGCAGTGCCCTATGTCAATCTGGGGGAACCAGCGTTGTTTCTCACTGCCTGGTGCAATCGGAGCTTTTACGATCTTGATTGCGGCGTTAGGGCAGGTATTAGCGCAGATGCCACAACCTATGCATTTACTTTTATTAAGTATCTGAAGCCCCCTGAACCTGTCGGAAAGCTCAGTGCGTACTTCCGGGTACATCCTGGTTACTGGAGGCTTTGTGATGTTTCTTATCGCGTACTTAATGTTTTTAAGGACCATGATTTCACGCTCCCAGGTAAAGTCCGAGTCCTACTGCCCATACAAGGTTTAGAAGAGCAAGAGGAAGCAGCTTCTTCCAGCTCAGGTCGACAACCTGGTCAATCCTGAATCTCGGGACAGCCCACCTGAGGCCTATAATTACCATAAGTACAAAGACGACTTTTATAAGCAGGAAAACTGTTGGAGCAATAAGGCCAAGCACAGAATTATTTGCAACAAAGCCTGGTACATTCCAGCCGCCAAGGAAGAGAAGGGCTACAAGGAAAGAACCAAGGATCATATGAATATACTCGGCAAAGAAGGCAAGTCCAAAACGCATCCCACCGTATTCCGTAATCCAGCCTGCTACCAGTTCTTCTTCGGACTCATTCTGGTCAAAGGGAAGCCTTCCCATATCAGCCATAAGGGCTACGAAGAATACAAAGCATCCTAGGGGCTGCAGGAAAATATTCCAGAGCATGCCCTGTGAACTGGATATCTCCACAATACTCAGAGAACCTGTCATGATAGCTACACTTACAACGGTTAACCCAAGAGGCACTTCATACCCAACCATTCGGGCAAAGTTTCTAAAAGCTCCAAGCAGGGAATATTTGTTGTTAGAGCCATAAGCTATCATAAAGATCCCGAAAATGGATAACGCGGATACTGCTTCAATATAAAGCACGCTAATGTCCATCTGGGTGACCGCAAGCGGGTATTCGACCCCATTAATAAAAACCGCACCAACTGGAATGGCAACAAGCATAAGGAAAACTGAACCAATCATAAAAATATTGGCACTATTGAAAAGTAAACTGTCAGCATTTCTTGGTTTCAGGTCTTCTTTTGTAAAGAGCTTGATTGCATCGGCTACAAGCTGCAGGAGTCCGTACTTTCCTACACGGCAGGGTCCCATCCTGCACTGGATATCAGCAGAAAGCTTTCGTTCGAGCCATACAGCTCCCATTGCTCCCAGAAAAATAACTCCAACTAGAGAAAGGCCGACTATTCCGCGGATCCAGGGAATAAGAGGAATAATGAATTCAGGAATATCCATAACCATTATAATCACCTGTCCGCTTCACTGGTACAGCCGTCCATGCTGCCTGAGATTGCTGCAATGTCTGCAACCGTTGTGCCTTTGATGAGAGGAGGCAGTGCCTGTAGTGTGGGGTAGACGGGTCCTCTGACTTTTACCCTGTAGGGTTTATCCGAGCCATCTGAAACCATGTACATTCCCATCTCTCCCCTTGGGTCCTCTACTCTGTGGAACACCTCCCCAGCCGGAACTCTCATTACCGGGGTTCTCCTGCCATACAGGGAATTCTCTGGGAAGATTGGGCCATTGGGAATCTGGTCAAGGCATTGTTCTATTATGTAGATGCTTTCCCTCATCTCATTAAGCCTGACCTGTACCCTTGCAAAACAGTCTCCTGCAGTTTCAGTACATACCTTAAAGTCCAGATCATTGTACACTAGGTAGGGTTCGTTCTTCCGTATATCAAAAGGAACCCCCGTTGCCCGCAAAGCAGGCCCGGAAACTCCAAGACTCTTTGCGACATCTGCAGTGAGGACACCAACTCCCACAGTCCTCTCCTTGTAAACTCTGTCGGAATGGAACATCTCCTCAAAATCATTGATGACTTTCTTGAGATTGTTCAGAACAGGGAGGGTTTTTTCCTTAAACCCGGGTGGCAGGTCATCGCGTACTCCTCCAAACCTCAGGAAGCTGTGGGTGATCCTTGCTCCTGTGACCATGTCAATCAGTGAAAGCAGATCTTCCCTTTCCTTGATAGTGTACATTAACATGGAGACAAAACCTATGAACCCACCGAATTCCCCAGTGCCGAGCAGGTGGCTCTGAAGCCTGGTAAGTTCTTCTAAAATAACTCTTATATACTGAGCTCTTTCAGGAGGTTCGATATCCAGCAGTTTTTCAACACAGCCCACGTAACATTCTTCATTTGTTAGGGCTACAAGATAACAGATTCTATCAACTATCGTGATTCCCTGAAGATAGGTTTTGTTCTCAAGGATTTTTTCAATGCCCTTGTGAATATAACCTAGTTCCACTTCAGCATCCATCACAGTTTCTCCTTTCAACTTCAGGTTTAACCTGAAAGGTCCGGGCTGCATTGGATGCTGGGGGCCCAGGTGTATAATCATTTCATTTGGTTCAAGCATTTCTTCCATTTTTCACCCCTCACACCAGGTTTCTTGCTGTCTTGTTCGGGAAACCTTCGTAGTCTTTCCTGAGAGGCCATTCTCCCAGCATATCTTCAGGGAGCAAAAGAGGTTTCAGATTCGGGTGGTTTTTGAACTTAATCCCATATAACTCGTAGGTCTCTCTCTCATACCAGTTTGCATTCCAGTACACCGGTACAACGGATTCAATTTCCGGGTTATCCCTCGGAAGTCTGGCCTTGAGCGTCAGAACCACTGGATGATTATATGATGCAATATGGTAGACTACTTCAAGCTCATTCCATTTTATGTAGTCAACACCACAGACTGAGCAGAGGTGATCAAATTGAAGGGAATCCTTCAGGTACTGGCAGACTTCTTTTACCTTCTCCTTATCCACGTATGCCCTGGCTCGGATTTCGGATTTGGCGGTTGCTTCTGAAATAGCCTCAGGAAATGTACCTGTTAATGACTTGAGAATTTCTGTGACATCCATAATTTTCCCTCGAATTAATCTGAAAGTTCAGAAGAACATCAGTAACCTTAATACTCCGTGCCCCGATCTTTTTTGGCCTTTATTTTTCCCTGAAGCTCCACAAATCCCTGGAGCAGGGCTTCGGGCCTCGGCGGACATCCTGGAATAAAAACATCAACAGGGAAGATTTCATCAATATTCTGCACAGTGCTGTAGGATTCATAAAAAGGACCGCCGCTTATGGAGCAGTCTCCCATACAGATGACCCACTTCGGCGCAGGCATCTGTTCCCAGAGTCTCTTTAAAGCAGGGAGATATTTCTTTGTCACATACCCGCTGATAATCATGACATCTGCATGCCTTGGGGAGTTCCTTGGAATAATCCCAAATCGATCAGTGTCATAGTGGGCACAGCCAGCAGCGATCATTTCAACTCCGCAGCAGCCCATAGGCTGGGTCATGAACCACATCGAGTTTTTCCTTCCCCAGTTGATCAGATCCTGAGCCTTAGTTTTCTTAAGGAGATTATGAATCGCACTGGTTGTTGTCGTGATTACCCCAGGTATTTCTTCAGAGGTTTCATCGAGTTTACTCGTTTTTTTCTCCTTCACTTCACCCATGTAAGGGCCTCCTTCTTCCAGAGATAAATGTATCCAAAGAGCAATATGAAAACAAAGACAAACATCTCAACTATTGCGATTGAGGTAATTCCGTGTCCCTTATAGACTGTAGCCCAAGGATAAAGGAAAAGCACCTCAATATCAAAGATCACAAAAGCAATCGCATAAAGATAATACTCAACATTGAACTGGATTCTTGCAGTTCCTGTGGGAACCGAACCCGATTCATATGTCGTGTATTTGCCGGCAGCCTTGCTCCTCGGACTCAGTTGCTTTACTATAAACATTGTCATTGGAGGCATCACAAGTGCCATGACAAGAAATATTGCAACTGGTATGTAGCTATCAATTATTCCAGACATTAATATCACCTATCAAAGTGCAGCAACCTGAACTGCAGCGTTACATGACATGGATTATGGGTTTTGGACAAAAAACTGCATCTGAGCACCGAGAGTTTATGAAGATCGTTTTTTTGGTCTAGATACAGGTCCTTGGAAATGTTTGAATCCACAGGTCCTGATTGCAGTAAACAAGATTCCCTGTGTACAGACATTTGTTTCCGAGCTCTGAAATTTTGATTTCTTTGCCCGATTCATTATAACAAATTGTCAGAAGAACAGGAAAGATCTTGTTCTGACAGCATAGGTCCAATTGAGTGAAATTAGCATAATTAATAGTTAAGATTATAGATCTCTATAGTTATTTCTGCAAATGAGTGAGGGATTATTTATAATTATTCGCTAAATAATTAATATTATATAAATATTAAGTCTAAATAAATAAAAATCACTTTTTGAAATATGAATGTGTTCAAAAAATCAGGGCGAAAGCATTGACCCGTTTATGAAATCGTATATAAACCGTAAATGAGTAATTACTCTGAGGTTGCCTCAAACTTTAGTAAAATAATTATGTATATTAGGCATATAAGGAGGTAAGCACGAATAACTATATATAGAGTTTAATTATTTTAGATTGAATAAATACTCTCGTATATATTATGAATATTCATTATAATTCCATAGATAAAAGGCTGTTCAGACAAATTCAAAAATAAAAATAATAATACAGCATTATAGTTACTAGTTACCTCATTCACGACAAAGAGAAAACTAAGCTTCCGAATATTAATCCTGAAAACCCCCTGTACCAATACATTATAATAAGTCTTTTTAATAAGTCTTTTCATGATAGGAAACTGGTGGAATCGCATGAAGGTTAATGATAACTGTGTAGGGTGCGGCCAATGTGCTTCTTTTTGCAAGAAAGGGGCAATAGAGGTAAAAGGAAAGGCACAAGCTACTGACGCCTGCGTAGATTGTGGATTCTGTGTTCTTTACTGTCCTGTTAAGGCCATAGAGGTGCCTGTGTGAAAGCAATTGTAATTGGTGCAGGACTTGGAGGGCTTTTAAGCGCAGCCAGTCTCTCAGAAGCCGGATACCAGGTCGAAGTCTTTGAGAGGCTTCCTATTACGGGAGGAAGATTTACAAATCTCAATTATAGAGGATTCCAGCTTTCGAGCGGAGCTTTTCATATTCTGCCTCACGGACCTTCAGGTCCTCTGGCTCAGCTTCTCCGCGAAGTCGGAGCTGAGGTAGAAATCATTAGATCAGATACAACAACCGTGCGTGTGCCCTTAAAAAAAGGCATCTCGGATTATGGAAAAGGCTTCAAAGACATCCCTTTTTCCGATTTTCCTACACTTCTCTCACACAAAGACCGCCTGAAGATTGCACTTCTTGTAGTGAGTACGCGAAAAAACCGTCCAACAGGAAGCACTCTACAGGCATGGATCAAGACGCAAATTAAGGACGAATGGCTTGTTAGATTTGCTGATGCTTTCTGCGGTTGGGCACTGAGCCTGAAAAGTGACGAAGTTACTGTAGAAGAGATCTTCGAGATAATTGAAAACATGTACAGGTTCGGCGGTCCTGGTATTCCCATTGGCGGGTGCAAAGGAATAATCGACGCTCTGGAATGTGTGATTGCTTCAAATGGTGGAAAGATCTATACCAAAACCGAGGTTTCAAAAATCCTTGTGGAAAACGGAAAAGCCGCAGGAGTACTTGCTGGCAATGAGATCTATAAAGCAAATCTGATAATCAGCAATCTAGGGCATGTTGCAACTGCCCGTCTTTGTGAAGAGGCACTATCTGAAGAGAAAGACTCAGGATACCTCAGAAAACTTGAAACCCTGAAACCGTCTGCCGGCATAAAAATTTGCCTTGCTGCAGACGAGCCACTAGTAGGGCATTCGGGCATTCTTCTAACTCCATATGCGAAAAGAGTAAATGGGATAGATGAAGTTACGCAGGTTGACCCGAGCCTTGCTCCGCCTGGCAAGCATCTTACAATGTCCCATCAGCATGTAGCTCCTGAGAATATAAAGAATCTCGAGTCAGAGATCGAGTTAGGACTTCAGGACCTAAAAGAAATCTTTCCAGACAAAAAGTACGAAGTTCTGCTCATCCAATCATATCATGACGGCTGGCCAGTAAACAGGGCAGCTTCAGGCACGGACCCTGGTAATGAAACCCCGATTCCCGAGCTCTATGTCGTAGGAGACGGAGCCAAAGGGGAGGGAGGCATTGAAGTCGAAGGCGTAGCTCTCGGCGTGGCTGCAACCATGAAGAAAATTCTCGGCTAAACAAACCCAGCAGGTGTTTTATCATTCCACCGAAAAATCCCAATTTTGTGACCTACTCGAAAAATGTTTTCATCCCTGTAACCAATATCTGCAGGAACCGATGCGGTTACTGCGGCTTTCGGCGGGATCCAGGGCAACCTGACGCCAGGCTCATGAAACCTGGAGAAATTCTTCCTGTGCTTGAGAATGGGGTAAGGGCAGGGTGCACCGAAGCACTTTTAACCTTCGGGGAGTCTGCAGAGGAGGTGCCAGAATACATGAAGTGGCTCAAAGAACTTGGTTATTCTTCCACTCTTGAATACCTTCTTTTTCTCTGTGAAACTGCAATTGGCATCGGGATTCTCCCTCATACGAATGCAGGAATTATGACACGCTCGGAGCTCAAGGCGTTAAAGCCCTTAAATGCAAGTATGGGACTGATGCTTGAGAGCATGGCAACCCTAGACGCCCATAAAGACTGTCCTGGCAAAATTCCCGAACTCAGGCTTGATACCATCCAGGAAGCCGGAAAGCTCCAGATTCCTTTTACTACAGGCCTCCTTGTAGGGATTGGGGAGATAAGAGAAGACAGAATCAAATCCCTTGAAGCTATTGCAGACCTACATAAGAAGTATGGGCATATCCAGGAGGTTATTATCCAGAATTTTGCCCCAAAACTCGGAACACCTATGGAAAATAGTCCTGGACCTTCGGTAGAGGAAATAATTGATACTCTATGCCTGGCAAGGCAGATTCTTCCGCCTGACGTGGCAGTGCAGGTCCCCCCAAACCTTATAGACCCCAAAGCCCTTATCGCAAAAGGAGTGAGTGATCTAGGGGGTATATCCCCTCTGACAATTGACTGGATTAATCCTGAAGCCGAGTGGCCGAATGTAAAGGACTTGCAAGAGAAACTAGGGTCGATTTTACTCAAGGAACGCCTGCCAATTCACCCTCAGTATGTGAAAAAAGGTTGGTATTCGGACAGGTTAGGCGAGCTAATAGCAAAGCTCTCGGATGCGGAAGGTTACAGGAAACAACCTTAAACAGAGCATATGAAAAATTAAAAAATATTTCGGGAAGTCCGAAGAGGTTGGAGTTCAAAGTCTCCTAAGTAGCCTAAATATCAGGGTAAATTAATGAGCCTAAATATTGGGTAAATATATCAGTTTAAACGGAATGATCGGGATGTACATGAAAAAACCTGCAGCAATCCCAGATGATGTCCTTGAAAGAGTATATCAGGGAAACTGTACAAAAGAGGATGCGCTTATCCTGCTTGAAAGAAGTCCATTTGAACTATTCGAACTTGCTAACACCCTGCGAGCTAATGCCGTAGGCGATACCGTTAGTTATGTTACGAACCGTAATATCTACATTACAAACAAATGCGCAGGTAACTGCGGATTCTGTGCCTACAGGACAGAGAAAGGATATATACTGAGTGTAGAAGAAATCCTGAAAAAAGTGGGTGAAGCCAGAAAAGCTGGAGTTACTGAGGTTTGCATCCAAGGAGGATATATTCCGGAAATTGACATGGAATTTTATCTTGAAGTTATCGAATCATTAAAAACTAGCTTTCCTGAACTCTGTATTCATGCCCTATCGCCTATGGAAGTAAATTATGCGGCAGGAATTTCCGGTATTTCCGTAAAAGAAGCTCTAAGGAAGCTTAAAGAAAGCGGGCTTGACTCACTTACCGGAACTTCAGCAGAGATTCTTTCCGATAGGGTGAGAAAAATAATCTGTCCCGGGAAAATCAATACCCAACAATGGATCGAAACAATAAAGGCAGCCCATAAAGCCGGAATTTCTACGAATGCAACCATCATGTACGGGCATGTGGAAACGATAGAAGAACGCCTGGATCATATTTTTACTATTCGCGAAATCCAGAAAGAAACCAGCGGATTTTCAGAATTTATTCCAATGTCTTTTTTGCCCTATAATAATAGGATAGGAGAAAAGCTGCTCGCATCCGGAAAGTTCTCAAGCACAGGACTTGAAGACCTTCAGCTCATTGCTATTTCCCGTATAATCCTTCATACTTACGTAAATAATATTCAGGCTACCTGGGTTAAGCTCGGAAAGAAACTTGCCCAATTCGCCCTTCACTGTGGAGCAAACGACCTGGGAGGCACACTTATGGAAGACCAGATCTCAACAGCATCCGGAGGAAACTATGGAGAATATGTATCTCCTGCCGAGTTCGAGTGGATGATAAAAGGCGCAGGAAGAATTCCTATGCAGAGGGATACTTTATATAGAAAAGTGGAACCAGGTTTTCCGAATAGAATCAACCCTCTTCCCAATTTTGAAAAAACAAAGCTAAGCAGCAAAGAGTAACCTGCAAACTTTTTCAAAAAACGCTTGCTCACAACCCTTTTGAAAAAAGGCTTGACCGAAAACCCCCTGGTGACGGCGTGATCACAAACCTTTTGAGAAAACGCTTGCTCACAAACTTTTTCAAAAAAAGTTTGATCAAAAACTCCTGGTGACGGCGTGATCAACCGGCGCAACGGTTGGTGGTCAACCGGCGCAACGGTTGCGATCAGGAGGACTGAATTATGGGCAAAAGGAGTTGTATTTCAAATTGCTGAGGAGGGCAGCTTTGTATGTAAAGCTAATGACTTTCGATTCGCCTTAATTCAGTGTGGTTAACGATCTAAAGTAAGCAAAGACTATTGAAGGCGCCTGCAGGCTGAAATAAAAGAAAAACGGATGGTTTTTTCTGGGCTGCAGGGAATTTATTAATTATAAAAATTCCAGTTAGTTAAGTTTAGTACTTGTGTTTTTTATATCCAAACTTGTATTTTCAGGAGTCCAGATGAAAGCCGTAATCCCTTATAAAAAAACCTGTGCAAAGTCAAGATTATCTCCTGTCCTGAGCCAAGAAGAGAGAGAAGAGTTCGTGGAACTAATGCTGAATCAGGTAATAGACACTCTTCTGGAGGCGGGAATAAAAACAATCGACATCCTCAGTCCTTCTATATACGGGCTTGAGAATATGAAGAAAGCCAATGTCCTTCTGGATAAGAGTGACCTGAATGAGGCCCTTAACAGATATCTTGAGCAGGCTGAGGAGCCGGTTTTGATTGTTATGGCTGATCTTCCCCTTCTTTCTCCAGATCATGTTAAAGGGATAACTTCAACCAAAGAAGACCTGTGTATTGCCCCTGGAAAAGGGGGGGGTACAAATATATTGTTTATTAAAAATCCCTCAGAATACAAAGTTAAGTACTATGGATCAAGTTTTCTGACACATTGCTTGATTGCAGAAAAAACAGAACAGAGTATTGAAATCTATGATTCTTTTCTTGCAGGCACGGATATGGATGAGCCTGAAGATCTGGTCGAACTACTTATACACGGAAGCAGAGCTACGAAAGAATATATAAACGAAAAGTTCAGGCTTGAAACTAGTAGGGGAAGGGTAAGGCTAGCTCCAATTTGAATTTAGCAGGGCTACAGCTCTCAAATAATTGAAAAAAGAGAAAGGTTATATGGAAATTGAAAGAAACTCTCCTAGGACAAGTAATAGTTTGATTAATGGGAGAAAATTAGTGAATAGGGCTTTAGGGCAGAAGATCTTGTGTAGATAGACACGCATTTAGGAAATGTTATATTAGATAATTATATTACAACAATTACATTAAGATAACTGTATTATAACGGATATATTAAGGTTAGAGGAAAAACTAAGTGATAAGCTTCCAATCAATAATTAGGATCATAAGATATAAATAGAATTATCAGCACTTAGTTTGAAATCTAACAGTTCAAACAAAAATATTAAAAACTTGGTTGAATCCGAAGGAGTCGGAATGAAGCTCAAAGGCGTTCAACTATGATTATTAGTAGTATGGAAGATTATGCATATGAATCAGGAGAATTTCTGAAATTTCAGAATAGAAACCGATAGCATGATCAATGCCTTAGAAATAAGATTGTATACGCTATGAGCTGCTCTGTAGATTGGAGTAAACCTTAGTCTATCGAAATTAGAAATTGAAAATAAAGAATCTTTCAGGCCTGACAGTTTAAATCGACAAAAAATATATGACAGATAACCGTTATTACTGTCTTAAAATTGCCATTGTTAGTCAATAACTGCCTAACGGCCATAATTACCTTATTTGCCTTTAAAGTTATAGGTGAGCTGGTGAGCATCAAGATAAACAGATATAAATGTGGATATTGCGGTGCCTGTGTGGGAGTCTGCCCTAAGGGAGCACTCGAACTTGTAGAGACCTGGGTAGAGGTGGACGAGAGTACGTGCATGGCATGCGGGATATGCGATCGCATCTGCCCTGTGGGAGCAATTGAGGTAATGAAATGAAGGAGGTATACGATGTTTTAGTGATAGGAGCAGGCCCTGCAGGTTCCACTGCTGCTAAAACTGCAGCTGAAAAAGGGCTTGATGTACTTTTAATTGAGAAACGTCAGGAGATAGGTGACCCTGTACGCTGTGCCGAAGGCGTGAGCAAAGAATACCTCAAAAAGCATGTGGAAATTGACAAGAGATGGATTTGCGCTGACCTTAAAGCTTCCCATATCTACGCCCCTGATGGTACAAGGATAGAGATGGCAGAAGAAATCTCTGGAGGAGAAGTAGGCTACGTCCTTGAAAGAAAAGTATTTGATCGGGCTCTTGCAGAACAGGCTGCCAAAGCCGGGGCAGAAGTGAGAGTAAAAACCAGAGCAACTGGCCTGATAATTGAAGACGATTTCGTAAAAGGGGCCAAGCTCATGCACCTCGGAAAAGAATATGATGTGCGTGCCAAAATAGTCATAGGCGCTGACGGAATTGAATCAAAGGTAGGCCGATGGGCAGGTATCGATACTTCCTTAAAGCCAACAGACATAGAGACCTGTACTCAATACCTGGTAGCTGGAGTGGATGTAGACCAGGACCACTGCGAATTTTATGTTGGAAACGAAATTGCACCTGGTGGCTATGTATGGATCTTCCCGAAAGGCGAAGGCAAAGCCAACATAGGAATCGGTATTCTCGGGAGCAAGACTGGAAAATACAAACCAAGGCCTATAGACTATCTTAACACGTTTCTAGAAAAGAAATTTCCCGATGCAAAGATAATCGAGATGGTTTTTGGAGGAGTTCCGGTTTCGGGCAGAATTGAGAAAACTTCTGCTAACGGACTGATGCTAATCGGAGATGCTGCCCGCCAGGCCGACCCGATTACAGGTGGCGGGATTCTCAACGCAATGGATGCAGGAAAGCTAGCAGGAGAAGCTGCGTATGCTGCTATATCCTCAGGAGACGTTTCCCTTCAGAAACTCGAAGAAGTTTACGAGAAGCAATGGAGGGCAACCATAGGGCATGAAATCGATATGAGTCTCGTCGTAAAGAATTGTTTTATCAACCTAAACGATGAAGAACTGAATTCCCTTGCTCATTCCCTGAAAGATGTAAAATTCGAAAGAATGAACCTCTTTGACCTGCTGCAGGCTCTCTTTAAAGCCAACAAAAAACTCCTCTGGGATCTTCGAGTACTCTTCAAAGATGCCGCAAAAGAAGCAGCAAAAAATAAAATATAACGCCTGGAAACCCAGGTACCTTCTATTTTTTCTTTTTTCCTTTTCTCACAACCGTTGCACCGCAACCGTTGCGCCGGTTGATCACGCCGATAGGGTTTGGGGATAAGGCATTTAAATCCAAACGTTACATCGTTTTTGATCAAACTTTTTTTGAAAAAGTTTGCGATCACTTTTTCCAGAACTCAGGCGTAAAGAGTAGGATTACAGTATAAACTTCGAGCCTGCCAATCCACATATTTGCAATCAAAACCAGCTTTCCCAGGGGAGGAATAGGATCAAAACTGCCCATTGGGCCTACCACGTTTAGACCTGGTCCTATATTACCGAGTGTAACTATGGATGCAGTAATTGAGGTTATAATGTCCATGCCCAGAACCGAGAGAATCAAGGCGCTTGAAAGAAAGACTAGCAAATATATGACAACAAATGAAACAATAGAATTGACAATCTCATCTGGCACGATTTTATTGTTAAACTTAACGTTTCTTACGGCTCTAGGATGAAGAGCCTTGAACAGTTCTATTCTGCTGTGTCTGAGAAGGATAAGGATTCGTACAACCTTGATGCCCCCACCTGTGGAACCTGCACAGGCTCCAATGAACATAACTATAATAAGTATCATTTTCGCAGATTCAGACCAGAGATTAAAATCTGTTGTTGCAAATCCTGTACTTGTTATTATTGTAACCACATGAAAGATTGCATACCTGAATGAATCAGAAAGGTTTGTGCCGAGGTCCCGCCAGAGCAAGAAGGTAAGAATCCCGCTTGCTGCAAGGATCAGGGCAATATAGAACCGGAATTCATCGTCTTTAAAAAGGAGATTTTTGTCTATATAGATTGCCCTATAATAAAGGGCAAAGTTTGCACCTGCGACAAATGTAAAAAACGTTATTATATATTCAACAAGAGGACTGTTAAAAGCCCCAATGCTCTGCCCGTAATTGGAGAAACCTCCGCAGCCCATTGCAGCAAACATATGGTTGAGTGAATCGTAGAGGGAGACTCCTGCAAGCAGGAGAGAAACAACCATCAGGAAGGAGATTACGAAGTAAATCGACCAGAGGATTCTTGCAGTTTCCCTAACCCTTGGCTTCAGCTTTTCCTCGGTGGGTCCAGGTGCTTCGGCTCGAAAAAGCTGGCGACCCGCAACCCCAAGTTTGGGTAGGATCGCGATGAAAAGCACGATAATACCCATGCCCCCGAGCCACATAATCAAGCCTCTCCAGAAAAGTATGCCTTTAGGATGGCTTTCTATATCAGTAAGAATTGTTGAACCTGTTGTGGTAAATCCAGACATGGATTCAAAAACGGCATTGAGAGGAGAAATCCCATCCATTATGAAAGGTATGGCTCCGAAAATAGCAGCTGCAAGCCAGCCTAGGGCAACGATTGCAATTCCCTCCTTGCGCATCCATTCCTCATCAGTCTTATAGGAGAGTAGGAGAAAACCTGTAACTGTGGTTATGAAAATCGAAACCAGAAAAGGAGTTAAACTCTCCCCGTAGTAGTATGAAACTCCGAGAGGGACGATCATGAATAGTCCCAAGAGCCTGAGCAGACCGCCAAGCACGTATAAGACAACTCTAAAATTCATGCGGATTCTCTTTTTTAAACTTGCTAAACCCTTTTGAATTTTTCGTATATATTCATCACTTAAAAAATTTCTCCACCGTTGAAACCGTAGAAGACAGAGCAAAGACTATTACCCTATCTCCTTCCCGAATTACGGTATCTCCTCTGGGTATAATAGTTTCATCATTATGAACTACCATGGTAACAATCGCTCCTTTAGGGAACTTGACCTTGTTAAGGGACTTTCCTACAATCTTCGAGTACCTTGAAGTCGTGTATTCGATAATTTCTGCCTTTTCGCCTTCGAGAGTGGTAAGCTTTTCAATGCCTTTTCCCATTGTAAGCTTAAGTACTTCGTTTACAGTCGCTTCCCTTGGACTGACTGCCATGTCTATTCCGATCATTTCAAAAAGAGGTACATAATCCGGGCGGTCAGCTCTTGCAATAACCTTCTTTGCGCCCATTTGTTTTGCCAGAAGAGAGCATAGAAGATTTTTCTCATCGTTGTTTGTAACTGCAAGCACGACATCCATGTCTTCGATATTCTCTTCCCTTAGAAGATTGACATCAGTGCCGTCCCCGTTTAAAATGAGGGCGTTTTCAAGCATCTCGGCAACTTCTATACATCTGCTTCTACTGTGCTCGATAATCTTAAGGTCTGCATTTTCATCTTTATCTATCAATTTGGCAAGATAAAATCCTACAATCCCACAGCCAATAAGGAGAATCTTATTTCTGTGGGGCTCCCCATTCCCAAAGAAGCGTCCAAGTTCTTCCAGGGCTTTTGGCTTGCCCACAACTACCACATGGTCATTTGCATAAATAGCATCCTCCCCATGAGGAATAACTATTTCATGTTTCCGAAAAATTGCACTTACAATGCAGCAGTCGTCAAGCTCGAGTTCCTTAATTTGTTTTCCTACAAGCTTACTGTCAGGACGGATAGCAAATTCCATCATCTGAACTTTCCCATCGGCAAAGACTTCAGTATCTATGGCTGATGGACTTGAAAGTACCTCGGCAACCTCCGAGGCAAGCGCAAGCTCAGGACAGATCATTAGGTCAACTCCGACCTGAGCCCTTGAGGTTACAGGCACGTCAATGTAGTCTGGATTGCTGACTCTTGCAATGGTTTTGGTTTCTTTCCAACCAGGATGGGACCTTATGATAAGTTTTGCAGTCATGCAGGCAACAATATTGACCTCATCAATCCCGGTGACAGCAATCAGAATATCCACATCGTGAAGGATACTTGCGAGAATGTCAGCGTTTGCACCATTTCCCTCCAGCACCTGAACATCGAGTTCATCCGCCCTTTGGGCGACCTCCTCATTTTTCTCAACAACAATTACATCGTGTGTGTGAGAGAGGAACTTTGCGATATGATATCCAACCTCTCCTGCCCCTATGACTATTGCTTTCATAAGTTTCCTCAAAAAAGCTTAATTTCAGATAAATTAGCCTACTTACTTAAACCTGAAAAAATAAAAATTTAAATAGTTCTATTTATGACAAATATTATGTAATACTACCATAAAAAGTCTTCAATAACCAAATATTGTTTTTCTTTATCCAAGAGAAAGTCCTCCAATTTAGAAGCTTACCTAAAAAACTTTTCTATTTCTGATATTGCAGAAGCCATTGAAAAGATAACCACCCGGTCATGATCCTTAATAACAAAATCCCCTCTCGGGACTATAGTATCTTTTCCCCGGACCACCATATTGATTAGCGCTCCTCTTGGGAACTTTACTTTGTTTAAAGGTTTTCCTACAATTTTCGAGCTTTCAGAAGCCGTATATTCTATGATTTCCGCTTTTTCACCCTCAATGGTTGTTAGGGTTTGTATTCCCTTGCCCATTGTAAGCTTAAGTACTTCGTTTACGGTCGCTTCTCTGGGACTGACTGCCATGTCTATGCCAACCATTTCAAAGAGGGGGAGGTAGTCTGAGCGATCAGCCCTGGCAATTACTTTCTTGGCTCCCAGTTGTTTTCCAAGAAGAGAACATAGAAGGTTCTTCTCATCGCTGTCCGTGACTGCAATAACAACATCCATATTCTCGATGTTTTCTTCCCTGAGCAGATTGAGGTCAGTGCCATCTCCATTCAAAATGAGGGCATTTTCCAGTGTTTCGGCAACTTCTATGCACCTGCTTCTGCTGTACTCGATAAGCTTAAGGTCTACATTTTCATCTTTATCAATCAGTTTGGCTAGATAAAATCCTACAGCGCCGCAGCCTATAATAAGGACTTTGTTCCTGTGAGGCACCTTGCTGCCGAAAACGTTGCTCAGGTTCTCCATAGCTTCAGGTTTACCCACAACAACCATACGGTCATTTGCCTTGATTATATCATTTCCATGAGGAATAATTATTTCATGATCTCGAAAAACTGCACTTACAATGCAGCAGTCTGCAAGCTCGAGGTCCTGCATCTCCTTTCCTACAAGCTTGCTTTCAGGACTTATCGCAAATTCAGTCATTTTGACTTTTCCCTCGGCAAACATCTCAACATCGATTGCGGACGGGCTTGACAGGATCTCAGCAACTTCGGAGGCAAGTGCAAGTTCAGGACAGATCATAAGATCAACTCCAACCTGGGCCCTTGAGGTTACAGGTGAATCTACATAATCAGGGTTGCTGACCCTTGCAATGGTTTTGATTTCCTTCCATCCTTGTTTGCTTCGAGTAATTAGCTTGGCAGTCATGCAGGCTACAATATTAACTTCATCGACACCGGTCATAGCCACAAGCAAATCAGTACCCTGAAGAATTTGTGAGAGGATTTCGGCATTTGCCCCATTTCCTTCGATAACAAGGACATCAAGTTCCTCTGCCCTTCTTGCTGCTTCTTCAACTTTTTCAATAATTATTACATCGTTTTCTGGGGAAAGAGCCTTTGCAATATGATAACCTACTTCCCCTGCTCCGATAATTATAACCTTCATAACACACCTTCAGAAAAACTGTCTTAAACTAACCTGAAATTTTGAAACCTGGCGAACAAAAAGCACAGGCATAAGACGATCAAGATAGAAACCAAGATAGTAAAACTGAATTATAAAAAGTAAAAAGTCAAGAAGAACACCGAAAAGATAAAAGTGCAAAATATAGCCTGATAAATTGTTTGTTATGAAATTAATGAGCGTATTGACCATCTCTGGAAATTAAGTTTTTGCAAACTAAATTTATAAGACCTATATTTCTCGCGAATTAAATGCAGACTAGGTTCTAGAGTTATACAGTTATATAAATATTTTCAGACTTTGCAGCAATAAATGAAATATAAATATGAACAAACCCTGTAAAATAAAGTAAAGAAGAATAATGAAAAATGAAGAAAGGAGAAGGAAGAGGAAAGACCCTAAAAAAGGTGAAGAAAACAAATGAAAAGAGAAATTCCACATTAGAGTGAAATTTCACATTAAAGAGAGAAAATCCACATAAAAAAGAGATATCTCATTAAAGAATATCGCATTAAAGAGAGATATTTCTGAAATGGCTAAATTCTGAAATGGTTAAAATGCGGCTAAAAGCTGCTTTTAACCTTCAAAGGCATCCTTTACCTTTTCAAAAAACCCTTTACTTCTCCTGGGTTTTTCTGTGGATTTCTCGTTTCTTCCCTTTTCATTTCGGTCAGGACTTTTGCCGCTACTCAGGGCTTCGAACTGGCGAAGAAGCTCTTTTTGTTCAGAAGTAAGTTTTCTTGGAGTCTCGATTACAACCCTGACGAGCTGGTCACCTTTTCTACTCCCATGCAAGTGCTGAATTCCTTTATCTTTAAGCCTGAATACAGAATGGGTCTGAGTTCCTGCAGGGATATTCATCTTGACCTTTCCATGTAGGGTATCAACCATCACATCCGTTCCAAGTGCAGCCTGAGCAAAAGAGATCGGAAGCTCAGTAATTACATCATAATCGACTCTCTTAAAGTAATTGTGTTCCATCACATGAAGCACTACATAAAGATCTCCAGATGGAGCTCCAGGTTCTCCCGAATCTCCTTCTCCGCTGAGTCTCAGGCTCATGCCTGAATCAGCTCCAGCAGGCACATTTATCGTTATTTTTCTTGTGTTTCGAATTCTGCCTGTGCCACTACAGACCGGACAAGGAGACTCAATAACCTGACCCCTACCATGACAGGTGTTGCATGTGGAGGTGCTTACAAACTGCATACCCAGTCCAGAACGCGTAGTGCGGATTTGTCCTGTGCCGCCACATGTTGGACAGCGCTTTGGACTTGTTCCCGGTTTGGCTCCTGTTCCAGAACAATTTGAACATCTTTCTGTCCTCGGAACGTCAATATCTTTACGGACTCCAAAAGCTGCTTCCTCAAAGGTGATATAAAGGTCATACTGAAGATCGGACCCTCTCCTTGGTCCCATAGGACCTCGTCTGCCTCCCCCTCCGAAAAACATCTCGAATATATCCCCGAAACCGCCAAAATCTGCACCCCGGAAGATATCTTCTGCGCTGTACTGCCCATTAATTCCAGCATGTCCGAAGCGGTCGTACTGAGCGCGTTTCTCCTCATCTGAAAGCACGGCATAAGCTTCAGAAATCTCCTTGAATTTATCCTCAGCCCCAGCTTCCTTATTCCTATCAGGATGATATTTTAGTGCAAGTTTTCGATACGTTTTCTTTATATCCTCAGGTGAAGCGTCTTTGGATAATCCAAGAATTTCGTAATAATCACGTGTTGTGGCCATCAGGATTCCCTGTTATTTTAAAAAAGATAAAGCTCCGGAAACACAAGCAGGTTTCCGGTAAGGCCTGAGAATCTCCAGGCCTATCTCTTATTACTTAGTTTTTCTTTATTTACGCTTTTCGTCGTCAACTACCTCATAATCGGCGTCGACTACTGTCTCATCAGGACCTTTTGCATCGGAATTTCCTGCTCCACCTGCAGCCTGTTGAGCAGCCTGTTGGGCTTTCTGGTACATTGCAGTTGAGATTGGGTATACAGCTTCCTGAAGAGTTTCGGTTTTTGCCTTAACGTCTTCGATATCCTTACCTTCAAGAGCTTTCTTAAGGTCTTCAACTGCATCAGTTACCTTTGACTTCTGGTCTTCTGTGGCCACATCTCCGGCTTCTTTCAAAGTCTTTTCTGCAGCATTGATCAGAGCCTCGGCATTGTTTGTGGTCTCGACATCTTCTTTGCGCTTTCTGTCTTCTTCAGCATGCAATTCCGCATCTTTGACCATGCGCTCAATTTCATCATCCGAGAGTCCACCTGGTTTCTTGATGGATATAGACTGCTCCTTGCCAGTTCCAAGATCCTTTGCACCTACGTGCAGGATACCGTTTGCATCAATATCAAAGGTAACTTCAATCTGCGGGATACCCCTCGGAGCTGGTGGAATCCCATCCAGAGTAAAGCGACCCAGAGTTTTGTTTTCGACAGCAATTCCCCTTTCTCCCTGAAGAACATGAATCTCCACAGACGGTTGATTATCAGCTGCCGTTGAGAAGACCTGGCTTTTCTTAGTGGGAATTGTTGTGTTTCTTGGGATTAATGGGGTTGCTATACCTCCAAGCGTTTCGATTCCGAGAGTCAGAGGAGAAACATCAAGCAGCAGGACATCTTTGACTTCGCCCCCAAGCACCCCTGCCTGAATAGCTGCCCCAATTGCAACAGCTTCATCAGGGTTGATGTTCTTGTAGGGTTTTTTGCCCGTGAAATTCTCAACAAGCTCGACTACCGCAGGCATCCTTGTGGCGCCTCCGATCAGGATCACCTTGTCGAGATCATTTGGTGTGAGCTTTGCATCGCTGAGAGCCTGACGCATGGAAACAAGAGTCTTTTCAAGGAGATCCTCAGTCATTTTCTGGAATTGGGCTCTGGTCAGGTCAATATCAAGGTGCTTGGGTTCTCCGTCTGGACCAACTGTAAGGAAAGGAAGGTTGATATTGGAATTCGTAACTCCGGACAGCTCGATTTTGGCTTTTTCCGCAGCATCAGTTAAGCGCTGGAGTACAGCTTTGTCCTTTGAGAGGTCAATTCCCTCGATTTTCCTGAACTCGGCAAGTAAATACTCTACAATGCGATGGTCGAAGTCATCTCCACCAAGGCGAGTATCCCCGCTTGTGGATTTTACCTCAAAGACTCCGCCTCCGAGTTCGAGAATGGATACATCAAAGGTTCCGCCTCCAAGGTCGTAGACAAGAATAGTTTGCTCTACATCCCCTTTGTCGAGCCCATAAGCTAGCGATGCAGCAGTTGGCTCATTGATAATTCTCAGGACATCGAGGCCTGCAATTGCTCCTGCGTCCTTTGTAGCCTGTCTCTGAGCATCATTGAAATATGCAGGAACTGTGACAACCGCCTGTTTGATAGTTTCTCCAAGATAAGCTTCTGCATCGGTTTTGAGCTTCTGGAGAATCATAGCTGAAATTTCCTGTGGAGTGTATTGCTTTCCCTGGAGGGTTACCTTGTAATTGGCGTCTCCCATATGTCTTTTAATGGAATAAACAGTATTTTCAGGATTTGAAACGGCCTGTCGCTTTGCGACCTGACCTACAAGTTTCTCCCCTTTTTTGGAAAAACCGACCACTGATGGAGTTGTCCTGCCGCCTTCGGCATTCGGGATCACGACAGCTTCCCCGCCTTCCATTACTGCCATGCATGAGTTCGTAGTACCAAGGTCAATACCTAGTATTTTTGCCATGTTTTATCCTCACTAGATTATTTGGTTAATTATTCGATAAAGCTCTCAGATATTTCATTGAATTAAATTATTTGTTAAGTTATCTTATAAGCTATAGTAAAGTTAATCAGTTAAGTTTGAGAGTCAAATACATTTGAATTCAGGAGTGAAATTTTGCCTCCTTTATTTCCCTGCCTCATCAGGGTTTCTGGCCACTGAGACCATAGCAGGCCTGATAACTTTCGAGTTAAGAACATATCCGGATTTGTAAACTTCTACTATAGTATTGTCCGGAACTTCAGAGGTCTCGACATGTTGAATTGCCTCGTGCCTATGAGGGTCGAATTCACTGGCTTTCTCACTATTGACCTTCTCAACCCCATACTTTTCGAGGATTGAGAAAAACTGTTTTGAAAGTTGTTCTATTCCGCTTACAATCGAGCTCATATCCTCTGCAGTCTTTGCAGATTCAAGGGCGCGATCGAAGTTATCGGTAACTTCGAGAAAATCCAGAATTACCTGCTCAAGCACAGCTTTCCGGTTATCATCAATCTGGCGGGCAGTCCGTTTTCTGAAATTATCAAAGTCTGCCGCGAGCCGGATAAGCTGGTCCTTAAGAATCTGGTTTTCCTCCTGACACAGAGCCTCAGGGTTTTTTTCAGCTTCCGAACTGGTGAAAACTTCTTCGGAATTACCCTGTGTTCCATTAGCCTCCTCCGCCGAAGAACCAGAATTCCGGGTTGCGGAATTTTCAGCCGCAGCCAGGGTATCTTCTTTAGAATCTGTATTTTCCTTTTTATTAAATATCTTCATCAGTCGATCCCCTTCAAATAATTATAACGGTCCTCTCATCTTGATCTGTGATTGTTTGTAATTCTATAAATAATTTTTGGCATTTAAATGAACATATTGCTTAAAAAAGAAAAGAAAAAAAGAGAAAAAGAAAAGTCAGTAAAAGCGATTCTGAAGTTTATATGAGAGTGCTTTGAGCATTATAACACTTGCAACCATGGAAGCCGCGACTGCTGAAATCACCTGATCCCATCCAATGGCCGAGATTCCTCCTCCCAGCGCAAACTGCACGCCTCCAACAAGCGACACAAACACAAAGGAAAAACCAAAACCTGCAAGAGCTCCTCCGATCAGGGAACTTAGAGTATCCAGCCCCTGTCTTTCGTAAAAAACCATACCTGCAATAAACATTACCGCAAAGATCAAAAGTACGACTGCAAAGGGTAATGGACTTTCTTTTGTGGAAAAAATCTCAAAAAGCCCAAGTCCCATATCAACTAAGAATATGCCCATGAGAATCGCAATAGAAAGAGTTTTAACAAACGGGTTTTCAAAGACCGACTGAGAATTAGGGTTTCTGCTGCTAATAGTACCAAGCACCTTTATGTTCTGCGATGTTAACTTTTAAACTATAAACCATACAGTTTATATAAACATTTACATATTCAATTTACTTAATCCAAAGCATGCGCCTCAACCGTTGCACCGCAACCGTTGCGCCGGTTGATCACGCCGGATAGGGTTTGGGGATAAGGCTTTTAAATCCAAACGTTATGCTGTTTTTGATCAAACTTTTTTTGAAAAAGTTTGCGAACAAAAAGTAATATATAAATTACCGGGTTTTTTCTTTCCAATGAAAATTCTGATTGCGGAATTTGCTGTCGGTACTGATATTGAAAAGTCTCTTATCCCAGAGGGAGCAGCTATGCTAAAAACCCTTGCAGAGAGCTTCGTCCATCTCGGGCATGAGGTATACTACCCTTCAGCAGGCACGAAAATCTGTGCAGGCAAACACTTTGAATCTACAGCTGAAAATTTCAGGCAGGCAATTGATAGAAAAGCAAAGGATTGTGATGCAGGGCTGATTATTGCTCCTGATTCCATGCTTCCTGAGCTGAATAAAGCCCTTGAGGAAAATACCGTAAACCTGGGGTGTTCGCCTCGGTCGGCAGCCTCGTGTGCGGATAAGCTGCTCTGTACGGAAATCCTGAAGAAAGCCCGAATAAAGTCCCCTGAGATTGCAAAAGAGTCAGAAAAAGGCAAAAAGTACGTTATAAAACCGAGATTCGGTTGCGGAGCAGAGGCAACATACCTGGTCACGGAGTTCGATAACGAGGAAGAACTCATTGCAAACGAATATGTTGAAGGAGAGCACCTGAGCGTAAGCCTTATTGCAGGAAAAAATCCGCTTCCTCTCACTGTAAACCGCCAGTTCATAGAGTTTGGCGAAAAAAAAATCGAAGCGAAAGACAGTAGGAAAAATGGAGTTCACGAAATAAAATACAACGGTAGCCTTACTCCTTACCAGACTCCAAGGAGAGAGGAACTCTATGAAACCGCGGTCTCGACCGTAAAATGCCTTGACTGTTTTGGATATGTGGGCGTAGATATCATACTTGCTGACCTTCCTTATGTAGTGGACGTGAATCCCAGGCCCACAGCTTCGCTTTTCGGAATCAACCGCGTTATGCGGGAGGAAATTGGAGACCTGCTTTTGAAGAACAGATTTGGAGAACTCCCAGAGTCAGTACATATCGAGGGAGAATACCGCTTTTCAAAGGACGGGCTGGGAGAGCTTTTCGAAAGGGCTTGAAAGATAGATAACAGATTGAAATATCAGAAACGAAGAATACGAAAAAACTTGAAAAAACTAGATAAAGGGCTCAAAAATGAATTCAAAGATAATCGGGCTTGATATTGGAGGAGCAAACACTAAACTTGCTTCCTCGGACGGGAAGATTGTAGAATTACACTATTTGCCCCTCTGGAAAAACACACAGCTTCCTGAGGTTTTAAAGAAAATCGCACAGCGGCTGCAACCCGAAAAAGTTGCTGTTGTTATGACTGGTGAACTTGCAGACTGCTTTGAAGACAAGGAACAGGGCATCCACTTTATAAAAACATGTGTTGATTCTGCCTTTGAGCCCTCAAAAGTGTCATATATAAACAGCATGGGTAGGTTCCAGCGCGAAACTGATGATATAAAGGAACTTGCTGCTGCCAACTGGGCTGCTTCAGCCAGACTGATAGGAAAAGAGTTAGGAGA
Source organism: Methanosarcina sp. UBA293 (assembly GCA_002499445.1). Lineage (GTDB taxonomy): Archaea > Halobacteriota > Methanosarcinia > Methanosarcinales > Methanosarcinaceae > Methanosarcina. Next base: position 66,747 of record DALS01000038.1, read on the forward strand.
TTGCATTTTTGTAGATATAGGAAGTACTACAAGCGACATTATCCCTATTATATCAGGTGAACATAAAGCAGGACTTACTGATTTTGAGCGGCTGGCCAGGAGTGAACTTGTATATGCCGGCACTCTCAGGACAAACCTTGCCACACTTCTCGAAAAAGTAAAGCTTGAGAGAGGCTGGTGCAGGGCGGCATCAGAGCTCTTTGCTACAACTGCGGACGCTTATCTCCTACTTGAAAAAATCAACGAAAGCATGTATACATGCGAAACCGCTGACGGAGCAGGCAGGAGCAAAATCGATGCTATGCGCAGGCTTGCAAGATTGGTATGTGCGGATCTTTCCGAAATCCAGGAAAAGGAAATCTACGATATTGCAAGCCAGGTAAAGGAGAAACAGGTCTCTGCCCTTGTAGAGGCAATTTCCGAGGTTGCGGAAAGGAATAGGCTTAAAAGAATCACAGCTGCAGGGCTTGGAGAATTTCTGATAAAGGAAGCTGCAGAAAGACTTGATTTCGAATGCATCTCAGTATCCGAACACTGGGGAGAAGAAATCTCAAAGGTTTTTCCGGCATATGCGGCTGCAAGGCTACTTGACGCACAACCCCTTTAAAAAAAGGCTTGCCCACAAACTTTTTCAAAAAAAGTTTGATCAAAAACTCCTGGTGACGGCGTGGTCAACCGGCGCAACGGTTGTGTTTGATCACAACCCTTTTCAAAAAAGGCTTGACCGAAAACGCAGGTAAATGTATTGAGGCATTGAATAGAGGTGATGGTGCCTGTGGATGAAAAACTTGAAAAGAAACCTCTGAGAGTAGTAATCAAAATTGGGGGAAGTCTTATTAAAGAAGCTCCTGTGCTTGTGGACAGGCTGGTGAAGGAATTTGGCTCAGGAAACTCGAAAATTCCAGAAGGGGGACATTTATCCGAAGGACTTCCTTTTTCCGTCCTCATAGTACCCGGAGGAGGCGTTTTTGCCGATACTGTAAGGGAGATTGACGAGAGATTTTCACTAGGTGACGATGCAGCCCACTGGATGGCTATACTCGGTATGGAGCAGTATGCCTGTTACCTTCAGGACAAAAGCCGCGTCATGCCTACAGATTCAATATCAGATCTGCCTTGCGGGGTGTCTATTCTTTTCCCATACAGGCTCCTGAGAAATGAAGATCCCTTATCTCATACCTGGGATGTGACCTCAGATACTATCGCTGCCTGGGTTGCAAAGCAGACAGGGGCAGTATTAATAAAGGCGACTGATGTAGATGGCATATTCAGTAATGAAAAGTTAGTCAGGGAAATTTCTGCTGCCAAGTATACAGTTTCTGCTTCCAGTTGTACAGTGAATCGCACAAGCTGTATTGATTCTGCCCTGTCAGAATTTCTTCTGAAAAATCGGATGAAATGCCAGGTTGTAAACGGGAAATGCCCTGATAGGGTTATTCAGGCAGTGTACGGAAAACCTGTGCTTGGTACTCTGATAAAGGGGAATATTTAAATTGTATATCGTATATGACTAGGGCAGAAGCAAAGCATATCCAAAAGAATTAACTAAATTCAGTTCATTAAATCTGCTAATGTTACAAAGGTGCCAGGGAAAGCAGAAGCTTGAAGCTTAAGAAGGCACCAGATTCACAGGTAACTCGTTACAAAATCTACTATTCGAATTAACTATTAAAGGAGAAAAAAAAATGTCAGCACAAAAAGTTGAGTACTGTACTTCATGCGGAATTCGCCTTGTGGAAAAGGGCTATGTAAAGTTCCCCTGCCCACAGTGCGGAGCAGAAATCGGAAGATGTGCAAGCTGCAGACATCAGGGGAATGTATACACCTGTTCCAAGTGTGGATTCAAGGCACCTTGATTTAAACAAGTGCCAAATTATATCTAATGTAAAATATATAAGCAAAACGAAATTCGATCAAAAGGATCACATAAAAGATAAGAGGAATCAAAATGGGTGATGTTGCAGCAAAAATTAAAGTTATGCCAGAAAGTGTTGAAACCGACCTTGCAGAATTGAAAGAAAAGCTAAATGCTGTGATTCCTGCAGGAGCAGATCTGCACGGGGATATTGTTGAAGAACCTATTGCTTTCGGATTAAAAGCCCTGATTGTGACATTAATCGTTAATGATGATGAAGGCGGAACTGAAGCTGTAGAAGAAGCCTTTGCAAAAGTTCCCGGAGTAGAGAACGTTCAGGTTCAGGAAGCCTACCGCATTTAAGAGGAGAAAAGACCCGGACTCGTCCGGAAAACATCTTTTCAATTCTCCTTTCTTTAGGGCTCGTAGATCAGGGGTAGATCGTTACGTTCGCAACGTAAAGGCCGCGGGTTCAAATCCCGCCGAGTCCATTTAGTAATTTTTACCCACTCAAAACCGCGAAGAGCCTTTATTTTTCATGATGTTCATTTTATGTTGTCCTCACCCTTTTGGTTTTTTCTCATCGCTTACTAAATTACCATCTTCTAATGTAATTACTCTGCCAACATACTCAGCCTACATTTCGCAGTATTTTTTCGAAAATCAATATTTTTCCTGATGGCGTTTTTGGAACAGATTCAAGTAATTTAGATTCTTAGTGGCATCTGGTGAAAATTGAATGATATCGTTTTTTGCCCTCTAAATACACCATATAGTTGCTTTTACCTTCTGCATAAAAGTCCAATAAATCCACGCTCGATTAAAAATCGATAGCAGGAAAAATTATGAAATATGAAGTTTTTCTGCGGAAAGTGGGATTATATTTCTAGCGTTTTTATTTTATAAAATCCAAAATTTTAAAATATCGGATACTAATCTTATGAATCAAAAGACAATGAATTTATATTTTCAATTAATATAATAAAATTATGAAACTTGAGAAGCGTCTCGAACTCTTTAAAGAAAAGATAAAAACAGAAGATTTTCTTGAATGTAAAGGGTTAGGAAACGAGATTCCATACTGGATTTTTGATTATGAACCTGAAAAAGAGCTTCTTGTTAGGGATACAATAAGTAAACTTATCTCAAGTTTTGAGAGCAAACACTCGATTAAGATAACTGAAATTAATTTGTATGACCTGTGTCTCAAAATCCTGAGCCAGAAGCTTGCTGATGAAAAATTGATTCAGTTTGAGAAGAAAAAGGGTTCAGATGCCTTACTTGAGAAAGTAAGATTAATTCTTAATCAAGAGGCTACAAAAAAAGAGATTTCCGAGATGCTCGATGTTGATTATGACCTTATTTTTCTGACAGGAGTGGGAAATGCATGGCCAATGGTCAGAGCTCATTCTGTTCTTAATAACCTTCACTCTATTACAGACAAAAAGCCTCTGGTGCTGTTTTATCCAGGGAAATTCAGTGGGCTTGACCTTAGCTTATTTGGTAAATTTAAAACCAAGAATTACTACAGAGCTTTCCGCTTGATGCCAGAGGCAATGTAATCAAGAAATTTCTAAATTTTTTAGAGGGAAATTTAAGGAATTTTACATATACCTTAAAATTTCTGACCAAGTCACATTGACATTTGGTCAGGGTGCTAAACATGACAGCCGCAGGAATAAGAATTGAGGATTTATTTGAGAAAAACATCAGAAGGAATATCAACGGAGTAATAAAGGTCGATCAGGAAGACGAAAGGAGCGTCTATACCGAACTTGATGAGTATGTGGTAACGGGCGAGTCTCTGAAGCATTTTGACATATTCTTCAGGAATTATACTGCAGCAATGGAAGAGCCAACAGATAGGATAGGAGTCTGGATCTCAGGGTTCTTTGGCTCTGGAAAATCTCATTTTCTCAAAATTCTGTCTTATTTACTGGCGAATAGAGAAGTTCGGGGGAAGACAGCGCTCGAATTTTTCAGGGAAAAAATAACAGACCCCGCTATTTTTGCCAATATCGAAAAAACCGTTACTATAGGCACTAAAGATGTTATTCTTTTTAATATTGATTCCAAAGCAAACACTGCAAACAAGGGCGATGAACAGATTGTAAACATCTTCATGAGAGCTTTTAATGATATGCGAGGGTATCTGGGAGATGTTTTCTGGATCGCAGACCTTGAAGAAGACCTTGAAGAAAAAGGGCTTTATGAGGCTTTTAAAGCAGAATTCGAGCGCATAAACGGAGAGCCGTGGGAAGAAAGAAGAGTAACCTATGGTTTTGAGCAGGACGATATTATAGAAGCCCTTGAAAACTGCGGATATATGAGCAAGGAAGCTGCTACCAGGCTGTTTGAAAACGACGGAGCAGGCTATACTTTTAATGTTGAGAAATTTGCAAAGAAACTCGATAAGTACTGCAAATCAAGGGGAAAAGACCATCAGGTAATTTTCCTGGTGGACGAAGTGGGGCAATATATAGGAGAAAACAGCAAGCTGATGCTCAACCTTCAGAATATTGTAGAAGAACTCGGGACTAAACTCCAGGGAAAAGCCTGGGTTGCAGTCACTTCACAGGCTGATATTGATACTGTTACAAAGGAACATGTGAAGGGGTATGACTTTTCCAAGATCCAGGGACGTTTTAACACCAGGCTTGGACTTACCAGTGCCAACGTGGATGAAGTTATCAAGAAAAGGATCCTGTATAAGAAGGAGGAATACAGGGACGTTCTGGCCTCTTACTATGCTGAAAAACAGACAATACTCAGGAACCTGCTCGCTTTTTCAAATCGGGCTGAAATTAAAGTCTACAAAAACGAAGACGACTTTGTAAACGTATATCCTTTTGTCCCCTACCAGTTCAACCTTGTGCAGAAGGTCTTTGACAGGATCAGAGAAACAGGGTTTACGGGCAAACACCTTGCAAAAGGGGAAAGGTCAATGCTCAGCGCTTTTAAGGAGTCGACTGAGAACTACTGCGAGAATAATGTAGGGATGCTAATTCCTTTCCATGCCTTCTATGAGACTATTGAAGGCTTCCTTGACCCGATTATCGCGAGAACAATCTCCCATGCCCGGAAGAACGATTTTCTTAACGACAAAGATTGCGAACTTCTGGAAATCCTGTTTATGATCAGGAGTATTAAGGAAATTGAGCCGAACCTCGACAACCTAATAGTGCTCTCCATCTCCTCGGTTGACGAAGATAAGATCATACTCAAACAGAGAATCGTTGGATCCCTGCAAAGACTCGAAGAACAGACCCTGATAAACAAGTCCGAAGACAGGTACTACTTCCTGACAAATGAAGAGCAAGAGATCGACAAAGAAATTAAAAGGATAGGTATCGAAGAGCACCAGATCCTTGATGAAATCCATGGGATTCTCTATGACCAGAAAAAAGGGGTCTGCCCGGCTTCCCATAAGGACTACAGGTTTAACAGAGCTATTGACGACAGGGTAAAGTCCCTTTCAGGCGCAGACCTTACAATCAAGTTCCTGACCCCTCTTTCAGACCAGTATAATAGTAAAAAAGGCAACCAGCAGTCCCTGAGCGGTGAGAATTTAAGCAATATCGATTCAACGGACACCCTGCTTTTCATACTTCCGGAAGACGAATTGATCGACCAGATCAGGTTCTACCTGAAAATAGAGAAGTATCTCAAGCAAAACTCCTCAAACCGGAACAATATGGAAATCCAGAATATTCTTTCCACAAAGCAGCAGAATGCGAATAGTGCAAGAGCAAAAGCCCTGGAGCTGGTCCAGAAAGGAGTTTCGGGTTCAAGGGTGTTTGTTGACAACAAGGAAGTAAGCCCTGATAAATCCAGCCCTAAAGAACGCATAAAGGAAGGGGCCGACCTTCTTATAAAGAACGTGTACAGCAAAGCCGGATATGTTACAAAGGACTATGAAAGCGAGAGCGAAGTGCTCAGAGTCCTGCGCTCGGACGACCTTGAGAGATTCGGAGTTGAAGGCAGTGACATAAACAGGCTGGCTTTAAAGGAGGTTCTTGACTACATCCAGATAAAGTCCGGGAGAAGCGGGAGAGTCCTTTTAAGCGATTTAATGGGCCGTTTTAAGAAAAAGCCCTGCGGCTGGAAAGAGATGACGATTTCAGGGCTTGTAGCAACGCTTTACTTCAGGGAAGAGATTAAACTTCGCTATCAGTCCGAATACCTGTTCAAGGACCCGGAAGCTACGGCAAAACACCTGACAAGAAGAGATGATGCTGATAAACTTCTTATAGAAATCAGGGAAAAGACCGAGGAAGAAGACCTCAAAACTGTAAAATTGATCCTCAAAGATCTTTTCGAAAAACTAAGCCTGCCAGAAAAAGAAGGAGAGCTCTTTGAAACTGCAAAGGGCATATTCCAGAAAGAGCTTTCAGGCCTGCAAGTAATTGAAGGCAAATATGAGGAAGAAGGAAGCTTCCCAGGCAGAACTCCAATCGAAACCTACAGGAAATTCCTGAAGGAACTGACAGACAATTCGGATCCCTCTGCTTTTTAAGAGCCGTTGCTTCCCGAAAGACCGAATTTGAAGAGCTGCACGCCGATGCAGAACCTGTAAAGAACTTCTTTAACGGCTCCCAGGTTGAAATCTTCAGAAGACTTGCCCACAATTACAGGGATTACTCCAGAAATATCCAGTTCCTCAGTGAAGAAACAAGAGCAGATATTGAGGAAGTAAACAGAATTTTGAACCTGGAAGAACCCTACTCCCAGATCCGACATCTTCCCATGCTGGAGAAGAAAATAGAAGCTTCAATTCAAGAGGCTCTTTCTGCCCAGAAGAAAGAGGTAAGAGAAAGCCTTGACCTGGTTACAAAGGAGCTTGAGAAGGATCTTTCAGACGAAAAGTTCTCTGATGATTTCAGGGAAAAGGCGCTTGGGCTCTTCAATGTAGTCAAAAGAACCGTAGAAGACGCTGAGGACTGCGCTCTAGTCCAGAGTCAGTTCTCTATGATAAACTCTCTCCGGGTAGAAGCCTACAGGCAAATAGATCTAGAGAGGCAGACCATCCGGGAAAGGCCCCCGGAAATACCCTATGGAAGAGGCACTGATAATCCAGGGCAGACAGGAGGAAGATGTGTCTCGCCCCAGGTCCCACCGGTTCCACAAAAGACTACCAGAGTAATAAATAAACTCTCATTTTTCAAGTCCGAAAAAATGCTAGAAAGCGAGGCTGATATCGAGGAATATCTTACACAGCTCAAAGGGAAGCTGGCGACAATCCTCAAGGAGGAGAACATAAGAATCTGAAAAAGGGGGCCTGACGGAAATGGACAAATCAGCTATAATCGAATTTTCAAACAGGGTTCGGGAAAAGTTAAACGCAGAAGTAAGAAGCCAGGCAGCCTATTACGGAATTTTACCTGAAGAAATCCGCTCTGTAGAAGAGCATCCTGATTCAGTTGTGATCAATGGCAGTGTATTTAACTCCAAAATCAAAAACCAGCGCTCCCAGCTTGTAAAACAGATTCAGAATAAAGGCTATGAGCAGGTCATGGAAGAAGTAACCTATACCTGGTTCAACCGGCTGGTAGCCCTTAAGTTCATGGAGATGAACGGCTGCCTCCCGGACCAGATCAAGGTCTTTACCTCTGCCGACCCGGACAAAACCGAGCCCGACCTCCTGACAAATGCCCTGAAACTTGACTTTCTGGACCTTGACAGGGACAAGGTCTTTGACCTCAAAGCCGAAAACAAAAATGAGGAACTCTACAAATGCTTGATCCTCAAGCTCTGCAACTACCTGCATGACACCATGCCTTTCCTCTTCGAAAAAATCGAGGACTACACCGAACTCCTCTTCCCTGGCAAGCTCCTCCATACCGGCTCGGTCCTGCACGACCTGAGTTCAATCATCCCGATGGAAGACTGGCACGAAGTGGAGATCATAGGCTGGATCTACCAGGACTATATTGCCCCAAAGAAGGACAGGGTCTTTGCCGACCTGAAGAAAAACATCAAGATCAGCAAGGAAAACATCCCTGCCGTTACCCAGCTTTTCACCCCCAACTGGATTGTCCGCTACCTTGTGGAAAACTCCCTCGGCCGCCTGTGGATGCTCAACCGCCCGGACTCTACCCTTGCCGACCATATGGAGTATTACATAAAACCTGACCCTCAGGCCCAGCCCGAAACCGATTTCCTGAAAATCAACTCCCCAGAAGAGCTCAAGATCTGCGACCCGGCCTGCGGTTCGGGCCATATGCTGGTCTATGCCTTTGACCTCCTCTACACCATCTACGAAGAAGAAGGCTACCTCCCCTCCGAAATCCCTGAACTTATCCTGACCAAAAACTTATTCGGAATCGAGATCGACAGGCGCGCTGGAGAACTCGCCGGTTTTGCACTGACCATGAAGGCGAGAGCCAAAGACCGCCATTTTTTCAAAAAACAGGCCCACCCCAATATCTGTATGCTGGAAAACGTATCTTTTGAGGAAGGAGAACTCGAAGCCTACATAGATGCAGTCGGAAATGACCTTTTCACCAGCGCGCAGAGAGATACTCTGCTCCAGTTTACCGAAGCCGACAATTTCGGTTCACTCATACGCCCGGCTGCAAAAGACATATCAAACCTCCTGCACCTTCTGGATTCGAAAAACCTTTCCGGCAACCTCTCCCAGTTTTCAACTCACCAGAACGTCCTGAAGGCTCTGAAACAGGCCGACTACCTCAGCCCGAAATACCACGTAGTCATAGCCAACCCGCCATACATGGGCGGCAAAGGCATGAACAATGAGCTGAAAACATTCCTTCAGGAAAATTATGCAGACGTGAAATCCGACCTGTTCTCGGCTTTTATTGAAAGGATTATGGAATTGACGAAAAAAGGTGGTTTCATAGGTATGATGACCCCTTTTAATTGGATGTTCCTCAGTTCTTTTGAAAAACTTCGAAATAAAATTCTTACAGAATACACCCTTACGAATCTGGTACGTCCAGAATTTCACGCTTTTTTTGATTCGGCATATGTGACAATCTGTGGGTTCACTCTATTTACACGAGAGCTGGACAATTTCAAAGGTTCATTCATAGATTTGCAGAGATTTTATGGAGAGAGTCTTCAGCCAATTAAAGCTTTAGAGGCTATCCGAAATCCTAACTGTGGCTGGTTCTATCGCGCCTCCGCCGCCGACTTCAAGAAAATTCCTGGGAGTCCGATTGCGTATTGGGTGAGTGAACGAGTGTTGAATTCTTTTGATCTACCAAAAATAGGAGAACATTTTCTTGTAAAAAGTGGTTTAACATCTGGGGATAAAACGAAATATGTTAGAAATTGGCCAGAATGCCGCTACTTTGATATAAATTTCCAAGCCCAAAATGGTCTTTACAATAATCTGAAGTGGTTCCCTCATAACGATGGAGGCCCACTTAGAAAATGGTATGGAAACCGTAATAGTGTCATTAATTGGGAGTCAGATGGAAAGGAGATTAGAAATCTAAAAAACTCAACAGTCAGAAGTTCACAACATTATTTTAAGCCTGGGGTGACATGGACTGACGTCAGTTCATCATTTTTTGCAGCTCGTTTCTTACCATCTGGTTCTATATTTGAAAATACTGGTTCTTTAATAATTGTGGAAGGAGAAGAAGCATTAAAGTTGTTAGGTTTTCTCTCTACAGAAGTTGCAAAACAATTAATGGACCTGATGGATCCTACACTTCACTATGGGGTTGGTGAAGTTGCAAAACTTCCTTTATGTGACTTGGAAACAATTCCGAGGATAACAGATCTTGTTTACACATGTATATCTATAGCAAAATCAGATTGGGACTCCTATGAAACATCCTGGGATTTCACGACCCTCCCCCTCCTCCAACCAGAATACCGCCATCCAACCCTCGCTGAAACCTACACCAAACTCCGCGCCCGCTGGAAAGAAATGACTCTTGAAATGCAGCGGCTGGAGGAAGAAAACAACCGTATTTTCATTGAAGCCTATGGTCTGCAAGATGAAATGACCCCAGATGTTCCTCTTTCTGAGATCACACTTACCTGTAACCCATATTATCGCTACGGCAACAAAAAACAGAAGAAGAACTGGAAGCTCTGCTACTGACCGATATCGTAAAAGAACTGATTTCCTATGCTGTCGGCTGCATGTTCGGGCGTTACTCTATTGATAAAGAAGGACTGATACTTGCAAACCAGGGAGAAAAACTTGCTGATTTTAAAGAAAAAGTTCCCGGAGCTACTTTCCTGCCGGATGAAGATAATATAATCCCGATCCTCGATGATGAATATTACACGGACGACATCGTAGGCAGGTTCAAGGAGTTTTTGAAGCTCACTTTCGGGGCGGAGACGCTTTCTGAAAACCTTGACTTTATTGCAGGGGCGCTTTCGAAGAAAGGAGAGGCTTCTGAGAAAGTCATAAGGGATTATTTCCTGAAGGATTTCTACAAAGATCACGTAAAGATGTATAAGAAGAGGCCGATTTACTGGCTCTTTACTTCAGGAAATGAAAAGGTGTTCAATGCGCTCGTTTACATGCACAGGTATGATAAGACGACTCTGGCAAAGATGAGGATTGATTATCTGCTGGACTTCGAATCAAAACTGGATGCTCAGAGGTCGCTTCTGGAAAAAGAGATTACTGAGAATCTGGAGAACCGAAGAAAAGCTGAATCAGAGCTTGCAAAACTCAATAAGAAGATTGAAGAGCTCGTTAAGTATGATGAACTGCTTCAACATAAAGCGGATCAGATGATTGAGATTGATCTGGATGATGGGGTCAAAGTTAATTATGAGAAGTTTGAGGGGTTGGTGGGGAAAATATAAGCTTTTTAATCGTAGAGACGGATTATTAATCAAATCTCAAAAAAGGTACTATAGATATGTTCTATTTAATTTGAAAAAACAGGCTTCAGTTACTATTTATAAAATCATCTAACCTAAATGAAGTTAATATAACACCGCGGATTGTATATGAGGAATCATTTTCGTTCACTTTTTTGAGATTCCAAGGCCAAAGACGACAACGAAAATCTTTTGGATTGTCAACGATAGAAACACCTTTTGGTATATAATCTTCAACAATACCCTTGCACAGAACACCATTGTAAATTGCTCCAGAGATGTGTTCGCAAGTTGTAAAATCTTCACCACAAACGTTGCATCTTATTGATTTTATAAACATTTCTGGGCTTGCATAAATTCCAGACCCATATTTTTCCGAAAAACAATTCTCATAATATTTTATTCTCTCTGTTAAACTTGTTAAGTTGTTTGAAGGAATATAATTTGAAACATAATTTATTCGTTCTTTACAATCACATAATAAGATCCATGCTTTTTCAACAATCTTTGGCTGGGATACCCAGTTTCTTGATTTTGTCAATTCATTTAATTCACTTAAATCTTTTATTCCTCGAAAAAGAATTCCAACTATAATAGACTTATTTTTCAAGTCAGTGTTTGAGCAATCTAAATCGTTGATTATTTTCTTACACACGTCTATTGCCATTTCAGCTGTGGCTTTTGAATCAACAAATTCTCCATTAAAAAGATAAAAATTGCAATCTTTAAAAAAGACATCCATTTTGAGATCGAATTCCTGTTCATTCATCATGAAAACTCTCTTCCATATTGTCTTTTTCTAAAGAATGTAGTAATGAATACAACGTTTTGACATTTCCATCATATTTGATATGATCTCCGTTTGGTAAGCGAAGATCTAAATGTGCTTGATTATCCTCAGTTTTATTTCCGTGATTTTGTAAAATCTTATATGAAATTATGTTAATAATAAGCGGAAAGAAGCAATTTTCAAGAATCCATATTGTCCCAAGCCAAATGTCTCCTCCTCTTCTCTCAAACAAACATGAATCAATTCCCATATCCTTCGAATTAGCACACTTTATTCCTTCAGATCTCAAAAATTTATATAATAATATAGAACCAGGAGCATCTTGAAACTCATCGCCTTCTTTTTTTGATTCAATGTTTTCGGGTAATAAAAGAACGCTGTAATCTTTCAGCACTTTGATGTCTATTCCATAATCTTTTAATGTATCGTAGTGAGATCCAATCAAGTTTATCACCAATTAGTTAAGATTTCCATAATTAGCACTTTTTCTATAACAACACTTCCATAATTAAAAAATCTAAGGTTGTAGAAGTTAGTTATTGAAGAATCCTATACATTTGAATTTAAAAAAATTCGATGACAGAACCGTAGAATCAGCCGTAGCTTTTGCTAATGCAAAAGGCGGAATGATCCTTAAACCGCACCAAAGCTGCAAAAAAACCACAATTATGAGAATCAAGGTGAGATTTTTAAATTTTCTTAAATAGTAATTAAGATGCCTTTTTTGGTCATCTCAATAAATTTTGTGGGAAAAGCCGGTCAGCAAGCTGACCGGTGAGAGTGCCGGTACCTGAAAAAGAGATCAAAAAAGGTCTCTGGGAATAACTGAATTAGGGGATTATGGTTGCCTTGTCCGGGTTTTTAAAAAATAACTGACCAATCCAAAGGGGGAAATGGGAACATAATGGGGGACATAAATACGTTACAAAAACGTTGTAATCATGCCATAAAAGACAAACACGCCATAAACATGCCAATGAACCAATGGAGTTGCTGAATTCATTAGTAATTGAGAAAATACTAAAGAAAAGCAGAGATTTTTAGAGTGATGTTGGAAAAATTTAATACAGATCGGAGCATGTATTGGTCATTATTTTCTCCATTTCTCAGGAATCTGATAACCTTGAGTGAGCAATACGTAAAGCTACCGTGTTTTGAAACTGTCATAAGTCAAATGGTCAAGAATATCTACAGGTCTGAGAGATGCAGGTATTCTGAGCTTGAAGCAAAACTGGTTGGTGATTTTAAATTTGGGAATAGTTTTCAACAGGAAGATTTAGATTACGAAAACCTTGAATTCAAGGAGGAAATCTACTGGGTTTTCAAGTACCTGAAAACGATACGGCTTATCAGGGATGGGCCGGATGGGCTAATTTCCATAAGTCCTGAGGGAATGGAGTGGTTAAATACACAGGTACTTGAAGAAAGCGAACTGGAAGATCCTGAGCAACTGGTTGAGATACGGGATTATTTAAACACTTTCGAACTTAAACTCGACCCAATTGTTGTTTCGTACAACCAGCTTACACAGGCTGATAAAGGGAAAGTGGACAGGACATTAAGCAGTTTCTACTGTGCAAAGGACCCTGATATCCAGGAATTTGTGCGGCGCAATATGGAAAGGTTTAATGACAGATCAATATGCAGATCATACCTTATACTTGATAGAAAGAACAGTGACGATGAAAACTTCTGCGTCCTTGGATTTTTCGCCCTGGCTTTGAAAATACTGAAAGTAGACCAGAGCAAGTTGAGCAGGAAGCAGAAAAAGGACATGAACCTGCTGAGAGAACAGGAAGGCATTCCTTCATACTTTATTGCCCAGTTAGGGAAAAATGACATGTTTAAATACAACTTTGAAGGAAAATACCTGCTTGACGAAGCCGTAAACATTGTTTATGGCTGCATCGGGTTATTGGGAGGGACCATTGTCTGGCTTGAAGCAAGTAAGGAAGCCGATTCCGTGGTGAAATTTTATAAAGACAATGGGTTTATAGAATTGCAGTCCGAACTGCAGGAGGACGGGATAGAGAGGATACAAATGGTAAAATATTTAAACAGGGAATGATTAAAAAAGAAACGTATATCAAACAAGAACACATATAGTTGTTAAAAGACAGGACTAAACTGCAAGGGGGAATCACATGGCATCGAGATATCTGGAACAAAACACATTGTACATATCAGACCCTGTTGCCATTAATAAGTTGCATTCTTTATTCGAAAAGAATGAAAAATCCAAATCTCCTGTATCTCGGTATACAAAATCTGAGAAAGAGGTTATGGAATTCTTAAAAAGGTAATGGATCTGTACATTTATACTTAAGAATAAAATTTTATTTTCAATATAGAGGTTCGAACCTCACTTTTCTATCTTCTTTTTTAGAATTACTTTTTTAATATATTTCTGATCAGATTATGGGCATAACTTATAACATTTTATCACTATATTGCTTACTAATTTTCTTTTACAATAAGTTCCGAATTATATGTCACATGTTCTCCTTACAAAGTTGGCAAAATCTTTTAAAAATCAAAGAGTATTTCATGAACACGTGAGCTAAATTTCTAAGTATCACTCAACTCTTCCGGATTAATAACAGGATATGGATTCTCATGGTCAACGTAGAAAAAACCAGCAGCAGTTTACTTAAAAAATTCTCTCCCTCCGAACTGAAGGACTATGAAAAAAGAAAAATCGTTTTCTGGTACGACAGAGACAAAACCGGCTGGGATGAAGAAAACCAGGCGCCAAGCGGAGAGCTGGAAGAGATCATAAAAATCCTGGATGAGAAAAGCATCAAATTCCATATCCTGAGTGACAACTATTTTGAAACCAAAAAGCTCCTTGAAATCGAGGACCCGGAATCAAACTACCTGATCTACTCCCCGGAAGAGGAAAGGCCACACGAGGAAAACTGGCTGTTTGACATCCAGCTTTATTCTTCCAGATTCGAAAACAGCCGGATTTCGGAAATCAAGAGTGAATTTGAGATTGACGGGTATGAGCTGGACGACTTTTTTACCGAGTACCAGAAGTTCTTCGGCAACCAGAAAGAAAGAGTCCAGCCTTTAAAGAAACTCCACCAGAAGGGCTGGCGGGAAAAAGAGTTCATCCTGGGCATGCTGGCGGTTTTTTCAAAAACGCAGGCTCCTGAATTCAAACTGATCGTGCGGGACATCATGCTGAAATCTCTGGATGAAGCTGAAAACCCGGCATGGGAAAATATCTCAAAGTTCGGGTTGGAGGAAAACTTCTGGGAGCTGGCAGAAGAGGACTTTGGGTTTTCAGTAAAGAACCCTACCCTGAAGAAGCTTTTCCTGAGCTTCCTGATTACACACATGAAGCGGTATTCCGGAATTTCCCTTTCAGGCTACGACCAGTATGTGAACCGAAAAGAAAACGAGTGTCAGATCTTCCTCAAGCACTGGATGGACAGCTCACGGGATTCAAAAACATTTGAGAAATATACAAGGGACATCCTTGAAGAAAACAGCCAGGATCTGGAAAAGAACCTGCAGGCAGCGCTTGATAAACGAGATGTACAGACATATCTTGAAGCCGAAGCCGTGGAAACTTTTGA
The DNA here is from genome assembly GCA_002499445.1 of Methanosarcina sp. UBA293. Lineage (GTDB taxonomy): Archaea > Halobacteriota > Methanosarcinia > Methanosarcinales > Methanosarcinaceae > Methanosarcina. Next base: position 81,793 of record DALS01000038.1, read on the forward strand.
CAAAGCTGTAATTCTTCATATAATCAAATCCTTAAATAGTCCTATAGATTCAACAGAAGAGGAATTCAAAAGCTATCTTTCCTGGATCGACACCCGCAGGACGAAGCACTGGTTTTTCGAATATGAGAATATCTACAACGCACTTGAATATGCGGTTAAGCTCTTCCGGTTTTCCCTTAAATATTATGATAATTCAAAAGCAGCTGACATGCTTGAAAACACACGCAGTTTGTACGAGTTATTTAAAGCATATGCTGAGACCTACTACCAGATCGATTACCTCTACAGGAAATTCTACTATTACTATGATAAAGAGCAGGAAAAAGATATCCTTAAAAAGAATCTCAGGCCTCAGGTCGAAGACCTTTATACCAACAAGCTGCTCGGAAAATTGTTGTTGAAATGGAGCAGCCTTATTGAATCCGATCTTAAAGGGCAGTGGAAAATTGAGCTTGCAGAAAGCCAGAAAGACTTCTATAAAATGCATGTAAGCAAGATTCTACAAAAAGACGATAGAAGTAGAGTTGCAGTTGTTATTTCTGATGCTCTGCGCTACGAAGCGGCTGTCGAACTTTTTGAAATCCTTAATAAAGACACACATGGGCTTGCCGAACTCAACCACATGGCTGGAGTCTTACCCTCATACACGAAACTCGGAATGGCAAGTTTGCTCCCTCATAATTCCCTGGAATACAGAGGAAAAGAAATCTTTGTAGACGGTACGAGTTCCGAAGGGCTTGAAAAAAGGAAAAAAATTCTGCAGAGCAAATGCGGAGATTCACTTGCATTTAATTATGAAGACTTTATGCGGTACAGCCGGGATGAGGCAAGGGAACTCATCAAGAGAAAAAGAGTCCTTTACATATATCACAATAAGATAGATTCAACTGGGGATAAACAGTCTTCGGAAAATAGCGTTTTCAATGCCGTCGAAGAAACAATTCTTGAGATAAAGAAACTTGTCAAGTATTTAAGTGACCGCCTGAACACAACAAATATCATTGTTACAGCAGATCACGGTTTCCTGTACAGAAGAGACGATATGGAAAATGTGGATAAAGTAGATACCTTATTATTTGACAAATCTCGTATAATTGACACAACAAAGAGATTTATCCTGAGTGACCAGGAACTTGCACAGGATAATCCACTGGATAATATACACAGCTTTGACATGAGCCACATACTTGGGCAGGGACAAAACTCTCTTTTTGCCTATGTCCCAGGAACTGACCTTAGATTCAAGCTTCAAGGAGGAGGGCTCAATTTCGTACACGGAGGAGCCTCTCCTCAAGAAATTGTCATTCCGGTTTTAACATACAACCACAGGCGGGACGATAAAACCCTTGAAAGAAAGGGCATCAAGCATGGTAAAGTCAATGTATCTGTAATAAATAACCGGAAAAAGATCACAAGCAGCAAGTTTAAAGTAAATATTTTCCAGACCGAACAGGTGACTGATAAAATGAAGCCCCGAACCTTCAGGGTTTCTCTATGGGATGTTGATGGTGAGCAGAAAAAAATGATCAGCGACGAAAAAATTGTTATCGCTGACAGTGAATCCGATGAGCCTGAAGAAAGACAGTACACTGTGATGCTCACCCTTGGAAGCAATCTCGAAAATAAAACATATTATCTCAGGCTTATTGATGAAGATCCAGCTGAAATCAAAGATGTTGCCCGGATTCCATTCGAACTTGACCTTTTGATTGGCGGCTTTGATGACTTCTAAGTTGAAAAGTGAACCCGGTACAAAAATTCGCTCTGGTTAAAAAGAGTATGATATGGACAGATATGGACAGGATAAAAATGACCGAAGAAGCTCTTGAGACAGCAAGCCTCGAAACCGATAATAAATTAATTAATCATTTCCCTGGCAGGGTTGTGCGAAAAGACCTTACAAAATTGCTGAAAGTTGGACACAATGTCCCTGTCTATGTGCTGGAATACCTTCTCGGCTCCTATTGTGCAGATGACGATGAGGTGTAATCCAGGAAGGTGTCCAGATGGTCAAAAATATCCTGTCCCAGAACTATGTGAGACCTGATGAAGCTGAAAGGATCAAGTCGAGGATAAGGGAGACTGGTTATTATACGGTTATTGATAAAATTACTGTCCGGTTAAACGAAAAAAGGGATATCTACGAAGCTTCATTTTCCAATCTCGGGCTTATTAACATTGAAATTGACTCGGATTATGTCATAAAATATGACAAATTGCTTGGAGGTGGGATCTGGTGCATGATCAAGATGGAATACTCTACTGAATCGGCAGCATCTCCTTTCATCATCTCCAGCTTAAAACCTATCCAGATTCCTAACATGAATATTCAGGAAATCCTTGAAGCGAGGAGATATTTCACAAAAGAAGAATGGATAGACGTCCTTCTGAGAAGCGTTGGAATGGAACCAACTCAGCTTTCAACTCCTGTCAAATGGCACATGCTTGAAAGGCTTGTCCCCCTTGTTGAAAACAATTACAACCTCTGCGAACTGGGTCCCCGGAGTACAGGAAAATCTCATGTCTACAAAGAAATCTCCCCTAACTCCATCCTGATTTCTGGTGGACAGACCACGGTTGCAAACCTCTTCTACAACATGTCCACCCGGCAAATCGGGCTTGTTGGGCTCTGGGATGTTGTAGCATTCGATGAGGTCGCTGGGATTCATTTCAAAGATAAAGATGGGATCCAGATCCTCAAAGACTATATGGCTTCAGGCTCTTTTGCAAGAGGAAAGGAGCAGAAAAACGCAAACTCATCAATCGTTTTCGTAGGAAACGTTAACCAGAGCATTGATTCCCTCTTGAAAACCTCTCATCTTTTCTCCCCGTTTCCGGATGCTATGAACAGTGACACTGCCTTTTTTGACAGGATGCACTACTATCTCCCTGGCTGGGAAGTCCCTAAGTTCCGACCAGAACACTTTACTGACAGGTATGGGTTTATAGTTGACTATATTGCCGAATTTTTCAGGGAGATGAGGAAACGTTCCTACTCTGACCATATAACCCGATTCTTCAGGCTCGGAAACAACCTGAACCAGCGCGATGTAATTGCCGTTAAAAAGACATTTTCCGGGCTTATGAAGCTCCTCTACCCTGACGAGAATCTTACAAAAGAAGAAGCTCAGGAGATTCTTGAGTATGCACTTGTAGGTCGAAGGCGCGTAAAAGAGCAACTCAAAAAGATTGGAGGAATAGAGTTCTTCGATGTAAACTTCTCATATATCGACAATGAGAACCTGAAAGAAACCTTCGTGCCAGTGCCTGAAAGTGGTGGAAGCAAAATTATCCCCGCAGGGATCACAAAGCCAGGCGAAGCCTATGCTGTAGCTGCTACCGAATCAGGGAAAATCGGGATATACAAGTTTGAAGTCCAGATAGTATCCGGCTCGGGAAAATACGAAAGATCGGGCACTGGTTTAAACTCTCAGGCAAAGGAATCTATAAAAACGGCTTTTAATTTCTTTAGGGCCAATGCAAAGTCCATAAGCCAGAGCATTTCCGTAAAAGAAAAAGATTACTTTTTACACGTCCAGGACCTCTATGGAGTTGGCATGTCTGAGGAACTCGCTCTTGCAGCTTTCATTAGCCTCTGTTCAGGAGCAATAGAAAGATCGCTTCAGGAACAGACCACGATCCTCGGGAGTATGACAATCGGAGGGTCTGTAGGCGTACTTGAAAATCTTGCTGGTCTTTTACAGGTCTGCCTTGATGCCGGAGCAAAAAGAGTACTGATTCCGATCGCATCAGCAGGAAAGATTGCGACGGTCCCGCCGGATCTTTTCAGTAAGTTTCAGATTTCTTTTTATGAGGATCCGATCGATGCGGTATATAAGTCGATGGCGCTGATTTAATACCTTGTGGCAGAGTAAGTTTCTGAAGACCAAATATGAATGCAGGGAATAATTAGGACTTATGCACTTGAAGTCCAAAATAAAGTCCAATAGATTTTGTGGTTTAAATTATTATTTTGGACGATTAAAGGTTTAATATCATGGTTTTCTCAGTTCAACCGCGTAAGTCCTATTCAATAAATCAGATCAAACTTTCAGAATCCTGACAGATATCATATGCTTTTTAAATAGTGGATGCATATGGGTTCACATATATTTTTTATCGAAATAAGCCAGAAAGCTTTTGACTGGAAGGAGTAAAAAGCTAAGAAACGGGAAAAGCCCCTCAAAAGACGTTTTTATCCAGGATTTCAATCGAGATTTGATGCTGCTCGTATGTCACTTGCAAATGTTAAAATTAAGAAAGATGGGGGATTGGAAGTCATCAAAAGTAATGATTTACTCCAGAAAATAAAAGAAAATGGAGAAGCAGGTAAAGAACAGATGGTGGCGGAGCTTTCTCCAAAAAATCCTAATATTTTCCTGAAATTAGGAAAGGATGGAACTGTGCTCTATGCTAACAAGGCAGCTGATGCTCTTCTTGAATACTGGGGTATAAAAGCAGGAGAAAAAGTTCCTCAGGCATTAAAACATAATATAAAAAGAGTCCTTGCACAGGAAGATCCAAAAAATCTTGAAATTTATGCAGAAAAAACAACATATGTTGCATTACTCTACCCTTTTCCGGAAGAGAACTATGTAAGTCTTCAGGGATTTGACATAAGTTTCAGGGTTCTTACTGAAGAAAAACTCCGTAAAAGAGAGAAACAATATCTTTCCCTGAGCAACCTTGGCAGGATATCCTTAACCTGCAAAAATTTCCAGGCGATCTTGGAAGAGAGTGCCCTCCTTATTGCTAAAGGTCTTGGTATAGAGTATTCGAGAATTCTGGAGCTCATGCCCGATGGAACCTTTACTATCAGGGCAGGATATGGATGGGAAAATAAAGCCATAGACAATGATATTATAGAAAAAAAATTTCAGGCAAACTATACCCTTGTTTTGAAAAGACCAATTATCCTGGAGGATATTGAAACCGAAACCCGTTTTGAATATAGCGAATTTCTCAGGCAACGTGGTATAGCTAGCGGAGTGACGGTTCTTATAGGAAACGTGGATGCGCCTTTTGGGGTAATGGAAGTTTACAGTCGAGAAAAAAGAAAATTTACTGAGGATGATATACATTTTCTTGATTCTGCCGCTTTTTTGCTATCTGAGATTATAGAACGCCTGCGTGCCGAGGAAAGCCTCTGGGTTCATCAGCAGGAACTGGAAAAACTCGTTGAAAAAAGAACCCTGGAATACACGGAAGCAAATGAGAAACTTGTACATGAAGTAAATGAAAGGAGAAAAATTGAAAAAATCCTCAGGAATAACCTGAAATTCTTTGAAAGTCTTCTGGACACGATACCTGCACCTGTATTTTATAAAGATAATGAAGGCAGGTATCTGGGTTGTAATAATATTTTAGCCAGGCAGGTCCTGGGTCTGGAAAAAGAAGAGATAATAGGAAAAACATTTGCTGAATTGTATGACAAGTCTTCAGAGAAGTTTTCGCTTGAAATTCACGAAGATGATCTGAAGTTATTGCAGAAAGGGGGATGCGATGTTTATGAGAAAGAAGTCATATGTGCCGACGGCACAATAAGGGATTTTCTGGCGAGCAGGGCAACTTTTCCCAACGAGGAGGGAAAGACAAAAAATATGGTTGCCATACTGCTCGATGTAACCGAGCTAAGGAAAGCAGAAAGTAAACTTCAGAATAATGTGCAATTTCTGGAAGCTCTACTTGATAGTATCCCAAGCCCTGTATTCCAGAGAGACTTAAATGAAACATACATAAACTGTAATGAGAGTTTTGCCAGGCAGATCATGGGGCTTCCCAAAGATGAAGTTATAGGAGGTTCTTTCCGGGAGTTTCAAAAGAAAGTTCCAAAGGAGCTTGTAGAGATATATCATGAGGATGACAGGAGTCTTATTGAGAGCGGGGGAAGTAACTATCACGAAACTAAGGTAGTCTGTGCCGACGGTGTACAAAGAGATTTCCTTTTCCATAAAGCCGCCTACCAGAACAGCTCGGGAGAAGTGGCCGGAGTTGTCGGGGTAATGCTGGATATAACTCAGCGGAAAGCGGCTGAAAAGACCCTCAGGAAAAACGAAGAGAAATACCGGATAGCAGCCGAGCAAACAGGGCAGCTTGTGTACGATTATGACATTGAATCCGGGCGGCTTGACTGGGCAGGAGCCATTTCGCAGCTTACAGGTTACAGTCCTGAGGAGTTCAAACAGGTAGATCTCGAAGACTGGATAAGAAAAGTCCATGAAGAAGATAAGGAAAGAGCATGGGAAGCCTACGAGAGCTGTATGAAAGTCGGAGGAAAATACCTTGAAGAGTACAGGTTCAAAAAGAGGAACGGGAGCTACTTCTACGCTGAAGACAGCAGCATTTACCTTTTAAATGAAAAAGGTCAGGCATACAGGACTGTCGGAGTAATAAAAGATATAACTGAAAGAAAAACTTCCAGGGAAATTCTTGAGAGAAACGAGGAGCGGTATAGGGCAGTTGCAGAACAGACAGGACAGCTCATTTATGATTACGATGTAAAAAATAATCACAGCTCCTGGGCAGGCGCTATTGAAGAACTTACAGGATATAGTTATGAAGAGGTCCAGGGCTTTACCCCTGCCATCTGGGCTGACCATGTCCATCCTGAAGACCGGGAAAAAGCTGTAAAAGCCCATAATGGCTGTATGAAGGATGGAGAAAAATATCTTGAAGAATATCGACTCCGAAGAAAGGATGGTAGCTATTTTTATGTGGAAGACAGCGGGGTTTACCTGGGAAATGAAAGCAAGGACATATACAGGGTACTTGGAGTCATTAAAGACATCACTGAGAGAAAGAAAGCAACTGAAAGAGTTTGGAGAAGTGAAGAAAAATACCGCATAGCTACAGAACAAACTGGACAGATTGTATATGATTACAACCAGGAAACCGGGAAAATGGACTGGGCAGGAGCCATTAGGGAAATTACCGGGTACAGCACTGAAGAATTCAGAAAACTCAATGTTGAGGTCTGGATTGGTAGAATCCATCCTGAAGACCGAGAAAAAACAATTAGAAATATTACACATTCTAATGGAGATAGGGAGAGATTCTGCGAAGAATTCAGGTTCATGAGAAAGGATGGAAAATACATCCATGTAGAAAACAGTGGAGTATGGCTCAAGGATGAAAAAGGTCAGATGAATCGGATTCTCGGTGTAATAAAAGACATAACAAAGTTGAAATTGGCTCAGGCAAAACTTAAGAAAAGCGAAGAAAGATACCGAATAGCTGCTGAGCAAACAGGACAGATAGTATATGATTATGATAGGCTCACAGGTAAAATTGAATGGGCTGGAGCCATTAAAGAGCTTACCCAGTATAATCCGGAAGAATTCCAGAATTTTAACAGGAAAAACTGGGAAGTACATATTCACCCCGATGACCGTAAAGAGGTTTTCGAAAAACAGAAAAAGTTCATAGAGAAAGGAGAAAGGTTTGCCACCGAATATAGATTCAGAAAAAAAGACGGAAGTTATCTGCATGTGGAAGATAGCGGGATTTTCTTGAAAGATAAACAAGGTGGTTCTTACAGAGACATTGGTGTAATGAAAGATATCACAGGGTTAAAACTTGCGTCGAAAAAATTAAAAGAGAGCGAAGAGCGGTACAGGTCCTTTATGAAGAATTTCAGGGGCATAGCCTTCCAGGGAGATCTGGATTTTATACCCATTCTTGTGGATGGAAGTGTGGAGGAAATTACAGGATATCGGGGAGACGACTTCATTTTTGGAAAAGTTAACTGGTACCAGATTGTTCTTCCTGAAGACCGGAAAAATCTTTTTAATAATAATGAAAAATTAATAAATGATCCACTACTTATTATAGAGCACGAGTACCGTATAAGGCATAGAAACGGAAAAATAAAATGGGTCCGTGAGATTATCCAGAATGTTTCGGACCTTACAAGTAAGAAAAGAATCCTTCAGGGTGCGGTCTACGATATAACTAGGCAAAAAGAAGCTGAAGAATCTCTGAAGAAAGTAGAAGAGATTCGTAAAAAAGAAATCCATCATCGCATAAAGAATAATCTCCAAGTTATTTCCAGCCTGCTGGAACTCCAAGCAGAACAGTTCAGCGAAAAGGAAGTCCTTGAAGCCTTCCGTGAAAGCCAAAATAGGGTTAGCACCATGGCTATAATCCATGAAGAATTGTACAGGTCAAGAAATAATGAGACCCTTGATTTCTCAGAATACCTTAGAAAACTGACTGCAGATCTCCTTCGTTCGTATGCGGTTGGGAAAGACGATATAAGGATGCATCTGGATATTGAAGAAACTTTCTTCGGAATGGACACAGCAGTCCCACTCGGGATAATAATTAATGAGCTTGTGTCTAATTCTCTAAAACACGCGTTTCCTCAGGGTAGAAACGGAGAAATCCGGATAAAACTTCACAGGATTCAAGAAAACGGAGAGAATAAAAGTATAAGTAATAGCACCAATAATATTGGTGCTGAGAGCTCAGTTGACAAAAATAGTCAATATTCGCTAGTAGTTTCAGACAATGGGTTGGGCTTTCCAGAAAATCTTGATTTCGTGAATACTGACTCTTTGGGCCTACAACTTGTAAACATTCTTGTTGAACAGTTGGAGGGTAAAATCGAACTTCAAAGAGATGTAGAAACTACCTTCAAGATATTTTTTAGGGAAAATGACTGATTATTCTGAAGCTTATTCAATGTCAAGGGGAGATACAATGAAAAAAGCAAAAATTCTGGTTGTCGAAGACCAGAATATAGTGGCTCTTAATATTAGGAACAAGCTGAAAAATCTTGGCTACACTGTGCCGGGTACTGCGGCTACAGGAGAAGAAGCTATAAGAAAAGCAGAGCTGACGAATGCAGACCTCGTCTTAATGGATATTATGCTAAAAGGAGAAATGGATGGGATTGAGACTGCCCGTGAAATTAAAAATCGACTCCGAATTCCGGTACTTTACCTCACTGCCTACACTGATGATGAGACTCTGGAAAGGGCAAAAACAACCGAGCCTGCAGGGTATATCTCAAAACCCTTTAAGGAAGAAGATCTGCACAGTAATATAGAAATGGCTCTCCACAAACACAGGGCCGAGAAAAAAGAAGCTGAAAAAGAAAGTGATAAAGCTACTGAGTAAGAAAGCTGCTACATACCGTAGCCTGTCAGCTTCCATGAAAACTTTAGAGGAAATCTTTACTAGATAAAGGGATACTGTATAAAGGGATACTAGATAAAGGGAATTTGAAAAACCCGAAAAAAAGTAAAATTTAAAGTAACGGATACTATTTCAGTCACTGATGGAGGAATCCTCTAAAGCTTATTATATTTTAGTTCCTACCTTAATTAAGTTCCTGACTCAGTTATAATTACTTGACTCTATATTTTTCTTAAAGCTTTTACGTGATTATTTAAAATAATACGAAGGTTTAATGTCTATTAATAGTATTTACTGTTACGTTTACTACTTACATTTAATATTAATTACTAAGTTTTAATTTACTAAGTTTTAATTTACTAAATCTTTCAGGTTCGTCTGTCAGTTTCTCTACGAGAAACAAACAGAAATAACGAAACGGAAGGAGTTTTTCATGCAGTTGAAACTGGAACATTTTAACATAAAAATAGGTCAGCACAAAGTGATGCTGAATATTGTTGACGCGAAGGAACTAGGAGTTAATCCTGGAGATAGAGTCCGTATCCGAGGACATGAGAGTACTTCTGCTATTGTGGATACAACAGACGATATGGTACCTCCAGGCACGCTAGGAGTTTTTTCTGAAGTTTACGAGCACTTTCAGGATTGGGATAAACCTATTGAGGTAATCCCTGCAATTCGTTCAAAATCTTCCGCAGTGATCAAGAAAGTTATGGACAAAAGACCTGTTGCGCAGGATGAGATTAAAACGCTCGTAAACGACATTGTGGAAGAAAACCTTAGTGATATCGAACTCTCGGCTTTCATAACGTCTTCTTATATTCATGGAATGACGGATGATGAAGTAGAATGGCTGACAAGAGCTATGATCGAAAGCGGAGATACTATCGAATTTGACACACACCCTATAATGGATAAGCATTCTATAGGAGGAGTTCCCGGAAACAAGATTTCTCTACTGATTGTTCCAATTGTCGCTGCAAACGGGCTTCTAATTCCGAAGACGAGTTCCAGAGCGATCACAGGGGCAGGTGGAACTGCCGACCTTATGGAGGTGCTCTGTCCTGTAGAGTTTAGTTCCCAGGAAGTCAAAGAGATAACGGAAAGAGTCGGCGGGGCTCTTGTCTGGGGCGGAGCCACAAATATCGCGCCTGCGGATGACAAGCTCATAAGAGTTGAGTACCCTCTCTCCATTGATCCTTACCACCAGATGCTCGCCTCAATTATGGCAAAAAAAGGAGCGATAGGAGCTGACAACGTGGTAATGGATATCCCGATAGGTCCGAGTACGAAAGTTCATACTGCGCAGGATGGACAAAAACTTGCAAGAGATCTGATTAACCTTGGGTACAGGCTTGGAATGCATGTCGAGTGTGCAATTACCTACGGCTCGTCCCCCATAGGAAGAAAAGTTGGACCCGCGCTGGAAGTCAGGGAAGCTCTAAAAGTAATGGAAAGCATGGAAGGTCCAAACAGCCTGATTGAAAAAAGCACTGCCCTTGCAGGTATCATGCTTGAGATGGGAGGGGCGGCTCCAAGAGATCGCGGAAAGGAAGTGGCACTTGAGACCTTAAGAAGTGGAAAAGCCCTTGAAAAGATGAAACAGATCATTGAAGCTCAAGGAGGAAACCCGAATATTACATCCGATGATATCCAGATTGGGCAATACTCAGCTGACATCGTGGCTTCTGCAGACGGGTATGTTATTGAGTTTGATAATAAATGGATAATTGAGATTGCCAGACTTGCAGGTTCTCCAAATGACAAAGGCGCTGGAGTCTCCATCCACAAGAAAATGGGGGAGGCTGTTAAAAAAGGAGACCCAATCCTTACGATTCATGCCGAAAAAGAGTTCAAACTCGAGAATGCATTGGCAACAGCCCAACGAACAAACCCAATAATTGTTGAGGGTATGCTTCTGAAGAGAATTCCTGGAATTTACGGATTCCAGTAACCTTCTTTCTTTTTTTCAGTGAAATCCTTTAATACCTTGCAGGATTTTAGCACGAGTATGAAAAGGATTATTTTGCTGCGCCTAGGGCACCGTCCGGAAAGAGATAAAAGAATCACCACTCATGTGGGCTTAACTGCCCGGCTGCTTGGTGCAGAAGGCATGCTCCTTGCCTCGGACGATCCAGGAATAGTGAGGACTCTTGAGGACGTCGTCAAACGCTGGGGCGGAGATTTCTATGTTAGGAATAATGTTAATTTTAAGCAGGAAATCAGAGAATGGAAAGCCGCCGGTGGAAAAGTTTGCCATCTTTCGATGTATGGGGTCAATCTTCCCGATGTCACTGACGAGCTTAAAAGTTGTGACAGGCTTATGTTTGTCGTTGGAGCAGAAAAAGTTCCTCCTGAAGTTTACCAGCTTGCAGACTGGAATGTTGCAGTTGGAAGCCAGCCTCATTCCGAGGTTGCTGCGGTTGCAATCACCATGGACAGGATTGCAGATGGTGAGCCGCTTGAGAGAAAATTTCCAAATGCTGAGCTGACAATTGTGCCTGCAGAAAGGGGAAAACAGGTTATAGAAGAACATAAGGACTAAGCCGAAATAAAGGATTAAACCAAATCCTTTTTTGTTCACCTAATACTCAATCCTTTAATTCTTCAGATACTTATTGAGTTTACAGAACATTTTATTTACTCACAATTTTTAATTATTCAGCCTTCATCCTGTTCAAGCTAATCATTTATTTATTTATTTATTTATTTATTTATTTGGCTCTGTAGAAATCCTC
>DALS01000040.1 GCA_002499445.1 Methanosarcina sp. UBA293
GTGAAAGCAGATTCTACCTGCTTAGTCATTCCCTGTAATGACTGTGAGTTTACTTCTCCTAACCATTCACTAGAAGCCTTTAAGATCGGAATCTTTTTGTTAAAGTCAAATCTGGAAATTGATTTTCCTGTTTGTTCATAAGTTTTAGTTTTTTGATCCAACGCCCAAATGTAGACAAATCTACAGCTACCTATATGCTGATTGAATTGAACAGCTTGTGTAGTTGTAGGATAGAGCCTAAATTTGAACGCTTTCATCATATAATGGTATTATATGTTTTAACAGCCTATATATTTTTTGTTAAACATGAGATATGAGACAAGGAATCATAGCGATTTTCTTTTAATGTATCATGTTATCTTTGTTTGCAAATACCGAAAAGTTATACTTGAACCGATTAGCGAAGAACTCAAACAAATTATGATTGACATTTCAAAAGAATCAAACTTTGAAACCATGGAAATGGAAACAGACAAAGATCATATCCATTTTCTGATTAAGAGCGAGCCGAAAGTTAGCGTTTTGTCAATTGTCAGAAAATTGAAACAAGAATCTACTAACAGGCTATGGAAAACACAAAAGGAATATCTAGAAAAGTATTAATTGGGGTGAAAATACGTTGTGGAGTGATGGTTATTTTGCGTCTACTATCGGAAATGTTAGTAAAGAGGCAGCAGAATATTATATACGGAATCAGGGTTGAAGTTGACGCTTATATCCCCTGAGCTAAAGACTCAGGGGTTTTACGCTTCGTAATATAAATCCCAACGGCAAAGCTTAGTACTGCAAAATTTTACTTTCTCAAGAATATATAACTTTTCTACAGGGTTTTAGCATAATTTTCAGGACAACTTTTTTTAGGATAACCTCTTATTTCAGTTATCTCTTAATTCTGGTTACTTTGTAACTCTAATATTTCTCAAATTTAGAATACTTCTTAGAATCAAATTATCTAATGATCTTAGTTCATACCTGACGGATCTGATTATATGGCTGACATAATTATAAAAAATGCTTATGTTTTAACGATGGACCCTGAAAAGGGAGACCTCAAAAACGGAACCGTTGTCATTGAAGATGGAAAGATTACGGAGATCACAGAAAAAACAAAAGAAAATGCTGAGACCGTAATTGACGCAAGGCATTCGGTAGTAATGCCAGGGCTTGTAAACACTCATACCCACGCCGCAATGACGTTTTTTAGAGGCTATGCTGACGATTTACAGCTTGCAGATTGGCTTGAAGGACATATCTGGCCTGCTGAAGCAAAGCTGACTGCAGAGGACGTCTATAAAGGCAGCCTGCTTGCCTGTCTGGAGATGATCAGGTCAGGAACCACTTCTTTTGCAGATATGTACTTCTATATGGACGAAACCGCAAAAGCTGTTGAGGCATCAGGACTTCGGGCTTCACTTTGCCATGGGCTCATAGAACTCTGGAACGAAGAAAAAGGAGAAACCGACCTTAAGGAAGGGAAACGCTTTGTTCGAGCCTGGCAGGGAGCTGCCGACGGCAGAATAAAAACAATGTATGGACCCCATGCCCCTAATACCTGTTCCGAGGAATTCCTTGCAAAGGTTAGGGAAGAGGCTAACAGGGATGGAGCCGGAATCCATATCCATGTCCTTGAAACAGAAGCCGAACTCCTGGCTATGAAAGAAAGGTACGGAAAATGTTCGGTACACCTCTTGGAAGACATGGGTTTTTTGGGACCTGATGTGCTTGCTGCTCATTGTGTCTGGCTTTCGGACGGCGATATAGAAATTCTGGCAAAAAGAGGGGTGAACGTTTCCCATAACGCCATAAGTAATATGAAGCTGGCATCAGGAATTGCACCTGTGCACAAGATGCTTGAAGAAGGAGTAAATGTGAGCCTTGGCACCGACGGCTGTGCCTCAAATAATAACCTTGACCTTTTTGAGGAGATGAAAACAGCTGCCCTCCTGCATAAAGTCAATACTTTCAGCCCTACTGCCCTTCCTGCGCGGCAGGTACTTCAAATGGGTACAGTGAACGGGGCAAAAGCTCTTGGCACGGAAACCGGCATGTTGAAGGTTGGAAAGAAAGCTGACCTGATCGTGGTGGATATGAAAAAACCGCATCTTACTCCTTGCTTTGATGTTCCTTCCCACCTTGTGTATTCAGCAAGAGGAAGTGATGTCAGGACAACAATTGTAAACGGAAAAATCCTGATGGATGATTACCGATTGCTGGCCCTAGACGAGCAGAAAGTGATGGAAGATGCCCAAAAAGCCGCAGAAGAGCTTATAGCAAGGGTAAACGCCTGAAAACTTCCCTTATGATAAAAATAATTCATATCAAAAGTGTTCCACAGTGGAATCTGAACGAGTAAAAGGTAAACACTTATGTTTAAGTTAGAGTAAAAATCGAACTCAATCACTTATTTGATACTACGGGATTATCATGATCGAAAAAGAACTCATAGAATCCGGAAACATGAAAATGGACTGGGCAAGAAACCATATGCCTGTGCTTGCTATTGTCAGGGAGAAATTTGAGAAAGAGAAACCCCTGAAAGGGCTGAAAATAGGAATGGCCCTGCATGTGGAAGCAAAAACCGCAGTCCTTGTAGAGACTCTGGCTGCAGGCGGGGCAAAGGTGTCAATTACCGGCTGCAACCCCCTTAGCACCCAGGACGACGTTGCCCTTGCCCTTGGTACTCGTAAAAATATAAGCTGTTTTGCAAAATACGGAGTTGGGAGTGAGGAATATTATGAAGCAATCGACAGAGTCCTGGATCTCAAGCCCGACATTACAATAGATGATGGAGCAGATCTTATATTTAAATTACATAAGGAAAGGACAGACCTGCTTCCAAACATCCTGGGCGGCTGCGAGGAAACAACTACTGGCGTGCACAGGCTTCATGCGATGGAAAAGGAGGGAGCCCTGAAAATGCCGGTAATCGCAGTAAACGACGCCATGACCAAATACCTCTTTGACAACCGCTATGGGACAGGACAGTCAGCCTGGGACGGGATTAACAGAACCACAAACCTCCTGGTTGCAGGCAAAAACGTTGTTGTTGCAGGCTATGGCTGGTGTGGACGCGGAGTTGCACTGCGGGCTGCGGGCTTAGGAGCAAATGTGATCGTTACCGAAGTTGATCCTATAAGAGCCCTTGAAGCCAGGATGGACGGGTACAGGGTCATGAAAATGGCAGACGCTGCAAAATTAGGGGAAATCATTGTGACCGCTACCGGAAACCGTGATATCCTCACAGCTGAACATTTCAAATCCATGCCTGACGGAGCAATCCTTGCAAATTCTGGCCACTTCAATGTGGAAATCGATATGGAATCCCTTGCCTCCCTTGCTAAATCCGTCCAAACAGTAAGAAATAATATAAAAGAATACGATATCGGCGACAGGTGCATTAATGTCATAGCCGAAGGAAGGTTGGTTAACCTTGCTGCGGGAGATGGCCATCCTGCTGAGGTTATGGATATGAGTTTTGCAAACCAGGCTCTCTGTGTGCGCTACATTGCGGAGAACAAACTTTCGAATGGCGTCCATAAAGTACCTCTGGAACTTGATACCTTTGTGGCAAAAATGAAACTCAAATCAATGGGCATAAGCATTGACGAGCTCACGCCGACACAGGAATGCTACATGAGCGGCTGGGAGTGCGGGACATAATTTAGAAAAGTAAAAAGGAATAGTTTCACAATATTTAAACTAGTTGTTCTTTTATGCAGCGATTTTTTGCTTTTCATTAAGAGAAAGTAATAAATCACTGCTCCTGATTTTTATAACGGGTCAATCCCAAAACTCAAAATTCCCCCTTTCTATTTCTAAGTTTTTTAAATGCTTCTATGCTTAAATTATTTTTAAAACTTTAAAATGTAAGATTTTTATATAGTGAAAAAGATAAATCCATAAAGATAAAATCCCTAATCTTTATAGCGAATGTTTTATAAACTAAAAATCCTATTTAGAAAAATAATCGGAGCTTAATTATTTTTTACAAGGTTGTTTAGAAGTAACTAACTTATCGTGTTTTTTTCAAATTGTCTAAATTGCCTCAACTGAAAGAGAGTTCACACAAGGTGAATGGGGAGTAATGGTACACTCTTAGAACCTAGTCATAGACTGTTGCAGAATTTTCTTTTGAGTATAAAAGATGGGGATTGGCACAAGAAGGCAGGGAATGGAAAAATGCTAAAAAAATTTGGTATTGGTATAATTGGAGATGTGCCCTGGGGAACGCACTTTTGTCAGTTTTACCAGACAAAAGAAGATTTGATGGACATACTTATCCCTTACTTTAGATCAGGACTTGATAATAACGAACTTTGCGTCTGGGTCACATCAGAACCTCTAAATACAGAAGAAGCAAAAGAATCCCTGAGAAAGGAGATTCCTAATTTTGATGTTTATCTGGAAAAAGGGCAAATAGAGTTTGTTTCATACAATTACTGGTATTTTAAGGATGGGATTTTCGATTTGCAAAAAGTCTTAAACGGATGGACTGAAAAACTCGAAAATGCCTTAGCTAGTGGCTACGATGGTTTGAGATTAACTGAAAACACTTTTCGGATGGAAGAAACTGATTGGAATAAGTTTATTGATTATGAAGAAAAGTTGGATGCTCTCGTCGACAAAAACCAGATGATGGCGCTATGTACTTATTTTGATAAATGCAGCGCAACAGAAACCGCCGATATTGTTGCAGTTCATCAATTCTTCCTGGCTAAGAAGGGAGGCAAATGGGAAAGGATAGAGAATCTTATAAGGAAGAGAGCAAGACAGGAAGAGCACAGGATACGCAGATACAACAACATTCTTGAGGGAATCAACCGGATCTTTGGCAATATAGTGCGAGCCGAAACCGAAGAGGAACTTGGGAATATATGTCTATCTGTAGCCCTGGAGGTTACAGGCAGCCCGATTGGTTTCGTTGATGAGTTGGAAGCTGATGGGTTGCTGCACGATATCGCAATCAGTGATATGGGATGGGACCAGTGCCTGATGCACGACAAGACAGGTCACCGCCACCCTCTGGTCGATTTTACCCTGCATGGTCTATACGGCCGTGTGATTGACAGCGGAAAAAGCTTTTTTACCAACGATCCAGCGTCACATCCCGACAGTATCGGCCTGCCGCAAGGCCATCCGCAGCTTACATCTTTTCTTGGTGTCCCTCTTGTTCTTAATAATGGGAGAACGATGGGTATGCTTGCGGTCGCAAACCGTAAAGGCGGGTATAGCCCCGAGCAGCAGGAAGACCTTGAAGCAATCGCGCCTGCAGTAACTCAGGCCCTACAAAGGAAAAAGATTGAGCGGGAACGAGCTCTGGCAGAACAGGCGTTAAGGGAGAGTGAAGAGCGGGAACGGGCAGTCATCCAGAGCAGTAAAGACGCGATTATCGTGACAGATATGGCAGGTGAGGGGAGAATACTTACAGTAAACCCGGCAGCAACCGAAATGTTCGGGTGGGCAGGGGACGAGATGGTTGGCCTTACCCGCAAGGATATCGTTGACATCAATGATCTGCGTCTGAGAGTTTTTATGGATGAACGTATGTCTGAAGGTATGACTCGCGCCGAGCTCATTTATAAACGCAAGGATGGAACGAAGTTTGTTGGTGAACTGGCATCCGGATATTTTGTTCCAGTAGAAGGTAAGAAGTACGCAGTTTCGATAATCCGAGATATTACCGAACGCAAGCAAAATGAAAAAGCCCTGCAGGACAGCGAAGCACGCCTGCGCAGGTTATATGAATCCGGAATGATAGGTGTGATCTACTTTACCCTTGATGGCCGGATCACCGATGCCAATGACAAGTTCCTTGAGATGGTTGGCTATACCCGCAAGGACTTGCAGGCTGGGAAGATCAACTGGAAGCAGATAACTCCACAGGCATACCGCTTCATGGATGAGTATACCATTGAAAGGTTAAAAACTGTAGGTGCGGCTATACCCTACGAGAAGGAGTATATTCGTAAAGATGGCTCACACGTACCCGCTATTGTTGGAGCAGCCCCACTCAATGAGGATCGTAGTGAGAACATTGCCTTTGTTCTCGATATTACCGAGCGCAAAAGAATCGAAAAAGCCCTTACTAAAGCCCATGAAAATTTAGAAGAAAAGATTAAAAAACGTACAGCAGAGCTTGAAAAAGCTTATAAGGCATTGATGGAAAATGAGAGAAGACTATCTGAAGCTCAAAAAATAGCACATATTGGAAGCTGGGAATGGGACCTTGTAACTGATAAACTGTACTGGTCTGATGAAATGTATCGGATTTATGGGCTTAAGCTTCAAGAACTCCATCCGACCTATGATGCATTTTTAGGGGTGGTGGTACACCCCGATGATCGAGAATTTGTGGATAATGCCGTTAAAAAGGCTTTCAAGGGGAAGCCATACGATCTGGATCATCGGATTGTCCTGCCCAATGGGAAGCAGCGTATAATTCACACACAGGGTGAAGTTCTTTTTGATGAAAAAGGTATTCCTGTTCAAATGAGGGGAACAACCCAGGATATAACCGAACAAAGAGAAGCAGAAAAAGCTTTTTTAAATGCCGTAACTGCCCGTAAAAAAGAAATTCATCACAGAATTAAAAATAACTTGCAGGTAATCTCATCTTTACTTGACCTTCAGGCTGAAAAGTTCAAAAACAGGAAATATATAAAGAGTTCCGAAATTCTTGAAGCCTTCAGGGAAAGCCAGGATAGAGTTTTATCTATTGCACTGATCCATGAAGAACTGCACGAAGGAGGAGGAATCGATACCCTGAATTTCACCCAGTATCTTCAGAGACTCGTTGAGAACCTCTTCCTGACATATAGGTTTGGAAATGCTGATATCGGTTTAAATATGGATCTTGAAGAGGATGTTTACTTTGACATGGATATCGCAGTGCCTTTAGGGATGATTGTTAACGAGCTTATTTCAAATTCTCTCAAACATGCGTTTCCAGACGGGAAAACCGGAGAGATTCGGATTAAACTACGCGGAGAGAAAAACAAAAGATCTAGAGATGACAAAATTGGATTTAAGAGTAAAGAGCGTAAAAATACCAGTTATATCCTGACAGTTTCAGATAATGGGATTGGTATACCTGAAAGCATCGACCTGGAAAACTCTAGTACACTTGGAATGCAACTCGTAACTATCCTGATAGATCAGTTAGATGGTGAACTCCAGTTGAAAAGGGGCCCTGGAACCGAATTTATTATAAGGATCACAGTAGAGGAAAATTCGTAAAAGCTCTTGGTAGCATGTAAAAAGACTCCAAGTAACCAGTTGGGTTTCTAGAAAGATCCTAACTGGTTTGATTTAAAATCTTCCGAAAGGGGTTATCTGACATAATTTTTACAACATAAAACATGAAAAGCAGGAACGGATACTCTGATGTTATGAACTATTGTGACTTTTCAAGATGTATTACTGATTTTTCGGATAGGCTCTAAGTATCAATTAAACAATGACTAAGGACGATTAGTATAATTTACTTTATTAGTATAATTTATTTTATATGTGTAACTGCAGTTTGAATTTATAAATACAAATTCTGATTTTTCCAAGTTTTTTTGATGTTTATTTTGTGGCACTTAAGGGCATGGAATGATTATATTAGGAAAAATGGGAGGCTTTTCTACAAAAATTCCTTCTATGCTGTGTTGAAAATTATTGTCACAATTAGTGAATATTTTTAGAAAAATTGGCAATTCGGAAAAAATTATTAAGGTTAAGGCTTATTGTTATTATGTTATTGATATCAATTTGCATCGTAACATTGTTACTATTTAAAATTATACAATTTAGGAATGATGTTGCGCTTACTTATATCGCAGGATTTTGAACAGAGTCGGTGACCCTAATAAAAATACAGTTACCCTAATAAAAATGTGTTACATAGTTTGGAAACCACTAAAATAGCAAGGAGGAAAACACATGTCCAAAAAAGTCCTTATCTTAACAGGCGATTGCGCCGAGGATTATGAGGTTAAGGTACCCCAGCAGGCGCTCCAGATGTTGGGCTACCAAGTGGATGTAGCAGCCCCCAACAAAAAAACTGGTGATATGCTGCAATTGGTCGTACATGACTTCACTACGCTCGATACCTATATTGAGCTTCCCGGGCATCGTATCCCGGTAGATGTATCCGTCGCTGAAGTAAATGTGGATGATTATGCAGGTTTGGTTGTTCCAGGTGGCAGAGCCCCGGAATACATCCGTATGTATGATGATACCATTAAAATCGTACAGGATTTCTTTGCGGCTGGCAAGCCTGTAGCAGCCATCTGTCATGGCCTGCAGCTTCTGGCAGCAGCTAAAAACTTGGAAGGCTATCGAGTAACATCATACCCAGCATGTGCTACGGAATGCCGGTTAGCCGGTGCTGATTGGCAGCCGGAACCAGTAATTACAGACAAAAACCTAGTAACAGCTCAAGCCTGGCCCAATCACCCAGCCTGGTTAAGAGGCTTTGTTGAGTTGCTCGGTGCAAATATAAGAATTTAAACCCTACATTCCGCAGTATTTTTTCGAAAACCAATATTTTTCTGATAGCGTTCTTGGAACAAATTCAAACAACTTAGATTCTTAATGGCCTTCGTTGAAAATTGAACTATATCGTTTTTTGGTCTCTAAATAACCCCTATAGTTGCTTTTCCCTTCTGCATAAAAATTCAATAATCCACGTTCGATTAAATATCGGTAGCAGATGAAATTATGAAATATGAATTTTTCCTGCGGAAAATGGGTTAAAAAGATTTCTTTTCAAGGATAATTTATCCAAAATTATATTAAATATATCAGAGGATGACTAGAAATTCACTATCTTTAATTCTATTTGATCAGGATGAACATCGTCGATACTCTGCCGAAGATATTCCCTCCTTCCAAGACAGAATTCGAGATTTACTATGAATTAGTCAGTTGATAGAATTAAAAACAATTTTTGATTTGGATTTGATTAATTAATACTTATTTTTGGAGAGTGCCTTTGAAGGGTATTTTTTAAGCGGGGTTTTAAGTGGAGGACTGACAGGAAATCGGGACGTTATTCAGAATTGGGGCAAAAATCTCCGTTTACCCGAATATATGGAGAAATACATTAAATTTTTGGCCTTATTTTTAAAAAGTAAAAATTCTCGTACATATATCTTTCCAGCAAAGCCGAAAAAAAATCTGTAAAAATCGTGCACATAATGAATAAATTTAATGTGAATTTGCAGAAATTCCAGGAGAAAAAACGGTCTTGCCATAAACTATTTATAGGATAGCTATAATTAGAGGGTTGCACCGGTGTGAGAGGTGCTCCCTGATGCAGCGGGGCAGCAGGGTGGCGTGAAATATCTCCAGGGTGTAAAGAAGTAAAATGATGGATAAAAAGCAGCTGGGCCCGTAGCTCAGTCAGGCAGAGCGACTGGCTTTTAACCAGTCGGCCTAGGGTTCAAATCCCTACGGGCCCGCCATGATCTTTATTATCCCGGCGGAAAGGCCATTCGCAGGGAAAGTTAATCAAATTTTTTGAATATTTTATTTTTGGAGGAAAGGATTTGACAAAATTCAGCCTGCTCGATCATGAGTCGGTCCCTAAACATGAAATCATGTCTGAGGGCGAGTTAAAGTCTGTTTTAAGCAAATATTCCATTGAAAAGGAACAACTTCCGAAGATCAAAGTGCAGGATCCTGTTAGTAAAGAAATAGGAGCTGTTATTGGAGATGTAGTGAAAATCACAAGAAAAAGTCAAACTGCAGGGGAGGCAGAGTATTATAGACTTGTGATCGAGTAAGCGGAGGGGGCAAACCGCTTGCATGATCTGATTTCTTTACGGAATGTCTTTTTGAATTTCCATGCCCCATCGCACGGAAGGATTCAACAACTGCATACTGATCTGAAGATCATAATTTTTTGGTTTTCATCTTAATAAAGCAAAGAGGGTGCTATCATCGCGTTAGAAACCAGTATACTGTCGCAGGCTTATTTTACACGGGACAAGATAGTGCAGCACCATATAGACTCTTTTAACAAGTTTATAGATTACGGGCTGCAAAAAATCATAGATGAACAAAAAGTAATAGAAACCGATATTGAGGATACCTATCTAAGACTCGGCAAGATTCGGGTAGAACACCCGGTCGTAAAGGAAGCAGACGGGGCAATTGAAAAACTTTATCCAAATGAGGGCAGGCTTAGGAACCTCTCGTACTCGGGTCCTCTCTACCTTGAAATGGGCGTGGTAAAAGATGGAGTTGAGTCCGAGATGACGGAAGCGAAAATAGGACAGCTTCCAATCATGGTCAAATCCAAAATCTGTAATCTTCCTGGACTTAGCGATGCTGAAAAGATCCGCTATGGGGAAGATCCCCTTGACCCAGGGGGATATTTCATTATAGGCGGTACCGAAAGGGTGGTTATGACCCTTGAAGACCTCGCCCCTAACAAAATTCTTGTAGAATATGGCGAGAGATATGGCGACACTATAGAGGTTGCAAAGGTCTTCTCCCAGAAACGCGGATACAGAGCTCTTGTAATTGTAGAAAGAGGCAGAAAGTCCCTGCTTGAGGTTTCTTTCCCTTCTATTTCAGGCAGAGTATTCTTCATTACCCTTATGAGAGCTCTTGGGATTATAACTGATGAAGATATTGTAAATGCAGTTTCAAGTGATCCTGAAATTATCAAGTTCATGCTGGAAAACCTTGAAGAGGCCGAGGTCGAAACCCAGGAAGAAGCAATCGAGAAGATCGGGGCTCGAGTCGCTGCAGGTCAGGCTAAGGAATACCAGATAAAAAGGGCAAATTATGTTATTGACAGGTACCTGTTCCCGCATCTAGGAAATGATCCAAGAGACAGGATCTCCAAGGCTCATTTCCTGGCAAGAATGGCTGAGTCCTGTTTCGAGTTGGCTCTTGGCAAGCGTTCGGAAGACGATAAAGACCACTATGCAAACAAAAGGCTGAAACTTGCAGGAGATCTGATGGAAGACCTCTTCAGGGTTTCTTTTAACAGGCTTGCAAGAGATATAAAATATCAGCTTGAGCGTGCAAACATGAGGAACAGGGAACTCAATGTCGCAACAATTGTCAGGGCAGATGTGTTGACTGACCGCTTGCAACATCCGCTTGCAACTGGAAACTGGGTCGGAGGAAGAACAGGAGTGTCCCAGCTTTTGGACAGGAACGACTACATCTCCACGCTTTCCCATCTGCGCCGTGTAATTTCTCCTCTTTCCCGCGCCCAGCCTCACTTCGAGGCTAGAGACCTGCATGCAACCCAGTGGGGCAGACTATGTCCTTCGGAAACCCCTGAAGGTCCGAATTGTGGTCTGGTTAAAAACTTTGCCGAAATGGTTGAGCTTTCTACAGGTATAGAAGAGACAGATGGAATAAAGAAAATCCTCCATGACCTGAATGTCGATCGCGCCGTTGTAAAGGTACCTGAAATCCCGGCAAAGATAAAGGAAACCCTATTTGATGAGTTTGGAGAAGAGATTGTTGAAGAGTATGAAGAATCTTCTGAAGTCAAAAGCAAATACAAAGATGAGGATTTCTACGATTATTCAGATTCGGATGATTCCGGATCGTTCGATGATTGAGGGGTCGATGCCAGATGACTAAAGCAAAAGTATTCATAAACGGGGAGCTTGTCGGAACCCATGATAACCCTGCAGAGCTTGTAAACGGGCTCCGAAAAATGAGGCGGCTGGGTTTCATATCCAGACAGGTCAATGTCGCTCTTAACGAGAGCACCAGAGAAGTAATTATAAACTCCGATATGGGCAGGGCGAGAAGGCCACTCTTAATTGTTGAGAACGGAGCTCTCAAAGTAACTGAGGAGCATGTAGAAAAAATTAAGAGCGGAGAAATCAACTTTGACGACCTGGTAAAAGAAGGCTGCATAGAGTACCTTGACGCTGAAGAAGAAGAAAACGCTTACATTGCAATTAACGAAGCTGATATTACCCAAAAACATACACATATGGAGATAGATCCCGAGCTAATTCTGGGAATTTCTACAGGAATGGTTCCTTATCCGGAACATAATTCATCTCCGCGTAATACTATGGGCGCTGCCATGGTTAAGCAGTGTATTGGAGTTGCAACCGCAAACCAGAAACTCAGGCCAGATACTCGTGCCCATGTTCTCCACTATCCTCAGAAAGCACTTACCAAGACAAGAACCTCGGAAGCTATAGGTTTTGACGACAGACCTGCTGGCCAGAACTTCGTTGTTGCAGTCCTGTCTTATGAAGGATATAACATTGAAGACGCTCTTATTTTTAACAATGGGTCAGTCCAAAGAGGTTTGGGGAGAAGTCACTTCCTCAGGACTTTTGAAGGGGAAGAAAGAAGGTACCCGGGCGGGCAGGAGGATAAGTTCGAGATTCCTGACTCTGAGTACCGTGGAGCTCGCAGCGCAGAAGCCTATGCGAACCTGGATGTTGACGGACTAGTAAATCCTGAAACCCCAGTCGGTCCTAATGACGTACTTATCGGAAAAACCAGTCCCCCAAGGTTCCTTGAAGAACCATCTGACTTCGGGATTGCAGTTGAGCAGAGGAGAGAAAGCTCAGTTACAATGCGGTCTAATGAAACCGGAATTGTAGATACGGTCATTCTAACAGAATCCATTAACGGAACCCGGCTTGCCAAGGTAAAGGTAAGAGACGAAAGGATCCCTGACATAGGAGATAAATTTGCCTCAAGGCACGGGCAGAAAGGGATTATTGGCCTGAAAGTTCCGATTGCAGATATGCCATTTACAGAATCAGGAATGACTCCGGACCTAATGATTAACCCGCATGCAATTCCTTCCCGTATGACTGTAGGGCACGTCCTGGAAATGATTGGCGGGAAAGTAGGTTCCATGGAAGGCAGACGAGTTAATGCAACGGCTTTCTCTGGGGAAAAAGAAGATGTCCTCAGAGAATCTCTGAAAAGGCACGGCTTTACCCATACTGGGAAAGAGGTTTTCTACGATGGAGCCACAGGTAGGATGATTCCTGCAGATGTTTTTGTGGGAGTTATTCTTTACCAGAAACTACACCACATGGTCACTTCCAAAATACATGCTAGATCCCGTGGGCCTGTACAGGTGCTTACCCGCCAGCCAACCGAAGGCCGAGCAAGGGAAGGTGGTCTCAGGTTTGGTGAAATGGAGCGTGATGTGCTGGTAGGGCACGGAGCTGCCATGTCGTTAAAAGAGAGGCTGCTCGACGAGTCGGACAAAGTTGTAGAACTTGTTTGCTCTCACTGTGGAATGATTGCAACGTATGACAAGCAGCGGAATGTCGCTTTCTGCTCTGCCTGTGGGGCTGACACTGACATATATCCTGTGGAGATGAGCTACGCATTCAAGCTGCTGCTGGACGAAATCAAATCCCTGGGAGTTTCGCCCAGGCTTAATCTTGAAGATGCGGTATGAGGTGAGGTAGATATGGCAAACGTACCCCCTATTCCGAAAAGAATTGCTTCAATTAAATTCGGCTTAATATCCCCAAAAGAGATCCGTAAAATGAGTTCAACGCTCATTATTACGGCCGACACTTACGATGATGATGGATTTCCAATTGACATGGGGCTTATGGACACAAAACTCGGGGTTATTGATCCTGGGCTCCGCTGCAAGACCTGTTCTGGTCGGGCAGGCGAGTGTCCTGGACACTTCGGGCACATAGAACTTGTTTCTCCGGTAATCCATGTAGGTTTCAACAAAGTAATCCGAAAACTCCTCAGGGCAACCTGCAGGAAATGCAGCAAGATTCTGCTTGAACCTGCACAGAAACAGCATTTCCTTGACCAGCTTGTAGGCATTGAGGAAATCGGACATATGCCTGATGACCTGATTAACGAGGCTTATAAGGAAGCCAGCAAGGTAAAGACCTGTCCCTACTGCAATGAGGAACAGCTCGATATTAAATTCGAAAAACCTACTGAATATCTTGAAAATGGGGAAAAATTGACCCCTACCGAGATAAGGGACCGCTTCGAGAGCATTCCTGATGAGGACATCCGGGTTATTGGGATGGACCCTAAGAATGCAAGGCCTGAGTGGATGATTCTTACAGTTCTGCCTGTACCTCCTGTCACGGTTCGCCCCTCAATTACCCTTGAGTCCGGGCAGCGCAGTGAAGACGACCTTACCCACAAGCTGGTAGATATTATAAGGATTAATCAGCGTTTCCAGGAAAACAGGGAAGCTGGTGCTCCTCAGCTCATTATTGAGGACCTCTGGGAACTCCTTCAGTATCACGTTACAACATTTTTTGACAACTCCGTTTCTGGAATACCTCCTGCAAGGCACAGGTCAGGCAGACCCTTAAAAACTCTCTCTCAGCGTTTGAAGGGTAAAGAAGGGCGTTTCAGAGGAAGTCTGTCTGGTAAACGTGTTAACTTCTCTGCCCGTACAGTAATCTCACCTGACCCTAACCTTAGCATTAACGAAGTAGGAGTCCCTATGCCCATCGCACAGACTCTGACAGTGCCTTCTATGGTAACACCAAGGAACATAGAGCAGCTTAAAATTTATGTACGCAATGGCGAGAATATACACCCAGGAGCAAACTATGTACTACGCTCTGACGGTAGGCGTATAAAAGTTACCGACATTAACAAAGAAGATCTTGCCGAAAAACTGGAGTTCGGATGGGTAGTTGAGCGTCAGTTGAAGGATGGAGATACCGTACTCTTTAACAGGCAGCCTTCTCTACACAAGATGAGCATTATGGCTCACTCTGTAAAGGTGCTCCCGGATAAAACCTTCAGGCTGAACCCTGCTGTCTGTCCTCCATATAACGCTGACTTTGATGGGGACGAAATGAACATGCACGCCCTTCAGACAGAAGAATCTAGGGCTGAGGCAAAGATCCTCATGCAGGTTCAGGAAAATATTCTTTCCCCGCGTTTTGGAGGTCCCATTATAGGAGGGATTCACGATCACATTTCAGGGCTTTTCCTGCTAACCCGTTTTGAGAATCATATCTCTAAAGACGACGCTTATGACATGCTCCGGAAGAGCGATACCCGAAGCCTGCCAGAGCCAGCAGGGTACGATCCAGATGGAGAGCCATATTGGACAGGAAAACAGATTTTCAGCCGGATCCTGCCTGAAAATCTGAATGCACAGTTTGCAGCTCAGTTTTGCTCTCACTGTGACATCTGTAAGAAAGAAGAGTGTCCAAACGATGCCTATGTGGTAATCCGGTGCGGGGAACTCATCACTGGCACGATAGACGAGGCCGCAATCGGAGCATTCAAAGGAAAGATTCAGGACCGTATCATTAAGGAGATAGGTCCTGAAGCTGGAGCCCGCTTTGTGGACGACATGACAATGCTTGCAATTCGGGCTCTCATGCGGACAGGTCTGAGTTTCGGAATAGCTGACGAAGATATTCCGAAAGAGGCTAGAATCCAGATCAATGAAGTTCTTGGCAAAGCTGAGGATGACGTGCAGAAACTCATTAAGTCATACGAGAATAAGGAACTCGAACCTCTCCCAGGCAGAACCCTCGATGAAACAATCGAGATGAGCATCATGCAAAAGCTTGGAAAAGCTAGAGACGAGACAGGTAATATAGCAGACAATCACATGGGACTTGAGAACCCAGCTGTTATCATGGCTCGCTCAGGAGCAAGAGGTTCTATCCTTAACCTTACTCAGATGGCAGCCTGCGTTGGCCAGCAGGCCGTGCGTGGGGAACGTATTCGCAGAGGATATGCAGACAGGACATTGCCTCACTTCGAAAAAGGGGACCTTGGTTCAGATGCTCACGGGTTCGTGAAGGCGAGCTACAAGAGTGGGCTCAACGCTACTGAATATTTCTTCCACGCAATCGGTGGTAGGGAAGGTCTTGTGGACACTGCGGTAAGGACATCACAATCAGGGTACTTGCAGAGAAGACTTGTCAATGCTCTTCAGGATCTGGAAGTCCAGTATGACCTTACAGTCAGGGATACTAGAGGTGTGCTTGTACAATTCAAATTTGGAGAGGATGGGATTAATCCCACAAAAAGTGATTTCAGCAAACCTGATACAATCCACAGAATTGTCAGTTCCGTGGTGAACAGGGAGGTGGCCTGATGAGTATTAGTGAAGCTACAATCGATAGCATGATAAAAGACCTACCTCTTCCTTCAAATATTTTTAATACTCTCAGGGAAGATGTCATCAAAGCCGGAGTAAGCAAGAAAGAACTGGAAGAGATCATAGAAAAAGTAATGGAAGAGTATAATATCTCATGCATTGAGCCCTGTGATGCGGCTGGAGTGGTTGCGGCCCAGTCCATAGGGGAACCTGGTACCCAGATGACAATGCGTACCTTCCACTATGCTGGTGTGGCTGAAATTAGCGTTACTCTAGGTCTTCCTCGTCTTATCGAAATTGTCGATGCCCGAAAAATCCCTAGCACTCCTATGATGACAATTGCCCTATCCAAAGAGCATCCTGATGATTATGCTTACGACCGGGAAAAAACAAGAGCCCTTGCCTGGGAAATTGAAGCGACTAAAATCGATCACATTGCTGATGTGACAACTGATCTATCTCAGATGCAACTAATAATAGACCTGCACGAAAAAGCGATGGATGGTAGGAACATTACTATAGATCAAGTAAAGGAAAG
Organism: Methanosarcina sp. UBA293; assembly: GCA_002499445.1. Lineage (GTDB taxonomy): Archaea > Halobacteriota > Methanosarcinia > Methanosarcinales > Methanosarcinaceae > Methanosarcina. The sequence continues at coordinate 16,602 of DALS01000040.1, forward strand.
ATTCAACGAAGAACTGAATGTAACGGTCACAATTTCTCCGGATATAGATAACCAAATTATTATTGCTCCTGGAGAGCCTTCTTACAGAGAACTCCTCCAGCTTGCAAAAAGTATCCACAATGTCACCTTGAAAGGGATAGAAGGAATCAAGCGTGTGGTGGTCCGGAAGGAAGGTGAGGAGTATACCCTCTATACTGAAGGCTCGGCCCTGCGTGAAGTACTTCAGTTCGATGGTGTGGATAAAACGAGGACAAGCACGAATAACATTAATGAAATTTATGAAGTGCTTGGAGTCGAAGCTGCAAGAAATGCAATTATTAAGGAAGCAACCGATACCCTTCGTGAGCAGGGTCTTACTGTGGATATTAGGCATATTATGCTTGTGGCAGATCTCATGACCTGTGACGGAGAAGTAAAACAGATCGGAAGACACGGAATTTCAGGCGAAAAGGCAAGTGTATTTGCCCGCGCAGCTTTTGAAGTTACGGTTAATCACCTGTTGGATGCAGGGATGCGTGGGGACATTGATCAGCTTCAGGGTGTCACGGAAAATATTATTGTTGGCCAGCCTATCCGTATGGGTACCGGGGACGTGCACCTTGTAAGCAGAAGGATGGAGGATATTGTTGAAGCCGAGGATGAGTGAAAATTTCAGGGTAAATCCCTGAAACTCAACCTTAATCGAAACTCAGATCATGTTAATTTATACGTAATATTCTGATAGGAAACCATTCCATCAGGTATATCTTAATTTATTAAATTCAGAGTATCCTGCTGCAGAACCTTGAGTTCGCGAGGCTCATAACCAGAAAATAAATATAAGGCATCAGGTATTTAGAGTACCATATATTCACCGAGTTTGGAAATCTTTATTAGGAAAGAGATTGAGTAGACGAGTTTATTTAAGACAGAGTTGATAAAAATGAAGATCAATGTTGATAAATCTCTTATCAAGGCTGTGAAAACAGGAAAAGTAATAGTTGGAGCCAACCGGACTATAGATGCAGCAGCAGACGGCTCTGCAAAAATGGTGGTCCTGGCATCAAATTGCCCCGAAGAAATTAAAAAGAAAGTTCAGGCAACAAATGTCCCTGTTCTGGAATACGAAGGCACAAGTGTTGAACTCGGGCCCGTATGCGGTAAACCTTTTACGATTGCAGCCATGGCAATTCTCGATGTAGGAGAATCTGATATCCTGGCAGCTACAGTCTAATAGAAGGAGTTGGCAACGTTTTGGGTGAAATAAGACTTACTGCAGAAAGCATCCAGTACATTGCGTTATTTGAAAATATGACTCGGGCCAAAATTCTCGACTGTATCCCTGAAGAGGAAAGGCTCGTATATGTTGTAAAACAGGGTGACATGGGACTTGCTATAGGCAAAAATGGGGAGAATATAAACCGCGTTAAAAAGGTCCTGGACAAACCCATAGAACTTGTGGAATACTCAGATGACCCTGTTACCTTTATTAAGAATGCTTTTGGACCTGTATCTGTGAGCTCGGTAAATATTATGAGCAAAAATGACAAGCGATTAGCTTATGTAGAGGTACCCAATAAGGAGAAGGGGCTTGCCATAGGCCGCAACGGGAAGAACATTGAAAAAGTAAAGATGCTTGCCCGTCGCCATCACGATATAGAAGATGTAATCCTGCAGTAATCTACCTTAATTTACGTTGATCCATTTATCCGGCGTTGAAGGACAATCTGGCATCCATTATGCCTTTAAATTATACATCAGTTGAATTGGAGTAATTACAATGGCTAAAGGAAAGTATGCAGCTAATATTCTCAAACAAACCAGGAAGAATGCCCGCTGGAAAGATACATACTACGGCAGGCGAGTTCTTGGATTGAACGTGAAAGCCGACCCATTAGGTGGCGCACCACAGGGGCGGGGTATTGTATTGGAAAAAGTAGGAATTGAAGCAAAACAGCCAAACTCAGCTATCCGTAAGTGCGTAAGGATCCAGCTCATCAAGAATGGGCGTCAGGTAACTGCTTTCTGTCCAGGAGACGGAGCAGTGAATTTCATCGATGAACACGATGAAGTTACCGTAGAAAGGATTGGAGGCCGTATGGGTGGTGCTATGGGTGACATTCCAGGTGTACGCTTCAAAGTTATTGAAGTGAACAATGTATCTCTGAACGAGATGGTCATCGGTAGATTGGAAAAACCCAGGAGATGATTTTTCTTGTACAAAATATTTGGTAAATGGGACTCGACTGAAGTCGAAGTCAGAGACCCCGGAATTAAGCGCTATGTCAGCCTTACTCCTGTTATTGTCCCCCACAGCAGTGGAAAGCATGCCAGGCAACAGTTTAACAAATCCGAAATTTCCATTGTGGAACGTCTGGCAAACAATCTGATGAGGAACGAGGTAAATACTGGAAAGAAGCAGAAGACCCTCCGTGCAGTTGAAGAAGCTTTCGACATCGTGAACAGGAAAACCCAGCAGAACCCTATCCAGGTGCTTGTGGATGCTATTGCCAATGCAGGCCCCAGGGAAGAAGTAGTAAGGCTGAAGTACGGTGGAATTTCCGTGCCAAAGGCAGTAGACACCGCACCTCAGAGGCGTGTGGATACGGCTCTGCGCTACATCAGTATGGGAACCAACAATGCAGCCTTCAAATCCAAGCGCTCAGTTGCAGAATGTCTGGCAACCGAATTAATAGGCGCTGCAAATCGTGATACTAAATCTTTCTCTATTAATAGAAAGGATGCGAAAGAAAGAGTTGCAAAGGCAGCACGCTAATTGCTTACGTGGGTTGCCCCAATCTAAAAAGTTATTATATAATTAAATTACATTTGTTTAAAAGGTATTAGCATGGGACGAAGGAAGAAAATGGTCGAACGTGTAACGACGCTTATGAATGAGCCGACAAAAATCCGAAATATCGGGATCGTTGCACATATTGACCACGGAAAAACTACACTATCGGATAACCTATTAGGCGGTGCCGGCATGATCTCAAAGGAACTTGCAGGCAGACAGTTATTCATGGACTCCGATGAAGAGGAACAGGAAAGAGGCATCACAATCGACGCCTCCAACGTTTCCATGGTTCACACTTTTGATGATGAAGACTACCTTATCAACCTTATTGATACTCCCGGACACGTTGACTTTGGTGGGGACGTCACCCGTGCAATGAGGGCTGTAGACGGCGCTGTTGTTGTCGTGGATGCTGTCGAAGGTACAATGCCCCAGACCGAAACCGTTCTGAGACAAGCACTCAGGGAACATGTCAGACCTGTACTTTTCGTTAACAAGGTCGACAGGCTGATCAATGAGCTCAAGGTAGATTCCCAGGAAATGCAGGTTCGTCTTGGAAAAGTCATAGACCACGTGAACAAGCTCATCAAGAACATGAACCCTGAAAAATACAAGGCAGGCTGGAGAGTCGATGCTGCAGCCGGAACTGTTGCTTTTGGGTCAGCTCTTTACAACTGGGCAATCAGTGTGCCCATGATGAAGAAAACCGGGGTTTCTTTTAACGACGTATATGAATACTGTAAAGCCGGAGATATGAAGTCCCTGGCAGAAAAGTGCCCACTGCACGAAGCTGTACTTGATATGGTCATTCACTTCCTGCCAAACCCTCTTGAAGCTCAAAAAAACAGAGTAAAAGTAATCTGGCATGGGGATGAGAGTAGCGAAATTGGAAAGTCCATGGCCAACGCAAATTCAGATGGAGAGCTTGCGTTCATGGTAACTGACATTTCCATTGACCCCCATGCAGGAGAAGTTGCAACTGGAAGATTATTCAGTGGTTCTCTTACCCGTGGGATGGAAGTTTATACCTCAGGCACTGTAAAGAAGACCAGAGTCCAGCAGGTAGGCGTCTTCATGGGTCCTGAAAGGCTTGAAGTTGACAAGATCCCTGCAGGAAATATTGCTGCAGTTACCGGTCTTAAAGAAGCAATCGTAGGATCTACTGTGACAACTCTTGAAGGCATGGCGCCTTTTGAGAGCATCAGGCATGTGAGTGAACCTGTGGTTACTGTGGCTGTGGAAGCTAAACACACAAAAGATCTGCCAAAGTTGATCGAAGTACTCAGACAGGTTGCAAAGGAAGACCCGACTCTTCAGATCACTCTTGATGAGGAAACTGGGGAACACCTGTTGGCTGGCATGGGAGAACTTCACCTTGAGGTTATTGCCCACAGGATTGAAAGGGATAAAAATGTGGAAATCACCACAAGCAAGCCGATTGTTGTTTACCGGGAAACCATAAAGAAGAAGATCGAACCTGTTGAAGGAAAGTCCCCGAACAGGCATAACAGATTCTATGTCTATGTAGAACCTCTTGATCTTAAGATTGTCGACGCTATCAAGGAAGGGGATGTCAATATGAATATGCCCGAACTTGAGCGCAGGCAGAAGCTCATTGAACTCGGCATGGACAAAGAAGAAGCAAAAGGCATTGTTGGCATCTTCAATTCCAATATCTACGTCGACGTGACCAAAGGTATCCAGTACCTGAACGAGACAATGGAACTCATACTTGATGGGTTTGAGGAAGTTATGCGTGCAGGTCCACTCACAAGGGAGCCTGTAGCAAACGTGAAATGTGTACTTGTAGATGCCAAGCTTCACGAAGACGCAATCCACAGAGGTCCAGCCCAGATTATTCCTGCTTCAAGGCAGGCAATTCAGGCAGGCATGCTTATGGCAGATGACACTCTGCTCGAACCGTATCAGAAGGTCTTTGTCCAGGTTCCTCAGCTTCTAATGGGTGGTGCAACAAAGGAACTACAGGGTCGCCGTGGAGTTATTCTTAACATGACCACAGAAGGAGACCTGGCAATTATCGAGGCTAGAGTTCCAGTAGCTGAGATGTTTGGATTTGCAGGCGAGATAAGGTCTGCAACTGAAGGACGTGCCATGTGGAGCACCGAGTTCGGAGGCTTTGACATTGTGCCAGCCAGCATCCAGACTGAAATCGTGGGCCAGATCAGAGAGAGGAAGGGTCTGAAGAAAGAATTGCCCAAAGCTTCTGACTACATTTCAATATAAGCGGATAATGTAAGCGGATTTTTTCCGCTTCTCCTTAATATTTTCAAGGTTATACCTATCCTCAAGCAGGATAGGAGAGAGAACCCGACTGATCTGGAAGGGAAGAGAATCCCTATCGGTTCGGGGATACAGCCAACCGGAAAGCTTTAAGACAAGGTATGCCTATATTGGGGAAAACAGCCAGGCCACTACAATTTTTTAGAGTGGCGGTTCAAGAAGGAGTTCAGAAAGGGAAACTGATAATATTGATCAGATCAAGAGCATAAAAGTGAGTGAATCAATATTGATCTGCCTTGAGATCTGCCCTAATCTTAATATACTAAATATTTGATATACGAATGAAACTCATCCGAATTATAGGAGAATTATAATATGGCAGCAGACAAACCGCACATGAATTTAGCAGTAATTGGTCACATTGACCACGGAAAATCAACATTTGTTGGACGCTTAATGTTTGACGCAGGTGCAGTAGCTCCTCACCTCATCGAAAAGTATAAAGAAGAAGCAAAGCAGAAGGGTAAGGAATCCTTCGCATTTGCCTGGGTTATGGACTCTCTTAAGGAAGAGCGTGAGAGAGGTATTACAATTGACATCGGTCACAAGAGATTCGACACAGACAAGTACTACTTTACAGTCGTAGACTGCCCAGGTCACCGTGACTTCGTCAAGAACATGATTACAGGCGCTTCTCAGGCTGACGCTGCAGTCCTTGTCGTTGCAGCCCCTGATGGTGTTATGGCCCAGACCAAGGAACACATCTTCCTCTCCAGGACCCTTGGTATCAACCAGCTCATCGTTGCAGTTAACAAGATGGACGCAGTCGAATACAGCGAGAAGAGATATAATGAAGTTGTCGAGCAGGTTTCCGGTATCCTTAAGATGATCGGATTCAAGCCAAACGAAATCCCCTTCATTCCAATTACTGCATTCTACGGTGACAACGTTAGTAAACAAAGTGACAAGACCCCCTGGTATAAGGGTCCAGTCATTATGGAAGCACTTAACAACCTCAAACTGCCAGAAAAACCATCCAATCTACCTCTCAGGATTCCTGTGGAAGACGCATACACCATTTCTGGTATCGGAACTGTGCCTGTAGGCAGGGTTGAAACCGGTGTCATGAAGAAGGGTGACAAGGTAGTCTTCATGCCTGGAGGAACATCCGGTGAAGTTAAATCTATTGAGATGCACCACGAAGAAATTCCGCAGGCTCTTCCAGGAGATAATATTGGCTGGAACGTCCGTGGCATCGGTAAGAACGATGTCCGCAGAGGAGATGTTTGTGGTCATGTTGACAACCCACCAAAGGTTGCTGACGAATTCGTAGGGCAAATTGTAGTTCTACAGCACCCCTCCGCAATCACTGCCGGATATACCCCTGTTTTCCATGCTCATACTTCTCAGATTGCATGCCAGCTGATTTCCCTTGACAAGAAGCTGGACCCGAAGACTGGGCAGGTAAAGGAAGAAAACCCGACCTTCCTTAAGGCCGGTGATGCAGCAATCGTCACCATCAAACCAACAAAGCCGATGGTCATCGAGCCAGTAAAAGAAATTCCACAGCTCGGCAGGTTCGCTATCCGTGATATGGGTATGACCATTGCCGCCGGCATGTGCATGAGTGTTAAACAGAAATAACACTCTCCTTTTTCATTTTTTAGGAGAAAAAAGGTATGCAGAAAGCTAGAATAAGACTGTCAGGCATCAGTCCCAAAGATCTGGACGGAGTCTGCAATCAAGTAAAATCTATTGCGGAAAGGACAGGAGTTAGTATTTCAGGGCCTGTTCCGCTTCCCACAAAGAAGCTTGTAGTTCCCACAAGAAAAAGTCCAAGCGGAGATGGAACTGCAACCTGGGACCACTGGGAAATGCGCGTACACAAACGCCTTATTGATATTGCAGCTGATGAAAGAGCACTTCGCCAGCTCATGAGAATCCAGGTTCCCAAAGATATCAATATCGAGATTGTACTCGAAGGATGAACGAAAAAAGACAGGCTACAGAAATTCCTCTGTACCCGGTCTTGTAAACTCCTTTTTCACTTCTTTATTCAAGAATATTTTTTAACCTCAATATGATTTTGAGGTATTGATTTTGAGGTATCTGCCGGCGGCCGTCAATTCAGACGCACTCCCGCCAGCATCTCTCTGCAAATTTTGTTCTTTTCTCGCAGATATAGCCTTGTAGCTGTTGTAGCTTTCTTGCAATGGGCTCTTGCAGTTATTAGTCGTCTTGAAGATTATACTTGAAAGCTTGCAGACTATACTGATAGCAGACTTAGAAGCGGCGTTCTACAGTGTAGGAAACAAGTTTCGTGCCTTTTGCAGGTACAATTACTCTGAATTCAATTGTGAAGGCATTATTTTTTTTGTAGCTGTCTGAACTTTCCTGAATTTCCCATTCTCCGAACAGGTGTTCCACAATAGTGACGGGCTGAGCTTCAGACTTACTGTTATTAAGTTCGATCTGGTAGGTGACTCTCTCTACATTATCACTAATGCGCTGATAATCGGTTTCGTTCCGTTTGGCAGTCAGGTCAAAAGCTGAACCAACAGTCACTCTTATTTCCCCGGCTTCGGGAGTATGCTTTATCCGGTCTTCCCCGAGGAACTGGAGCCCTCCTGATGAATCAACATTATAAATTCTTACGACTCCTTTTGGTAGAGGTATCCCAAGCCCGCTTTCTTTTGAGTTTTTAAGAGTAAGGTAAGCCAGGACTTTCTCGCTTAGAGAACTGTCATAGATGAGCTTTTTTTCTACAGGTACTGAGTTGGCAGACAGCAAAGAGAGCTGCTTTGCCTGATTATTTTCAAGGGTTGCTGGTTTTTCAAGGGAATAAAGATGATACTCAAAAAGAGGTTCTTCGGTAAAGGGCGTTTGCGAGATTGCTTCACCAGCTACGGCTTTTTCTTCTGCACGCGGAGTCACGATCTGGGATACTCGATTTATCTGACCTGAAACAAGTTTTAGGGTTGTGTTTTCGTAGGTCATCCCTGCTTTATTGTCAATGTTAACCCAGGCCCGAATATCGGCTTCGGTATTCTCCTCATTGCTCATCAAGACATAATCAGTTTCCCAGCTTATACCATTTGTGAGGTAGGAAATTATAAGTTCCCGAGCTCCGGATACAGGAGAATCAATCTTCCAGACGAGAGCAGGTTTTATCGTAAGTTCCGACGAATTTGTAAGTTCGATTTTTGAGAAGTCTTCAAGTATTACAACTTCTTTTGCTTCGGTCTCAAGGACAATGCTGTTGCCTGCATGGCTGAGCAGTATGCCGGTGTACATCTCACCGTTTCTGTCAGTTGCATTGATTTTCCTACCAAGGGATTTCTCAAGCAGACTCGAACTATTCAAAAGGTCGTATTCGTAGTTTTGTTCAAGTAAAACAATACCCTTATTTTCTGAGTCCTCGATAATAACAGATGTTGGGTCGATTCTGGAAGCAATGTCTGTGTACTCAACCTGATTGACTCCTTTCTGTAGCTCGATTCCTCGTTTTTCCTTAACAAGGGCAATTCCCTGTTCATAAACAGTAACTTCCGTATTCCCAGATTTCTCAATCTTTTCTGAGGTCAAATTTCTCACAGCCTCTGAGATTAAATTTCCCTCAGTTTCTGGAGGCCTGATTACTGCATTGATTCCGGAGTTTAAGTTTATCTCGCTTATATCATTTGCGGGCTCATAGTCCTGAGCCATAACTTCAGTACTCTGAGGCATTAAGGTTAAAAAAAGCAGTACTCCCCCAATGAATCCCAGAGTAAGCCATAAGAAAAGTTTCTTTACTCCCATACTATTAATTTAACTCAGATTTATATATATGATTTTATAGAGAACTTTAGAAAAGGATAAGGGGTGCAAGTTGTGAAAACCGTAAACACAAAAATCTCCCAACGTTTCTGTTAATACTGGAGGCGCGCTCGCTTTTTAGAATTGATCAACTTTTAGTAGTCAATTTTTAGAATTGATCAACACCTCATAGTATTATCATTTTATAAAGTGTTGGTTTTTGCGCAAATTATCTAATGGAGTTAATGATGAATCCCGCTGACACTAAAGCATATAATCTAAAAATAAAGACTTTTTTTGGCTTTGTAGAGCTTTTTGTTATCATAGTTTTGTTCCTGTTTGTTCCTGCAGGTTCATTTGATTTCTGGCAGGCATGGGTTTATTCAATTATACTTGTTGGGTCATCAGCTACGATTACTTTTTATTTATGGAAAACAGACCCTGAACTTCTGGCTCGTAGGGTGAATGCTGGACCTGTCGCTGAGAAAGAAAGGACTCAGAAACTTGTACAATCTTTTAATACTTTATTGTTTATCGCCTTTCTCGTTATTTCCGCACTTGACCATCGTTATGGATGGTCAAATGTCCCACTATATATTGTCATTTTGGGAGAGATTCTTGTAATCCTGGGATATTTTCTAATTTTTCTCGCTTTTAGAGAAAATGCCTTTGCATCTGCAATCATTGAAGTAACGGCCGACCAAAAAGTAATAACAACTGGACCATATAGCTTAGTACGTCATCCACTCTATATGGGTGGTCTTATTATGATGTTAGGAACTCCTCTCGCGCTTGGTTCGTGGTGGGGTTTACTTATGTTTATTCCCTTCACACTGGGTATCATCTGGAGACTTCTTGATGAAGAAAAATTTTTATCCAAAAATCTACCAGGCTATAAAGAATACTGTCAAAAAGTTCGTTACAGATTAATTCCGTTTTTGTGGTAAGAACCTTTAAGGACAGCTTATTCACAGGTTTTAATTGGATGCCTTGATTTTCAGTCAGAATTTCATTAAGGATTAATCAATAACTCTGGACACCTACTCAAAGGCAGACCTAGAAAAAGACAAAATCCAGAAGTTGCAAGTAGAAGTTGCAAGTTATAGTTTGATGTAAGCCTTATGACTTACACTTATGACTTAAGCCTTAATGACTTACACTTATGACTTACACTTCCCTCTTATAACCATAACAGGAACTTTTGAGTGACGGACCAGATTTCCTGCAACACTGCCCAAAAGCAGCCTATCTAGTCCAGTTCTGCCAAGAGTGCCCATAACAATAATATCCATTTTGTTTTCTTCTGCATACTGGATAAGTTCATCTGCAGGATGTCCTTCAAGCAGGACGGACTCTACATTGATTCCTTTCATTTTTCCTAAATCTTTTACATAATCTAAAGCCTTCTGCCCTTGGTTTTTCAAGGAATCATATATCAACTCCCAATAAGGATTCACGCCCATAGAAGAAAAATAGTCCCCATCAATAGATAAGGAGGCTGTTGATACCACAAAGACTGCATATACCATCCCACCACTTAATCGAGCAAGCTCTATCCCTTTGTCGGCAGCCAGCTTAGAGCAGTCAGAACCATCAGTTGCAATCATTATTTTCTTAAAATTAACAGTCCCCATGTAGAATCATTGATTACATTATTTTCCGGAAATAAATATAATAACTCTATAGAAATTCTCTGAATTTTAAGCTAGGCTCTTAAACTAGGCTCTAAGTGAGTGTCTAAAAAGGCTCTTTAAAAATAAAAGGGTCAACAAAATTAAAAATTTAAAAGGTATTATTAGAAATCTTAAAGGTTATTTTATGTCATAATACCTTAACAGTTTGAGGCATTTAGAATAACTTTTCAAGAATGATACATTTATTTATTTACTTATTTATTTATTTACTTATTTATTTATTTACTTATTTATTTACTTATTATTTACTTATTTATTTATTTATTTATTTATTTATTTATTTATTTATTTATTTACTCATTATTTACTTACTTATTTATTTACTCATTATTTACTTACTTATTTATTTACTTATTATTTACTTACTTACTTATTTATTTATTTTAACAGTTTCAATGCGTCTCTACAAGCTGCTACGGCAGGTGCTCCTGAGGTTATGAATATAACATCCATAACTTCCATGATTTCCTCTTTGGTAGCTCCATTCTTGAGTGCACTCTGCATCTGCACAACAGTGCACCTTTCACATTGCTTGGATGCAACTACTGCAAGAGCTATTAAGATCTTCACCTTTGCAGGCAGTGCTCCATCTGACAGCAGTTTCTGGTCGCATCTTCTATATTTTTTAAGAGATTCGCTGTCAAGCTCTCCAAGAATTTCAAGGATATGTGGAGTAAAGCCCAGTTTATCACTCATGCTTTCAAGTAATTCTTCAGACTCTGGATGTTTATGTTCCTCCATATTTAATAACCCCCGATTATAGTAATATTAAGTATCTATATGCATAATATTTATTTATTCCTGAAGCTCTGAAATGCGAATTCAAAAAAGTAAAAACCAGAAAAGAGAACAAAAAGCAGCTTGCAAAAGCAGCTTGCTTAGGATAGGAAAATGGTCAGGTTTTGAGTTTTTAGATAAGGAGTGAAATCAAATGAGACCAACGGATGATCTGAGAGAAGAGCATAAAGCTGTCAAACTGATGCTGAGAGTCCTTGACGGCATATGTGAAAATATAGAAACTGGAAGAAATGTAAAACCAGAACACTTTGAAAAACTCATAGAATTCATGAAAATATTTGTTGATAAATGCCACCACACAAAAGAAGAGGTTTACCTTTTCCCTGAAATGGAAAAAGCAGGAATTCAAGGGGCTGAAGAGCTGACATTTTCTCTTAGTAAAGAACATGAACAGGGGAGACAGTATGTTAGTAGAATTGAAAAGGCGGTCTCCGAGAAAGAAGAACATAGAGGACTATCAACAATAGTTGAAAATTCAAGAGCCTATATCCAGCTTCTGACTCCGCATATTGATAAAGAGGAAAATAACCTTTTCCCGATGGCAGATGTCTATCTCTCACAGGCTACCCAGGAAAAACTGCTAGAGACTTTTGAGGCTGTAGAATCTGAAATAATAGGCCCCGGAAGGCATGAGGAATTCCATAAGTGGCTGTACACCATGGCAGAAGTCTACGCAAAACCGCAAACTTTTTCATAAAACGCTTGCTCACAAACTTTTTCAAAAAAAGTTTGATCAAAAACGCAAACCTTTTGAAAAAAGGTTTGATCTAAAACCCTGGAAGCGGCGTGATCAACCGGCGCAACGGTTGCGGTTCAACGGTTGCGGTTGTAATTTAGCGGTTTTTGTGAGAGGTTGAATTGATTAACTGTGAATCAGTTTGGGAAGGCAGCGGGTGCAGACCCAAAGACTCTGCATGTTGTGCCTGAGGGGAAGGAGATAGTTAGTATCTTCCCCGGCACCGCAAGTGAAGCAATGGATGGAGATGTCTTTTTGTTTAGGCTGAGCTTCTGCTTTTTCTCGGTTAAATTCTATTGTGTGTCTTTCTTCGATTGAGATTGCACCTTCGGGGCAGATGCCGATGCAGAAGCCCATGCCGTCGCAGAGTTCCTCGGATATGACCTTTGCTTTTCCGCGGATGATTTTTATAGCACCTTCGGCACAGGGAGCGACACATTTACCACAGCCTGTACACTTCTTTTCGTCAATTTTCACTATCATTCGTTTTACCATTAAACTACCCCCTTAGAATTCCCTAGTAAAAAAACACTTTATTTGTATTATGTGGCGAAATGTCGACTCAGATATAATTCACTGATAGCCTTTTTCTAAGTAAGGAATTTAAAATTAAATACAGGATGTTGCCTATGTTTGGGAGAAGAATAGCCTGAAGCTTCAGATCTGCTCCTTAGTAATTCTTATCTTCTTCGATATTTTGGTCTCTAGCTTATCATGGCTCGTTTTACATAGCTTATCCGTAAATTACCATGACTTATTCAGAAGTATATTTTCACCACGAACGTTTAGATGCAAAAAATAATGAGGAAATCTTGGACCTGGCAATTTAACTCTGGTTCTCAGGTACAGGAATAATCCCTAACTGTTGCATCAAACCAAGGAGGTTAGCCTCTCCCCATAACTCGGCAATCTTTCCATCCTTAATACGGAAAACTTCTATGCCTGTCATGGTTATTGGCTTTCCTGTTGCTTGTAGCCCCATGAAATCCCCTTTGTGTACACCATGAGCTGTGAAACGGACCGCCACTTTATTACCCTCGGCGATCATATCCTCAATTGTAACATTAAGGTGCTCGAAGGCTGCTCTACATGAGGTAATTACTTCGTTTATTCCCTCGATTCCTGGAGGAGCAGGAAGAGGAACATGTAGAGCGAAATCAGGTGACAGCAATTCATTAGCAATGTTCAGATTTCCTTTTGAAGGACCTTCTTCAAAGAATTTGCGAACTATAATTTTATTCTCTTCTGTAGACATGTTTCCTCGTTTGTGTTTTTATCTGTCCGGTTTTTGACGTTTTTTTCTAGTCGTAAGTTTCCTTATCAAAGTCTATCAGTGATGAGTGCCCTCTATAACCTTTATTCCAGCATCCTGAATTGTCTTTTTTATACTGTCTAGGTTAGGACATTTAGGGTAAGTGTCTTCCATAAGCATACATGAACTAAGGTGTACGACATCCAGACCATACTTTTTGAGGGCATTTACCAGACGGTACACTCTCCTGCCTGAGCAGCCTCCACATGTGAAAAAGGCGATCATTTGTGTATCTTCGTTGTAAGCTTCAAAATGTGATTTTCTTTCGTTAAAAGCCTTAAAGCAGCCTACACCTGGACACGCTTCCGAGACTATGTCACAGCGAACGACTGCAATTTTTGTGGGTTTTGTTTTTTCTTCCATTTATGACCTCCTTTTTGAACCATTTTAACCCGTCTTTACACTTGCTTTATATTTTAAATCAGGCGTGAATATGCTTACAACAGCCGTGAAGATTCAGTTTGCCTTGGTGCCTTTACGACCAGCACCCGGAAAATTCCATCACCAGGGTTCAAGAGGCGGTGAGGAATTTTTGCAGGACTCTCGATTAGAGTATCTCTGCTGACCTCTTGGGTTTCGTCCCCGATCTCAACAACTCCTTTTCCTTCAAGCACATAAAAAAATACATCTACCGGAGTAATATGTTTTTTTAAGGCTTCTCCTGGTTTGAGTTCTATGTGTACTGCCTGAGCATGTTCTGTATTATAGAGCATCCGAACGCTAACATTATGAGGATTTGGCTTTTCAGGTGAGGATTTCATCTCGGTAACTTTCATCATTCTCCCCTTTTACAATCTTGTGTATTTCTCAAAAGCTGTAGATATTAAGGCTTACCTGTGTTTTTATCAAAGGCCTACCTGTGTTTTGAAATTCTCAAAACCTATATTTTCAATGAACTTTCCAAGCCTCTTTTTCGTGCCAGAGTTTTTGTAGAAATTAACAATTCTCTCGATTGCCTCAAGAACCTCCTCTTCGGACAGTTCCTTTGCAACAACCTCGGCAAGTCTTGGAATCGCGGCTGCAGAGCCTCCAACCATCAGGGTATATCCCTTGGCAGTCCCCATCACCCCTATGTCCTTGATAGCAGGTTCAGCGCAGGAATTCGGACAGCCGGAAACAGCCATCTTTAGTTTGGAAGGCATGGGCATTCCGTGATAGATCTCATCCAGTTTAAGGCCTAAGCTTACTGCATCCTGCTTTCCCTGCTTGCAAAATGTCGTCCCAGGACAGAACTTTACACTTCTTACGCAAAGCCCTATAGCTGCGCCGGGTTTCATGTCAAGTTCAGTCCATACATTATCAAGATCTTCTTCTTTCAGGCCCACGATTGCAATCCTCTGGGCAGAAGTCATCTTTAGAGCCACAGCCCCATACTTTTCCGCAACATCAGCAATTTTCCTGAGGGTTTTCGGATCCACGATTCCTCCTGGGATGTGCGGAGCGATTGCGTAGGTCTCTCGGTCTCTCTGAACGATTGCACCTTTTTCCGGTAAATTACCTTTCATGATTTATCCTTCTCTCAAAGATTTTCTAGATTTTTATATACTAAAGTTCCCGAAAGTTCTGACTGAAACGCCTGAGTTATACATTGGGAGAACGCTGTCCGTTCCCCATCAGTTAGATTTTTTCAGTCAGAAGTGTTTTTGTCCTGTTTTGCCGGATACAGGGAAGCTTTTCCAGAATATTTATATAAACGGGTTTTATAATTACCACTTTATTATAGTATTGTTTTTATATCAGTATATTAGAGATACCAATTTATATATCAGACAGTTTCTATGTTTATACTATGAAGGATTGCACAGTCTACAAGACTATGAATATTATTGGGAAAAGATGGACGATTCATATCCTTCTGGAACTGCACAAAGGTGAGAAGAAGGAAAAGCGCTTTAACGAGCTTAAGAGAAAACTCGGAAACATAACCCCGAAAATCCTCTCAGAAAGGCTGATGGAATTGGAAGTTGAGGGTTTGATTACAAAAAAGGTTGATGACTCAACAAAACCTCCGAGGTCTGAGTATTACCTGACTGAAAGTGGGATGGATTTCGTAAAGATTATACAGGCAATCAAACGCTGGGGTTTGAAATGGAAATTCCAGGATGAGGAATGTAAAAGGGCAATTTGCATGTACTGTGACCACTGAACTGAGACTGTGGATAGAAAAACTCAAAGATGAAAGGTCAGGTAAAAGCAAGGTGCGAGAGTCTCGGAATTCCTAAAAGGGATGTGGAAAAAAAATCAAGACTTTACCAGTAACTGAGGAAAAACTAGTCCTCTCTTTCTCGTTGGCGGAAAAATCAGCAAGAGAATGGCTTCAGCTTTTACAGACACTGAAATGTCAATCTTTTTACTCAATAATTTCTCCTGAACGGATGGGATTAAGGTTTCTTATTGAGTGAAATCTATGTTTTCATACATCAACTTTTTTCAAATGGACTCAGAAGATTTAAATAGAGTACATCTATATAGTTAGAATTCTAACGATTTTATGTCAGAAACCTATCCCAAAACCCAGATTTAAGTGCTTGTTAAGTCCTTATTTCTTGAATTTGGAGAAATCAATTGGTTATCAGATTAGAAAAATTGTTCTGAAATTTTTACTTACTTGGAAACAAAATCGACTTTAAAATAAACTCCAGATCAAATAGTCATTTAATTAAACACGGAAACTACCCTGTGTTTACTTTCATATCATAAATTGAAAGTAAGATTAGAATGAACGCATAGAAACCAGACAGCCTGCTAAAATTTTGAGGTTATGGGAATGCACGCAAATGATGCAAAGGCATTAAAACAGTCGTTAAATTACCCGCTTTATACAGAAAAAAATACAGAAGCTTATGAAGTTAATTGCCCTACTAGTATTCGTAATAATGCTGCAGGATCAGGTCGCGCTTCACTCATCAAATTAACTAATGTCTGGAAGATCTATCAGATGGGGGAAGTTGATTTTGCAGCCCTCAGAGGAATCGATCTTGAGATTTATGAAGGAGAGTTCCTAGTAGTACTTGGGCCCAGTGGGAGCGGGAAAAGCACACTCATGAATCTTATTGGATGCCTGGACCTGCCTTCAAAAGGCAAAGTCTCCCTGAACTCAAAGGATATCTCAGGACTTGATGAGTCTGAGCTTGCCCGCATCCGGGGACAGATGATAGGCTTCATATTCCAGAGTTTCAACCTTATATCAACCCTGAACACGCTCGAAAATGTTATGTTACCCCTAGAATTCCAGGAAGAAGACACGACAAGGGCTAGAAAAAGGGTAGAATACCTGCTTGAGATAGTCGGGCTTTCGGATAAGAAACAAAATCTTCCTTCTCAGCTCTCAGGGGGACAGAGGCAGAGAGTTGCAATTGCCCGTTCTCTTGTTGTAAACCCACCT
Organism: Methanosarcina sp. UBA293; assembly: GCA_002499445.1. Classification (GTDB taxonomy): domain Archaea; phylum Halobacteriota; class Methanosarcinia; order Methanosarcinales; family Methanosarcinaceae; genus Methanosarcina. Next base: position 33,339 of record DALS01000040.1, read on the forward strand.
ATAATCCTGGCAGATGAGCCTACAGGAAACCTGGACAGTAAAACCGGGAGCTATATTCTGGAATTTCTTGATGGTTTGAACAAAAAGGAAGGCAAGACGATTATCATTGTGACTCATGACCTGGAAATAATAAAACATGCTACAAGGGTCGTGTATCTCAGGGATGGGGAAATTGAAAAAATCGAGATACGTGAGAAAAGTGATTTTGGTGAATAAAATGAAAAAGTTTCCTTTATTTATTTTCCTACTACTGTTTACAGTATTTATTTCATTTGGAGCCGGAACAGCGCTCGGTGCAAGCGGCTTGATATCTTCTTCATCTGCGCAGGTAAACCTGGCAAATCAAAATCCTGATGCAGCCCGTCCTGGAGAACCTGTAGAACTCACGGTGAGCGTGCAAAATGTAGGCAACACTGCCCTTAAAGATATTACTGTTACAGTCAATCCTGAATACCCCTTCAGTAAAGTTTCTGGAGAATCTCTCAAAAAAACTGTTTCTTATCTGAATGCACGGCAGAATAATGATGATGCAGCAGTTCTTAAATTCAAGCTCATGACCGATGCCAATGCTTCTGAAGGCACGTATAATATTGATATTACCACCACTGCTAAAGAAAGTGGTTCATCCTCAAGCACAACAACCACTACAAAAACGGTCCAGCTCGAGGTCAGGGGTAAAGAGTATGCTCAGATCGTGACCATAAACAAGGCGAATATTGATATGGCAAAAGAAGAGCCTCTCGAATTCATAATAACGAATACCGGGAACTCTCCTTTGAAAAATATGGTCGTCTCCTGGAAAGATCCAAAAGGCGTGATCCTTCCAGTGTACTCAGATAATACCAAGTACATCAAGTATCTCGAACCCAGCCAGTCCGTAACCATCGCATACTCTGTAATGGCAGATGTAAACGCAAATCCTGGGCTATATACACTTGACATAAACCTTAGCTTTGAGGACTATGAATCCAGAGAAAAAATTATCCAGACCACAGCAGGGCTTTTCGTAGGTGGGGAAACCGACTTTGATGTTTCCTTTTCAGAAAGTTCAGCAGGCGAGATCTCCCTATCAGTTGCAAACATAGGAAATAACATAGCATACTCTGTGAAAGTATCGGTTCCAGATCAGGATGGGTACAGGGTATCAGGAAGTTCATCAACTATTGTAGGAAATCTTGAGAAAGGAGACTACACAATAGCTTCATTCAATGTTGCGGGCACACAGGGAGCAGAAGGAAATGTTGGAGATAAATCAGGTAGTTCAAAAGGCGAAAATGTAACATCTTCCACGGATTCCAGCCCACTAAAAGTCCAGATTGAGTATACGGATGCAAAAGGAGAAAGAATAACGGTTAATAAGGAAGTTAAACTCGGGATCACTTCCGGAACTATGGCTGTACAGAAGGCAAGAGGGGGAAGTACCAGCAGTAGTCTCAGTTCATATTTGCTCTATATTATAGTAATAGGGCTTGTAGGAGCAGGAATATTCATGTACCAGAGACGAAAGCAGACTGCGAAAAAATAAATCTGATTAACTTGATTATGAGACAGGCTCTGGAATACTGTAATCTAATTATGACTCTGGAACACTGTAGTCTAATTATGAAATAGGCTCTGGAATGCTGAAACATGCTGAAATATTGAAGTGATAGTAAAAACTGGAGGAATTCCCCATTAGAAATATAACTTACCTGAAAATGGCTCTAAACATGCTCCTGCATAGCAAACTCCGGAGCTGGCTTACCATTGTCGGAATCGTTATAGGGGTTGGGGCAGTGGTCGGGATAATCTCTCTTGGGGACGCCATGGAAGCAAGCGTACAGAGTAGACTTGCTGACATGGACCTTTCAAGCATAACCATTACGCCAGGATATTCAAGAGCTCAGTCACGTATACCAGGACACGGGAGTAACGACTGGGGAGGAAATCCAACAATTGATGCCAAACTTACAGATCGTGATGTAGACGCCCTTGGGGGAATAGAAGGCATAGTATACGCTGCCGGTGAGATTTCAGGCAGAGAAGGGGTTAGCTATGCTGGAGAAAATGCAACTCTCTCTATCAGTGGAGTGGACCCCCAGGTCTGGAAGTATATGAAATCTCTTGAAGTAGAATCCGGAAGGCTGCTTGAACCCGCAGATAAATATGTTGCAGTTATCGGAAGCGGGGTTGCTAGTAAAATTTACAAAAAAAATATTGGAGTTAACCAGGTTATAACGATCAACGGTAAGTCTGTAAGAGTCGTTGGAATCCTGAAAGAAGAAGGTGGGTTTGAGGACAGACAGATATACATGCCCATAGATGCGGCAGTGAACCTGATTACAGATGCGGAAAAAGGTGTTTTTGATTCCATTCAGGTAAAAGCTCAGAACGTAGAGGTTGTAGACACAGTAGCCACAACGATTGAAAAAAAGCTCATAATCTCCAGGCATATTGTCAATGAAAACGACAGGGACTTTTCTGTAATTGCTTTAAAGGCTATGGCTCAGTCCGTTACCACTATGCTTTCCTCAATGACGCTTTTTTTGGGAGCTATTGCTGCGGTGTCACTTATTGTAGGAGCCGTGGGAATTGCAAATACAATGTTTACTTCTGTCCTTGAAAAGACAAAGGAAATAGGCACAATGAAAGCCATAGGGGCAAAAAATCGGGATATTCTTATGATCTTCGTTTTTAACTCTGCGATGGTAGGTTTTGTTGGCGGGATCTTTGGAGTTATTCTGGGAGTACTTATTTCAGCTCTCTTCCCAATGATCGGAATGACTGTTACGAGTGGAGAAGGCGGGGCAATTCCTTCTGTTTCTCCCGGACTTATGATTTTTGGACTGGCACTAGCTGTCCTTATTGGTGTGATTTCAGGAGCAGTACCAGCATACAGGGCTTCGAAAATGAAACCAGTGGATGCTTTGAGATATGAGTAATTGTATTCATGGATAAGTTTAGGAAACGATTGTAATTTTGCAGACATAAAGAGCCGGTACGTACAGAAGAATTTTGAAAAATTAAAAATATTTTAGGTAAGTCATTAAGGAAGATATAATAAATGAAAAATAATCAAAATGATAATAAAAAAACTTCTACCGGCCATGCGGGGAAAAAAGAAACTATTGGCGTAAAGACGCTTCAGGGAGATCCAAAAAAAGCCATAGTGAAGCTGTCAGTCCCTATGGTTGTTGCCATGTCCGTGCAGACAATTTACAGCCTGGTCGATACTTACTGGGTCTCTGGGCTTGGAGCTGATGCTCTTGCAGCAATGGGCTTTGTGTTCCCATTTTTCTTTATAAGTATGGCTTTATCCAATGGGATAGGCATAGGAGGAGGGTCTGCAATCTCCCGCATGATTGGAGCCAGGAATAAAGTCGGTGCAGACAATGTAGCTGTACATACCATAATCATGATTACCCTGCTCTCTATTGCATTTACAGTCCCGTTTTATTTCTTTGCCCCTCAACTCTTTGCCTTTGCAGGAGCAGGAAAAACTACAGCACTTGCAGTCTCTTATGCAAGGGTTATTTTCCTTGGCAGCATTGTAATCTTCTTTTCCAACGCTGCTAATGCAATTCTCCGTAGCGAAGGAGATTCAAAGAGGGCCATGAAGGCTATGATTTTAGGTGGAGTTCTGAACGTTATCCTGGATCCCATATTTATTTATACTCTGAAAATGGGGATTGCAGGTGCAGCCTGGGCGACTGTGATTTCTATTGGGATATCCTGCCTTATGATGGCAAACTGGTTGTTCTTCAGGAAAGATACTTATGTAGCCTTCAATTTCAAGGATTTCCGCTTTGAAAAAAGCATTGTAAAAGAGATCTTCAACGTTGCACTTCCGGCTTCAGCCCAGCAGCTTTCTATGTCCCTCTCAATGCTGTTTATAAACTACATTATTGTCCTTGTAAGTAGCACTGATGGAGTTGCGATCTATGCTACAGGATGGAGAATAGCTACAATTGCAATGTCTCCTTTGATGGGAATGTCAACTGCTGTGATTTCGGTAACCGGAGCTGCAATAGGAGCCCGTGATTATATAAAGGCAAAGATTGCCCTTTCCTACTCAACCAAGCTCGGATTCTTTATAGAATGTGTAACCGGAGCTTTTATATTCGCCTTCGCCATGCCGATAGCATCCATATTCACACAATCTGAAAGTGGAGCCCATATAACCGCTGATCTTGCTCACTTCCTGCGTGTCATGTGTATTTTCTATCCCACAGCTGCACTTGGTTTTTTCTCCTCTTCCTTCTTCCAGGGAGCAGGAAAGGGGATTTATTCCCTAATTACAACTCTGCTCAGAACAATTGTCTTTACTCCGCTCTTTGCAGCACTCCTGGCTTTTACCTTTAATATGGGGCAGGTAGGAGCTTGGTGGGGAATAGTCATAGGCAACGGGATAGGCTCTCTCTTGATGTATATATGGGCAGGATATTTCCTGAAATCCCTCTTAAGAACTGAGCCTGCTGCAAGAACTGATAGAGTCTCAGCCTGAAACACAACCGTTGCGCCGGTTGATCACGCCGGATAGGGTTTGGGGATAAGGCTCTTAAAATCAAACCCACCGTTTTCGGTCAAGCCTTTTCCCAAAAGGCTTGCGTTTTTGATCAAACTTTTTTTGAAAAAGTTTGTGAGCAAGCGTTTTATGAAAAAGTTTGTGATCACGCCTTTCGCGATCCAAAAAGAAATTCGGTAAATTAGCCCTCTTGAGAGGAGCGAAAAGGGCCCCGTGCTCCCGAAGCGGAACTCGGGAAGCGGAGCTCGGGAAACGGAATTCGGGCTGCAGAGCCGCAACTATGCCGACTCGGGTGTTTGACTATTCCCTTAATTGTCTTCTATCCAGTTATGTATAAGTGCCCATAACTCTGGTGAATTATAGTCGAGGGCTATGCTACCGTGTCCCTGGTTATTCCAGTTTATTGAAGTAACTTTATCGTTTATTTTTCCGACCTCGTTTTCATACCACCAGGCTCCGTAGCCACTGAATCCTCCCCCAAGCCCGACATAAAGAACAGGGGAGTTTATTCTTGAATATTCAATCTCATAACCATCCACATTACCCATAAGACCGGCCATGTAAAGATCCAGGTATTTTGGTACGTAAGGGACAGCGCCCCCGGTTAAGGTTAAATTAAGTAACTTGTTTTCATCAACATAATAAAGACCTCCCAGATCTCCACTCCAATAGTGATAGTTTGGAGTATAAGGATATTCATTGAATGCATGAGTCTGGGTAGCCATAAGCCGGAAGAATTGTCTGTTTGTAAGTTCTGGGTGAAAAGAAGATTTTCCATCAGGATTGGTTAAAGCCATACTAGCTATCTGCATCATGGCAGCCATATCACTGCTATTATACATCCTGTTTTCTATACAGCTTGAGATAGTGTCAAATTCCTGTGCTTGAGATTGTATTAACTCTGAATATTTAGGTTCGTATCTAATAATGATATCAACAGGTACTATCCTGTCAACTGAACCTAAAGCCAGATTTCGATATTCACTGGCTTCATAAGCAGTCAGAATCAATGCCCCATGACTGTGGCCAATTACCGTAACCTCTATGTCCTCTGCAGATTCATTACTCAGGGAAGCTGTATGAACTCTTGATACAGCGATACCGTTGTATGTGTCACTCAGGTAACTATCAATTGTCCAGTTTTCCATGTAGCTGAAATCTGTCTCATTTGCCGGAACATTTGTCTCTCTTCTATCAAGGATGTATGTACTGTATCCTTGCCGGGCGTAGTATATCGCCATATCGGAATAGAAACTTTCAGTTAAAGCCTGTCCGGGCAGAATTATTAGATTTTTACTCAGGTCTGTACTCCATGCGCTTTTCTCTTTTACATAATTGGTAAGTATAACGTAATCATACTCCCCAGGCCCAACACTTATCTTTAGTTTGTATTCCGCCACATCGCCGCAGGCAAGCCCTATTCTATTGCTTTCCGTTAAAGGTAGGTATAGATTTGGTACTCCAAATGAAGCAAGGTTACTGGAAAAATCCCCTAACTTATAGGATTGATTATACAGGGTATCCATTCTTTTCTCAGAGTTGGCAGATAATAATGCTATTTGCGTCTTCATACTCTTACCTTTTTTGAGACTCTTAAATTAGATTTTATACTTGGAAATCGGTATTTTTTTGAATTAGGGTTAGTTAATTTCCCGTTTTGACATCAAATAGCGGTAGTGTAAAAATAAACCCTGAAGGCTAAAAACCAAAGATCAGAGACGTGATAACGTAGGGATCGTTTATCGTCAGAAACTAATTATAAATCTCGAATGGAGTTAATCAGTTCATCGATATTCACGTCTCTCTCTAGAAAACATTACCTCAAGTTAGTACATTATTTTATACAGATATAAATTGTGGTTTGAAATTTCAACTAAATTTTATTAATATGTTGTTGCCTGCGATGAAAATAGTATTATCATGGAGATTGAAGGACAAAATGTACAAACTCAAAAGATAAATGTATAGATTAAGCAGACAAACGATAAGTAAACTTAGGCGGCAGATATATAGAAGTTACACTATCCTATCAAACTAGATTTCTCATTTATGGTTTCCATATGAGTAAAATTTCCAAAATGTTGTAATGAAAACCGAAAGTAAATTAAACTAAAATGCTCAATACCAGCTGGGAAATATTGATCTAAAGCAAAGCATGCTTTGTGAAAATCAATATTGAGAGTTTTGAAAAACCGTTTTAAAAAACTATTGTAAATATTTAATACCCCTAAAAGGAGGTATATAAGTTGAAAAAACACTTGCCCATACTCTTGTTGTCTATCTTTATTCTTGGGGCTGTATTTTCAAGTGCTATTGCAGGCGCAACTGATAACCCAGCAGTAAATGATACGGCATCAAAGATTTTAAACACCAATAAATCCATCGATAAAGCTGCCAATCAAACTGTCAACAAGTCTGCTAATCAGACCGTCAATGAAACCGTATCACTGAACGATACATGCCCTGTCAATTTAACCGAAATCGAGACAGAAATTCCTGTAGCTGAACAGAAGTTCAGGGTGGGCCCAACTGTGGTACTGAGGCCGGTTAATGACGTTATAACTAAAAATGAAGATGGTCTTGTTGAACTCTATATCGATAATCCATCCCTCAATGATGTGACTCTGAATGTAGATGCAAGGATCAGCGTACCCGCTGGAATCCATGTATATGGACAGGGATTTGCTCAGACAGGTGCAGCAGGTACGGTCTATGGGATATTTTCCGTGCCCCCTGGAAATGCCCGTACAATTTATATTGATATCAAAGGAGACAAAGTAGGCACCTCTACTATACACTTCAGCGGCCTGTACTGGCCTGGGGATAATAAGGATGACTACAATCCGATTTCACTAAGCCACCCCTTTGTAGTCAAGGAAGCTTCCGAAAATCCTGGAGAAGCTCCCAGCTTTGATGAAAATGGAGGAGTAAAGGCTCAAGGAGAGGGCTCATTCAGCGCTCCCGGATTTGGGATATTGATTGCGGTTATAGGCTTGTTAGGAGTTTATGCTGCTAAGAGAAAGTAAGTCAAATTATAAAGAGTTTAAACGCAACTTCAGGAAAAATACTATATTTTTCCTATTTTATATTTTGATAGCTAAAGAAGGCACTTATAATCTGAAAAAGTCCTTCACTTTAAGCTGAGTCTGAGCGTTTACAGATGGCAGCCCAAGAAGTTGGTAGAATGTCTGAGAGAGGTATTTTAAAAACTCTAATTGTTTATCTCTTAATTGGTTGTTTCCTGATAAGCAATGTTTCGTGTACATATGCTTCATCTGAGGTTTCAGTAGATTTTTACGATAGCATGACAGAGACCTCAGAAGAAAAAATACAGCTTTCACAGGAGGAAGTACAAAATTCTGAAGAGAAGTCAGAACCCTCAGAAGATACAGGCATGCAAACCTCAGAAAATGATGAACTAAAAACCGAAAATACAAACGTAAAACTTTCAGATGATAAAGACGCGCAATCTCCTGAAAATGCGGAAGAAGAGCCTACTGAAGAAACCGAAATAAATTCTTCGGAAAATTCAGAAACAGAATTCACTGAGGAAATGGAGGAAAACAAAACCAGTTCCACCGAAAATAATGAAACGGTATCTTCAGAAAATTCGGAGGCTCAGTCCTCAGAAGATACGCAGGTTCAAACTGAAGATAAAGAAACGCAAACTTCAGGAGAGCCACAGGGCTCAGAGGATACGGAAAGCGAATCCTCGTATCATACCGGAAACTCATATAACACTTGGAATTCTTACCATATCGAATATTCAGAACACACAAAAATTGAGGATAATAAGTACGTACAATCTGAGCCTGCACAAAAAGCAGTTTCAGAAAATTCCGGTCCAGCCGAGAATTCCAAACCTGCACCCCCCTCTGCAAGCGTGGATCTCCATGGTGAAAAAACTCAGGTTTTCTCTGGAGAAGACATTCTGCTTAGGCTTTCTGCGGTTAATCTTATCACAAAGCCTGTTATGCACGTTCAGGTTATAATCATTCCACCCTCAGGAATGAGTGTTTCTTCCTCGGTGTTTGTCCAGTCAGGCGCAGGACAATATACGACAACGTACGAACTTGAACCCGGAAAGGGCAGGGACATTGAAGTAAGGATAGAAACCAATCAGCCTGGAGATTTTAAGGTCAAAGGCAGGGTAATCTATTATTTCGGTGAGGATAAAGAAAATATAGAAGATCATACGCTTGACCTTCCCATACAGGTAAAAGAAAAACCGTATGCTGTAAAAGAAAGCCTGCCCGGATTTACACTGGCGAGTTTGATATTCGTATTAATAGGTGCATTTATCTTAAAAAGGCGTTGAATGTGATATTTCGAAGACGACCATAAAAACCATAGTTCTATAAGACTATGGTTCCGGTCTGCTGCCTGTAATTCGCCACATATCTCTAATTCCGAGGCGGAACTGGACTATACTTTTACATTTCAAACCTTGTCATTACTCCGTGTAATTCTTCAGAAGGGAGTTTGTAAAACTGGACAAATGAGGGGGAGAGTTTCTTAATCATGGAGAAGATTTTCCATATTACATTCCTGGTAATTATGTCCTCGGTTCCGTAAAAAATCGTCTTTTCATATATTCCTTTATCTTTTAAGATTTGCTCAACATCGACTACTTCCATGTATCCCAGTTTTATTTCAAAAACCCTCAGTCCTTTTGCAATCTCTTTTGTGAAAGAGCTGCTAACTCCGAATGGACTGTCACACTTTACAATTGAAACAAAAATATTATTTTCATAAATTATATTGTTCTTAAACATTATACGGGAAATGTATTGAGGGATTCTATTTATGTCTCGTGAAAAGAAAAGAGCAGTTCCCTTTATTTTATTTTCACTGGCATATAGCTGATTATATTTTTCGATGAAATCCTCAAATTTAGTAGGGCTCATCAGTTCATAAAGTCTCTTTTGTCCTGAAGTGTATATAATTATAAGAGCAAACACAACAGCAGCTATAATAACGGACCAGTAACCTCCATGTGGGATTTTATAAGTATTTGAGAGGAGGAATACTACATCTACAAATGTTATAAATAGGGAAACCCCAACTTTGAATATTTGTTTTCTATGATAAAATATCGAAGTCATCAGCAAACCTGTAATCGTCATGGTTCCAGTAACTGCCAGTCCATATGCAGCTGCAAGTCTGCTCGATTCTTTAAATATAAATATCATAAATAATACAGAGATCATGAGCATCCAGTTTATCGTGCTTATATATATCTGGGACTTTAATTTTCCGGAGGTATAATCAATCTTCAACATTGGCATTATGCGGGTCGTTATTCCCTGGTATACTATTGAAAATACGCCGCTAATCATGGACTGAGAAGCGATAACTGTCGCTACAATACTCAGGACAAGGAATGGGATAAATATTATTTCTGCCTGATTGTTTATCATCTCAAATAATATATTTTTTGAATCTGGATTCCTGATAAGAAATGCTCCTTGCCCAAGATAATTAAAAACTAATGCAAAAAATATTAATCTCCAGGCTTTTAATATAGGTTCTCTTCCAAGATGTCCCATATCGGCATACAGTGCCTCTCCACCTGTGCAGCAAAGGGTAACTTCAGATAATACAAAGAAGCCTACAAGCCCGTTCGTTGAAAGAAAGTCAATGGCATAATAAGGATTTATAGCCTTTAGTACGCCTGGAGTGTAAAATATTGAAGCAACACCTGAAACTGCAAGAGCCAAAAACCAAACAAGCATTATTGGCCCAAATGCCCACGCAATCTTGTCAGATCCTCTTTTCTGGAATGAAAAAAGTCCTATTGTAATTAAACCGGCAATTAACATTAGAGTGCTTTGTCCTGTATTTTCAAATCCAGAAATAATGCGTATACCCTCAACAGCACTCAGTATGCTTATTGCAGGCGTAATTACTCCGTCTCCAATAAGGAATGAAGTTCCAATATAGGCTAATATTGTAATTACAGACACACTTCTACTTGATTTCAGCAAAGGAAGGAGAATTTCTTTTAAAACTATAGTGCCTCCTTCACCTTTTTTACCCAGGCTCATAGCAAGCCAGGCGTATTCCATAGTAACTAGTATGATAAGTGTCCAGATGATTAAAGATAAAACTCCTAATACATGAATTTCTGTAGGTTGTGTAAGAAGAAATATAACTGTAAAAGTGTAGATAGGACTTGTTCCAATATCTCCAAAAACAAGCCCCATGGAATTTATTATTCCCCTGAAATCATAGTTTCTATACATTGTCTACTCTCAGTGGTTTTTTTATACGTTAAGATAAACGTTGTTTTCACAAGAGCTTGAATTAATGAATACATAGTAATGAATTATATAATTTGTAAATTCACGATTAAAAAGAGTAGAAAAACCAATTAGGTTTATATAACTTTTGACTCACTATCGGATTCTTTATTTTTATTTGAGTTTTATCTATTTTTATGGTTCTTTTTCCTGTATCTTAATTAATGAGGGTGAAGAAAATTTGCAAGTAAGGGATTAAAATGAAGGGAATTTTGTAGTAAGGAAATGTTAAAGACAGAACTAACCAGAGGATAACAGACAAAAGGCAACTGAGTAAATACAAGGGGAGAAAAATAGCGGGAGAAAGATGAACAGAAAAGCATTATCCAGAAGCGATAAAGCTATCGATGATGAATCTGGGGAAAACAGGGGCGAAAAAGAAGAAATTCTTACGAGAACTACAGAAGGGGTGAATATTCTCCTTGGTGATCCCAGGAAAGCCATTGTCAAGCTCTCAATCCCTGTCATAGTTACGCTATCCGTGCAAACCGTCTACAGCCTTACTGACACCTTCTGGGTTTCAGGTCTTGGAGCTGATGCCCTGGCAGCTGTTGGATTTTCTTTTCCCTTCTTCCTTGTCCAGATGGCGGTTACCAGCGGATTGGGGGTTGGAGGCGGATCTGCAATTTCCAGGCGGATCGGAGCCAGTGATAAAGCGGGTGTGGATAATGTTGCCCTGCATACCTTCGTAATAATGCTCACTCTTACAGTTGCCTTGACCGCATTCGGACTTGTTTTTTTAAGAGATCTTTTTATGTACAGTGGAGCCGGAAATACGACAGAGCTGGGGGTTGAGTATTCTAGAGTGATTTTTGGAGGCAGTTTTGTATTTTTCTTTACGAACGTTGCAAACTCTATCCTGAGAAGCGAAGGGGATTCAAAAAGAGCTATGAAGGCAATGATTCTTGGTTCAGGTCTTAATATAGTGCTTGACCCAATTTTTATATACACTCTGGGGCTTGGGGTCGCAGGGGCTGCCCTGGCTACAGTTATCTCTTATGCTAGTTCGGGATTGTTAATGTTTTACTGGTTTTTCATTAAAAAAAATACTTATGTTTCTTTCAGATTTCGTTTTTTTAAATTCGACAGGGCAATTGTGAAGGACATTTTCAGGGTAGGCATTCCCTCATCAATAGAACAGCTTGCTCTGGCTCTAACCGCACTTATAATGAACTTTGTTATCGCAACTGTTGGCAGTACGGACGGAGTTGCAGTTTACGCCACTGCGTGGAGGGTAACAAGTATTGCAGTTTCTCCTCTTGTAGGAATTTCAATAGCTGTAGTTTCGATCAGTGGGGCTGCCTTTGGGGAGAAAAACTTTAAAAAAGCACGAAGTGTACTTATCTATGCAATTGAAGCTGGATTTTTTGTAGAAGCGGTAATTGCTGCTGCTGTGTATCTTTTTGCTCCAGATATTGCTGCTGTTTTTACTTATGCCGAAAGTTCAGCCCGTATCGCTCCTGAACTGACAAGGCTCCTTAAAATTATGACGGTTTTCTATCCTGTAGTCGCCTTTGGAATGCTCTCAGGCTCTCTCTTTCAGGGAGCAGGAAAAGGTACAAGCGCCCTTATTGCCACCCTTTTGCGGAGCCTAGTTATGACAATCTTTTTTTCCTTACTTTTTGCTTTCGGATTCGACTGGGGATTGCTCGGGATATGGTGGGGACTGACTGTGGGTACGGTGATCGGCTCAATGGTTGCTTTTGTGTGGGCGCAGACATATTTGAGGTGTATGATAAAGGCGAAGGAGAAGATTGGAGGGGAGTATTGAGAGGAAATGTATCTGCGTGTTCTTGTGTAAGAATAATTAAGCATTAAGCGGATGAAATCCAAGAGTGAAATAAGTGCAATTACACCGGATCTCAGAAGCTTGCGTGTATTTTCTGCTAATCATAAAACCTAATCATAAGATATAAATAAAATCTGCCCCTTTTTAGTTTGAAATCTAACAATAAGGAAAAATCTAACAATAAAGAAAAATGAGTAGTAAGATTTAAGACAGTTGTAAGACAGTTACGATCCAGCTGATTAGTTATAATTAAAACCAGTCAAACCCAAAAGTCCAGTAAATCCTGTTAGAGATGAGTAGATTTAGTTAAGAAGTTTTTGCATAAATCTACTGACTCAAAAATACCTCGTAAAAAGATCTCGAATGGCTGCTATTCTGTTTTATCATCCAGATCTTGGAAAAAAGCCCTGACTGTGATAACCAATGAAAGAAGAAAGGATAAAAGAGGCAGTAAAACTCCAATTCGAAATAGTTAATCTGTTTCATAAAAACTTCGCCAGAATTTTTCACCAAACCGGGAATAGCCCATGTAATCTAAACAAAAACCAGAATAAGGCTATTATGATTATAGGGGCAAGAGATAATATTATGCCTACAATCCTAGGTAAGTGTCTTGATCTTCAGAAGGGAAGCCTGACAAGCATGATTGATGCTCTAGAAAGAGATGGATTTGTCTGCAGAAAAGGAGACCCTGATGATCGGAGAAAAACCCTTATTTCTCTTACTGAAAAGGGGAAAGCTTATAGGGTATGGTTCATGGAGGAACTCGAAAAAAATGTCTCCGAGATTCTCAGTAGGCTGGATGAAGAGGACATTTTTGTGTACCAGGAAAGTCTGAAAACAATACTTGCAACGCTGAAGAAACTTGATGAGATAGCTTGAATAAAACATGAGTTGTGTCTTAACTTCCTGAATTTCTCTTTTTTTGAAAAAAACGACTTATATCTCTTCCTCTAAATAACTGCTTGTCATTCACAAAATGGGAAGATCTGAAGCATCATAATCCTACCTAATAACTAAGATTAGGATCTGGAATAATAATCCTACCTAATAACTAAGATTAGGATCTGGGATATTCAGAGGGAAAGACTTTGAAACTCAAAATTGAGACCTCCAAACGTATTGAACTGGTAGATATCACTTCAGAAATTCAGGAAGAAGTGAGGAAAAACGAAATTCCTGAAGGTATATGCCTTATCAGTACGCGGCATACTACCGCAGGCATTATAGTAAACGAAAACGAGAGTGGGCTAAAAGAAGATATCCTGAATCTTTTAGATAAGCTGGTGCCTACCAGCGCAGGATACAGGCACGATCGCATAGATAACAATGCTGATTCTCATCTCAGGGCAGTGCTGCTTGGAGCAAGCGAAGCTCTGCCGATTCTGGAAGGAAAACTTGAACTTGGGACTTGGCAGAGGATCTTCTTTGCTGAGATGGATGGGCCAAGAAATAGAACCATAGATATTACGCTTTTAAGGGCTTAACGAAATGAGAACCATATAAAAACCATATATAAATAATCAGAAAATAAAAAAGTAATATAAATAATAATGAAGGATAAGAAGAATGCTAAGAATTATAAAAACTGAATAATAAAAATAGCAAAGAAATAGTAAAAAGGATAGTGAAGGAAGTTCCTTATGGTTTGCCTTGAGCCATTAAAGAATCTTGCCGACCACTAAATTCATCCAGACGCGTCTGCTTCCTTCCGCAGCTTTCCCCGGGGATTTCCACAGGGTACTCACCTGTAAGGCAGCCAATGCACATGTCTCTCTTATCGCATTCCAAAGCCCGCATAAGTCCATCAATACTCAGATATCCAAGAGAATCCGCATTAATAAGGCTTTCGACCTCTTTTATTGTCTTACACGAGGCAATAAGTTCCTGCCGGGTAGCCATGTCTATACCCAGGTAACAGGGAGCAATAATTGCAGGACTTCCAATCCTTGCGTGAATTTCTGATGCCCCTGCCTTGCGGACCATATCTATAATCCGCCTGGAGGTTGTACCCCGGACAATGCTGTCGTCAACCAGAACCACACGTTTGCCTTTGATGTTATCTTGGATGACATTCATTTTCAGTCGGACTGCGGTTTCGCGCAATTCCTGACCTGGTAGAATGAACGTGCGCCCTATGTAACGGTTCTTCATTAGACCTTCTGAATATTTGATGTCTGATTCTCTAGCATAGCCAATTGCTGAGGTAATCCCGGAGTCAGGGACAGGAGAAATAATATCAGCCTCTACATGATGTTCTCTAGCAAGTTCCCGTCCGATATTTTTCCGAACCTTATAAACTAATTTTCCGTCAATAACGGAATCGGGTCTCGCAAAGTAGATATACTCAAACACACAATGCGCAGGACGAGGCTCATTTCCTATCTGGTAGCTCTCAAATCCGTCGCCAGCAAAGACCATCACCTCACCTGGCCGCAGATCCCTGATAAGCGTGCCGTTGAGAGTATCAATGGCCACACTTTCAGAGACTATTGCGTATCCGCCATCGACTTCTCCAAAGCATAGTGGTTTAAATCCAAATGGATCCCGCACAGCATATAGAGTGCCATCGATATGGATTACCAGTGAATAGGAACCAATAAGCCTTCGCATGACGTTTTTGATTGATTCTACAGGCTCGTGCTTTATCAGTTCTTTTACAAGAAGATGACCAATGACCTCAGTATCAGAATCACTGGTAAAAATGCGGCCTTCGCACTCTAGTTCATCCTTGAGGTTTTTGGCATTAACCAGGTTACCATTATGGGCAATCGCAACTGTTCCTCCCTTAAAATTCAAGATAAAGGGTTGACAGTTTTCTATTTTCGATCCTCCAGCAGTTGAGTAACGGACATGCCCTACTCCTACGTTTCCAATCAGACACCCTAGAGAATCCTTATTATACACATCAGGGACAAGACCCATACCTTTAATGGAATGGGGAGACGTACCATCATATACCATTATACCAGTGGATTCTTGTCCTCTGTGCTGGAGGGCATATAGGGCGTAATACAGCTTGAATGCAACAGTATTAGATTGTGGTCTGTTGCCTGATAATATTATCCCTGCAACGCCGCACTCTTCTTTCAATCTTGACCTCCGGTGCAGGTAAAAATAGAGAAAGTAGAACAGACAAATTTAATACTTACACTTTGCCTGCCACTTATAAGCTCTAATGCGGGAAGTTTTTCCAAAGCCGCATGAAGTACACTGTTTTGTATGCACGTTAAAAGAAACACTCCCGCAGCGCCTACATTTGGCGTGGGTGCGTCTCTGCCTTTTTCCCATTGATGACGTACCTTTACTCATTCCTAAATCTCCTGATAAAAATCAATTTATTAGAGCAATATTCGTAATCTAAAGCGATTTTGTTTTTCTGAATTTACTCTCTACGGCCAGTCACAATAAGTCCTGTCCTCACCGAGATTTAACGTTAATAGATGAAGTGCTTGATATAGATTACGGAGATACATATACTACGTTGTCGCCTCGAATAACTACGCTGCCAAACTTGCTTACAACTTCTCCTTCTCTTAGCTCTTCAGCGTTGTCAAGCACGAGGTTCATGTGAATATCATATCCTTTAAGCTCGCCTCTAAACTCGCGTGCGCCTTTCAATCTAACGATTACAGGTGTGTCCAGTGCGTTGTTCAAAATATCCAGAGGTCGGTTTGCCATCCTTAGAGTCCCCTTAAAACATTGTAAATAATGTCATTATCTATATCAGTATAAATAGTTAATCCAGATTTAAACTGATCGCTGCGCTTAAATTTGATTATCTGCATCAAAGTCGTGAATACAATATATAAATGTATCGAAGCAATATATCAATTTTTATGCTTTCATATTAAAAATGCCTTTATCTGAATGATAATTCTCTTCAAGACAAAAATCTCTTCAATAACTAAATGAGAATTCTTTTCTAAGCAATACCATCAAAACCTCCATAACTAAAACTTCAAAATCATCAAAACCTCAAAAATCTTCCTGGAAGGCACAGTATTAAATCAATTAATCCCATTACCAAATCAGAAATTCCTGAAAATCGGAAAAAGAGCGAATAAAAGAGAGAAATATATGACAGAAAAACTCTTAACGATAAAAACCCCGATTGTTATGACTATTGCAGGTTCAGACTCAGGCGGAGGAGCCGGAATTGCTGCTGATTTGAAGACTTTTGCTGCCCTTGGGGTGCATGGAACCTGTGCAATTACATCGGTTACTGCGCAGAATACTACCGGAGTCCTAGAGACCTTTGACCTTGCACCTGAGGCTGTAGCCAGCCAGATCGAGGCTGTTTGTACTGATATGGAGGTCAAATGGACAAAAATCGGCATGCTATCCTCATCGGATATTATAAGGGAAGTTGCAAAAGAAGTTCGAAAATATGGGCTTTCCCTTGTGTTGGATCCTGTTATGGCTGCTGAAGCAGGTGGAGATCTGCTGCGGAAAGAAGCTCTCTCTGTCCTTATCAAAGAACTGTTGCCTCTCTGTAAGGTTGCTACCCCTAATGCGCCCGAAGCAGGCGCATTTGCCGGCATGACTGTCGAAACCCCTGAGGATGCAAGAGTCGCAGCCAGGAAAATTGCAGATCTGGGTGTCGAGGCTGTCATTGTTACAGGAGGGCACTTGGATGCTACTGACTTACTTTATGAAGCTGCTTCTGATACTTTTACCCGTATCCCAGGTACTTTTGTTAAAGGAGGTACGCATGGTTCGGGCTGTACCTATTCTTCAGCAGTGACTGCCTTTTTAGCCTCAGGAGAAAGCTTAGACGAGGCTGCAAGGAAAGCAAAGAAATTTGTTGAACAGGCGATCCTAAAGAGCCAGCCTGTAGGTAGGGGAGTAGGTCCTGTAAACCCTATTGGAGCGACTCTTGAGGAAAAAGAGCGCTACCTAGTCTTAAGAGAGTTAAAAGAAGCAGTTTCTGTGCTTGAAGACAGCTCTAATTTTCCGAAGCTAATTCCTGAAGTAGGCTGTAACATAGGAATGGCTCTTCCGAAAGCAAGCAGCTATGAAGATATTGCAGCAGTGGATGGCAGGATAGTGTGGCACAAGGGACGGGCAGTTCCTATAGGTTGTGTGGACTTCGGAGCTAGTCAGCACGTGGCAGGGGTTATTCTAGCTTTATTGCGCTACAATTCTGAAATAAGAGCAGCAATTAACATAAAGTACTCTGAGGAAACTCTTGCAGCCTGCAGAGAAATGAAACTTGAAATTTCTTCTTTTGACAGAGCTGGAGAACCGGAAAACGCCAGTAATGCGGACTTGGGCACAACTGAAGCAATAAAAAAATATGGAAGCATGCCGGGAGTTATCTATGATGAAGGGAGCCCGGGAAAAGAACCAATGATATTCCTTCTAGGGGCAAGCGCAATTGAAGTAGCAAAGCTCGCTGTAGAGCTTGCAGAAATAATTCAATGAGATAGTTAAAATCAATCGAACTCTGAGGTTTCTCAAAGCTATTTCCAGATTCGATTGACTATTTTCAGACTTGGGTAGTTATTTTCAGGGCTGATTAGTTATTTTTAGAGTTGAGCTTTCGGTTCTGACCACTTTTCCTTTTTCACAGTTCCAGTTTTGGATTTTTAATTTTTTCAGCTTGTAATTTCTTTCTTTTTAGGCTTCTTATTTGATGAGCAGCTTATCTCTAAAAATCTAGTTTTTTTCGAAAAGTACATAGATGGAATGTAGGCACCTATAGTGTAATGTAAGTAACAGTTATATACATCGAAGCATCATTCTGTGCATAAATGAATCGTAAATGAATATTGGAGAGAAATAATGGAACAGACCAAGATCATCCTAGACGAAAATGAAATGCCTAAAAAGTGGTATAATGTCCTTTCAGACTTATCTTCTCCTATTGAGCCACCTCTCGATCCTAGAACCTGGGAACCTATTAGCCCAGATGCTCTTGAGCCGATTTTTCCAAAAGTCCTTATCAAGCAGGAGATGAGTGGTGAGAGGTTTATCGATATCCCGGAAGAGATTCTCGAGATTTACAAGCTCTGGAGACCAAGTCCTCTTTATAGAGCTCACAGGCTGGAAAAACTTCTTAAAACCCCTGCAAAGATATATTATAAACAGGAAGGAGTAAGCCCTGCGGGTAGCCATAAGACAAATACCTCAATTGCCCAGGCTTACTATAATATGAAAGAAGGAACCGAGAGAATTACAACCGAAACCGGGGCAGGACAGTGGGGGAGTGCATTAGCTCTTGCCTGCAACTACTTTGATCTCGAATGTAAAGTCTACATGGTCCGTTCCAGCTATTACCAGAAACCCTATCGGAAATCCCTGATGACAGTATGGGGAGGAAATGTTGTGCCTTCACCCAGCCCGGACACAGAATTTGGAAGAAAAATTCTTGAAGAGCAGCCAGAAACTCCGGGAAGCCTGGGAGTTGCAATCAGTGAAGCCGTAGAAGATGCAATCGCGCACGATAACACAAAATACTCTCTCGGAAGCGTGCTTAACCATGTTATACTTCACCAGACAGTAATCGGGTCTGAAAGCAAAAAGCAGCTTGAAAAGGTTGAGACCTATCCTGATATAGTCATAGGCTGCTGCGGAGGGGGAAGTAACCTTGCTGGAATTTCCCTTGAATTTATAAAAGACAGGCTTGAAGGAAAGGGCAATGCAAGAGTAATCGCAGTCGAGCCCTCGGCATGCCCGACCCTGACGGAAGGAGAATACAGGTACGATTACGGAGACACCGCCGAGATGACCCCGCTTCTCAAGATGTATACTTTGGGCCACAAGCATGTGCCTCCTGCCATCCATGCAGGTGGACTCCGCTATCATGGGGATTCTCCAATCGTTAGTAAGCTCTGTGCTGAAGGGCTTATTGAGGCTGTTTCATATGATCAGTATCCTGTATTTGATGCCGCTATACAGTTCGCCCGATCAGAAGGCGTAGTTCCTGCTCCAGAATCCTCTCATGCGATCCGTTGCGCAATTGACGAAGCTCTTAAATGCAAGCAAACTGGAGAAGAAAAAACAATTCTCTTCAACCTTAGCGGACACGGGCACTTCGACATGACTTCTTATGATAAATATTTTAATAAAGAACTTGCCTGAAAAGCCTAAAATTAGTTCAAAAACAGGAAAATACCCAAATAGGATGCCTTAAAAGCATCCTACAACCTTGAATCGCAACCGTTGAACCGCAACCGTTGCGCCGGTTGATCACGCCGTTGCCAAGCCGTTTTTGATCAAATTTTTCTTAAAAGTTTGCGGTCAAGCTTTTTTTTAAAAGGGTTGTGATCACACCGCTGCCAAGCCGTTTTTGATCAAACTTTTTTTGAAAAAGTTTGTGAGCAAGCGTTTTTTGAAAAAGTTTGTGAGCAAGCCTGCTTCGTGCTTCTGCAGTAGAATTCGGGAAGTTATGTTCTTAACCTCCCTTGTTGAGAATGTAAAAAACCATCTTAGGGTTAAGCTTGATTTCCTGCGCTACTTTTTCCGCGTTTTTTTCACCAGAGAGGATTTCAGTTTTCATGCTTCTTATTTTTGAGATTATGGAAGGGGGAATAGTATAGTACTCTTTAATATCTTTCCTATGACCCCATACATCCCCCTCTAAGAGCTGAACCTTTTGCATCTCTAAAAACATTTCTATGGCTCTTGAGGCAGTCCTTTTGTAAGACTTGGGGAGCTGTATTACTTCTAGTTTCCGACAGGTCTCCACAAGAAGAAAAATATCTTTGTTTGACGGCCTGAATGCAAGGTGAACAACCTTTTCATCAGGATTTAGTGACAGAATTTCATTTCTTGAACTGACAACTCTGATTTTCATATAGATCCCCCGACCCAAACATAATTAAAGAATCAATAAAGTAAGTTGTACGACTTTACCTAAATAATTTTCTATACACTTGGCGACATTGTCCTGTATATTTGAGATTACTTGGAAAAAACATATAGTAAATATCTAATTCCTTAGAGCTACTTACTTTTAATATTTTAAAAGATTATGAATTATTTCCATAGCCTTAATAAATATAAAAATAACATTTAATTATTACGTAAAAGTCTTCCTTCTAACAAAAAAGTTACTTCTGAAACTAAAAAACTCGAAAAACTTAAGAAAAGTTTACATTAGATGGAAGTTCCAATCTGGAGTTCCATCTTAAAATAAGAACCCATATTTTAAGTAAGAATTTTAGAAATTTTCAGCTCTTTTTGAGATATTTATTATTCCTGTTTTTTATTATTCTTGTTTTAGGATCTGTTCGTTTATTCCTTTCTGAGAGCTGACTGTTTACTCTTTTCGCCATCTTTCAAAGGAGACACAAGCTTGAAAAGAAGCTATCCCCTGATGCCTGAGAGATGGCGAATGAATTAACACATTAATCTAAACAAATTAATCCATGATTTTTTTGCTCAAGATGTAGAGGATCATATCCGAGTTTAATTTACTTTCTCTCGAAAGCTTTTCGGCGATGGCCTCATTTGTGAAACGGTCGGCTTTTAATTCCTGAATTTTCTCAAGGACATTCTGAGAGACGTTATAATATTCATTTATGTCCTTTCTGTGCCCCCATACATCCCCTTCCAGAAGATTTATCTTCTGCATATCCAAGAACATTTCAATTGACTTGGAAACAGTCCTTCTATAAGATTTGGGAAGCTGTATAGCTTCAATTTTCGGACATGTTTCTGCAAGCATAAATACGTCCCTGTTGGATGGTCTAAAAGCAAGGTGGATAACCTTCTCGTTTGGATTCAGGGTAGGAATTTCCTCCCGTGAACTAACTACTCTGATTTTCATATTAATCCCCACTCTCTTTATTTAAGAATTTAATTTTTATTTATTTGAAAATTGAATTTCGTTACGCACTCACATTTTATATACATATCGATTAGCTGAAATATTATTTACAGGGTTTGTACCCAAAACGAGTCCTAATAGCATCAGCATGTGCCTGTAAGCCCTCCTCCTCGGCTAATGCGATTATAGTTTCTTTCAGACTTTCAAGCCCACTCTTGCTGATTTTCTGAATACTCGAATATTTAATAAAATGGTTGATATTCAGACCTGAGTAAACTCTGGCGTATCCTGCCGTGGGAAGCACGTGATTGGTCCCAGAGGCATAATCCCCAACAGGAACAGGAGAATAGTTCCCTATAAAAATCGATCCTGCATTTTTAATCTTGTCAAGTACAAAATCAGGGTTTGATACTATAATTTCGAGATGCTCAGGGGCAAATTTATTGCTGAAGTTTATACATTGTTCTAGGGAATCCGCAGTAAGAATTGCGGCATTTTCAAGAGATGACTTTACAATGCTGCTTCTTGCAGTCTGTTCAGCCTGAATAAGCACTTCTTTTTTTACAGCTTCTGCCAGCGTATCTGAATCTGTAACGAGTATCGAGACTGCACTTGGATCATGTTCGGCCTGCGCTATAATATCCGATGCGGCCATAACGGCATCTGCCGACTCATCTGCAATAATGAGTACCTCGCTTGGGCCTGCTGGAAAATCGATCTCTGCAACATCTCTGATCTGCATTTTGGCAGACGTGACAAAAACATTTCCTGGCCCTATGATTTTGTCCACTTTCGGAACTGTCTCAGTCCCATAAGCCATTGCTCCTATAGCCTGCACACCGCCAAGTTTGAAAACTTTGTCCGCTCCTGCAACTTTTGCGGCTGCAAGCGTAAGTGGGTGCACGGTACCATCCGGTCTCGGAGGTGTACAAACTATTACCTGCTCCACCCCTGCGACCCTGGCAGGAATTACAGTCATGAGTACGGTTGAAGGATAGGAAGCCCGTCCTCCAGGAGCATACGCACCCACGCTTTCGAGAGGTGTTGCTTTTTGGCCCAGTACGATTCCTGGTTTGAGTTCCATGAACCAGGTAGCTTCTGGAAGCTGAGCTTCATGAAAAGCCCGTATGTTTTCAGCTGCGGACTTAAGGTGATCTAGGAGTTCAGGACTTATGCCTGAAAGAGCCTTTTCAAATTCCTCCTTGCTCACTTCAATGTTTGCAAGTTCAACTTTATCAAATTTAGCCGTATACTCTCTGAGCGCGGCATCTCCTTTGGTACGCACATCGGAAAGCACGGCTGATACAGTTTTTGCTACATCCTCAAGCCCGGACCCCCGGGAGAGCAATTTCTGCATTTCAGCTTCCGAAATATCAGACAACTTTTTGAATAACATATGACCATCTCTGAAAGATCCTGACAGGACCTTATACAGGTTGAAATTAATACACGTTAAAATCTGAAATTTATATTAATCGGCAATATGATATACGCTGACTCTTGTATAAATTAGTTATTGTTTTCGATTAAGTGGTTAATTTTTATTTTTAGATCCAAATAACCAGATAATCGGTCAATCTAATAATATAATTTCATTAATTTCTGCTCTCATTTAATATTTTATCCTTTCTGAGCTCTTTTTAGAAAATTAAAAACCGTAAAAAGACCTGAACTATCAATTAATAAGAGGAATGAGGCAGGTATAATCAAAAATCACTAATTGTTTTTTGCCCTGAAGAAGGACTTCTCTCAAGAGATTCAGGCTCAAAAATTTTATTGATTTCCTCTTTACTTCCTACTTGCTTAAATATCCTGTCTGCAATTTTCGGTCCCAGAAGAGCAGCAATTTTCTCAGGATCAGCTCCTGCAAGCTCTGATATTGATCTAAAGCCTGCTTCATAGAGCTTTCTTGCTCTTACACGCCCTATTCCTCTGATATCGAGCAGATTCATTAGCTCCGGACCTGCTCCGTAATGGATCCGCTTTTCAAGTTCTGTAGCTTCTTTTGCTCCCTTTAGATCAAGAAGTCTGGCAAGCTGAGCTGTGACGTGTATTATCCATTCTGCAATATCAGCAATTGCGTGAATGTCGCCTTCCCCGGTGCCAAACTTTAAACAAATCTCATTTTCAGTCTTTTCATGAATCCAGTCTACCAGAAGAAGAGAAGTTTTTACTTCTGCCAGGAACCATTCATATTCCGTAATATTAAAGGGACTGGGAACCTTTACGAACTCGCTGGCGTGAGCCATCACATAGTCATTAATGCCCTGATAATCATGGTTCCGCATATAAAGCAAGCGCATATCAGGCGTACTGCAAACCAGATGCAGTAGGGTAAGCTCGCTAAGGCTTTTTGCTTCTTTCAAACCCTTTACAATGCGGGCTGCTGATAGGGGATCGATATAGAGCCTTGAGACAAGTTTTCCAAAATTTGTAGGAATAAGAGCTTCTGTTTTCTCAAGCATCTCTTCCTGGCGTAAAAAATTGAGGCATTCGTCCACAACCGTAGAAAGCCCGAAATTCGAGTACTGGAAAGCGAAAAAGGTTGCCTCGAGAAAATCCATTAGCTCTTCTCTTGTCCTTGCAAAGCCATTGGAGATTGTAGAGAGCACATGAGTCCTTAGGGCATTTTCAGTTCCGAGTTTGGACCAGATATCTTCGGCTTCGGCTTCGATATATTTCTCAAAAAGGAAAACAAATTCTTCATATGACTTTGCAACAAGCACAGATTCTCCGTACGGGTCAAGCCTCGGTCTGCCTGCCCTGCCTGCCATCTGTTTGTACTCTAGCACAGGAATGGGCTGCATCCCGCTTTCAGAAGAATACCGTCGATAACTTCGGATAATTACGCGCCGTGCAGGCAGGTTTAGCCCGGCTGCAAGGGTAGGAGTGCTTGAAATCAGCCTGATCTTTCCTGTTCTGAAACCATCCTCCACAAGTTCCCTTAAAGGCGTGGTAAGACCAGCATGGTGAAAAGCCGTTCCTGAGCGAACACAGGTTGCAAGGGTAGTTGAAGTATCGGTTTCACTGTTTTCGAGAATCTTGCCTGCAATTGCTGTGAGCACTTCCCTGTCTTCTGCGGAAAGTGTCTTCTTAACGGCTGAAGCTGCCTTTTTTGCAAAAGCCATGCAGTTTTTCCTGCTGCTTTCGAAAACCAGACACTGTCCACCTTTCTTAAGAGTATCTAGCACAAGGTTCACAGCTTCGTCTTTTGTGGATCGTTCAATAGGAGTTTCTTTACCCTTGCAATAGAAAGTCCTATTAAATAATACTCCTTCCTGTAGTTCGGTAGGTCTCCATTCGCTTACTACAAGGTTGGCTCCCAGCCAGGCTGCAAGTTCGTCGGCGTTTCCTACAGTTGCGGATAATGCTAGAATCTGGCAGGAAGGGTTCATTTTCCTAAGTTTTGTGAGGGTTACCTCAAGCGTGGGGCCCCTATCTGGCGAATCTATAAGATGTACCTCATCTGCTACAACAACTGAAATTTCCTGCATCCAGGCAGTCTCGTTCCTGAGCAGGGAATCGGTTTTTTCTGAAGTCGCAACAATAATATCATTTATTCCGAGCCCTTCGTCCCTGAGGTCATAATCCCCTGTAGAAATTCCGACTTTTATTCCAAGTTCCGAAAATTCCCGAAACCGCCTGAATTTCTCGGAAGCAAGAGCTCTGAGAGGCACGATATAGAGTGCCTTTCCTCCTGCGCGGATGGATTTCAACATTGCAAGCTCGGCAAGGAGAGTCTTACCTGAGGCTGTCGGGATTGCAGCAAGCAGGTTTCTTCCTTCAAGCAGCCCTTTTTCTACGGCTTCGGCCTGAGGGGGGTAAAGTTCCAGAATCCCAGAGTTGAGATAAAACTGTTTTACTTCATCAGGCAGATCGAGACTTTCTATCTTCATTGAGAATCAGAAACTCACACATTGGATAAAAAACTATTTTGAAATCTCAGTTTCTACTTTTTTACTTGCAAGAGCCTTTTCAAAAGCCCCTGCGAAAACCTTGAGTTCCCTGTTAATGGAACTC
This sequence comes from Methanosarcina sp. UBA293, assembly GCA_002499445.1. Classification (GTDB taxonomy): domain Archaea; phylum Halobacteriota; class Methanosarcinia; order Methanosarcinales; family Methanosarcinaceae; genus Methanosarcina. The sequence goes on from DALS01000040.1 coordinate 58,730, forward strand.
CGATTCTTTTAGATTTCTTCAACTTTCATTTAAATCACTTAACTGCATATCGAATTTAACTGCTTGCAGAGTAATAGTAATTTCCACTTTCTTTTTGTTCCCGGTCAAGCCTTGAACCTAGGTTATTCACACGCGGGCGCCTTGTTTCCTCGTCCCTGCGGAAGGTTATTCCCAGGTTTTTCAGGAATTTGTTCATACCTTCTTCCATGCTGAATGGACCGTGTGCTTCACCGTATACTGAAGGTTTTCCTTCAAAAACCATGAGGCGCTGGCTCAACATGTCTATCATGTAGATATCATGGTCTACGACGAGGGCGGTCTTCTGGTTGCTTTCGGCAAAGCGGTTGAGAACTCTTGTGACCATGGAGCGCTGCTCTACATCCAGGTGGGCGCTGGGCTCATCCAGAATATAGAGATCAGCTTCTTTGGAGAGGCAGGCTGCAATCGCAACTCTTTGCAGTTCTCCACCACTCAGGTCTGTAAGCAGGCTGTCATAAATCTTTTCAAGCTGAAGTGGGTTTGAAATCTCGACCTCGTAGTAGCTGGTCCCAAACTGCCTTGAGATGCCACGCAGGAAGTCCTGTACACGCACAGGAGTATCGGCTTTAATGTACTGAGGCTTGTAAGAGATTTTGACTTCTATGCCGGGCTCGCCTTCATCAGGCTTGATTTCTCCTGCAAGCACTTTTACGAAGGTTGACTTTCCTATCCCGTTCGGCCCAACTATTCCGAGCACTTCTGCTTCCCGAAGGCTGCCGCCTGTGGCTTTCAGGGAGAAGCCGTCCCCAAATTTCTTTGAAAAACCGTTAAAAGTAACCATAGATCTTAACTGGTAGTCTTCTCTTGGGGGATGGACTTCAAATTTAATGGCTTCAGGGCGGATTCTTATGTTTTCTTCAGGGAGGTAACCTTTAAGATACTGGTTAATCCCCACACGTACACTCTTTGGAAGAGTAACCACGCCGAAGGCTGCAGGCTCTCCATAAGCAATGTGAATCACGTCTGTGAGCATGTCCAGGACTGCAAGGTCATGCTCTACTACGAGCACAGCCCTGTCCTCTGAAATCTTCTGAACCAGGCGGGCGACGTTAATTCTCTGGTAAATATCAAGATAGGGACTAATTTCGTCAAAGAAATAGAACTGAGCATCCTTTGCTGCACATGCTGCAATTGCCACGCGTTGTAGTTCCCCACCACTCAATTCCGAGATTTTTCTATCAACTATGCTTTTTAAGTCAAGGTAGTCGATAAGCTCACTAAGAATTCCTCTTTCATCGGTTTTTTCGAGCAGTTCAGATGTTTTTCCTTTGAAAGCTTTAGGGATCATGTCTACGTACTGGGGTTTCTGGGAAACTCGGACCTTCCCATCTGCGACAGCTTTGAAGTAATCATAAAGTGCCGTACCGGCATAATGTTCAAGTACAGTATCCCAATCGCCTTTTTCCTGTCCGAAGTTAGGGATTAAAGCTCCTGAAAGAATCTGGACTGATGTACTTTTTCCAATTCCATTAGGGCCGAGAATTCCTGTTACTTTTCCTACTCTGGGCACAGGCAATCCAAAGAGGGCAAAACCATTTTGCCCATACCTGTGTGTTGGCTCCTTCAGAGCTTCAGGAAGCCCTATGATCATAATAGCTTTAAAAGGGCATTTGTTAATGCAAATTCCGCAGCCTACACAGAGCTCCTCAGAGATAATGGGTTTTCCTCCCTCCTCAAAAACAATCGTTTCGTCCCCTGTTCGGACCCTTGGACAGTATTTCTCGCACTCCTTACTGCACCGTCTAGGCTGACACCTATCTTTATTAAGTATAGCTATTCTCATGTTAGTCCCCGAAAACTACGTTTTTTCCTTGATTTTAAGATATGTTGAATTTTGGATAAGATGAAATGGCGTGTCTGCTGTAATTTCCAAGTGTAGCGCGTAACAATAAAGACATTTGCTTATAGTAGAAGGCAATTGTCACAGCACGATAATAATGGTATGGTGGCACAATCAAACCCTTTCCGTTTATAGCAATGCACCTATTGAGAGATTTATTCTATAAACTTGAGGTATTGTTGTATTTATACAACAGTATCGATTATGAAATGTTGCTCTGGTATATGAACCGTTGGACTATTACAGAACAGGCAGAAGCCTATAATAAAAAAGCCTATAAAAGGCCTCAAGTTTGAGAAAGCTTTTTTGCAGCTCAGGAATGAATATCAAAAAAAATTAATTCAGGAGGAGAGTCCAGACAACAAGGAAGAAATCAATAACTATAAACTCTACATAAAACCAGTCCTTAAACTTGAATTCCTTGACATCTATCTTAAGCTGGGGATAGATAAGCTTCTGGACGAAATATGTAATCCCTATAACAATCATTAATATGGCATACCAAGGCCGGTCTTCGCCTGCCCCATACTTGCTGAACATTATAACTCCGGAGATAATTCCAAGTATTGAAGCGACAATTGTTTTTATAATTCCGTCCCTGTATTCCTTTTGTTTTTCTTCAGGCGTCCTTTCCTTAATCTGGCTCTTCTTTTCTGGAGTCTCAATCTTTGCTACAGGACTTTCTGCAGCAGATTGTGTAAGTTCTGCGGGTTCCTTTCTAAACTTTGACTTTGGGTTTCGCTTACTCAAGCTGTATACTCTCCTGAACGGCAATTAACATTCCCGGGATGCAATCGTAGTCAGGATCTAATCTAAGTAAAAAATTAGACCTGAATTATTTAAGGTTTGAATTGATAAATTTGAGCTATCAGATTAAAATCATTATATTTAAATTATTAGAATTTAATTATTGAATTAAGGTTATTGAACTAAATTATTTGAAATTAGATTATTGGAATTGGATAATTAAATTAGTTTGTTGAAAGCAAACGATCTAAATTAAACTAAATTAAATTATTAAAGCTAAATTTCATAGCCTTAAATAAAGTCATTGCTTAAAACATTACCTATCTGATCTATGGATATCGAATCGATTCCTATTGAATTTAAATGTTTTGAAAATTTTGAGGGTCTATGTCCGCTCGGGTGATAGACAAGTGTGACTTCAGGAGATAATTTCTTGACCATATTTTCAAGCCCATGTACGTCAAGATGGTCGCTTATCTTGATTACGGGGTAAGGATAATCCATACGGCAGCTGAGTACGTATTTTTTCATGTTCCAGGGAAGCTTGTTAAGGTCCCAGGGAGCGACTACAAAAACTCCGTTATCTTTTTCGAAGCCAAGCCCTTCCAGTTCTCCGGCATCTTCAAGCATGCTACGAGTAAGAGCTCGTGTCCTGGCTTCCATACAGATGGCGCCGTCATACCCAAAGTCTCTTATAAGTTCGACTGCTCTCTGGGCTTTCCCAAATTCGTATGCCCCAAAGGCAACCGGTCCGCTATCAAAAAGGGCAGATTTCATACCTTCAAGATCATCTGCAAAATGACAGGAGGGATCAGCCGGATCGCCATAATTAGCTTCAGTAATAAGGACATCACAGGGAGGAAGCCTGCTTGCGTCTTTAACGTCTCCTGTAACTAAAATCCTTGTCCCCACCTCATTTTCCCAATAAAAAGCAGTCGCCCCTACTGCATGCTGCGTAGGGAAGGTCTTTACCTTTGTTCCTTGTATGTCGATTTCGTCTCCAAGCCTGTATACGCTGCCTGCATATTTCCGGTCGTGCCTGATTTCAAGTGCCATCGCAGTTTTTTCCGAACATACGGCATTGGGAGAGAGCATAGCTGATTTTCCGTGATGATCAGAATGGGCATGGGTGATCAGATAGGCATCGGGTTGGAGGCGTTTTCCCAGAGTTCTGGTAGTATCAATTGAAAAGGTGCGCAAATCCCCGGCATTATCCCTGAACCGGATGGAAACATGCGGTTTAAAAGTCCCGCGAGAGTTACGCTGCCTGAGCGCCAGCACACCAAGATCAATAAGTTTTTTAGAAATCACACAAATCGTTGAAGAGATAATGCTTAAGGTATTTAAGGTTAGGGAAATCGGTAGCTTCGTAATTCGCCTGTCTGTTTATAAAAATGAGATTGTATCAAAATTTAAGTCGTTTAGGACTTTACCTTAAATTAACGAAAAAAGGTGAGTGAAAGCTTCTTAGAAATTTCTTTGTAAAACTGGAGATCTGGTTGCAAATGTTCAACGTTTTTACAATTTGATCTCCAGTGAAACGCGCCTGACTGCGTATTTATTCTGCTTGAATTCAGGCAGGAGTTTCCTTGGTCATGATATAAGTAACCATTTCAGGATTAAGCTTACTCTCTCTTGAAATTCTTGTTGCAATATCCTCAGTGGATTTACCTTCGGATTTCATTTCCCTTATTTTTTCATTCACTGATGATGGAATGACGTAATATTCGTTTATATCTTTTCTATGACCCCAGACATCGCCTTCGATAAGCTGGATTCTTTGCATCTCAAGGAACATTTCTATCGATTTTGAAATCGTGCGCTTGTAAGATTTGGGTAACTGAATTACCTCAATCTTTGGGCAGGCTTCAACCAGTCCTAAAATATCCTTGTTCGAAGGCCTGAAGGCAAGATGAACAATGCGCTCATTAGGGTTAAGCGTAAGGATATCTTCTCTGGAACTAACCACTCGGATTTTCATGTTTTTCCCACCATAATTTTTTACGTTTTCATTGTAATTTTTTACGTTTTTGTACTATTAATTAGGATGTACTGACTATAAATATTTATCTCATTTGACTAACTTTATTTTGATAGTATTCTGTAATATTATCTATATAACATTTTACTGATGGGTCTAAAAAAGCGCGGGGGGAGAAATGAATAGTATTTTGACGGATTATATCTTATTTTTATTCAACTTCTACTATTATTACTGATATAATTTCTTTGAATAAACTGATGTAATTATTATGACCTCTATGAAACTCTCATACCTTTTCCTAACGATCTTAGGAAGATTTCTTATTCAAAATAAAGGAAATCCAACAGTGAGGCTGTTATTTACGAATAGCCAGCAGTGGGTAGGTGAGTAGGAAAAGGGTCATTGAAGCGCTTCTATAAACGCTTTTATAAAAAACTAAAAATCAATTTATTTAGAATCGAAGGATTTATAGAAAAAAACCTAAAAATACAAGTATGGAAAAAGATTAGCCCCAGGTTTCTGTAACCTTGGGCGATCTTCCCAGAAAAACTGAGGATCAGAGAATCTTGTCGAGTTCCGATGCCAGTACACTGCCTTGGGTAACTCCCATGAAGCGTTTTACTTCAGCCCCATCTTTCTGAATTATCAGAGTTGGAACAGCATGTATACCATATTTGGAGGCCAGTTCTTGGTTTTCATCCACGTCGACAACCTTGAACTCAACCTTATCCCCATACTTTTTTTCTAGCTCTTCAAGAATCGGTTTTTGCATCCTGCAAGGTCCACACCATGTTGCGGAAAAGTCCAATAACATCGGTTTCATAAAATCACCCTTATATTTGAAACGTCTGAGACTTTCTCTGTTTTTGTTTAATTCACTCCGGAAAGCATACAGAGGAATCGTACATTTACTGCTTGTAAAGGCCTGTACGAAAAAGCTGCCGGAAACCCAATCCTGAATGATAGGCGACCTGAATGCTGGATTTACCAAATACAGGGTCGGGACTCAATTACTCGTATATATTATCTTCGAAAATATATAACGCTTATCTCAGTTTTATTGGTTTTACTGTAAACGCATTCGTGAGAGTGAGTATCGATAAACTTCAATTGAATTAAAAATTGAATTAAAGAATCATACATTTTTCCCAGTATCTTTATCGTCGATTCTGCCTCTAATGATGTTGCCAAAATACATACAACCTTCCATTGGGATAGTTGGCATATCAGGAGACTCGTTAACCATAATTACAGGAGCTCCCCGGATTAGCACGCAGGGAACCCTTTCCGCGGTTTCTCCCATTAGGAGTTCAGCAGCTGAGACGAGGTTATCCGCTACAGCTTTATATGTAATACGAAGAATTTTTCCATAGATGTCGCTAGTTCCCCTGACATCCTCCACAGGTATAAAACCTGAAACTCCAAGCGCAATTCCCGAGCAACCAAGCCTGAGAGGTTGAGTCCTGCTGTCTCCTATAATTACTCCCAGCCTGCATGAATAGCGCTGTTCAAGCCTGCTCCGGATCTTTTCTGAACTTTTTCGTGGATCTTCGGGAAGCAAAGTTACATGGCCTTCAGGAGCATTGGAAGCATCAATTCCTGCGTTCGGAGCTAGAACGCCTTTTGTAATTGTAAGAGCGGCTCCGGGTACGCCCCCAAAAATTTCATCGCATTCTTGGAGCACGAGTTCCATTTCTCTGGGATCGATTCCGTACTGTTCTCCAAGCTCCTTTGCCCTTTTGCTTGGAGTGACGCTTGCAAGCTTGACGACTCTTCTTTCCGCCGTACCAACTGCAGATTCGGCAAGTACGAAAATGTCCCCATCAACAGGGACAAGACCTGCTTCCTCGAGAGCCGTTTCTAGAATCTGTACGATATCATCCCCTTCCCTGATAATAGGGGTCTTAATCCCAAACATCTGTATGGAAGTCTTTTCTAAACTCATATTCTGCTGCCTTTTGAAGCTTTTAAAGCTAATCATTAGCTTGGTTTGCTGAACCGCGTGGGCTGCCTAACCAAAAATAGATGCGAGATCAAATCGTAAAATACCGCAAGATATTGATAAATGTATCCGAAAATTCCGGTAAAATTTATTCTAAGGATGTCAAAACTTAAAAATAAGAAAGTGTCTCCTGAAAAGTTAACCGGAATAACTAGAGGTAAACTAAAGGTAACCTACAGATTATCAAAATCTAACTTGAAAATCTTTCTCCTGAGGGCGTAATTTGAGCGTATTTTTAAAGATGACTTATGGTGATTTTTAGAGATAGGTTATAGCGAATGCTTCAATTCGCTGTAACACCTTTCGAAGATAACTTGTTCAGCCTTGATCTCTGTTATTCCAAACTCATAAAAAGCTGCAAATTCCCTTACTTTAGGTTCAAAATTATGCTTGTATTTTATACCGGTATTGATTTTTGCCACCTTAGTATACCTGGCAGTTTTGAATACACGCTTTGATTCCTCAAGAGCTTCTAGGCTCCGGGCAAAACCATTAGCTACTACCATTTTTTCCCAGTTGGCAGCCCACATTGGAGTAAGCATGAAAGTCTTCCCCTCTCTATTCTCCCCACTTAAATCCTTTTTTGCTTCCATGAATGCTTTTTTGCTCCCAAGAGTCGCACAGAGGCAGTTGTCAACAATGTTTCCTTCAGCATCCCTGAGCAGTACGAAAGGACGTTCAAGGTACTCAAAATCTTTTTCGATGTCTCTAAACGCATTCCCACAAAGTCCATAGAACAAAAGCAGGCCGTCTGAGAAAAGCGCCATTTTTAGAATGGCTTCATATACGTTCATTTTCAGTCTGGTACTGTTTTTTACCTTATCAACAACTTCGAGGATGTTAAGTACAAGAATTAACCCAGCATCCCTATTTTGCTGCAAATTCCTGAAATTTCTGCATGTCTCAATATCTCTAAGAACAATTTCCTGGCAGGGAACGCCAGCTTTCCCAAGCTTTCGTACAATCTCCTCAGAACTCTCATTTTTTAGAATTAGAACTTCACCCATCTTTTTGTCGTGTTCCAGGAGATGAACAATTTCATCTTCAAAGATTTTACATGAAACGATGCTTATTACCTTCATTGCTACCACCTTTTCAGGTTTACTCCGGTCTGGCGGAGAACTCTAAACCTATTATTTTAGTTTTTTCGTTTACAATCGAAATCCTCCTGGCAAGCCCATTAACAATTGCATTATTTAACAATTGCATTATAGGCGTCTACCCCTTTCATCGAGAGCTTTTGTGCCAGTTCTTCTACAGGTTTCTCATTTCCTTGTTTTCTCGTTTACTTGGTTCTTATTTCCTTCAATAACAGCATCAGCTAAACATTTTAACATTTCTTTCTTTACTATATGCCCCCAGGTTATTTTCAGCTGGATATTTCAAGATTTTGAGTTTTTTCCACAGAAAATAATGCAATAAGTTTACTGCTAATTGCAAAAGCCATTATCTGTTCAATTATATATGCTACAATTTCATAAACATTTGCTGTGTAGTAAAAAACTGGTAGTGTACACTAAAAAACGCCATAAAATAAGATTCCGCCTTTTTCTACAATTTGGTAATATTTTAACTAACTTGCCCCAAATTAAGGGTTTTTACAGAGCTAAAAAAAGGAAATTAACGGTACAAATACACAAAATAAGAAGTTTTAAAACTTAAAGAAAAAGGGGAAGAAACCTCCCGTTTTAAGTGAATAATTTATATTCCGTTACTTTCTGGAAATTCCAGCCATAGAAAGCAATTTAGGGGTATTTTCATGGGAGCCTACAGGCATAATATGGACCCCTCTTGAGAGTTTCATAAGTTCTTTTATAGTCTCTGAAGCTATGGAAAGGCCTTCTTTGATTGGATCTGGTGCATCTTTTACTCGGAACATGATCTCTTCAGGCACATGAATCCCCGAAATATTTTTGTTCATGAATTTGGCCATACCCAGGGATCTTAGAGGGATCAAGCCTACAATTACAGGCACTTCAAGGTGATTTATAGCCTCCATAAACTCCTCAAACATACCCACGTCATAGACAGCTTGAGTCTGGATAAAGTCTGCTCCGCACCTGACTTTTTTCTCAAGCTTTATGAGTTGTAGAGGTTTTTCAGGATCTATGCCAGAGACAGCACCTGCACAGAAAGAAGTGCCTCCGTCCAACTTGTTTCCAACAAAGTCGATGCCTGAATCAAGCTTTCGGACGAGCTGCATGAGCTGCACCGAATCAAGGTCGTATACGGGCTTTGAACCTGGGTGATCTCCGCACGAAGGAAAATCCCCTGTCATCAAGCAGATATTCCGGATTCCCAGAGCATACGCTCCAAGAAGATCTGACTGAAGCCCGATCCTGTTCCGGTCTCGGCAGGTGAGCTGCATAATAGGCTCATGTCCCTCATCAAGCAGAAGCTTGCTAAAAGCCAAGGAACTCATATGCATAATTGAACACTGATTGTCCGTGACGTTTACAGCATCTACAATGCCTTTGAGCTGGCGAATATCTTCCAGAGGAACTGAATATCTTGTGCCCTTAGGGGGTGAGACTTCAGCAGTGACCAGAAATTTGCTGGAATTTAGTTTTTCACGAAAGTTAAAAAGCATTAAATAAGAATATTAGAAATGAAATTATTTAAAACCATGCTCCTGAGAATACGACAACACAAAGAAAACCAGATCTTTTGACTATTTTTAAACGCTAAGATAAAAAGATATAAAATAAAACAATTGTTTTACCAGTCCATCGAGTATTCTGCCGACAGTTACTCCGCGTGGGCTCTATTTATTCACTTCATTATTTACCGTAGTTTTGCTTTGATATAGAAACAAGTCCTTTGGCAATCCCAAACGCGACAACTCCTATTAGTGCCGAGATTAAGAGGACCATAAACAGGTTTTCCTCATCAGCAAACTTAAACATTAGAATTATTAAAATAACGTCTATTATAGCTGCAATGCCCACCAAAACTATTACGGGGTTCTTTAAAGCTTTTTCAGTGTCCCTGCTCATTGTTTTCCATCCTGAAGATACCATTAAATTAAGGTTTAAGGCTTATAAAATCCAAAATTATATATCTAAATCAGTTAGTTTTTACAAACATATTTTTTAACGTGAGCCATAACAGAAACTCATGAAGAGCCATAACAGAAATTCATGAATAGAGTGAACCTATATCTAAGCATGATAGTTCCTTAGTTTTCGTGATAGTTCCTTAGTTTTATCAAGATTTGGGATAATTGCATATAAACCTTAGTAAATTGCGACCTCTAAAGTTTCAAATGAAGCGAGAATTTCAGACTTTAAAAATAAGTTACATTAACTAATTCAGGAATATTAAAAGGAATTTATCTTCAGTCTTAAAATAGCTTTATTTTCAATCTTTCAAGATACCGTAGTATAGTTCCAAAAACCTAATATATCACTGTTTCATTCTAAAAGCTTCAATGACGGTAAAGATTGCAGTGCTGGTTTCTGGAAATGGCTCGAATCTCCAAGCAATTATAGACAGCATTGAAAAGGGTCACATAAAAAATGCGGCAATTAATGTGGTTATTTCCAATAAGGCAAATGCTTATGCTCTCGAACGTGCAAAAAATTATGGAATAAACACGGTTTTCCTTGATCCGTGTGAGTACGATAAGGATGGATATGATAGGACAATCTTGAAAATTCTCAATCAGTACAATACGGATCTTCTTCTGCTTGCAGGTTACTTCCGACTTTTGGGAAATGAAATTATAGAACTCTATAGGAATAGGGTTATGAATATTCATCCTTCTCTTCTACCAGCTTTTAAAGGGCTTCATGCTCAGAAGCAAGCCTTTGAATATGGGGTAAAAGTTGCAGGCTGTACAGTACACTTTGTAGATGAAGGGCTGGACTCAGGACCAATAATCCTCCAGAGATGTGTACCTGTACTTCCCGGAGATACAGAAGAAACCCTGACTGCCAGAATCCTGGAACAGGAGCATATTATCTATCCTGAGGCAGTCAGGCTCTTTACCGAGGGCAAACTTAAAATTGAGGGCAGAAATGTAGTAACCTGAACTTGAGCAAATGCTTAAAATTAGTGCAAACTGGAATGGATTTTATCGGTTAATTACCTCATTAGTCTCTGATAGTTATAAATAATCCAAACTTATAGGTATTCTCGAAATCTCATGTGCCATGCGGCTTTTCAGGTTTCGAAGTTCCCCATCTTCAAGATAATCAGGAGCTTTTTACCGGAAGTTCTGAGACTTCAGTATGAAAACTTCCTCTGAAAAAGTTATAGAACCTGTTTATAGGGCACGTTTAAAAGCCTGCTTAATAACAAGCCCGCTATCCGGCGGTTCTACCTCTGAATGTGGTTCTACCTCTGAATGCGGTTCTACCTCTGAAGTCACTTTCAAGGCTGTTAGGTAGCTCCTACATGTATTCACACGCTAGCGTTAATTAACCCATCAACTCAAATCACAAAAATCTTGATTTTGAATAGCTTTAATGAATAAGTTTCAGGTGAGAGTAATGTCTTATATTGAAAAAATTGATCCGGAACTGGCTGAGGCTATTAAGAATGAAGCCGAGCGACAGGAATATAAATTGAACCTCATTGCATCCGAAAACTATGCGAGCAAAGCTGTTATGGAAGCACAGGGCTCGATTCTGACCAATAAATATGCTGAAGGATACTCAGGCAAGCGATACTACGGCGGGTGCGATTTCGTGGACGTTGCTGAGGATCTTGCAATTGCCAGGGCAAAGAAAATCTTTAATGCAAATTACGTAAACGTCCAGCCTCATTCTGGTTCAGGGGCAAATATGGCTGTCTATTTCTCAGTTTTGCAGCCTGGAGACACCATAATGTCCATGGACCTCTCGCATGGCGGACATCTTTCTCACGGCAGTCCAGTAAGTTTTTCCGGAAAGCTCTATAATATTGTGCCTTACGGGGTCAGTAAAGAAACTGAGATGCTTGACTATTCTGAACTTCTTGAGATGGCAAAGGAATGCAAACCTCAAATGATTGTTTGTGGAGCTTCTGCTTATCCTCGTGAAATCGATTTCAAGCAATTCCGCGAAATTGCTGACGAGGTTGGAGCTTATCTACTTGCAGACATTGCCCATATTGCAGGGCTTGTAGTTGCAGGCGTGCATCAGAGTCCTGTACCTTACGCGGATTTCGTTACCAGCACAACCCACAAAACCCTCCGGGGCCCAAGAGGCGGAATGATTATTTCCAGGACCGAAGAACTTGCAACCGGAGTTAACAAGGCGGTTTTCCCTGGTATTCAGGGCGGGCCTCTAATGCACATCATAGCTGGAAAGGCTGTCGCTTTTAAAGAGGCTATGAATGAGAAATTCAAACAGGATCAGGTCCAGACCGTAAAGAATGCAGAAACTCTGTGTAATTGTCTGAAAGAGAAGGGCTTTGATATCGTGTCTGGCGGCACGGACAATCATCTTATGCTTGTTAATCTAAATAATATGAATATAACAGGCAAGGATGCGGAGGCAGCAATGAGTAAAGCCGGAATTATTGCAAACAAAAACACAGTGCCATTTGAGACTCGCAGCCCATTCATTACGAGCGGAGTAAGGCTCGGAACCCCTGCCTGCACCACAAGGGGTATGAAGGAAAAAGAAATGGAGTTAATTGCCGACTATATCGAGATCGCAATTAAGAATGCAGAAAATGATAGGCTCCTGTCGGAAACTAGTGGTAAGATCAGGGAACTCTGTTCAAGGTTCCCGGTTTATTGCTAACCTGAAAGGTTGGAGTGTTTATACCAATGTCAACTGAAAGCTATGAGTTACGGATCATAGACGGAAAAGTTCTTGCAAAGCAGATTGAAGATGAAGTAGAGTCCGGAGTTGAAGCCCTTGAAAGCGGCCGGGGTGTAACGCCTGGGCTTGCTACCATCCTTGTAGGCGATGACCCTGCTTCCAAAATGTACGTCCGCCTGAAACATAGAGCCTGTGAACGTGTGGGTATCCGGGCAGAAGACCATTTCCTACCGGCAGATACCAGTCAGGAGGAGCTTCTCTCCCTGATTGATACCCTTAATAAAAATAGGGATGTGCATGCAATCCTGCTTCAGCTCCCACTTCCGAAACACCTTCTCCCTCAGGAAGCAATGGAGGCTATAGCCCCTGAAAAGGATGCGGATGGTTTTCATCCCTATAATATGGGGAAGTTAATGATAGGGGATGAAGGTCTTGTTCCCTGTACCCCGCATGGGATTATCCGGGCGCTTGAAGAATATAATGTGCCTGTTAAGGGCAAAAACGTGGTTATTGTCGGGCACAGTAATGTTGTTGGAAAACCTATGGCAGCAATGTTCCTTAACCGGAACGCAACCGTTTCGGTCTGTCACGTGTTTACAGATGACCTTAAGAAATACACGCTTGAGGCAGACATTCTGGTGGTAGCGACTGGAGTCAAACATCTTGTCAAAGCCAATATGGTAAAGGAAGGTGCAGTAATTTTTGATGTTGGCATTACCCAGGAAAAAGACGGCGTATATGGGGACGTCGACTTCGAAAATGTAATCAAGAAGGCAGCCCTAATCACCCCTGTTCCTGGCGGCGTAGGCCCTCTGACAGTTGCCATGCTGATGAAGCATGTACTTAGATGTGCAGAAATTAATTTTTAAATTTGTTTATTGAGGTCTTTTAACAGGCCTTTTAATTTCTCTTTTTGAAACTTTTTATCTGTCTTTTTGAAGTTTTTATGGCTCTGTAGAAATCC